>JAEESO010000016.1 GCA_016286385.1 Bacteroidales bacterium | reverse complement strand
ACTGTTCCTCGTTGAAAGAGTCCCCGAATTTCTTGCGGCCCTTGGCCACTTCCTTCTCTATCTTCTCCTCAATCTTACCAAGGTAATCCTCTATGAGGACATCGGCCCTATAGCGCTTTTTGGAGTCCTTATTATCAATGAGAGGGTCATTGAAGGCACCTACGTGGCCGGATGCCTCCCAGATGCGGGGGTGCATGAAGATGGCGCTGTCAATGCCCACGATGTTCTCATTGAGGCGGGTCATTGCCTCCCACCAGTAGTTCTTGATGTTGTTTTTGAGCTGTACGCCCATCTGGCCATAGTCATATACAGCGGCCAGTCCGTCGTAAATCTCGGAGGAGGGGAAAATGAATCCGTACTCCTTGCAATGGGCTACAAGCACCTTGAAAAGTTCGTCCTGTGTCATATTTATTAATGCTATTCAAAAATTTCAGGGAAGGCTTCACGGATTTCCGGTTTGGATATCTCCAGAAGCGGTTTTTTTGCAAAATCACGTTCTGCTATAAGCGGGTGTGGAACAACTAAATCCTTGTTCTTGATTGTGAACGCGCCGTAGCAGAGTATGTCAATATCTATTATCCTGTTATGGTAAACACGGTTTCCATCGGCATCAAAAAGCGGCTCTGAGAGGTCCCTGCCAAGCTTTTCCTCCACCTCCTTCACCTTGTGCAGGATTTCCATGGCATGGTCCTCGGGGTTGCCCGTGCGGGGCAGCCTGTAAAGGACGCAGAAGTTAAGGAAAGCCGGGCCATCAAAGCCCCAGGAAGGGGTTTCAACAATACGGGAAATGCGCTCCGGATGGGTGCCGAAAGCCTCATCCAGAAGGTTTACAGCCTTCAGGAGGTTAAGCTCACGCTCCCCAAGATTGGACCCAAGTCCAAGATATACGTTAACTCTCTCCATATAATTTACCATAATCGTCTTCTTCATAGTCAAGGCCCAGTTCAACGCGGGCTTCGTCTGATAGCATGCTGCGGTCCCATGCGGGCTCAAAAGTGAGGTCAATTGTGCATTTCTGCACTCCAGGAACGGCTTCCACGCCCTCCTGAACCTCATGAAGCACTTGATCGGCCATGGGGCAGTTGGGGGCGGTGAATGTCATAAGGATAGAGACCTCCCGGGCCTTGTTTATGGTCAGTTCATATATAAGCCCCAGATCATATATATTCACCGGGATTTCAGGGTCGTAAACCTCTTTAATTGCGGCTATTACGGCCGCATAAAGGGGCTGAAGCTCCTGTACATCCTCCGCCTTAAGTATGTCCTTATTCTCCGTTTTATCTACCGTCATTGCCTTTATTCACCGTCATTGCCGGCCTGACCGGCAATCTCCTTAATTCTATCAATCATAGACACCAGGCCGTTAGCCCTTGTAGGGGATAGGTTGTCCTTAAGGCCGATTTCTGCCACAAAGCCAAAGTCATCCGCAGCTATTTCCGCAGGCGTATGGCCCGAATAAACGTCTATCAGAAGGGATATAATACCCTTGGTGATAATAGCATCGCTATCGGCCTTAAAATAGAGTTTTCCGTCCTTGATTTCGCTTGAAAGCCATACCCTGGACTGGCATCCTTTAATAAGTCTGTCCTCTGTCTTTTCGGCCTCTGGAAATGGATCCAGGGCCTTTCCAAGCTCTATCAGATACTCATATTTATCCAGCCACTCCTCATACATTGAGAAGTCCTCTATCACCTGCTGTTTCTTTTCTTCCAGTGTCATACCAGCATATTAATTGCCTTGTCCAGGCACTCTATAAAAAACTTGGCCTCTTCCATGGTATTATACGGGGCAAAAGATGCCCTCAGAAGGCCTGTAACGCCTAATCTGTCCATCAGGGGCTCAGCGCACATCTGACCGGATCGGAGGGCTATTCCCATCTTGTCCATGATAAGGGCAATGTCCTCGTGGTGAGCTCCTTTGACGGCGAAAGAGAATAAAGGAATCTTGTCTTCAAGACCAGTCCCATAGAGCGTAATTCTCTCATCCTCAGTTAGTTTCCTGTAAACGAACTCCGTTATGGCGGGGTCCGTCTCCATAGACCCAGCGAACTCCAGGGCCGGAACAAGGGTAGGGACAGAGTTAAAGTTCTGAGTACCAGCCTCAAACTTAGTGGGAGTATCGGCAAAAGTAGTACTCTTAAAACTAACCGACTTTATCATTTCACCACCACCCATAAAAGGAGGGATGGCATCAAGAAGATCCTTCTTTCCGTAGAGCACACCGGTTCCGGTAGAGGCATAGACCTTGTGACCGGAGAAGGCATAAAAGTCGAAGCCAAGCTCCTGGACGTCTACCTTTGAATGAACAATACCCTGGGCGCCGTCAACAAGCACAGGAACGCCATGTTTGTGGCAAACTGCAACTAATTCCCGCACGGGGTTTACAAGGCCTAACACATTGGAAATGTGACAGATAGCCACAATTTTAGTGCGCTCAGAAATGAGTTTTTCCAAAGAGTCGGGGGAGAGCACGCCATTTTTCTCAATGTCAAGGACTTTAAGGACGGCTCCCTTTCTCTGACAAAGCAGCTGCCAGGGAACAATGTTGGAATGGTGCTCTGCAACAGAAACAATGATCTCATCACCGGCCCTCACAAAAGCCTCCCCAAAACTATGAGCGACAAGGTTGATTGAAGCTGTTGCTCCAGAAGTAAAAACTACCTCTGAAGAATACTGCGCATTGAGATATTCGCGTACATATTCGCGTGTATTTTCGTAAGCCTCAGTAGCATCAGAGGCCAGTTTATGAACAGCACGGTGTATATTGGCGTTGGCGCTTTGGGACAGCTTCTTCTGCAGCTCAACAACAGTATCCGGACGCTGCGCAGTTGCAGCATTGTCCAGATACACCAGCGGCTTGCCATAGACTTTCTGGTCCAGGGCAGGGAACTGGTCTCTGATGTTTTTGAGCGTCATAATGATATTGTAAAATCCTACAAATTTACATAAATTTGCGATATGATAGACTATATTAAAGGACAAATCATTGAGCTTACGCCCACAGAGCTCATTCTGGAGAACGCGGGAATAGGTTACAGTATCCTCATTTCGCTCCAGACATATGAGGCATTTCAGACCAAAACACAGGCCGTAGCATACATCCATCACTATATCAGGGAGGATGAAGAACTGTTTTATGGGTTTGCCACCAAAGACGAAAGAGAACTCTTCCGCCTGCTCATAGGTGTCTCCGGAATAGGTGTTGCGTCGGCCAGGATGATGCTCTCTACGCTCACCTCAGAGGAGATTCGCCAGGCCATACTTTCGGAGGACGTGAACAAGATCAAGAGCGTTAAAGGAATAGGTCTCAAGAGCGCCCAGAGGCTTGTTTTGGAACTCAAAGACAAGGTTGTAAAAGGAGAAGGGCAGGCCGAAACCGTACTGTTCAAAGCCGGCAATTCTGCACTTGTTGAAGAGGCCACCACGGCTCTTACAATGCTTGGATTCTCCAAGGCAAACATCGCCAAGGTTATGCCTTCTATCCTAAAAGACAATCCTTCCGCTCGCGTAGAAGACATAATAAAAGCCGCCCTTCAGCGGCTATAGCGTTCCACGTGGAACAAAGATTACCTTCCAAAGTAGACCAACAAAACTGATATATCAGAAGGGGACACCCCGGAGATTCTTGAAGCCTGAGCGATTGTCTCAGGCTTATATCTTTTCAGCTTCTGGCGACACTCAATTGAAAGCCCCTGAAGGGACTCAAAATCAAAGTCTGAAGGTATTCTAATATACTCCAGGCGGCGGTTTTTATCGGCTTGAGCCTTCTCTCTTTCAATATAACCTGAGTACTTGATTCCAATTTCTACGGCCGCCACAACATCTTCCGAATAAGTTCCACGTGGAACAAATTGAATAAAATCTGAGAGAGAAACCTCTGGTCTGGAGACGATATCCTCTAATCTTTTAGACTCTGAAAGCGGCGTAGAACCTAAAGACTCAAGGACCGGATTTGCAACTTCTGAACGTAGTTTGACTCTGGAAACAGCGGAAGAAAGAGCCTCAACATCTTCCTGTTTTCTCATCATAAGAGCATACCTATCTTCAGGAGCCAGACCAAGAGAATGAGACAAAGCAGTTAGCCGGAAATCGGCATTATCCTGCCTCAGGAGTATCCTGTACTCTGCTCTTGAGGTAAACATACGATAGGGCTCGTCTACACCTTTATTGATCAAATCGTCTATCAGAACACCTATATAAGCCTGGTCTCTGGAGAGAACAAAAGGCTCCCTTTCCTGGAGGTAAAGATGGGCATTAACACCGGCCATTAGACCCTGACATGCAGCCTCCTCATATCCAGTTGTTCCATTAACCTGACCTGCCAAAAAGAGGTTTTCTACAATTTTTGAACGCAGACTATGATGAAGGTATTGGGGGTCGAAATAGTCGTATTCAACTGCATATGCAGGCTTAAACACCACAGCATTCTCAAGACCTTCAATGTGCCTCATTGCATCTAACTGAACTTCCAGCGGGAGCGAAGAAGAAAAACCTTGGAGGTAATATTCAGGGGAGTTCACTCCTTCCGGCTCAAGGAACAGTTGGTGGGAATCCTTATCGGCAAACGTCCTTAACTTATCTTCAATGGACGGACAGTAACGGGGACCTTTGCCATGAATCATTCCGGTAAAAAGCGGAGACTTGTCAAAACCGGATTTCAGAATCTCATGTACTGTCTCATTGGTATGGAGAAGGAAGCAGTCCATCTGGACACCTCCGGACTGGACAGCTGAAGGAACGTCAAGGAAAGAGAAGCGCTCCGGAGATTCATCTCCTTTCTGGCGGAGCAACTTATCAAGATCAAGAGACCGGACATCAATCCTTGGAGGTGTGCCGGTTTTCATCCGGGCAGTAGGAATTCCAAAAGCCGCAAGCTGATCGGAAATTCCATAGGCAGCTTTCTCTCCTATACGCCCCCCCTCAAAAGAATGCTGACCGACGAACATCTTTCCGTTAAGGAAGGTGCCGGCAGTCAAAATAACCGCTTGAGAGTAAAATTCTGCGCCTGTAATTGTACGGACTCCAGCAATTTTTTGATTCTCAAAGAGAAAATTTTCCGCAAAATCAGCGTAAATCCTTAATTTACAATTACTTAAGAGAAAATTTAACCAGGTTGCAGAAAACTTCTGTTTATCGCACTGGGCACGCGGACTCCACATTGCCGGACCTTTAGAGCGATTGAGCATCCGAAACTGGAGAGTGGCGGCGTCAGTGACAAGTCCGGAGTATCCGCCAAGCGCATCAACCTCCCGGACAATCTGTCCCTTGGCGATTCCACCAACTGCCGGATTGCAACTCATCTTGGCAAGCCCGCTCAGATCAGGTGTAAGAAGAAGGACGGAAGATCCCATATTGGCGGCAGCCATTGCGGCCTCGCAGCCAGAGTGACCTCCACCTACAACTATAATGTCAAAACGGTTATTCATACTTTATCACGGAGACCAAGATAATAATTCTCCTTGGCTCTCATCATGGCAATATCTTCCTCAGAGTGGTCGTCATATCCAATAAGGTGAAGAAGTCCGTGGACTATTACACGGTTTAGTTCAGTAGGGAAATCCACACCGTAAAAAGAAGCGTTCTCCCGGACGGAATCTATAGAAATGAACAAATCTCCGGAAAGGCGGTCACCCTCACAGTAATCAAAAGTAATGATATCTGTATAATAATCGTGTCCCAGATATTTAATATTGACATCCAGAATATAATTATCGGAACAAAATATAATAGCAACATCACCCAGCTTCTTGGCTTCGCTGCCTGCAACAAACTTGAGCCAGCGGGAAGTAAGGCGCTTTTCCTTAAAGGGAAAAACAATATCTTCATTGAAATAGGTAACCATTACTCAAACTCAAATATTGATATAAAACCGGTTAGTTCCAGAACATCCTTGACAACCTCATTGACATTCTTAAGGACAACCCTGGACCCTACGCTCTTTGCTTTCTTAAGAATACCTAGCAAAAGACGCAGGCCGCTGGATGCAATATACTCCAGCTTGGTGCAGTCAATGACAACATCCTTACCCCTACTGTCAAGAAGGGGCTGGAGCGAAACCTCGGCTTCGGCCGCCGCTGCGGTATCAAGTTCGCCTTCAAGGATAGCCAGAATCTGGTTTTCTGACTGCTGAACATCTATTTTCATACTATGGATTTTGTTAGGGTTAACACGTTGAATTCTGTCTTTCGGCAATAGGACACAGAGTCCATTATCTCACGGGAAAGGAGAATACCAAGGCCTCCTATAGAGCGTTCCTCGGCGCTTAAGGTGATGCTTTGAGGAACAACAGCGGTTGGGTCAAAGGGAATACCTTTGTCAACTATGGTGAAGCGCAGCTCCTTAAAGTCGCTATCGGCATAAATGGACACCGTCCCTTCCTTGGGAGAAGGATAGGCATAGCTCACAACGTTTACAACCATCTCCTCTACCGCAAGCCTGATACTTAGCCCAAGCTTACCTTCAAGCTGAAGTTTGGCGCAGATACCCTTCAGGAAATCGCTAAGCTTAGAAAGCTCCTCAACCTTATTCTTAAGGACCAGACTCTCTTTGAAAAGAGTCATCTTGGGATAGTGGATAAGGAGCATCGTTAGGTCGTCGCTCTGGGGGGCTCCGCCAATGAATTCATGGGCCGATTCTCGAAGCGAAAGAACGGTCTGTTCCGGCGAAAGAGAATTGTCAAAGGACTGCCAGAGAGCATCCTCCAGGCGTGACTTGCCAAAGGGTTTTCTCTGTGTATTCTTTGCCTCCGTTAGGCCGTCAGTATAAAGGAATATGGACGATCCCGGAGTGAGCTCTATGAACTCTTCCTCATAAACGGTGTCGGGAAAAACGCCCAGAGGAAGATTGGCCTTGGACGGCAGTACAGAAACGTTTCCGGAAAGAAGGAAAGGTTTGTCGTGACCGGCGTTACTGTAGCGGAACTTTCCCGTATAGAGATCCAGGCACCCTACAAAGAAGGTCACAAACATATTTGTGTCGTTATCCCTGCACGCCTGAGTATTGAGCACTGTCAAGATACGCGAGGGGCTTTCCTCTTTTTCAGAAACAACCCTGAAAAGGGAATGGATAACAGACATGAGCATTGCCGATGGAACACCTTTCCCGCTTACATCACCAACACAGAAAAAGAGCTTTCCGTCACGACGATAAAAGTCAAATAGGTCTCCTCCCACCTCACGTGCGGGTTCCAGAAGGCCAAAGATATTGTCCTGGAATGCCTTGGGAAGCATTTCCTTCTGGATGCTGCGCGCGGCGGAAAGTTCTCCGTTTATGCGCGCCTGCTCCTGGGAGGCCTCGCGGAGTTTTGCCTCACTGCGGGCATAATGGTAAAGCATCACGGCAAGCACGCCAATGCCAAGAAGAGCCATCAGAAGATGCTCCTGATGCATTTGCCGGATAGGGGCCGATATTTCTTCTGACAGATCCTCGTGAACCTCCTCTTCCACCATATCAATAGTGCGCCTATAATGCAAAACTGAAACAATCTCCACCAAAACGGCAGCGACAACAGCAATGCACACTATGAAAATCCACTTTCCGGACGGTTTTTTCATGGTGTAAAGTTACATATTTCAAACGAAAATTCTAAATTTGTAAATACCAAACACTCTAACGATGAATTCGGCCCCCACTAACACCATCCTTCAGGACTTTCAAAAGCACGTCAAAAACACCCCGGAACACGTAGCAATTGTATATGAAAACGCCAGCCTGACATACGAAGAGGCCAATCGCCTATCCGACAACCTGGCTGCATATATTGAGTCAAAAGTCCCCCAGAAAAGCGTTGTGGGAATAATGATAGGCCGTGGCCTGCATATGCTCACGGCCCCTGTGGGTGTTCTGAAGGCCGGCTGCGCCTATCTTCCCCTGGATCCATCGTATCCGCCTGAGCGCCTGCAGTTTATGATGAAGGACGCGGGCGCCGCCATGCTCATCGCCGACGAATCCCTTCTACCCATCCTCAAGGACACGGACGTACCCGTTGTAAAGACGACCGATATTGAAAAGCTGCACCCCGGAAAACCGGTTTCCGAGCCATCGGCCGATGACCTCTTTATCCTTCTTTACACCAGCGGCACCACCGGTACGCCTAAGGGCTGTATGCTTACCCACAGGAACGTCTATGCCTTCTGCTCCCACCACAGGGACAATATGGGCTTTGACCAGAAAACCCGCATGACCGGCTACGCCAGTTTTGGCTTTGACGCCTTTGCGGCAGACCTATACACCACAATTATCTCCGGCGGAACCCTGTACGTCATTCCGGACCGCATACGCCTTGACCTTCATGCCCTCCACTCCTACTATGAGGAAAACGGCATCACACACTGCTTCATGACCACCCAGGTGGCCACTCAGTTTGCCATCAATTACCCTGACTGCAAGGGCCTGAAGGTTCTATACACCGGAGGAGAAAAGATGTCAAGTTTCCCGCTTCCGCATTACAGGCTTTTCAACTGCTACGGTCCTACGGAATGCATGTGTTACGTGGTGGACGAGGAAGTGAAAGTGCAAGAGGACAACATCCCCATCGGCCTTCCCCTGGAGGGCGTACACACCTATATTGTAGATAAGGAGGGGCGGCAGGTCCCCCAGGGAGAAAGCGGAGAGCTGTGGGTTGCCGGCTGGCAGGTGGGACTTGGATACCTCAACCGGCCGGATAAGACCGCCGAGGTATTCATCCCCAACCCCTTCGAGAAAGAGCCTGAATTTGCCCGCATTTACCGCACAGGAGACATAGTCCGCCAGCGGGCCGATGGAAAGATAGAATATCTTGGCCGCCGTGACGGCCAGGTGAAAATCCGCGGCTTCCGCATTGAACTCAAGGAAGTGGAGGCCGTGATAAGGGAATTCCCGGGCATTAAGGACGTAACGGTCCAGGCCTTTGACGAGCCCGGGGCAGGCGGAGGAAAATTCCTTGCGGCATACATAGTAAGCGATAAAGAAATTGACATTCGGGAACTTGATTCCTTCATTGCCGATAAAAAGCCCCCGTATATGGTCCCGGCCGTCACCATGCAGATAGAGGCCATCCCCCTCAACGTAAACCAGAAGGTGGACGTGAAGGCCCTGCCAAAGCCGGAGCCACAGGAACGCAAGGCCGAAGGCCACGTGGCTCCTCTGAATGTCCTGGAGGAGGAACTTGCCGCTCTCGTAAAGGATACGGTTGGAATAGGCGGCTTCGGCCTTACAGAGCCCCTGTATTACAGCGGCCTGTCGTCCCTCAGCGCCCTCAGGCTTGCCACGGAACTGTACAAGAAATACGGCATAGAGCCCAATATGGACAGTTTTGCCAAAACAGCCAGCCTCCAGAGCATTGAGAACGAAGTCCTGAAGGTCCTGATGAAGCCAAAAGTGGCCGATGATAAGGGCGCGCAGGCCCAGGACGAGCCGCAGGAACTCACGTTCCAGCAGATGGGCCTGTACCTTGACTGCGTCAAAAACCCTTCCTCAACGGCCTACAACCTGCCATTTATCCTCACCCTCCCAGATGATGTGGGCGCAATTGAACTGAAGGCGGCGCTGCTTGACATCCTCAAGGCCCACCCGGTACTCGCGGGCCGCTTTACTCAGCGTGACGGAAAGGTTCTGATTGCTCCCGGGGCTGCTCCGGAAGACATCCCCTATACAAAACTTAAGGAAGAGAAAGAGTTCCTGAAGCTCAAAGAGAACTTTATGCAGCCCTTCGACCTCTCAAAGGGTCCACTCTACAGGCTCAATATAGTACAGACTCCCGGCAAACTGCGCCTTATGGGAGACTTCCATCACCTGGTGTTTGACGGCAGGTCCTACGACGTCTTCCTTGCAGAGCTTGCCGCCGCCCTTGAAGGCCGTAAGCCTGAAAAAGAGTCCTACACCTACTTCCAGTACGCCTCTGATCAGAAATCCTACCAGGACAGCCAGGAATTCAAGGAGGCCGAGGCCTACTTTGCCGCCCGTATGGAGGGGAAGGAAGAGGAAACCGGCCTTATCCCTGACAAGAAGCCGGAAGAAGGGGAGGTGGGCCACGAAAAATGGCTCCGGAAGAAGGTTGGGGCAGACGTCCTTGCCCGCTGCCACGCCCTTGGCATATCCCCCGCAAGTTATTTTCTATCGGCCTCATTCCTTACCGTAAGCGCCTTCTCCGGGCAGAAGAAAGTATTCCTCTGCACCGTTGCCAACGGCCGCACGGATATGCGTGCATCGGACACTTTCGGCATGTTTGTAAACACAATGCCGCTGGTGGGAGAGATCGGCACCCAGAGGGCCGATGACTTCCTCAAAGAGACAGACGCCGGTTTTTCGGCCACCCTTTCATATCAGAACTATCCCTTCGCAAGGATTGCATCGGCCTACGATTTTCATCCCGCGGTGATGCTGGCATACCAGGTGGGACTGCTGGAAAAATACAGCGTCAACGGTAAGGCTCTTGAGGATGAACTCATAACTCAGGACACGCCAAAATTCCCCATGAGCATATTCATCGAAGGCACGGAGGATGCCCCGGAACTGGCGCTTGCCTACGACGACTCCCTGTACTCCGAGCCCATTGTGCAAAGTTTTGCCGATTCCCTTGAGACTGTTTGCCGCGGACTTCTGAAGGACTACCCCGTAACGGAAATTCCGTTTGTGGATGGAGACCGCCTTGAAGAGCTTGACAGCTTCAATGACTACACTCAGGAAGTAGACCTTCAGGAGACCGTGGTTACCCTTTTCCGCAAACAGGCAAAGGCCACTCCGGATGCCCCTGCGGTACTTTTTGAAGGTAAAACCATCAGTTACGGGGAGCTTGACCGGATAACGGATTCCCTGGCCGGAAAAATCCTTGGATTCGGCATTAAAGAGGAGGATGTGGTTTCCGTCCTCATAGGCCGAAACACCTGGATGACAAAGGCTTCCCTTGCCGCAATGAAGGCCGGCTGCGCGTATCAGCCGCTGGATCCTTCCTACCCGCCGGAGCGCCTCAACTTCATGATAAAGGACTCCGCGGCAAAACTTCTTATTGCCGATAAAGAGCTTCTCCCTCTTGTAGGCGACTACAAGGGGCCGGTGCTTACAACTGAGGAACTGGAAGATGCCCGGTCGTTGCCGGGCATGACGGAAGGGTCGTCATTGCCGGCCCCGACCGGCAATCTCCCTAAGCCGGAGAGCCTCTACATCCTTCTTTACACATCCGGGTCCACGGGTACGCCCAAGGGCGTCATGCTGGAACACCGCAACCTTGTGAACTTCTGCGCCTGGTACAATAAGTACTTCGGCCTCAAGGCCGGAGACCGCGTTGCGGCCTTTGCAAGTTACGGGTTTGATGCAAACATGATGGACCAGTACCCCGCCCTCACCTGCGGAGCATGCGTTTGCATTATTCCGGAGGCTGTCCGCCATGACCTTTCCGCCCTTGACCGTTTCATCACGGAAAACGGCGTCACGCATAGTTTTATGACCACCCAGGTGGGCGTCATGTACGCCAGGAACTTCCCTGAAAACAAGTCCCTGAGGCACCTTTCCGTAGGCGGAGAAAAACTGGTTTCAATGCCGCCGCCCTCATACGCTTTCTACAACGGCTACGGCCCCACGGAGTGCACCATCTTCTCCACCATCTTCCACGTGAAGGAAAAGGAGGACAACATTCCTATCGGCCATCCGCTAAGTAATGTCCAGCTTTATGTGGCCGATCCTCAGATGCGGCGCCTCCCCGTTGGCGCAGCAGGAGAACTGCTCATAGGCGGCGCCGGAGTTGGCCGGGGCTACCTTAATAACCCTGAAAAGACGGCCCAGAGCTTCATAGAAAACCCCTTCCAGCCAGGTGTAAGGCTGTACCGCTCCGGCGACATTGTGCGTTACAGGCCGGATGGAAACATTGAATTCGTGGGCCGCCGTGACGGTCAGGTAAAGATCCGCGGCTTCCGCATAGAACTTAAGGAAGTGGAGGCTGTAATCCGGGAAATCCCGGGCGTGAAGGACGTCACCGTACAGGCGTTTGACGCCCCTTCCGGCGGCAAGTTCCTGGCGGCATATGTGGTGGCCGATGGAAACTTTGACACCAAGGCCGCGGCGGGTTACATCCGTGAGCGCAAACCTCCGTACATGGTCCCAGCTTCATGGATGCAGCTTGACAAGATTCCGCTCAACGTAAACCAGAAGGTGGACCGCAAGGCCCTGCCACCGGCAACCCCCAGCGCTATGGACGACTACGTTGCCCCGGTTGGAGAGACGGAAAAGACCCTTTGCTCCATTTTTGCCGATGTCCTTGGAGTAGAGAAAGTGGGAGCAACGGACTCTTTCTTCGACCTTGGCGGAAGCTCCCTCATGGTCACAAACGTTATGGTGAACGCGGAAAAGAAGGGCCTCCGCTTTGCCTATTCAGATGTATTCTCACATCCATCGGCCCGTGCCCTTGCTAAATTCCTTGGCGGAGATGAGGCTCCATCAGGAGAGGATAGCAACATTACGGAATACGATTATTCCGCCATAGACGCCCTCCTGAAGAAAAACAGCCTTGAGTCCTTTGCTGCCGGGAAACGCATTACCCTTGGCAAGAATATCCTCCTTACAGGCGCAACCGGATTCCTTGGCGTGCACGTCTTGAAGGAACTTATTGAAAGCACCGGCCCTGATACCACCATCTGGTGTCTCCTTCGTTCAAAGGGAGAAATCACGCCCCAGCGGCGCCTCAGGGAAATGCTTGTCTACTACTTTGAGAAGGATTACCGTAAACTCCTTGGCACCCGTATACAGGCCGTGGAAGGCGATATAACAAAGCCGGAAAGCCTTGACGCCCTGAAGGATATCGATATGGTCTTCAACTGCGCGGCAAACGTCAAGCACTTCTCCAAGGGAACGGACATCGAGGACATAAACTATGGCGGCGTAAAGAACCTTGTGGCCTTCTGTGAACGGCGTGGAGCTTATCTGGTGCACGTTTCTACGGAAAGCGTTGGCGGCCTCACTCCCGGAAAGGTTCCAGCTACGCTCACGGAGCAGACGCTCTTTTTCGGGCAGCTCACAGACAACCAGTACGTCCATTCAAAGTTCCTTGCCGAGCGCCATATCCTGGAGCATATGGTGGAAGGGATGCTGAAGGCGAAGATCCTCCGCGCCGGCAACCTGAGCCCCCGCGCCCAGGACGGAGAATTCCAGGTGAATATGAACGCCAACGCCTCTATGGGCCGATTAAAGGCCTTCAAGATGCTTGGCGCCTGCCCCTACGGGCTCCTTGAAGAGAGCCTGGAGTTCACTCCTATCGACGAGGCCGCTCGCGCCATGGTGCTCCTTGCCGGAACGCCCCTTGAGAACTGCGTCTTCAACGTTTCCAATGACCACCTCATCCCTATGGAGGACATCCTCTCACGCCTGAGGATAATAGACGGAAGGCCTCTTGAATATGTGGAAATGCCTGCCTTCCAAAAGCTTATGAAAAAGGCCAACGCAGACCCCGTAAAGGCAAGGATCATGGCTCCGCTGGTGGCTTATGAGCAGTCTGCAGCAGAGAAGGAGGGCGTGGAGACAAAGTCTTCCACAACCTTCACCATGCAAGTTCTCCACCGCCTTGGCTTCCGCTGGGACCACACTTCAAGCCTGTACCTTGACATGATATTCGAAATGCTGCGCACAATGCAGTATTTTGATTAACTTTGCGCCCTATGAGTGAATTCAAGACAAATAAGGCCGTATTCGTTGGAGTAATCCTGGAAAAGGGCGGCGAACGTAAAGTGAAGGAGTATCTGGACGAACTCCAGTTTCTGGCCGAAACTGCCGGCGCAATAGGTGATAAGATGTTCACCCAGAGGCTTGACAGGCCGGACAAGGCAACTTATATCGGCCCCGGAAAACTGGAGGAGATTAAGCAGTACTGCCTGGATAACGAGATAGAGTATGTTATCTTTGACGATGAACTCACCGGCATGCAGCAGCGAAATATTGAAAAGATAATAGCCTGCTCCGATGTCATAGACCGTACCAGCCTTATCCTTGAGATATTTGCCCAGAGGGCCAAGACCTCCTACGCCAAGATGCAGGTGGAACTGGCCCACTACAACTATATGCTCCCCCGCCTTGCCGGTATGTGGACCCACCTTGAGCGCCAGAGGGGTGGTATGGGCACCCGCGGCGGTATGGGTGAAACCCAGATAGAGATTGACCGCCGAATTGTAAAGCAGCGTATTTCCAAGCTCAAGGAAGACCTCAAGAAAGTGGACAGGCAGATGGCCACGCAAAGGGGCAACAGAGGCTCTCTGGTGCGTTTGGCCCTGGTGGGGTATACCAATGTAGGGAAAAGCACTTTGATGAATTTACTGGCCAAATCTGACGTGTTTGCAGAGAACAAACTCTTTGCCACCCTGGATACCACCGTAAGGAAGGTAGTGATTGAGAACGTACCGTTCCTTCTCAGCGACACCGTCGGCTTTATCCGTAAGCTCCCCACCCAGCTTGTGGAGGCTTTCAAGAGCACCCTTGACGAGGTTAGGGAGGCCGATGTCCTTGTGCACGTTGTAGACATCTCCCACCCGGATTTTGAAGAGCAGATGGAGGTTGTGGAAAAGACACTCCAGGATATAGGCGCCTCAAACAAGCCCTGCTACGTGGTATTCAACAAGGTGGACGCCTACACCTACGAGCCCTACGATGAATTCTCGCTTGAGCCCAAACAACCCGCAAACCGCACTCTTGAAGAACTTAAGCACAGCTGGATAGCGGAGGAAAAGACCCCCTGCATCTTCATATCGGCCAAGGAGAAGATAGGCATAGAAAAACTCCGCAACGACCTTTATAAGATAGTTGCGGAGATTCATGCGGGAAGATATCCTTTCAATAACTTCCTATGGTAGACTACTCGTCTGCGGCAAATCCGGTGTAACGGAAGCCTACAACCTGATAGTGGTCATAGCCATAAGCGGCTGCAAGGGCGTCGTCAGAAAGTTTTACCTCAAAGAAGATTGAGTCTGCGGGCATTCCGCTGGGCGTCTTTGCGGCGCCAAGGAGGATCTTACCCTTGGAAACAACAGCCTTGTCAGTGATATAACCAGCACCGATACCACGACTGTCGGGGTGACGGTTGGGCTCTTCAGTCTCTGAACCGAATGTAAGGGCGCTTAGATTGCAAGGAACCTTAACCTGGTAACCCAGAAGATTGCTATTCTCGGTATCTGAAACCCAGATAGAGTCTTTGGCATTGGAAGCGACGGAGAAAGTCAGGGCAAGGGAATAACCCTCGTTGAAATCCTCAAAGCCGGGGATAATTTCACCACTGGCGTCTACGCAGTTATAAATAACGTACCACTGTCCGGCAAGAGCTGCCGCATCGGTTTTGCCGATAGGGTCTTTCTGGCAAGATATGGCAAAAGCCACAATGGCTGCTGCAATAATGAATAATACCTTTTTCATAGCTCTTACTTTAATTTAAAGTGAAAGGAGTGAGTGTTACGAAGCAGAAGCCGAAGTTCCAGTCAAGAACGCCTGTTGCAGGATCATAAGTTCCAACAAAAGCGGCTTCGTCTGCGGGATCATAGAAGTACCAGTCGTCCTCGGTGCCTTCAAACTTGAGGGTATTGTCACCGTTGACTGAGAAGTAGCCCTCCCAGTGGAAGTCATAGGTGGGTTCATATCCGGGGTAGATACCGTAGAAATAGTATCCGCCGAGGAGGTCCTCAACGTAGTATTTTCCGCCGCCGGCGTCTTCAACTACGATGATTGCGCCTGAGTAATCCCTTGAATAACTTGCGTTATGGGCACGGCCCTCGTAAACGGTGTTTATGTTACCGGGGTTGATAACCACAACGTCTCTTGTAGCAGTTGCGGGGAAACCATCGGCATTTACTATAAGATAGTTCACCTTGTAAGCACCGGGGGTGGAAGCGTCAACACCGCTTGCATCCACGGTAACCTGACTGGATACGTCCTCACCTTTCATCTCGGCGCTGAAACCGGGCTCTGTGTAGGTTCCGCCAACAGCCATAACATAGGGGTTATCGCCCGTAAGGTTAATGCTGGCGTAGTAGGTAATCCTTGTCTGACCGGCCGACTCTTTCTTACAGGAAACGGCAAGAAGGGACAGGGCGGCGACAATAAGTATTATACTGTATTTTTTCATAATTACATCCTTTTTTATTTAGCCCAGAATACCTTTTCATTGGTTTCCTTCTGCTTGGGGCAGTTAGTATTGTAGTCTACGGATGCCTGAGGATAAGGCCAGCGCTGAACAATGCTGTTGGCACCGATCTTAGCCTCAACCTGATAAGGAGTATAGAGTTCACCGGGGGTGAGAGCGGCAGTATTGACAGCGTCTGTGGAGAAGTTGTAGATATCCTCAGCCTTCTTTCCGCCGAATGCGGGATAGCCAAGACGGCGCATTTCGCACCAGGCCTCGAAACTGTTGTAACCGCTGAGTGCAATCCACTTCTGGATGCCGATATATTTGTCGGCGTTAGCGGCGCTGTAAGGATATGCTGCAATTGCTGCTGCTGCATCGGCTGCGGTAAGGCCTGCTTCTGCGAAGGAATCGTTGATAGCGGCCTCATAGTAAGCCTTGGCATTCACTGCATCGTTCTTTACCTTCTGATAGTACTCTGCAAGGAAGAAATCAATCTCACTGAGGGAAATCAGATAGACAGGGTCATTGTACTTTGCTGCAGGACGGCAGAAAGCGCCGGACTTGTAGTTATCTGACAGGCTCATATTGTAACCGGAGATGCTGCCCCAGTAAGCGTTGCTGCCGTTCTTGCTGAAGAATTTTGCAAGACGGGCGTCACCGTAAGCGTCAAGGGCTGCATAAAGGGCAACGTTAAGACCGCAGTTCACCTGGGTGCTTCCGAAGTATGAAGCAAACTCTTCCTGGTAGAAAGGATTGGCTTTACCTTTCTCGTTCTTGTTGAGGCAGGTCCAGGCCACGCTTGCATCGGGGAAGTTGCCTTCCGCTACAAGTGCGTCAAGTTTTGCGTCCACGCTCTCAACTGCACGCTCGCGCATATAGAGTTTGAGAAGGAGGGCGTTTGCAAACTTAACCCAGTTGGCGGCATCCTCACCATTATAAAGGAGGTTGGTAGCCACAGGGATTGAACCGTAAACGGCAATTGCGCCGTTTGCCTTGTCAAGGGCGTCGGTGAGTTCTTCGATGATACCCTTATAGACATCCTTACCTTCGTCGTACTTGGGGCTGAGGATTTCCTTGCCCTTGTTGGCCTCTGAATAAGGAGTCTCGCCATAGGCGTCTACAAGAGCCTGATATGCGAACACCTTGATGCAGGTTGCTGCAAGATAGGTTCCCCAGAGTTCCTGGTCCTTTGCCTTGTTCTGAACGAATACTGCGTTGCCGATAGCGGCACGGGTAATGTCAGTGTAGGAATTGGTGGTACTACCGGCGTCCACATTGAACTGGCTGTAGCCAAGGTAGTTGGAAGTACCGAAATACTGGGCGTAGTGCTCTGCCAGATAACCGCCGATGATGCGGTAGAGGTCACCGTAACGGGCGCAAAGTGCCATTTCAGCGGCGGGAAGAGCCATATCAACGGTAGCCTGTTCCTCTTCAGGAGCGTTGGGGCTGTGGTTGATATCCAGGAAGTCCTTGCAGGAGGTAAGTGAGAGGGCTGCTACAGCAGCTATGATTGTGAAAATCTTTTTCATATTCTGTTCCTCCTATTAGAATTTAACATTAAGGTTGAAACCGTAGATGCGGCAGGAAGGGTTCACGTAAGTTTCACCCATAAGGCCGTCGGTGTCGGTACCCTCATTGGTGGATTCGGGATCGATGTAGTAGTTGTCCTTTGCGGTCCAGGTGAAAGCATTGTTCACGAAGGCCGATACGGAAACACCTGCAAGAGGGCCGATCCACTTCTTGGGAAGGGAGTAGGTGATAGCAACGTTACGGAGTTTCACGAAGGAGCGGTCTACGAGGTAGAACAGACGGCCTTCGCCGGCGCCGTAGTTGTCAAAGTAATCCTGATAGGAACTGTTGTTGGTGTAGATGGGAACGGTGTTCTCGGTGAAGCCGATAACCTTGCCGTCGGCATCCTTTACTTGCATTGCAGAGTTGGGAATCACGAAAGGATTACGGTCGTTGTAAGTGGTGATGATGCCGTTACCGGTGAACTCCATAAGGTTCTTGGAACGGGAGAACATCATACCGCCCTTACGGATATCAAGGGATGCGCTGAGGGACAGACCCTTGTAACTGAGGCTGGTGGAAAGACCGCCGGTCCAGTCGAAGTTGGCATCGAAGCCGGTAGGCTGGAGTTCGTCGCCAAGCACGGGATAACCGTTTTCATCGACAATAAGTTTACCCTTGTAAGGACCGTCCTCTACATAAGTGGGAAGGTAGGTCCAGTAAGTGCCGAAGGGTTTGCCTTTTTCTGCATAGAGGGAAACCTGGTCCTTAGTACCGGAAGTTGAGAAGCGGTCAAGTTCAAATTTCTCACCCAGTTCTGCAGGAAGGTCAACCACAAGGCTCTTGTTCTTTGCGAAGTTGAAACTCAGATCCCAGCGGAAGTCCTTAGTCTGGACGGGAACTACGTCAAGGAGGAGTTCAACACCGCTGTTACGTACGGTACCGGCGTTGGAAACCATTGAAGAGTAACCCGTTGCAGGCTCAATGCTGATAGGGAAGATCTGGTCTGAAGTGGTCCTGTTGTAGTAAGCGGCGTCAATGCCGATACGGCCGTTGAAGAACTGAAGGTTGAGACCGGCTTCGAACTCAGTTGTCATTTCGGGCCTTAGGCTATCACTTGCAATCTGATAGCCCCTGCGGAATGCATTCATTCCGTTGATAGGGAATGCTACGATAGGATCTGCACCGTATGTTCCACGGAATGATGCCTGGGAGAATGTAGGGAATACATTGTAGACACCTGCATCGTTACCGGTGCGGCCAACTGCCAGTCTCACCTTACCGAAGGAAAGGATATCATTCTTGGGGATGTAGTTGGAGAACAGTACGCTGAGGGTAGCGCCGGGATAGAAGTAGTTGTTATTGGCTGCAGGAAGGGTTGAAGACCAGTCGTTACGTGCAGTGAGTTCAAGGAAGATTGTGTCGTCCCAACCCAGGGTAACGTCTCCGAAGAGGCCGATAAGACGGCGCTTGCTCTGAGAATCGGAGATAGTGGTCTTGGTAGCACCGTTGGAAAGGTTCCAGAAGCCGGTGAGGATGGTAAGGACGTCGGTCTTGCCAACAAGCTGGGTAGCGTACCTTTCGTTGATGTTGAGACCGGCGATGGCGTTGATGTTCAGGCGGCCGTTCACAAGATCCTGGTTGTAGTTTGCAAGGATGTCGTGATTGGTTTCATACTGACGATAGTAACGCGCATACACATAACCGTCGGCGTTCATTTTTGAGGGAGCATAACCCATATCGTCCCAGATCTTGGAGTCATCAAGGAAGATCTGAGGCTCTCCTTCCTTATAATCGTAGTCGGAGTAGTTGAAGCCGAAACGATAGGTGAAGGTGAGGAACTTGAAGGGCTTGATATCGGCCTGAACCTTACCGAAGAGTTGCTTGCTGTCATTCACGTTGTACCTGTTCTCGATGGCCCAGTAAGGACTGGTGATGCCGTAAGGAGTGAGGTAAGCCTCAGGTGAATTGAAAGCGCCGGGGAGGTTCTGGAGGTCTACCATAGATATATCGCGGGGGAACTCATAGAGACCGTCGATCACGGAAGTACCCTGGAACATACCTACGCTGTTGGTGATAGCCTTTGCAAAGTTGATCTGGCTGGAGAGTTTGATCCATTCCGTAGGAGTGTAGGTGCTGCGGAAAGCGATGGTGTTACGGTTGTAAGTATCCTTCTTTCCGGGGATGATACCGTCATCTCCTGCGTGAGAATAAGAGAGGAAGTAAGTTGCCCTCTGATCCTCGGTGGAACCGTTCAGGGAGATGGAGTGCTTCTGATTGAAGCCAAGTTCGAAGAAGTCCTTGATGTTGGTGGGTTTTGCGCTGTACTCGTGAATGAGCTGCTGACCGTCCCAGATAGGACCGTAAACCTGAGTTGAACCATCAAACTTAGGACCCCAGGAACCGTTCTCGATGAAAGTCTGGGTACCGTTCCAACCCTGACCGAAGTCGTTCTGGAAGATGGGAAGGAGGGAAACCTGACGGAGTTCAACGCCGCCGCTGTACTCAATTGAGAACAGACGGTCTGCGCCGCGCTTACCCTGCTTGGTGGTGATGATGATTACACCGTTGGAAGCACGGGAACCGTAAAGTGCGGTAGCAGCGGCGCCCTTCAGTACGGTGAGGCTCTCGATATCCTCGGAGGCGATGTTGCCAAGGCCGCCGATAACGATGCCGTCAACCACGTACAGAGGCTGGTTGTTACCGTTGATGGAACTGTAACCACGGATGATGACGTTGGTTGCTGCGCCAGGGTCTGTGGTTGTGGAGGAAATCTGCAGACCTGCAACCTTACCTGCAAGGGCGTTGGTTGCGTTGGTTGCGTGATAGCCCACAATTTCATCGTTCTTCACCGTGGTTGCTGCGTAACCCAGTGATTTTTCAGAACGAGTGATACCCAGGGCGGTTACCACTGCTTCATCCAGTGCAAGGAGGTCTTCCTGCATAGTCACTTTGAGGACCGGACCGGAAACCGTCACTTTCTGGCTCTTCATGCCGAAGAGATAGAAATTGAGCACCTGCCCATCCTTAGCACTGATGGTAAACTCACCGTCGGAGCCAGTGATGACGCCGAGGGTTGTACCTTCAACTACTACAGAGACACCGGCGAGAGGTTCACCCTTGGAATCAACGATGGAACCCTTCACCTGCTGACCCTGTGCTTGCAGTGTGGCCGATAATGCCACCAGAAGGCACGTAAGAATCAGTTGGATTCTTTTCATAAGCATGAAAATTTTAGTTAAACATAAATATTGATACAAAAATTACTTTCCGTACCTCAAAACACTACTAAATGTCCCTTTATTTGTGATTGTTTTAGTTAAGTTGCAGTTAATCAAATAATACAATGGTTTACGCTTACATTCGAGTCAGTACGGAACTACAGAATTATGAAAGCCAGCGTTACGAAATCCAGAGATGGTGTGATTCCAAAGGTATGGTAATAAGCCAATGGATTGAGGAAACGGTCTCAGGGGCCATTATTTGGGAAAAACGTCAGCTTGGGAAAAGAATTAAGAGAATGAAGAGAGGCGACGTAATAGTCTGTGCTGAACTTTCCCGTCTTGGCCGAAACATGATGATGGTTATGTCTATACTTAACACTTGTTCACAGAAAGACATAAGCCTATATTCCATCAAGGATAACTTTGAACTCTCTGATTCCTTGAACTCTAAAATTATTGCTTTTGCGTTCTCGCTTGCGGCGGAGATTGAGCGTAACCTTATATCTCAACGTACACGCGAGGCACTTGCTGCCAAGAAGGCGGCAGGGCAACATTTGGGAAGGCCGATTGGAACATCGGCCAAGAAAGAAAAGTATTACAAACTCAGGACAGAAGTAGAATTGAAACTACAAAGCGGAAAGACAATTAGGGATGTTGCTAAAGATTTGAAAGTTCATCCAAATACCCTTTCAAGGTATCTTAAAGAGAGCAAAGCGTAGTTTTTGTTTTTAATTCATAAAAACTTTTATAAAGCTTTTGTGTTTGGATTTATGATTATTTTTATTATTTTTGTGTTAAATGGTAAGTAAAATAAACAAAAACCATTTTAAAATATAAGAACAATATATAAAAAACCGAACTTTAAACTATTAAAAAGCAAATGATTAACTCTTGTTTTTTTGAATTTGTTTGCTTTTCTTTGCAGCCAAGTTCCTAACTATAAAGGGACGTTTAGTAGTGTTTAAGGTACGGAAAGTAATTTTTGTATCAATATTTATGTTTAACTAAAGTTTCATGCTTATGAAAAATCTAAAACTGTTCATGGCGTGCATTCTTTCGCTTATTTCTGTCAATCTCTGGGCTCAGGGATTAACTGTAAATGGCACAGTAAAAGATGCTTCTAACGGAGAACCCGTTTATGGAGCAGCTGTTGTCGTGAGAGGAAGCACAAACGCCTATGCACTGACCAACGAGAAAGGAAACTTCTCTCTTTATGTGGATCAGGGCGACATCCTTGTCATCAGTTCACTGGGTTACAAAACGCAGGAATTCCAAATCAGTGGAAAAGCGTCCATTGAGATCGTGCTGGAGCCTGACACACAGTTCATTGACGAGGTAGTTGTAACTGCTGTAGGTATCCAGCGCTCGGAGCGCTCCCTCGGCTATTCTGTTACAAAGGTTGAGGCCGAAGACGCCATCCGCAAGGCTGAACCCGACCTTCTGCGTTCACTCGACGGAAAGATTGCCGGTGTTCAGGTTTCCGCTCCTTCGGGAGATGCCGGTGGCGCAACGCGTGTCACCATCCGAGGCAACTCATCATTCCTTGGCAATAACCAGCCTCTGTATGTGGTTGATGGTGTACCTTACAGTAATGACGGAAGCGGCGCCTCCGATCGCGCAAGCGGAGTTGGCGGTGCTCTGGGCTCCGGTATTTCAACTCTAGATCCTAATGACATTGAATCTATGAGTGTCCTTAAGGGTGCAGCTGCCGCCGTACTTTATGGTTCCCGTGCCGCAAATGGCGTAGTGCTCATTACCACCAAATCCGGTGCAAAACAAGCCAGCCAGAAGAAAGGCTTCTCTGTTACCTACAATGGTTCATTCTCCCTTGAACAGATAGCATCTCTCCCTGTCTATCAGAACTCCTACGGACAAGGTTCCAACTTTATCAGTGGTGGTTCTAATGGCTCTTGGGGACCGGCCTTTACACCTGGTGCAACCATGGATATGTATGCCGCAATTGCAGCCGAATATCCGGATCTTGCCCTTAGCCTCTATCCCGACCTTGGCGGAAAGATTCCCTATCAGGCCTATCCTAATAATGTTAAAAACCTGTTCAGACTGGGTAATATCTGGGATCACTCACTCAACGTAAACAGTGTAAATGATAAAGGATTCTTCAATGTAACCGGCTCATTCACAAGCCAGAACAGTTATATTCCTGCATCTGATTTTAAGCGTTATTCAATCAGCGTTGGCGGCAACCAGCAGGTTACCAAACGTCTGCGCGTAGGCGGTAACATCGCTTACTCTGTCACTGACCAGAACAGCCCCATGTACGGCTACAATCAGTCCAGCGCAGAGCTCGGCGGTCTGTCATCTCTTGCAAGGGCATTCATCATGCCAAGAAGCTGGGATATCCAGAACTATCCTTATGAGAAACTGGATGGCAGCAACCTGCTTTTCCAGCTCTCCTCTCAGGCAAACAACCCGTACTGGGCATGGAAAAACGACAAAATTATCACCAACCAGAAACGTACTGTTGCCAACTTTAACCTTGGTTATCAATTCACTGACTGGCTGTCTTTAGATTACACCCTGGGATATAATGACTATACTTCCGAGAGAAAGTATATTGTCAATCTTGGCTCCCGTGGTTATGCCGGAAAGGGTTATATCAGTAACAGCGTCTTCAATGACAGTGCTCTTGAATCTACGCTCCTCCTTTCGTTCGACAAGGATTTTGCGAAAGACTTCAATATCAAAGCAACACTCGGCCATAACTACATGCAGGATGTAGCCAAAAACTTTGGCGCAAAAGGTCCTGAGATTGTGAATCCCGGCATCTACGCTATTGATAATACCAAGAGCCAGACTGCAAGCGAAAGCTTCTCAATGGCACGTAAATGGGGTATTTTTGCCGATGCTACCCTTAGCTATAAGAATTGGGCTTTCCTGAATCTGTCAGGGCGTAACGATTTCTCGTCCACCCTCCCCATCAAGAACAACAGCTTCTTCTATCCGGCTGTATCAGCTTCATTTGTGTTCTCGGAAGCATTAAACATTCCAGCCAATATTATCAATTACGGTAAGGTAAGAGCTAGCTGGGCAAGGGTTGGTAACGACGCATCTCCCTACTATGTAAACGGAACCTATGTTGCTGGAAGCCCTTACATGGGACAGTCACTGATGGAGGTTCCCACCGTAAGGTATGATGAGAATCTCAAACCCGAATTCACTTCGGAAATTGAAGCAGGTCTGGAACTCAAGCTTCTTGAAAGCCGTATCGGCCTTGATTTCACTTATTATAACAGAGTCTCCGACAACCAGATTGGTGCCAAGACCGCTGCTCCTTCAACCGGTTTCAGTAGTTTTGTTACAAACTTCGGTTCCATCCGTAACGCCGGTATTGAAGCTGGCCTTGACCTCTATCCCGTAGTGACCAAGGACTTCAACTGGAGCATTTACACCATCTTCACCAAGAATAAGTCTGAGGTTCTTTCACTGGCCGATGGCGTAGATAAAATCTATATCGGCGGTGACTTCTCCAGCCCCAGGCCTGTACTTATGGTTGGACAACCCTACGGTGTTCTGGAAGGTGAAAAACTTGCTCGTGCCGCAGACGGTACGCCGCTCGTGAGCCCCACTACCGGTATGTACATCAACGATCCAACACCCGGCATCATTGGAGACCCCAACCCGGACTACAAGATTGCCATGACTAATACCTTCAAGTATAAGGGAATCAGCCTCAGCTTTATGTTTGATTTCCAGAAGGGTGGATGCGTATTTAGCTCATACCTCACAGACCTTCTTGGCCGTGGTGTAACAAAAGACACTGAAGACCGTCTTGGTACACGTATCATCCCTGGTATCTATGCTAATCCGGACACACTTGAACCATATCTTGATGCTGAAGGTCATACAATTCCCAATACAACTCAGCTTACAGAATCAGACCTTTGGTTCTCTGACGGTACTTATTCCACTTATGCTATCAACTCCTGCGACGAAGTTGCAGTTTACGATGCTACAGTTCTTCGTCTGAGAGAAGTCAACCTCTCATGGCAGCTGCCTAAGAAATGGGTATCAAAGATCAAGCTCTCCGGTGCAGAAATCGGACTTGTGGGCCGTAACCTCTTCTTCTGGGCACCCAATGTTCCCAAGTACTCTAACTACGATCCTATTGTGAACTCTTATGGTGAAACTAACGTTCAGGGTATTGACTATACGTCGGCCCCTTCCGTACGCCGTTTTGCCGTTAATCTCAAGTTAACCTTCTAAAACAGCTTGCGATATGAAAAGAAAATTTATCCAGATTCTGAGTACGGTTGCTGCTGTTATCACGGTCAGCGCTTGCAACCTTGATATCAATAAAGACCCTTATGCGGTTACAACACTTGATTTTGCACAGGTTCTTACTGCAGCCGAATATGAGGTTGGAATAAACTTCGCAGAAGGCTATTACCTTAATTCCAACTTCTCAGCTTACGTTCACCAGACGGTGAGCCGTGAAATTGACAACTATTCCCTTGTTGCCAACTACTCCACACTTGGAAATACCTGGTCTCAAGCCTATAGGTATTCCATAAAGAATTGTGATGCAATTATTTCCCAGGGTGATGCCGAAGGAAATGTAATCTATGCAGGTATTGCAAGGATTCTCCGGGCACATGTTTATATGAACATGGTAGACCTCTGGGGTGATATCCCTTATTCAGAAGCAAATGCTGGAATTGAAACTCCTAAATGTGACAAGAGTGAGGATATCTATAATGCCCTTATTGCCGATATTAACAAAGCCCTTGAGAACTTTGCAGACACCGAGGCAGAGAATAAACTCAAACCTGGTGCAAATGACCTGTTCTACGGCGGTGATGTAGAGAAATGGATAAAGGTAGCAAATACCCTTAAGCTTAAGCTTCTTGTTCAGAGCCGTCTTGTAAAAAACAGTATTACAGGATGGAATACGGAATTAACAGCCCTTCTGGCCGAGAATAACTTTATCGGTGATGGTGAAGATCTCCAGTTCCCGCACTCTTCTGCTAAAACACCTGTTGACGAGCGCAATCAGGGATATGTGGACGAGTATGCCGGAGGACAGAAGACTGTCTTTATCAGCCCCTGGTTCTACGAGTGCCTTAACGGAACTTCCTATAACTGGAAGACTAATCCTTTCAAGGGCATTAAAGACCCACGTATTCCCTACTACTTCTACAACCAGAGCACGGCCACATCCGATGCTGCAAACCAGACCGACTATAGAGACGGCGCCTTCATTTCAATCATGTTCGGCTCTAATTCTGGCTTCACTTCAATGACCCAGGAATCGACCATGACAGTTGTGGGTATCTATCCTGTAGGAGGAAAATATGACGATGGTTCCGCAAAGGCAGTAAACGCTGACAGCGGTTCAGCATCAGCCCCCGACAAGATGCTTCAGGCATACTCGGTGCCCTTTATGCTGGCCGAACTTATCCTGGCCGGAGAAACAACCGGTGATGCTAAGGCAGAACTTGAAAAAGGTATCCGTGCATCCCTTACGCACGTAGTTACAACAAGTAAAGCCTGCAGCGCTGCAACACCCGCTATTGATGATGCAGCAATCACAACTTTCGTAGATGCCGTAAAAGCTAAGTATGATGCTGCTTCAGACGCCGGAAAAATGGAAATTGTCATGACTCAGAAATGGATTGCCAATTTCTACAATCCTATAGAGTCTTACAGCGATATCCGCAGGACCGGTTATCCCATACTTTTCAAGGGAGACGAAAACAACATGGCCTGGAGCCCGTATGCCCAGACTATTGAAGCTACTCCTACTCTTACTTCTTACAATCTTGTAAGCATACTGAAGTACCCCAGAATAATGTACTATCCTCAGGGGGAAATTACACTTAATCCCAACATTACAAACGAGGGACGTATTGTAAGCGACAAGAATGTATTCTGGGATGTTCATTAATAAAGATTACATCGTATGAAAACAAACAAAATAAGTATCGCTTTCGCTCTGGCATCAGTAGTTTTTACCGCATGCCAGCAGAAACTTCCCTACGACCTGCAGGGAACAGAACACGGCGTAGTGATTGATATCCGGAAAGTTCAGGGAGCAAGCACTACACTCTCTACCGACATGAACGACGGAGACTACAAGGTCCTGCTCACTATTCCTGAGCAGCAGGGAGACTATTCCATGCTGAAAGAAGCCCAGATTATGGCCATCTATACAGACGGTGCAAAGAATAAAAAGTCAGCAAAAGTTGTTACCGGTATAAAGGAATTCCCCTATACCGCTACTATCAATATTGCCGATGCATGTTCAAAACTTGGCGTTTCTACCATTGAAATTGGGGATAGAATTGAATTTACTCCCTGTGTAACCCTTAACAGTGGAACACAGGTAGACGGATGGTCTGAACTCGGTGGTTTTAACAACACAATATTTACCGGATGGCAACTTCCAAATGGGCCTTTCTCATACAGAGTTGCTTACACTGCATTTGCTCCATTCAATAAGGATGCGTTCAAAGGAGATGCCATTCCTTGGTCTGATGGTACTAATTCCGACGTATGTAAAGTTACACAGATTACAGAGCTTCCACAAGAATCATCTATTCCATCAGGTGTTACTGCAGCAGATCTCGTTGGTCTGAAAGTAGAAGGAGATATTTGGTTTGGCGGAGATACCTTTACGCTTTGGATTAATACCCAGGATTATACGCTTATTATGCCAGACCAGGTTATATGTCCTGACTTTACCTATGGAACTTATGGAACGTATGACGGAATGGCTACACAGTGTGAAGGAGAAGTAGATACACTCAATAACTCATTATGGTTCTACTTCTACTCTGTTTGGGGACCTTACTCTTTCGGAGACGGCACTATTACACTTCAATTCTAATCTGAAATACCATCTTAATAAAAAACGGGATAACCATTAATCAGGTTATCCCGTTTTTTTTTATAAATAATATCCTTACTCGCTGAAACGCGCCTTCAGATATTCCCTGTTAAGACGGGCAATGTGGTCGATGGTAACGTGCTTGGGGCACTCCATCTCACAGGCACGGGTGTTTGTACAGTTACCAAAACCTAGTTCGTCCATCTTTGCAACCATTGCGCGTGCACGGCGTGCTGCTTCAGGCTTACCCTGAGGCAGGAGAGCCAGTGAACTGACGCGGGCTGCAACAAACAGCATTGCAGAGCCGTTCTTACAGGTTGCAACGCAGGCGCCACATCCAACGCAAGCCGCAGCGTCCATAGACAGTTCTGCGTCATCGTGAGGGATAAGGAGGGTATTGCCGTCCTGCGCGCTTCCGGTACGTACGGTAACAAAACCTCCGGCCTGGAGGATCTTGTCAAATGCGCCGCGGTCCACTACAAGGTCCTTGATCACAGGGAAAGCACCGCTGCGCCAGGGTTCTACGGTAATGGTTGCGCCGGGTTTGAAGTGACGCATAAACAGCTGGCAGGTAGTGACTTGATCGTCGGGACCATGTGCGCGGCCGTCAATGTACAGGGAGCATGCTCCGCAGATACCTTCACGGCAGTCGTGGTCGAAGGCGATGGGGTCTATACCCTTGCGAATAAGTTGATCGTTCAGGATATCAAGCATTTCGAGGAAAGAAGCGTCTTCCTCCACATCCGTAACGTGGTAGGTCTCGAAATGGCCTTTTGCTTTGGCGTTTCTCTGACGCCATACTTTTACATTATATTCCATACTCGGGATTAGTCTTTATAGTTACGGGTTGCTATCTTGATGTTCTCATACCTCAGTTCTTCCTTATGGAGCTCAGGTTCCTTACCTTCACCCTTATATTCCCAGGCGCCTACATACATGAAGTTCTCGTCGTCGCGCTTGGTTTCGCCGTCCTCGGTCTGCATCTCCTCACGGAAATGACCGCCGCAGGATTCCTTCCTGTGAAGGGCGTCACGGGCCATAAGTTCACCAATATCAAAGAAGTCTACAAGGCGGAGAGCCTTCTCCAGTTCCTGGTTGAATTCCTCGTTGCAGCCAGGTACGCGTACTGATTTCCAGAACTCTTCACGGAGTTTTCCAATTTCCTCAATACCCTTCTTAAGACCTTCCTCATTACGTGCCATACCTACATACTCCCACATAATGTGGCCAAGTTTCTTATGCAGGCTGTCCACGGTTTCAGTACCCTTGACTGCGAAGAGCTTTGCTATACGCTCCTTGACTGCCTTTTCTGCAGCATCAAATTCAGGGGCGTTGATATCGGTCTTAGGCTCTGCAAACTTATGGGAAAGGTAATCGCCAATAGTGTAAGGCAGGATGAAGTAACCATCGGCCAGGCCCTGCATAAGGGCACTTGCACCAAGGCGGTTTCCGCCGTGATCGGAGAAGTTAGCTTCGCCGATTGCATACAGGCCGGGGATGGTGGTCTGGAGGTCGTAGTCTACCCAGAGACCGCCCATTGTGTAGTGGATGGCAGGATAAATCATCATGGGCTCTTCCCAAGGTGAAGAGGAAGTAATCTTCTCATACATCTGGAAGAGGTTACCGTAACGCTCCTCTACCCTCTGGTGACCAAGACGCTTGATAGCATCGGCAAAATCAAGGAACACGGCAAGGCCGGTCTCGTTTACGCCGAAGCCGGCGTCGCAGCGCTCCTTGGCCGCACGTGATGCAACGTCACGGGGAACAAGGTTACCGAAGGCGGGATATCTGCGCTCAAGATAGTAGTCTCGGTCCTCTTCAGGAATCTGGGAAGCCTTAATTTCGTGTTTACGGAGCTTAAGGACATCCTCCATCTTCTTGGGAACCCAGATACGGCCGTCGTTACGCAGGGACTCACTCATGAGGGTGAGCTTGCACTGCTGGTCTCCGTGAACGGGAATACAGGTGGGATGGATCTGGGCAAAGCATGGATTTGCAAAGAAAGCACCCTTGCGGTATGCCTGCATTGCGGCCGATCCATTGGAGTTCATGGCGTTAGTGGAAAGGAAATAGGTATTTCCGTAACCACCGGTAGCAAGCACAACTGCGTGAGCACCAAAACGCTCAATCTCACCGGTAACAAGGTTACGGGCAATGATACCCTTGGCTTCACCATTGATAATCACAAGATCCAGCATCTCATGACGGGGATAGCTCTTTACGGTACCTGCTGCAATTTCCTTATTGAGGGATGCATAGGCACCAAGGAGGAGCTGCTGACCGGTTTGTCCCCTGGCATAGAAAGTACGGCTTACCTGGACACCGCCGAATGAACGGTTTGCAAGGTATCCGCCATATTCACGTGCAAAAGGAACGCCCTGTGCAACGCACTGGTCAATGATGGAGGCACTTACCTCTGCCAGACGATACACATTGGCTTCACGGCTGCGGTAGTCGCCACCCTTGATGGTGTCATAGAACAGACGATAGATGGAGTCGTTGTCGTTCTGGTAGTTCTTAGCGGCGTTGATACCACCCTGTGCGGCGATTGAGTGAGCGCGCCTGGGGGAGTCGCTGATACAGAAAATCTTGACGTTGTAGCCCATCTCACCAAGGGATGCAGCTGCCGATGCTCCGCCAAGACCGGTACCTACAACAATCACTTCCAGTTTCCTCTTGTTGTTGGGAGAAACTATCCGGATTTCCGCCTTGCGCTTGGACCATTTGTCCTTGAGCGGTCCTTCCGGAATCTTGGAAATTAATTTAGGATCTGCCATATAATTATATTAATTGTGTTTCTAGAATGCAATTATACGCATTTTTCGTGAATAAATTGTCACTTTTTAGAACAAAGTGTTGTCGTCGGGGGTGTATTTGCGCTGATTGAGATATTCCGTCATTCCCATGTGTTCATATGCCATCTCAGTGGCAACTCGGCCGCGGGGAGTACGGATAATGAATCCCTCCTTGATAAGGAAAGGCTCATAAACCTCCTCAATGGTACCTGGATCCTCACTGGCCGATGTAGCAAGAGTGCCTATTCCAACAGGACCTCCCTTGAAATTCTGAATGAGCGTACGGAGAATCTTGTTATCGATTGCATCAAGGCCCCTCTTGTCAATCTTCAGCTTATTAAGTGCAAAACGCGTGATGTCAAGATTGATGCGACCGTCTCCAAGGACCTGGGCAAAGTCACGGACACGCCTCAGGAGAGCATTTGCAATACGTGCGGTGCCACGGCTACGGAGAGCAATCTCATATGCAGCATCTTCATCAATTACAAGGGAAAGTATACGCGCGCTTCTTAAGACAATATTCTTAAGGTCTGCCGTATCATAATACTCCAGGGCGCATGTTATGCCAAAACGGGCACGGAGAGGAGCCGTGAGAAGACCGCTTCTGGTAGTAGCGCCCACAAGCGTGAAAGGATTGAGTGAAATCCTGACAGAGCGTGCCCCTGGGCCTTTGTCTATCATGATATCAATCACATAATCTTCCATGGCCGAATAGAGATACTCCTCCACCTCCGGCGAAAGCCTGTGAATCTCATCTATGAAAAGGACATCTCCCTGCTCCAGGGAAGTGAGAAGGCCGGCAAGGTCTCCGGGCTTATCCAGAACCGGACCGGATGTAACCTTCATATTGACCCCCATCTCATTTGCTATGATATGGGCAAGGGTGGTTTTTCCCAGGCCGGGAGGGCCATGAAACAGCACGTGATCAAGGGCTTCACCGCGAAGTTTTGCCGCCTTTATATATATATCCAGATTGGATACTATCTCCTTCTGGCCGGTAAAATCACTCAGCCCCTGCGGCCTTATAATTCCGTCAAATTCACTATCTTTGTGGTCGATTGTACTGTGCGGGTCAAATTCACTCATTGCTCCTGAGGGTTCAATTCAAATACAAATATAGTTTTTATTTTTTTATAACTGATGTTTTTAATGAAACTGTGGATAAGTTGATAACTATATAAAACTATTTATAAATCAATTATTTACAGTAAATTTAAACTGTTGAAAACTATTTGATAGCTTGTTGAAAGATTGTTTAAAAGAAGTTCACCGGCGGGTGACTTCCATTATCAACACGTTATGAACAGGGTTATCAACAACTTTTCAACAGGTAAAAAGGGGCAGATGTTAATAAGTAAACAATCTACGTCCGCACTAAGTGAAAAACTCCTGAAGAGTAAGGAAATCTACTGCTCCGGGCTTTTTCTTTCTGCAAGATGGGCAGTTCTGTCAAACGCCGCACGCAATAATACCAACCTCATAGTCCTTCCTACTATGGAGTCTGCTGAGTATTGCAGCGCAGACCTCTATAACCTCACTGAAGGAGACTGTGTTTTCTTCCTGCCAATATCCGGAAAAAACATAGAGAGGAGTAATTACAAGTCGTCCCTGGGCGTCCAGAGAACTGCCGCTATCGGCAAAATCCTTGAAGCTAAGGCCGATGACCAGGTTTTCATAGTAACCTATCCTGAGGCCCTGGAAGAGCTTATACCTTCGCAGAAAAATCTTGTATCGGCCCATCTTGAGATAAAACCAGGAGACAGGCTTCCATATGAAAAACTGAGGGAAATACTTACTGAAAAGGGCTTTGAGAAGGTAGATTTTGTGTCGGCGCCGGGTCAATACGCAATAAGGGGCGCCGTCATAGACATATTCTCCTATTCGCTGGATAAGCCCTACAGAATAAGTTACTTTGGAAACGAGGTTGAGAAGATCCATACCTTCGACTGTAACACCCAGCTTTCCGTCGGTAACATTGATAAGGCCGATATTTACTCCAATATAGCCGCCGGCGGCGAAGAGGGTGGTGACTCAATTATCGGCCTTCTTCCGGAAGATACAACCATTTGGCTGGATTCCTCCGACATGTACAACAACCGGGATTTCCTGAAAGGCCTTCTTAAATTCCAGCATGTCTATCTTGACGTTCCCCTTAAAAAACAGGGAGTAAGCACCGTAGAATTCAATATTGCCCCCCAGCCTGTCTTTAATAAGAACTTTGAACTCCTCATAAGCGACATCCAGTCAAGGCTGGAGTCCGGTTATAAGGTTTATATAATAGGAGAGAAGGAAACCCAGCTTGAAAGGCTTAAATCCATTTTTATCCAGGAAGAGAAGATAGCACTTCCTGAGTTCATAAAAGGAAAGAACCTCCATTCCGGATTCATAGACCAGCAGGATAAGATTTGTCTGTACACTGACCATGAAATATTTGACAGATTCCACCGTGTCCGTATCCGCCGCTCGGTAGAAAAGAGCGAGCAGCTTACCCTCAATGACCTTAGCGCCTTTAACATAGGTGATTACATAGTCCATATAGACCATGGCGTGGGAGTGTTCGGCGGTCTTGTGAAGATGAAGGACGATTACGGAAGGGTAAAAGAGGTGGTAAAACTCATGTACGGCGGTTCTGACGTAGTATTTGTATCTGTCCACTCGCTTAACAAGATTTCACGCTTCCGCTCAAAGGAAGGGGAGCCGCCAAGGATAAACAAGCTTGGTTCCAAAACCTGGATAAACCTCAAGATATCGGCAAAATCCAAGATTAAGGATATTGCCAAGGAACTTATCCAGCTATATGCCGCCCGCCGCTCCCAGAAAGGCTTTGCCTTCAGTGCCGATACTTACCTCCAGGAAGAACTTGAATCTTCATTCATGTATGAGGATACTCCGGATCAGGAGAAGGCTACAAAGGCGGTTAAGAGGGATATGGAAGACAACTGCCCCATGGACCGCCTGGTTTGCGGAGACGTTGGTTTTGGAAAGACGGAAATAGCCATCAGGGCTGCTTTCAAGGCAGTTACTGACTCAAAGCAGGTGGCGGTCCTGGTTCCTACAACCATCCTTTCCCTTCAGCATTATGAAACCTTCAAGGCACGCCTCCAGAACCTTCCATGCACTGTGGAATATGTGAGCCGCCTAAGGAGTGCAAAGCAGATTACGGATATAAAAAAACGCCTTAAATCCGGCGCTATAGATATTCTTATCGGCACTCATAAGATTCTTGGAAACGGCTTTGAATTCAAGGACCTTGGGCTTCTCATAATTGACGAAGAGCAGAAATTCGGGGTATCGGCCAAGGAAAAGCTGCGCCAGATGAAAAATACCGTAGATACCCTTACGCTTACGGCTACTCCTATCCCCAGGACCCTCCAGTTCTCGCTCCTTGGCGCACGTGACCTTTCAATCATCCAGACTCCGCCGCCAAACCGCATCCCTATCCAGACGGAGATTATCCTCTTCAACCAGGATGAGATAAAGAGCATAATCAATTATGAACTGAACCGCGGCGGCCAGATTTTCTTCCTTCACAACAAGGTTGAGGAACTGCGTTCCGTTGAGGAAATCCTCCATCGCCTGGTGCCTGACATGAAGATATGCGTGGCCCATGGCCAGATGGAATCCCGTGACCTCGAGGACCGTATGCTTGCATTTATGAGGGGAGACTACGACCTTCTCCTTTGCACCACCATCATAGAGAACGGCCTTGATATCCCTAACGCCAACACCATCATCATAAACCAGGCCCAGAATATCGGCCTCAGTGACCTCCATCAGTTAAGAGGCAGGGTGGGTAGGTCCAATAAAAAGGCCTTCTGCTACCTTATAGTGCCGCCGCTTATCACAATAACGGACGAAGCCCGCCGAAGGCTCAAGGCCATCGAGGAGTTCTCAGACCTTGGCAGCGGCTTCAATATTGCCATGCAGGACCTTGACATCCGCGGCGCCGGCAATCTCCTTGGCGCGGAGCAGAGCGGTTTCATTGCCGATATGGGCTATGAGACATATCAGAAGATACTCTCTGAGGCTATGGATGAGATTGGGATAGAGACCGGAGTTACCCATCAGAGGGCCGATGAAAAATATGTGGACGACTGCACCATTGAAACTGACCGCCCCGCCTTTATTCCGGATAATTACATAGACGTTACGGCCGAAAAAATACGTATCTACAAAGTGCTGGATTCACTTACCGAAGACCGTGAGATAGACCGTATAGGGAGTCAGCTTGAAGACAGGTTCGGCCCTCTTCCTGAAGAGGTTAAAAACCTGATAAACGTAGTCAAGATAAGGAATCTTGGCGCACAGCTTGGTTTTGAGAAGATAATTGTGAAAAACGGCATGCAGATCATGTTCTTCATCTCAAATCCCATATCCCCGTACTATAAGTCAAAGGTGTTTGAAAGGGCCATGACGGCAGTCAATATTTATTCGGCCGATTTCAAACTCAACCAGGACGGAGGAAAACTGAGAACTGTGTCCCGCGGGGTGGATTCGCTTGATAAGGCCCTTGAAATTTTGAAAAGACTGCAATAATTGTTACTTTTGCAGGCTATGTCTAATCTGCTCATAGAAATAGGAAATACGGCGGTCAAGGCTTCCTGGTCGGACAGGATGACCCTTGGAAAGACATTCCGCTATCAGGGAGAGAAGTATATGGATTTCATACTTTCTCTCACTGCGCGTGAAAAACCTGCCGTGATGGTGGTTTGCAGCGCTTTTCCCCTTTCAGAGCAGGAGTCGGAGTGCCTGAAGCCTGAATGCGGAAATCTCATTGTGCTGGACCGTAACCACAGGGACCTTCTCCTCAGAAACAGCCTTCCTTCATACCTTTCCTATGACAGGGCCGCTTCAATAGCAGCCGCCCGCTACCTTTTCAAGGGGCGCGGATGCACCATTGTAGACTTCGGCACAACCCTTTCCATAGACTTCATCTCCAAGGACGGCACATATTCCGGAGGAAACATCTCCCTTGGATGCCGCACACGCTTCAAGGCTCTCCAGAGATATTCCAGGTCACTTCCGCTTGTGGAAATCCCTGAAAATCCCGATACAATCGGCCAAAGCGAGGTATCTTCAATAGAGAGCGGAGTAGTCTCAGGCATCCTTTTTGAAATTGAGGGCTACCTGAATCTCCATCCGGACCATATTGTAGTTTTTACCGGAGGTGACGCTAATTATTTTGCCAAACGCCTGAAAAGTTCCATCTTTGTAATTTGCAATCTGGTCCTCATGGGTTTGGCCCTAATGGCAGACGAATATGCTCAGAGTTAAAAGAATATTGGCAGCAGCGGCCCTTATGCTCTCCTGTGTCTTTGCAAAGGCGCAGACAGACGGCACGTACAGCGGCTTCTCGCCTTATTCAGTATATGGTGTAGGCAACCTTCATACGCCCGGCACGGCCTGGAACCGCGGTATGGGCGGCGTTGGCCTTGCAGCCAGGAATCACAGGTTCATAAATATCATGAATCCCGCTTCCGTAACCGCCAGGGACACCCTCTCCTTTATGGCCGATTTCGGAATGAACGGCAGGATATCCCTGTTCTCTGAGGGAGACAAGAGGGCGCTCAATACCACCTTCAACATAGACGATTTTGTAATTTCCTTCCCCATGTGGAACCACACCGCCTTTATGGTGGGAATCAACCCCATGAGCGACATAGGATACAAGATTGCCTACTCAGAGCTTCAGGAATCAAACATCCCCACCGGCCGCCAGAGCTTCTCTTCAGTGGGCAACGGCGGTGTTTACCAGGTGTTTGCAGCAGCGGCCGGAACCCTCTGGAACCGCCTCTCAATAGGAGCTCAGGTAAACTACTGCTTTGGCAACATCAACAAGAGGGCTACCATGAATTATGAGTCTGATGCCGCACGTTCATGGCAAACCGGAGACTCCCTGCAGGTGAATAACGTCACTGCGAAGATCGGTCTTCAGTATGAGCAGCCAATTGCCCGCGGATCAAGCCTTATCCTTGGTGCAACTTACAAACTCTCAACACCCATCGCCGGATACCATACCCATTATGAGGTTAAAGGTATAGACAAAACTACCGGCAGGTATCAGGAACTACTCAAGGATAAGAACTTAATGATGGGAGATGAAATTGGGGTAGGCCTTAGCTATAAGAAGGGAGATGACCTCCTTATTGAATTCGATTACACACGTACGGACTGGAGCCGCTCCGGCTTTGACGGCATGGCCGGATTCTCAAACAGGGGTGACGTGACCTTTGCATCGGCCGTGGGGCAGAGTTTCCGTCTGGGCGCTGAAATAACACCTAACAGAAACGACATCCGCTACTTCCTCAAACGCTGCACATACCGCGCTGGAGCATACTACGACAGTTCTTATTACACCGTTGACGGAGCGCACGTAGACGCAGTTGGAATCACCCTCGGAATGACAATTCCGGTGTTCCGCTGGTACAACGGATTATCAATTGGCCTGGATTTTGGAAGAAGAGGACTCCAGACCTCCCAGGTAAAGGAAACCTACTTTGGTTTCAACGTTGGGATGAACATATTTGACATTTGGTTCAAGAAACCGCATTACGAGTAATTTGACAAAAACAAAAAACAGGATACTATGAAAAGATTAGCTATCATCACCGCTTCCCTCCTGGCCGTACTTTCAGGATGGAACATGAGCGCCCAGACCACTTCAAAGTATGGTCACGGCGAAGACAGCCTGAACTGCCTCAAGTACCTTTCGTTCTACACGGAGCGTTTCAAGAAGGACGAGAAAGACCCTATGGCCCTTTCCAATTGGCGTCAGGCTTACAAGTACTGCCCTGCCACCGCTTCAGAGAACATCTTCGTGAACGGTACCAAGATGATGACAAACCTGTATCGCAGCACCAAGAACGCCAAGGAGCGTGCTGCAATCGCAGATACCATCCTCATGCTTCAGGATCAGCGTCTTGCCGCTTATCCCAAGAAGAAGACCACCATCCTCAACAACAAGGGTCAGTACATCATCAACTACAAGAGCGCAGACGTACAGTATATGTACGATAACCTCTCAGGTATTATGAATGAGCTTGGAAATGCAACCAAGAGCAATATCCTGAGCGCCCTCATGCAGTCTGCAGTGGCTCAGTACAGGGAGGAGAAATTATCGGCCGATGATATCATCGCCCTCTATGAGAACGTAAGCGGCATCCTTGACCAGGCCCAGCCCCGCAACGAGAAAGAGACCGCCGCACTGGCAGAGGACAAGGAGAAGATCGAGTCCATCTTTGCAGCTAGCAAGGTTGCTTCCTGCGAGAACCTCATCGCTATCTTCACCCCCCGCTTCGAGTCAGATCCTGAGAACCTTGCACTTGTGACCAAGATAGTCCAGCTCATGAACGGCGCCGACGACTGCGCTTCCAATGACCTCTATCTCAAGGCCGCAACCGCCAAGTACAAACTGGATCCTTCACACGGCAGCGCCTTCGGTCTGTACCGCCTCAATGCCGCCCGCGGCAATGTGGCCGATGCCGGTAAGTACCTCCAGGAGGCCATTGACTCCCCCGAGTCAGACGAGGCCACCGATGCCCAGTACTGGTATGAGATGGCAACCTTCAGCTACAAGAACGGTATGCGTTCAAGGGCTTACGATGCAGCCCGCAAGGCAGTTGACCTTGACTACGGTTATGCCGGAAAGGCCTACATGATCATGGGTAACCTCTGGTCATCGGCCCCTTGCGAGGACGTCGTGAACAAGTACGCCCGCTATTGGGCAGCAACTGACTGCTACCAGAAGGCACGCAGCGCAGACGCTTCCCTTGCCGATGACGCCTCCGCTTCAATCTCTGCAGTGGCCCGTTACTATCCCGAGGCAGCCGAGGCCTTCATGTATGACCTCACCAAGGGACAGTCCTACACCGTCAGCTGTGGCGGTATGGTAGCAACTACAACCGTACGCGTGCAGTAAGAAGTGAGAGCACCCTGCATATTTACAATGATTGCAAGCACCCTGGTGCTTGCTTTCGTTGTTTATTCATGCAAGAGCAATCTCGCTGAAGCCCAGAAGCTGGATCTTTCCGTCACCCCTATCCAGGTGGTGGATACCATGCTTCTCATAAACTCTGACAACGGCCGTCTGAAAATGAGGGTGGAGGCCCTCAGGATGGAGGTTTATGAGTACGACACCCTGTCCTACAACTACTTCCCGCTGGGGATAAACGTCTTTGGATATAATGAGGAGGACGGCCTTCTGGAGACCACAATCGTGGCCGATGAAGCCCGTCACAATAAATATGCTCATGGCGGGGACGATATTTGGTCGGCCTACGGCAATGTTGTGGTCAAGAATATCCTCAAGCGAGAGAAGATAGAGACGGACACCCTTTACTGGGATGCAAAGAACAAGGAAATATGGACAGACTGCTATGTAAGGCTGTCCTCGGACGACGGTGTGATGCAGGGTTACGGCATGCGCTCAGACGAGATGGCGCGTAACTCCATCCTCCTTCATCCCTTCGACAATACGTTCTTTGTGAACTCGGATTCCACTAAGGTTGTGATAGATACACTCAATTTTATCGGCCCTCTACAAAAAAAATAGTGGTATTTCCGCAGAAAAATGCTAACTTTGCAGCCCTTATACTGATTATAATTTAAAATTCGCATAAAAATGGCAGCACTTGAGACCATTAGAACTAAGTTTGGCATTGGAGCATCGCTCATCATTGCCTTCGGTCTTTTACTCTTCCTTGTGAACCCGTCCGACATTATCCAGACCATCCAGTCTGCTTCAACAAAGTATGATGTCGGCAAGATTAACGGCAAACGCATCACCTACACTGACTTTGAGCAGGAGGTTAAGCAGAACGCCCAGGTACGTGAAATGCTTTCCGGTCAGTCCGCTTCCAGCGAGCAGGCCCAGAAGCAGGTCCGTGAGATGACATGGCAGGAACTGGTAGAGCGTTACCAGGTTATCCCCACCATCCAGAACGCAGGCATCCGCGTAGGACAGCAGGAGGAAATTGATATGTTTGTAGGTGAAAACCTCTCTCCTATCGTGGCTTCTTCCGGTATGTTCATGGATGAGAACGGAGAGTTCTCACCCGCACGTGTACGCGATTTCATGGAGCAGACCTCAGAGGACTACAACGGTCTCCTGGTGCGTAACTACATCCAGAACGCAGTGCGTACCAACCGCTACACGGAGAAGTATAACGCCCTGTTCCTGGGATCTTCCTATATGAACAGCCTTGAGGTGAAAAACGCAGTTGCAGAGGGTAACACCGCTGCTACCGTAAGCTTTGTGATGGAGCCCAATACTTACTTCCCCAAGGATTCCTCCATCGTTATCTCAGACTCTGAGGTAAAGGCTTTCTACAAGGCCCATAAGGAAAATTACAAGCGCAAGGCTGCCCGTGACATCGAATACGCAGTGTTCGAGGTTACCCCTTCAGCTACGGACATCGCCGCCCAGAACGAAGAATTCGTAAAGCTCTACGATGAATTCGCTTCCACTGAGTCCATGCGCGCTTTCCTGCAGCGCAACTCTGACCGCCAGTGGGAAGACCGCTGGTACAAGGACGGAGACCTCCGCAGCGTAAACCGTGACGTAGACGCTTTTGTAAGCGCCAACAAGAGCGGTGTTTCCCCCGTTTACCAGAGCGGCAGCAGCTTCTATGCTGCCCGCATCATGGAAACCGGCAACGTCCCTGATTCAGTGTATGTACGCCACATCATGTTCCAGGGTGCAGATGCACGTCATCTGGCCGACAGCCTCCTTCCTCTGGTGAACAAGGCCAACTTCTCCACCATGGCCACCCTCTATTCCGCAGATAAGGGTAATGCCTATGACGGAGAGCAGGGTAACCTTGGCTGGATGACTCAGAATGCCGTTATCCCCGGCTTCGAGCCTGTCCTCAACGCTGCTATCGGCAAGCCCATGATCCTGAGCACCCAGTACGGCGTTCACATCGTTGAGGCTGTGAAGGCTACCAAGCCCGTTGCAAAGAAGAAGGTTGCAATCTTCGAGAAAGCCACCCTTCCCAGCAAGGAAACCTATGCAGCAGTTTACAACAAGGCCAATATCCTTGCAGTACGTGCCGCTGGCAAGTATGACAACTACAAGGCTGCATGTGATTCCACAGGTACTTATTCCCGCAGCATGAGCATCAACGAGGGAACCGACACCTACGGTTCTATCGGCCATGCAAAGGAAATCACCCGCTGGGCATTTGACAACAAGCCCGGAAAGGCTTCTGGCATCATCACCGTAGACAACAACTACTTCTTTGTGGTTGGTATCAAGGATGCTCATAAGGAAGGCTACACCCCTGTTGAAGAGGTTGCAGAACCAATCCGCAATGAGATCTACCGTGAGAAGTGCTCCGCAAAGCGTGCAGAGGAAGTGGGCGCAAAGATTGCCGGCCTTACCTCCCTGGATGCCATTGCAGAGGTTCTTGGTGCCACAGTTTCCACCCTCTCAGACGTAACGTTCTCCACCAATTCCGCTCCTACCACCGAGCCCGCATTCGTGGGTGCCGTGGCAGCAGCCAAAGAAGGTGAAATCACCGGCCCTGTCGCTGGCGTAATGGGAACCTATGTGCTTCAGGTTAACGGTCGTGATGAGGCTTCATTCTTCACAGAGGAAGACGCCAAGGCCGCCCAGTCCCGCATTGAGTCCTATCACAGCCAGATGCTTATGCCTCTGATGACTGAAAAGGGCGTGGAAGACAATCGTGCAAGATTTTATTAGTAGTCTATGTCACTGAAATGTGGAATAGTAGGCTTGCCCAATGTGGGCAAGTCTACTCTTTTTAATTGCGTCAGTTCCTCAAAGGCCCAGAGCGCAAACTATCCTTTCTGCACCATAGACCCCAACGTTGGCTCTACAAACGTGCCGGATAAGCGTCTGGAGGTGCTTACGGACATTTGCCAGCCCAAACGTACGGTCCCCGCTACGGTGGAGATTGTAGATATTGCGGGCCTTGTGAAGGGCGCATCAAAAGGCGAGGGCCTTGGCAACCAGTTCCTTGCCAATATCCGTGAGACGGATGCCATCCTTCACGTCCTCCGCTGCTTTGACGACGGAAATATTGCCCACGTGGACGGTTCCGTAGACCCTGTCCGTGACAAGGAAGTAGTGGATACGGAGCTCCAGATCAAGGACCTTGAGACGGTGGAAAACCGTATCAAGAAGGTGGAAAAGATGGCAACTACCGGAGGAGACAAAGAGGCTAAAAAGCTTCTTGGCCTGCTTCTGAGGTACCGTGAGGCACTTCTTAAGGGTCTTTCCTGCCGTACTGTCACGCTTGAAAACGCCGAGGAGGAGCAGATGTCCCATGACCTTTTCCTCATCACCAATAAGCCCGTGATGTACGTCTGCAACGTAGATGAGGCATCGGCCGTGTCCGGAAATGCCTACGTAGACGCGGTGCGCGCCGCCGTGGCTTCAGAGAATGCAGAGGTACTGGTGATAGCCGCAAAGACAGAGGCGGAGATTGCAGAAATTGAAGAGTATGAGGACCGCCAGATGTTCCTGGAGGAGCTTGGCCTGGAGGAATCCGGCGTGGTGCGCCTTATCCAGGGCGCCTACAAACTCCTCGGCCTCAGGACCTTCTTTACCGCCGGGGCCGATGAATGCCGCGCCTGGACCATCAAGGCCGGAGACAAGGCCCCCCGTGCCGCAGGTGTGATCCATACGGATTTCGAGCGCGGCTTCATCCGTGCCGAGGTTATCAAGTACGAAGACTTTGTGCAGTACCGCACGGAAGCCGCCGTACGCGCTGCCGGTAAAATGGGCATCGAGGGTAAGGATTACGTTGTCCAGGACGGTGACATAATGCACTTCCTGTTCAACGTCTAATCTGTAACCACACAGGGCAGTGGTCCGAAACGCCTCCAAGGTATCTGGGGCCGGAGTAGGTGCGCAAGGGTTTTGTTCCTGTGGCGGCTTTGTCCGGTGTCTGTAAAAATGGTATATAAATGATGTCCATTTTGGAGTTCTGAAGTAGCGGCGGCGATACAAAGAACATATCTATCAGTTCCCATTTGCCGTCATATTTGATGGTGCCGTACCCCTTTTTATAGAACTCTTCTGCTTTGTTCCACAAGGCTGGTTCCAGTATGTGGTACACTGGGTTTCCCGGGGTGTCGTTGAAATCTCCCATAGCTATAATCTTCTGGATTCCAAGCGTTTGCAGTGAATCGGCAAGTTGTTTTAAACGTTCCACGGCAATGTTCCTCCGTGCCTCAGATGCCGCCGCTCCGCCAAATTTTGACGGGTGGTGATTCACTAGGAACGCTACAGTGTCTCCTTGTTGCGTTGTGAAACTTGCAATCAAGATATCTCTGGTGGCCATTATGGTGGAATCGGCATTAAAAAGATGCACGGGGTGCGATTCTATCGGCTTAAGGCGCCGGTAAAGCAGCGCAACATCAATCCCGCGGCGGTCCGGAGAGTCAAAGTGGATAATCCCGTAGTCCAGTTTTCTAAGGACCGTTGCCTGGATCAGCCGCCTCAGGACAAACGAGTTTTCAATTTCCGCAAGGCCGATTACATCCGGCACCGCGCCCTCCCGGGCCGATGCCCAGAGGATCCCCTTTGCCACGGCGTTACACTTGGCGTAGAAGCGCTTTTTAGTCCAGTGGCGGGAGCCGCGGGGAGAGAAATCGGCATCAGAGACGCTTGTGGAGTCGTTTCTATAATCAAAGAAGTTCTCAAGGTTCCAGAACATTACGTTGAGGGTATCTGTGTGGCCTGCGAGCAGGAGAAGTGCTAATAACAGTGTTTTCATGGTGCAAAGGTAAGAAAGGGCGCGGATGCTGGTGGAGGTTAAATTATTGATAATCAGTTTATTATACGGGTTTCTACCAGAATTATTTCTGGGAGAAACTTCTGTAAACGGTTGAAAGCAAGATAATTAGGTTCCACCACAAGGGGAGAACAATATGGGTGGAGGGAAAGGAAAAAATGATTATATTTGTATGATACAAGGAATAAACACTAAAACTCTAAATATGAAAACCAGAATTCAGGAAAAGTACAAGGCTCTCTTCGGTGAAGAGGCACCTGTTTATGCATCGGCAGGCAGAATCAACCTCATTGGTGAGCACACAGACTACAATGGCGGTTATGTGTTCCCCGGCGCCATCAACTTTGGCATCATGGCTGCAATCAAGCCCAACGGAACGGACAAAGTGAAGGTTTACTCCCTTGACTTTGACCAGATGTCGGAGTTCGGCCTCAAGGAAGAGGATAAACCCAAGGAAGCATGGGCATGCTACGTATTTGGCGTATGCCGTGAAACCCTCAAGCGCGGTGGCAAGGTGGAAGGCTTCAACGCCGTTTTTGCCGGCGACGTTCCGCTTGGCGCAGGCCTTAGTTCATCGGCCGCCCTTGAAAGCACCTTTGCATATGCCCTCAACGATATCTGGGACAATAAGATAGAGAAGTTTGAACTGGCAAAGATCGGCCAGAGCACAGAGCACAATTACTGCGGCGTGAAGTGCGGCATCATGGACCAGTTTGCTTCCATTTTCGGTAAGGAAGGCGCCCTTATCCGCCTTAACTGCAAAACCGGTGAGTACAAGTACTTCCCGTTCCACCCCAAGGGCTACAAGCTGGTCCTCATTGACTCCTGCGTAAAGCATGAACTTGCTTCCAGCGCCTATAACAAGCGCCGTGAAAGCTGCGAAAAAGCCGCTGCAGAGATTAAGAAACTGCACCCGGAGGTTGACTTCCTCTCAGATGCAAAGCGTCTGTGGCTGGATGAGGTCCGCGACAAGATCTCTCAGGAAGACTTCCTTCGCGCAGAATACGTGATTGGAGAGGTCCAGAGGGTTCTGGATGTGTGCGACGCCCTTGAAAGAGACGACTACGAGACAGTTGGCGAGATGATGTACCAGACTCACTTCGGCCTGAGCAGGCTCTATGAGGTATCCTGCGAAGAACTTGATTTCCTCAACAAGCTTGCACGCAAGATGGACGTTACCGGTTCACGCGTCATGGGCGGCGGCTTCGGCGGCTGCACCATCAACCTGGTGAAGGATGAACTCTATGACGGCTTCATCAAGGCGGCAAAGGAGCAGTTCACCGCAAAATTCGGCCACGCTCCCAAGATTTATGAGGTAGTTATTTCCGATGGCGCTCGCAAACTGCAGTAATTGCGGGAAGAGCACGGAGGTTTCTATCCCCCGCAGCATCAACACCGCCCTTGACCCGGAACTCAAAAGCCGGGTCAGGGACGGTTCCCTTTTTATCTGGGAGTGCCCGTACTGCGGAAGGCGCAGCGTGGCGGTCTCTGAAACCCTTTACCATGACCCTTCCGCCAGGCTCATGCTGTGGCTTCTCCCCGGCACGGCGGAACCATCCTCAGAGGCCCAAGAGGCCGTAAAAGGGCTTGAGGGCTATACTCTCCGCGTTGTCCGTGAGGTTGGAGAGCTTATAGAGAAGATAAATATTGCCGATGCCGGCCTGGAAGATACCACCATAGAGATGTGCAAGTGGGTGACCAGGAGGGAGTTATCGGCCAAAAATCCTGCGGCGGCGGAAGCCCGCCTCAAATTCCTCCGCACAGAAGGTGCAGACCATGATCTGGTGTTTGCCTTCCCTCTTGACGGCAACATGCAGCTTGTGAACGTGGGCTTCAACGTGTATGAGGACGCCCGCGGAATTATCACCAGAAACCCGGCCGTAAAGCCCTCGGAAGGCTTTTCTGAGGTTAATGGGGAGTGGCTTGAAAGATTCTTCCGCTAGGTGGGCCGATGACACGGAAACTCATCATACTGTTGCTGCTTTTCTGGGCCGTTTTTCCGGCCCGCGCACAGTTTGTCCTTACCGGAGACGACCCAGGGTATCTTCGCTGGTACTCAATAGACACACCTTACTATAAGATAATATACCCGGAAGGGGCCGATTCCCTTGCTGTGAATTACGGCACCCTTTTGGAGAAATTCCGTCCCCAGATAGGCCTTAGCCTTGGATTTGTGCCAGGAGAGGGGCAGCTCAGGATGCCGGTGGTGCTCCATACGCATAACCCCGTTTCAAACGGTTCCGTTGCCTGGGCGCCAAGGAGGATGGACCTTTTCACGCTACCGGAAGCTTATGGTTCCGATCCCACACCATGGGACATCCAGCTGGTAGCCCATGAACCCCGCCACCAGGCGCAGCTGGAGCTTGACCGTCATGGTTTTATACGCTTCTTTTCCTATATCGTAGGTCAGGTATGGACCCCCGCAGTGTTCCAGTTATATCTTTCCCGCAGCCTTGCGGAAGGAGATGCCGTAACCGTGGAAACCGGCCTTACAGCAGGCTCCAGGGCACGTACGGCCGATTTCCTCAATTATTACCAGGTGGCGCTGGATGCCGGAGAGTACAGGAACTGGTACCGCTGGCGCTACGGGTCGTACAAGCGTTTTACTCCGGACCTTTATAAGCTTGGATATATTACGGTTGCAGGCTCACGTGCACTTTACCAGGACCCCCTCATCATGTCAAACGCCCTGGATAACAGCCGAAAGAACCGTTTTGTGCTTGGAACGCTTAACCTCCAGAGGGTAATCCGTGACCGCAGCGGGCTCAAGTTCAAGGAGGCGTTCCCTAAGATTCTGGATTATTTCAATTCTACATGGGTGGCCAGTGCGGCAGAGCGCGCTCCATTTACTCCCTCCCGTCAGATATCGGCCCAGGAAGATTTCCCGGTGGACTACAGCTCTCCCGCAGAACTAGACGGCCACATCTATCTCAAGCGTTCCGGCTATCTCAGGCCTACGGAAGTAGGAGAATGGGCCGATGGTAAATTCCAGACAATCAGGCCTTTTGCATCAAATACGTCATCTTTGTTTACAGACGGGGTCAACGGGCGCATTTACTGGTCAGAGACCGTTTACCACCCCCGCTGGAGCCTGGATGGATATTCAATCATACGTTATTATACGCCCTCTACGGGTAAGGTTACAGACCTTACTTCCGGCGGCCGCAGGTTCAATCCTCAGCCTTCTCCGGACGGCTCCAGGGTTGCCGTGGTGGAGTATCCGCTTAACGGGGGCTCGTCAGTTGAGGTTCTTGATGCCACTGACGGCCGCATTATAAGCCGGCTCATCGCCCCGGACGGAATCCAGGCGTCGGAGCTTGCCTGGATAGGTGAAACCATCTATGTGTCAGGCGTTTCCGAAGGAGGATACGGCATTTACAGTATAGGCCGGGATGGAAGCTGGCGTACGGAACTGGAGCCTTCCATCCAGAAACTTGTGAACCTTGACGGGGGTGACGGGCGCCTGCAATGGGTGTCGGACCTTGACGGGGTAAACGCCCTTTACAGCTATGATCCAGCCACAAAGGAACTTACCCAGCTCACGTCCACGCGCTTTGGTTCCACGGACTTCTGCTTTGCCGGGGATACGCTCTACAGCATCTCGCAAACGCTTGATGGTCAGATGCTTTTCTCTACGCCCGCGGATTCTCTTCTTTCCAGGAAGGCGGATTTCTCCAAGGTACATGTCTACCCCATAGAGGATCGCATCACCCGCCAGGAAAAGTCTTTCAGGAAGTCTGTGGTTGAGGATGTGGAAATATCGGCCCCAAAACGGTACAGGAAGCTTCCCCATCTTATGCGTTTCCACTCCTGGGCGCCCATTTTCTTCGACTATGACAGCATAGACTCCTTCTCCATGGACTATATCTGGAATCCGGCCGCCCCGGGCCTTACCGGTTATTTCCAGAACACCCTTGGAACCATGTCAGGAATGGTTGGTATGGCAGTGCGCCCGGACCCTTACAAGACAGAGACCTGGCGTCCTTCACTGCATGCAAAGTTCAAATACTCAGGTCTTTACCCGGTGATTGAAGGCTCATTTGACTTTGGTGATACAATGGCCGATATTGTGGTAAAGGCAAAGATTAAAGATGACCAGGATATTTCCTATGCCCTTGCCGACGGCACCCGTGATAATCTGCAGGTAAGCGGCACATTGAAGGCTTATATCCCATGGGGCTTTGCCAAGGGCGGTATATCATGGGGTTTTATCCCGCAGGTGAGTTATGGCATCTCCAACAGCCTTTTTGACAATGCCACACGCGGCCTTACAATAACGGAAAAGGACCCGGAGACGGGAGAGATCAAGGCTTACAAATGGGATGATGGCCATGTTCCGGCGTATGTTCCCATGCAGAGGCTGGGAATATCGGCCAGAGGGTATGTGATGAGGTCCAGGGCCCGTTCACAGGTGTATCCACGCTGGGGTGTTGGCCTGGAAGCGGGCTTCAGTATGCGTCCGTCCATGACGGGAACATTTAATCCCAATGCATACGTGTATGCCTATGGGTATCTCCCGGGCATCTGGCGTACACAGGGGCTAAGGCTTACAGGAACCCTCCAGCACAGGATCAGTTTCAGCGACGATGTTTTCCAGCTTGGAGAGTTAGCGGCCAACACCCTTCCCAAAGGCTTTTCGTCCGCCGCCAGGCTGCAGGCGGGGAGGCGCTATTCCTGGCAGTTGAATGCATCGGCCTCCTACGCCATTCCTGTGTATGTTGGAGACATTTCGCTTCCGCCGGTGCTCTACATCCGTAATTTCCTGATAGTCCCTAACTATGATTTCACGCTCCTGCCCGGGAACCACAACCTTTGGAGCGTCGGGGCCGATATAACCGCAGAAATGGGTAAATTCATCCTGCCCTTCGACGGCTCCCTTGGCGTTTCTGTCTCCTATCTTGGAGGCAGCGCATTCGAGGCCGTGGGCCAGCGTGACCGCTGGTCTGTAGGACTGATCTTCAGCTACGATTTTTAACTAGTCAAACGCCCAGATAATTGCTTCTTCCAGGACCTCGCCGGGACGGAGAACGGTGCTGGGGAAGGCGGGCTGATTGGGGGAATCCGGGCAGTGCTGGCACTCAATGGCCACTGCATCGTAATCATGATATTCCTGGCCCAGGCGGCCCTTGGGGCAACCGTTGAGCCAGTTTCCTGTATAAACCTGCACGGCGGGCTGGGTGGTAAGGACCTCCAGATGGCGGCCGCTCTTTGCTCCCCAGAGTTCTGCGGCAGTGGTTAACTGACCGGGCATTGCGCCGTCAATGAGGTAGCAGTTATCGTAGCCCTTGCCGTACTTGAGTGCAGGGAAATCGGCATTAATATCCTGGCCGATTTTCTTTGCTTCAACAAAGTCCATAGGGGTTCCGGCAACGTCCTCAGGCTCTCCAAGCGGGATGAGGGTATTATCCGTAGGAAGCCACTGGGAGGCGTTCAGTTCAAGTTTGTGGTCCAGAACAGAGCCCTCTCCGTCAAGGTTGAAATAGACGTGGTTGGTAAGATTCACCACGGTGGGTTTGTCTGTTTCAGCGGTAAGGACAAGCTTAAGGGAATTATCCTCACCCCAGGTGTAGTGGGCAACAACCTTAAGATTACCGGGGAAACCGGCCTCTCCGTCCTCTGAGAAATACATGAACTCTACGGCGTTATCCACCACGCGGCTTTCCCAAACCTGGTTCTGGAAGCCCTTGGGGCCGCCATGTAGGTGGTTGGGGCCATTATTTATAGGAAGATTGTACTCCACGCCGTCAAGAGTGAACTTGCCCTTTGCAATGCGGTTTGCATAACGGCCGGGGATTTTTCCGGCGCAGGGGCCATCGGCCATATAATCCATGGCGTTGGCATATCCAAGCACAACCTCCCCAAGCTTGCCGGCTTTGTCCGGAACCATGATTGAGGTGATGGCGGCACCAAGGCTGGAGAGCTGTACAGATGCTCCTGAAGCGTTTTTGAGGGTGTAACGGAAGATTTCCTTGCCCTCAGGGGTTTTGCCCCAAAGTTCTTTAGTGATATTCATTTTCTTGTGGTAAACTGCGAATTCAAACTTGAAGCCCGTTTCCGGGTCCGTATGGGTCTCAGACGTGCTTTCACGCTCCCAAACGTCCGGGTTGATGACGGGGAAAAAGACGTCGGCGTCCTTTACCTCCGTGTGCACGTGAGTAATATAAAGGAGATCCATCTCAGGCATAGCCATCTTGTAGACGGAAGCGCCTCCAATGATAAAGCACTTGTCCTTGCCGGTGGCCTCCGCCTCACGATAGGCCTCTTCAAAGGAATACACGCATGTCACCTCCGGGATAGGGTCCCCGCCAAGGTTCAGGACAATGTTCTTGCGCCCGGGAAGAGGACGGCCGATAGAAAAGTACGTGCTGCGGCCCATGATCACGGGGTATCCGCGAGTGGTGTTCTTGAAGTACTGGAGGTCTTCAGAGATATGCCAGGGCAACTGGTTATTTACGCCGATACCATAGTTGTCCGCTATGGCAACAATAAGACATTTTTTCATATTAGACAGCTACGGGTGCTTTGATTGCGGGCCAGGGGTCATAGCCTTCCAGGGTGAAATCCTCATATTTGAAGTCAAAGATGGATTTCACTTCCGGATTAAGTTTCATTGTGGGGAGCTTACGGGGCTCTCGGGACAGCTGAAGGGCCACCTGTTCAAAGTGGTTCTTATAAATGTGGGTGTCGCCCGTTGTATGGATAAACTCTCCGGGCTCCAGGCCGCATACCTGGGCAATCATCATGGTGAGGAGAGCATATGAAGCAATGTTGAAAGGCACGCCAAGGAACACATCTGCGCTTCTCTGATACAGCTGGCAGGAAAGTTTTCCGCCGGCCACATAGAACTGGAACAGGCAGTGGCACGGAGGAAGTGCCATTTGGTCCACTTCTGCGGGATTCCAGGCGGTCACCAGCATTCTTCTGGAGTTTGGATTGTGTTGTATCAGGTTGATTACCTCTGATAATTGGTCGATTGCCTTACCGTTGGGACAAGCCCAAGAGCGCCATTGGTGGCCATAGACAGGACCCAAATTCCCATGTTCATCGGCCCACTCATCCCAGATGGTAACGCCGTTCTCCCGTAAATAGCCTATGTTAGTGTCTCCGGAGATGAACCAGAGCAACTCGTGGATGATACTTTTGAGGTGAACCTTCTTGGTGGTTAACAGCGGGAAGCCGTCCTGAAGATTGAAGCGCATCTGATACCCGAACACGCTCTGCGTTCCGGTGCCGGTGCGGTCTTCTTTCATGACGCCGTGTTCCCTTATGTGGCGGAGTAGGTCTAGATACTGTTGCATAATTCACAAATTTACAAAATAATTCAATATCTTTGCAATCGGTTATGAAGAAGAGAGAACAATTTACCGGCAGGTTAGCGGTAGTGCTGGCCATGGCGGGATCGGCCATCGGCCTTGGTAATATCTGGAGATTTCCCTATCTGGTGGGTCAGAACGGAGGCGCTGCCTTTATTCTGGTATACATCTTGGCTTGTGCGTTGCTGGCCATTCCGGTTTTCCTGTCGGAATGCGTTATAGGCAGGCGGAGCGGTAGCAGTACCTTTGGCGCTATGCGTAAACTTGCCCCCGGGAGCAATTACCGCTGGGCCGGGCTTGTGACCGTTATTACGCCTGTTCTTCTCTTGAGTTTCTACAGCGTTGTTGGCGGTTGGTCCGTGGATTATCTCCTCAAAGCCTGTACGCTGCGCTTTACACAGGACTCTGCCGGGGTATTTGAAGAGCTGCTTTCTTCTACCTGGGAGCCCATTTTCATGCATACGGCGTTTATGGTGGGAACAGCCATCGTAATTCTTCTTGGCGTTAAGAAGGGTATTGAGAGGTTCACAAAGGTGACAATGCCGCTTCTCTTTATCCTTATTATAATAATAGTAGTGTTCGGCCTTACACTTCCCGGCGCTGGAAAGGGCGTAGAATACCTTGTGAAGCCGGATTTTACAAAGATCACCCCTTCCGTCATTACTTCGGCAATGGGCCAGGCGTTCTTCTCAATGTCGCTGGGCGTAGGAACCATCCTCACTTATGCTTCATACGTTTCAAAGGAGGAGAACCTTATGGTATCGGCAGGCGGAACGGCTGTTTTTGACCTTCTGTTTGCCGTTCTTGCCGGATTTGCCGTAATGCCCGCCGTATTTGCCGCCGGCATCCAGCCCGGCCAGGGCCCCGGCCTTCTGTTTGACACCCTGCCGTATATCTTCTCCCAGATGACGCCCTGGCTTGGCGCCGTGATTTCCATCCTGTTCTTCCTCTCCGTGCTTGTCGCGGCCCTCACATCATCAATATCGCTTCTTGAAGTGGGCGTAGCGTATCTTGTGGAGGAAAAGGGAGTGAGCAGGACCAAGGCAACTATCGGCCTTGGAGCGCTTGTGTGGGCCATCGGCGTTGCGTGCTCTTTGAGCGGCGGCTTCTTTGACTTCCTGGATCACCTTTGTTCAGACTGGCTCATGCCATTTGGAGGCCTCCTGTTTGCTATGTTCGTGGGTTGGAAAATGTCCAAGGCCGATGTCCGGGACGAACTAACCAACGGCGGCACCCGTAACCGCATACTGTTTAACGTGGTGTACTTCCTTATCCGCTACATTGCCCCCATCGGCATACTTGGAATCTTCCTGACTATCCTTCTGGGCTAAATTATTAATGGGCCGCTGGTTTCCGTAAAAACGCCATTTCCCGGTTACGCGCGGCCCTTTGGGCAGTTCATTACCTAAAAACAAGGGTTTTACGGTTACTGGCTGCCCCGTAGCGTAACGGTTTCGGTAATTTTTTGTAATTTTGTATTCCTATGGCAAAGATTGCAGAAGATACCCCAATGCTGAAGCATTACTTCGAGGTGAAATCACAGCACCCGGAGGCCATCCTGCTATACAGGGTGGGAGACTTTTTTGAATGCTATTCAGACGATGCAATCACTGCCGTAAAGGTTCTGGGACTTGTTCAGACCAAGAAATCCAACGGGGAAAAGGGTCCGGTTGCTATGGCCGGTTTCCCTCACCACGCCCTTGAAAACTACCTCACAAAACTGGTGCGCGCAGGCTACAAAGTGGCTGTCTGCGACCAACTTGAGGACCCTAAATTTGCCAAAAAACTTGTAAAGCGCGGAATCACGGAGATTGTCACGCCCGGTATCTCCTTTGGAGAGAATATGCTGGATGTGAAGGAAAACAACTTCCTGTGCGGCCTTACCATTGAAAAGCACCTGTGCGGTGCCGCATTCCTGGATGTTTCCACCGGTCAGTTCCAGGTGGCGCAAGGAACGCTGGATTACATTGGAACCCTCCTTGGTTCTATGAAACCGCGCGAACTTGTGGTCCAGAGGGGCTACGAGAAAGGCCTTAAAGACCGTTTCGGCGACTTTTACACTACATCAATAGACGAGTGGGCGTTTGTTTATGACGCCGCTGTGGAACGCCTGAAGCGCCAGCTTGGTGTTGAAAGCCTCAAAGGTTTTGCCATAGATCCGTACCCTCTTGGCGTTTGCAGCGCCGGCGCTCTGCTTGTTTATCTGGAACAGACTCAGCACACCGGCCTTAAGAATATCTGCTCAATCGGCCGTATTGATGAAGCCCGGTTTGTGTGGATGGATAAGTTCACTCTACGCAACCTGGAAGTGTTCCAGAGTGCCTCTGGAGCGGCAGGCGTACCGCTTGTGGAACCTCTTGATAAGTGTTCCACGCCCATGGGCGCACGTATGCTCAGGAACTGGCTGGCCATGCCAATCATGGACCTGAAGGAGCTCAATGCCCGTTATGACATTGTGGAACACTTTGTGGGCGCTCCGGAGCTTCTTGAGGCAACGCAGGAGGACCTTGGTAAACTTGGAGACATAGAGCGCATCCTTGGCCGCATCGCATCCGGCAAGGCTATGCCTCGTGAGGTGATGCAGCTTGGAAGGGCGCTGGCTTTATCGGCCCCCATAAGGGAAAGACTGGCCGATGGCCCCGAGGCCCTCACAAAGCTTCTCAAGGGAATGAAGAACTGCGCCTCCCTGGTGAAGGAAATCCAGCGTGTGATGGCCCCGGAACCTGCCATCCAGATTGGCAAAGGGCCGGTTATCGGCACGGGTGTAGACGCAGAGCTTGACGAACTCCGAAGCCTTAGCGCTGGAGGTAAGGATTACCTTCTCCAGATGCAGCAGCGGGAAGCGGAAAGAACAGGCATAAGCAGTCTAAAAATAGCATACAACAACGTTTTTGGCTATTATATTGAGGTTCGTAACGCGTATAAGGACCAGGTCCCGCCGGAGTGGATCCGTAAGCAGACGCTTGTGAACGCGGAGCGCTATATAACTGAGGAACTTAAGGAATACGAGGAAAAAATCCTCACTGCAGAAGACAAGATCCTGGCAATAGAGCAGGCTCTTTTCACTAATTTAATTGTCCAAATCCAGTCATTCATCCCGGATATCCAGACAAACAGCCGCATCCTTGCAAAGCTGGATGTGTTGGCAGGTTTTGCGGAACAGGCCGTCCAGATGCATTACTGCCGCCCGGAAATGAACGACTCCAAGGTGCTGGATATCCGTCAGGGCCGTCATCCCGTCATTGAAACGCTTATGCCCGCCGGGGAAGAGTATGTTCCTAATGACGTGTATCTGGATGCCACGGAGCAGCAGATTATAATCCTCACCGGTCCCAATATGGCCGGTAAGAGTGCCCTGCTGCGGCAAACTGCCCTAATAGTTCTTATGGCCCAGTGCGGCTCGTTTGTGCCGGCTGCAGAGGCCCATATAGGGTATTTTGACAAGATTTTCACGCGAGTAGGTGCCTCTGACAACATTTCCCGCGGAGAATCCACCTTCATGGTGGAGATGCTGGAAACGGCAATGATCCTGAATAACCTCAGCGCAAGGTCCCTGGTTCTGCTGGATGAGATTGGCCGCGGAACATCCACCTACGACGGTATGTCAATAGCCCGTGGAATTGTGGAGTTTATCCACGAATACGGCAAGGGCGCAAAGACGCTTTTTGCCACCCATTATCACGAGCTCAATGATCTGGAAGGCATTTTCCCGCGTGTGAAGAACTTCCACGTTGCCGTGAAGGAAGTGGGCAAGGAGGTCATCTTCCTCCGTAAGCTCCGTGAAGGCGGCACGGCCCACAGTTTTGGTATCCACGTTGCCCGTATGGCCGGCATGCCCCAGCAGGTCCTTGAAAGCGCAGAACGTACCCTGAAGGCCCTGGAGAACAGCCAGGCGCTGGAAAAAATAGGGGCCCTCACGCCCGTGAAGCCCCATAATGTTAAGGAGGGCCGCGTGGAGAAAGACGGCTCAATCCAGCTCTCTATGTTCCAACTGGACGATCCCCTTCTGGAGTCCCTGAGGGACCGTCTCAAAGCCGTAGACCTCAACAACCTTACCCCGCTTCAGGCCTTTGACCTTCTGA
>JAEESO010000070.1 GCA_016286385.1 Bacteroidales bacterium | reverse complement strand
AGATAAGCGCCCTTTAAAACAATATGCGCCGCGTACTTGTAATATCGTATTATTGGCCGCCGTCCGGCGGTTCCGGCGTGCAGCGCTGGGTGAAATTTGTGAAGTACCTGCCCTCTGAAGGCTGGGAGCCGGTGGTTTTTGCACCGGAGAATGCCGATTATCCTGCGCTTGACCCATCGTTAGCCGCTGAAATCCCGGCCGATGTTGAAGTTCTCCGCGGCCACATCTGGGAGCCTTACGCCGCATACCGCAAACTAACCGGCGCAAAGAGCACTCAGGTAACCGAAATTTCCAGCGGTAAAAAGACCTTCAAGCAGCGCCTGAGCCTGTGGATAAGGGCAAACCTCTTTGTCCCGGACCCCCGCGTTGGCTGGGTAAAGCCAAGCGTGAAAACGCTGTTAAAATACCTTCAGGAGCATCCTGTGGATGCAATTGTGACCACGGGTCCGCCGCATTCAGTGCATCTTATCGGCCAGAAACTCCATAAGAAAACGGGCATTCCCTGGATTCCGGATTTCCGTGATCCCTGGAGCCGGATGTATTACCTTAGGTATCTCCCCATGACCGCAGCCACCTGGCGGAAACTTCGTGCCCAGGAGCAGGCTGTGCTGGATGAATGCTCCACTGTCCTTGCTTGCACACCTCTGGTTCAGGAAGAGTTTCAGGCCCAGACAAATACGCCCGTTGCAATGATAACAAACGGGTACGACGAAGAAGATTTCACGGGCCCTTCCCCTAAGGCCGATACCCGTTTCAACATAACCCACACCGGTCTATTTGCGGCCGATGGCAACCCTCTCACCCTATGGAAGGTGCTGGGAGATATGGCCGATTTCGTGCCGGGATTCCGTGAGAAGCTTCGCCTCCGGCTTGTTGGAAAAGTGGACCGGGAGGTGCTGGAGGCCATAAAAGCCGCGGGTTTGGAGAATAATGTAGTGGCACTTGGCCCCACGGACCACGCAACAGCGGTGAGGGAGCAGAGATCGTCCAGCATCCTTATCCTGCCCCTCAGGAACGACCCCCTGTACAGGCCCATCCTTCCAGGAAAACTCTTCGAGTACCTGGCTTCCCGCCGTCCTATCCTTGGAATAGGCCAGGAAGACGGCGCAATGGCCCGCGTAATTGGTGACGCAAAAGCCGGCATTACGGCCGATTGGGATAATGAGGCGGCAGTGAAGGCTTTCGTTGAGAATGCCTTTAGACACCACCTTGACGGCGGTGTCCCTGAGACAAAGGGTAATATCGGCCAGTATTCACGCCGCGCTACAACCCATGAGCTTGCGGCTCTCCTAAGTAAAGTTACTGAAAATGAATAATCCCCTTGTGAAGAAGATAGCCGCAGCCTTTGGCGTTGTGGTGCTTTTCCTTGCGCTGAGCTACGGTTTTGTGCCAAAAGTGCTTGAAGGTAAGATAGTTAACCAGAGCGACATTTCCGGGTATATAGGCATGTCCCATGAGATGGCAGAGTGGAACAAGGCCCACCCCGATGACCCCGCGTACTGGTCCGATTCCATGTTTGGCGGCATGCCCACAACGGCTATAGCGGCACCTACCAAGGGAGACGGCACGCAGTGGATATACAAACTCCTGATGCTTGGGAAGCGCCCCGCCACATACCTCTTTGTGACTCTTCTGGGGGCGTTTTTGATGTTCCTGGCGCTGGGAGTAAGCTGGCCGGTGGCAATTGGCGGTGCAATAGCCGTGGCCTTTTGCAGCTACAATTTCCAGATTATCCAGGTGGGGCACAACACCAAAATGCAGGCTATTGCCTTCATGCCCTGGGTTCTTGCCGCTTTGGTGTACACTTACCGCCGCAAACCCCTCCTTGGCGCTACCCTCTTCGGCCTTGCCTTAAGCATGCAGATAAAGGCCAACCATCAGCAGATTACCTATTACCTTGCCATAATGGTGCTGCTGTATGCCGTGGCGGAGTTCATACATACAATTAAGAGTAAGGAGTGGAAGCGGTTTTGGATTGCATCGGCCCTTCTTCTGGTGCTTGGCGGGGCGGGCATAGCAACCAATGTGAATAAACTCCTGCCGCTGGCAAAATATACCCCAAACACCATGAGGGGCGGTTCCGAGCTTTCCAAGGAAGGCGCAAATTCCAAGGGTCTTGACCTTGATTACGCCACTGCCTGGAGTTACGGCTGGGAAGAGCTTCCCAATATGCTCATTCCTAATTTCAACGGCGGATCCTCCTCGGGCGCCGTGAATCCGGAGAAGTCAGAGACCATAAAACTCCTTAAGAAATACGGCCAGAAGAACCTCCGTGAAACCGCAAAGGCGTTGCCACTCTACTGGGGTCCTCAGCCGTTCACAGCGGGGCCCATGTATATGGGAGCAATTGCCATTTTCCTCTTTGTGCTGGGCCTGGGCCTTTACAAAGGAAGGGAAAAATGGTGGCTACTGGCTGCAACAATAATTGCCATCCTGATGGCTGTGGGCAGCCATTTCATGGCATTTACGGCGTTCTGCTTCAAGTATTTACCGCTTTACAACAAGTTCAGGACTGTATCCATGGCGCTGGTGGTGCTGCAGGTGTCCCTGCCGGTTCTTGGCTTCCTCACGCTTGACCGTATTGTCCGTGGGGAATATAGTAAAAAAGAACTATTCAAGGCCAGCTGGATAGCCCTGGCGGTTACCGGCGGCTTCTGTTTCCTGTGTTGGCTTGCCCCGGGAATGTTCGGCACTTTCTCCGGAGCCTCCGACGAATCCATGCAGGATATTCTGGTGGACGCGCTGATTAAAGACCGTATAGCCCTCTTCCGGGCCGATGCCATCCGCTCGCTCCTCCTCATCCTTGCATCATTCGCCCTTCTTTTCTGGGCATTCAACCCCAAGGGCCAGACAGAGCACGCCAAGGCCTTTGCCGGTTATGGCCGTAAATGGGTGGCGGCCGTGTGCATCTGCCTGTTTGCCGCACTGGATCTTTTTGCCG
>JAEESO010000036.1 GCA_016286385.1 Bacteroidales bacterium | reverse complement strand
CGGCCAGGGGCGGGACGCCCCTATGAGCGCAATATATATATCCACAAACTACACCGCTGAATCGAAGTGATGAACTATATCCTAACTTCTTTCCAAATCATTTGGAAAATCCATAAGAATATATAGTAATTTTTCCCTTATTGTAATGCCGATGCGGTGGGGGTTAAGTGGTTGATTATCAGCATATTGCGTGGTTGTTTGGTATTACTGGTAATACCAAACAATTGTGTAAGTAATTGATAAACAACAAGTTGAGTTGCACCTCGACGCTATCGGAGGCCGAAGGCCGACTAAGCCCTCCCCCCGAGGGGGGATTAAACCACTAATAATAATACAGTGATCACAGCTATGGAGGCCGAAGGCCGACAAGGGGGTGTTTGAGGGGGCGTAGCCCCTTCAATAATTAATAAGGAATTGGTCATCCGGATACAAAAAAGAGACGCAGATGCGTCTCTTTTTTGTGTCTGGATGACTGGACTTGAACCAGCGACCTCCTGGTCCCTAACCAGGTGCGCTACCAACTGCGCTACATCCAGAAGAATGGAACGCAAAGGTACTACTTTTTTATGAAATAGCAAATATATTTTTAAAAATAATTAACTTTGCACGGATAAGACGAACTTATTATGACAATAATGAAATTTGGCGGGACGTCCGTGGGGACTGCCGCGCGTATCAAGCACGTGGCAGGACTTGTCACGGCAGGAAAAGATTGCCCCATTGTTGTTCTCTCTGCGATGAGCGGTGTCACAAACATGCTTGCAGAGGTTGCCGGATATCTGTACAACCGCAATCCGGACAGCGCACGCGAAACACTTAAAAGAATAGAGACCAAACATCTCTCCGTTGCGTCCGAGCTTCTTGGAGACAACACTGCGGATGCATTCATACGTGATATCGTGTCATCTATGATTGCCCTCACAAGGGAGTTTACAGGCATGGAGCAGGAGAAGATTATTCTCTCCCAGGGAGAACTCCTGTCAACAAAACTCATGGAACTGTACCTGAAGAAGCAAGGCGTTGATGCCGTTCTGCTCCCGGCCCTGGATTTCATGAAACTTGACACCCAGGGAGAACCGGACCTGGATTACATAAGGGAGCATCTTAAGCCTCTCATTGAACAGAAAGCCGATGTCTTTATAACCCAGGGATATATCTGCCGCAATGCTCGCGGCGGAGTTGACAACCTCCAGAGGGGCGGCAGCGACTACACGGCCTCCCTCATAGGTGCAGCCCTTGACGCCGATGAAATCCAGATATGGACGGACATCGATGGCATGCATGACAACGATCCCCGCGTGGTCGGGAACACGTCCGCCGTCCGGCATCTCCATTTTGACGAGGCTGCGGAGTTGGCGTACTTCGGTGCCAAGATACTGCACCCTACCTGCATCCTGCCGGCAAAGCTCGCCAACATCCCGGTACGGCTTCTGAATACCATGGAGCCATCTGCACCGGGTACCATTATCGATAACAATCCGGAGACGGGTACAATAAAGGCTGTCGCCGCAAAGGACAATATCACCGCCATCAAGATAAAGAGCTCCAGGATGCTTCTGGCGCATGGTTTCCTGCGCAAGGTGTTTGAGATTTTCGAGAGCTACCGCACACCCATAGACATGATCTGTACCTCCGAGGTGGGCGTTTCAGTCACTATCGACGACACCCGTTTCCTGAGCGAGATTGTCCATGACCTCAAAAAGTACGGCACCGTTTCCGTAGATTTGGACATGTGCATCGTATGTGTCGTGGGTGACATGGACTGGGAGAATCTGGGCTTCGAGACCATGGTCCTTACCGCCATGAAAGACATCCCCGTGCGCATGGTCAGTTACGGCGGAAGCAATTACAACATTTCCCTTCTGGTAAGGGAGGAAGACAAGGCAAGGACCCTCCAGGCCCTGAGCCGCAGCCTTTTTGAAGGATGCTGAAGGGTGTCTTTCCCCTGGAACGGTTTTCCGGACTAGGAACCCCGTTCTACTACTACGACGTACATCTTCTGCAAAAGACTCTTGATAAAATTAAAGAGGAACTGAAGAATCCGTCGTGGCAGGTCCATTATGCCGTCAAGGCCAATGCCGACCCTCAGATACTGCGGCTGATAGCTGCCGCGGGGCTCGGTGCCGACTGCGTCAGTGGTGGAGAAATAAACGAGGCCCTTGATGCGGGATTCCAGCCTGGGGACATAGTTTACGCGGGAGTAGGCAAGGCGGACTGGGAGATCCGGCTGGGCCTTGAGAAGGGCATCGGCAGGTTCAATGTGGAGTCCGAGGCAGAGCTGGAGGTGATTGAGTCGGTGGCGTCTGAGTGCGGGAAGGTGGCTCCTGTGAGCCTGAGGATCAACCCGGACATCGGAGCGCATACTCTCGCAGGCATTACAACAGGCCTGGCGGAGAACAAGTTCGGCATATATCACGCTCTGGCGGAGTCAGTAATCATGCGTACCCTGGACATGCCACATGTAAAGTTCTGCGGCCTTCATTTCCACATAGGTTCCCAGATTCTGGACATGTCCGATTTCGCCGCTCTCTGCAACAGAATCAACGACCTCTGCGCAAGGCTTGACAGGAAGGGGATAATAGTGGGGGACATCAACGTGGGCGGCGGTCTCGGGATAGAGTACGGGCATCCCAACCACTTGCCCATAGCTGCTTTCGGGAATTACTTCGAAGTGTTCAGGAGGCACCTGGACGGTCACCGTCCCGTCCATTTCGAGCTGGGCAGGAGTGTGGTGGCGCCATGCGGGACGCTTATATCGAGGGTGCTGTACGTGAAGGAGGGACTGTCCAGGAAGTTCGCCATTCTGGATGCCGGAATGAACGACCTTGTACGTCCGGCCATGTACCATGCCGTCCATCGTATAGAGAACCTGTCGTCGGACGGTCCGGAACAGGCCTATGACGTGGTGGGGCCTATTTGCGAGAGTTCCGATGTCTTTGGCAAGGGGATAATCCTCAACGAATGTCGGCGAGGGGACATCATAGCCATTCGCAGCGCCGGAGCATATGGCCAGTCAATGGCATCATGCTACAATGGACGCCCTCTGGCACCAGCCGTCTATTCTACTGAATAACCTTTCTGATGCAGGGAGTCTGGTACTGATATGCCATCCTGGTGAGGTCCCAGCCGGGCTCGGTAAGTATCAGGGCTGCCTTTTTCCCAGGCGTTATTGAACCGTAGTCCTTGCTTATGCCCATGGCATAGGCACTGTTCAGTGTCACAGCATTGAAGGCTTCAATGGGCGTGAGACGCATCTTGATGCATCCCTGGGCCATCACGAACCGCATGTCTCCGCAAGGGGATGAGCCTGGATTATAATCACTTGCCAGGGCAACACTCAGGCCGGCCTTGATGAAATCTTTTGCCCGCCCGTAGGGGAGTCCAAGGAAGAAGGAAGAACCGGGAAGCATCGTAGGCATTGTCCCAGTGCCCTTCAGGACCTTTATCTCAGCATCAGTTGTTCGTTCCAGGTGGTCTACGGAAAGCGCTCCGTGCTTTACTCCCACCTGCACGCCGCCGCTTACGGCAAGCTCGTTGGCGTGGATCTTTGGCGTAAGAAGGCCCTTTGCCGCAGTTAGGATGCGGTCCGTGTCTTCCACCGTGAAGAAACCTTCGTCGCAGAAAACGTCTATGAAATCGGCCCATTTTGCGGCCTCGGGAATCATGTCAATAACGGCCTGTACGTATGCCTTACGGCTATATCCGCGGCCAACGGCGTGGGCGCCAAGGAAAGTGCTCCTGACTGCAGCAGGAACGGTTCTGCGTATGCGGTCTATGACGCGCAGCATCTTCATTTCGCCTTCCGGGCACAGTCCGTAGCCGCTCTTTATTTCCATGGCTACGGTACCCTTTTCCATCATTTCATTCACCCTCACCATGGACTGCCTTAACAGTTCATCTTCAGATGTACGGTTAAGAAGATCGGCCGAATTCAGGATTCCGCCGCCCCGGGCAGCGATCTCCTCGTAGGAAAGGCCGTTTATCTTGTCCAGAAACTCTGAGTCCCGGCTCCCGGCATACACAATGTGCGTATGGCTGTCACAGAAACCTGGCATGACCATACCACCGCAGGCGTCAATGTCTCCTTCTTTTACACTACCTGTGCCGAAGCCGGCAATTCGGCCGTCCTCAATCCGTAACCATGCATTCTCCAGAATCCCTGTTTCACCCTGTTCCTTGCCCTCTTTCCTTAAAACTCCTTCTGGAACAATGCCGACTAATAATCCAATATTATAGATAATCATATAAGCACAATTTTCTGTAAGATAAACCCTTCCCAATCTCTGGCCACCCTCGGCCGGATAAGAGGGAGGGGCCCGCCGCGAAGCGGTGGGAGGGGTCGCGAAGCGACGATGGGGAAGGGTTTATCTTACAGATACTTTTCATTCCTTATAAACTCTACAGATTTTTCTATGAGCGGATGCATGTATGTGTCTGTGTCGATGAACGGAACAACCTTGCGGTAGTCCTGGATAATCTTTTCCAGACGGGGTGATGTGCGCAGGGGACGGCGGAACTCAATGGCCTGGACGGCGTTCATGAGTTCAATTCCAAGGACGGTTTCAACGTTATCCACTATCCTCACAAGTTTTGTGGCGCTGTTGGAACCCATGGAAACATGGTCCTCCTGGCCCTGGGAAGAGGGGATGGAGTCGCAGGAGGCGGGCCAGCACAGACCCTTGTTCTGGGAAACTATTGAAGCGGCGGTGTACTGCGGAATCATGAAGCCGCTGTTGAGGCCGGGTGCCGCCACAAGGTATTTGGGAAGGCCGCGGACGCCGTCTATGAGCTGGAAAGTGCGGCGCTCTGAGATGCTTGCAAGCTCGCTCATGGCTATTGCCAGGGAGTCCATGGGAATGGCGATGGGTTCTCCATGGAAGTTTCCGGCCGATATCACCATATCTTCATCGGGGAAGATGTTGGGGTTATCAGTGGCGGAATTTATCTCGTTCTCTATGACGGACTTCACATACAGGATATTGTCCTTCACGGCGCCGTGGACCTGAGGGATGCAGCGGAAGCTGTAGGGGTCCTGGACGTGCTCCTTGGGCCTCTCAATCAGTTCACTGCCCTCCAGGACCTCCATGAATTTGCGGCCGGTGAGGATCTGGCCGGTGTGAGGCCTCAGCTGATGCGTAAGCGGAAGGAAAGGCTCAATGCGGCCGTCGTAGGCATCCAGGGATATGGCGCCAATAATATCGGCCCATCTTGAGAGCCTCATGCTCTTGAGGATGCTCCAGATAGCATGGGCGCTCATGAACTGGGTGCCGTTTAGGAGTGCCAGGCCCTCCTTTGACTGAAGCGTGATGGGCTCCCAGCCAAGCTCCTTCCAGACATCGGCCGCCGGGCGCACCTTCCCTTTATAGAGCACTTCTCCAAGGCCGATAAGCGGCAGGCACAGGTGTGCAAGGGGAGCGAGGTCTCCGGAGGCGCCAAGGGAACCCTGCTGGTACACCACCGGAAGGACGCCATTGTTGAACATGTCAATGAGGCGCTGGACGGTGCAGAGCTGCACGCCGGAATGGCCGTAGGATAGGTTCTGGACCTTCAGGAGCAGCATCAGCTTAACGATTTCCGGGCGCACGGTGTCTCCGGTTCCGCAGGCGTGGGACATGACAAGGTTGTGCTGGAGCTGGCTGAGGTCCTTCTTGGGGATGGTGACGTTGTAAAGGGAACCGAAACCCGTTGTGACCCCGTACACGGGATGGTCTATGTCTTCCATCTTCCGGTCAAGGTATTCACGGCACTTTACTATGGCGGTGGTGGATTCAGGTGAAAGCACCAGCTGCTCTTTGTTATCTATTATCTGTTTTACTCTCTCCAGGGAGAGATGGGCTGAGGATATGATATGCATTAGTCTAAAGTTTTTCTGATCAGGTTTTCATCGGCCTCATTGGGAAGGGTAACCCTAAGCTCCGGCGTACGGGCCATTTCACGCTCAATTGCGAATCTGGCGGGGGCGTTTCGGGCCCAACTACGGCGGGCAATGCCGTTGTTGACGTCCCAGAACAGCATTTCCTTGATGTGGCGGGCGCTGTTTTCAGAGCCGTCTATCACCATCCCGAAGCCACCGTTGATAACTTCTCCCCAACCAACGCCGCCGCCGTTATGGATGGATACCCAGGTGGCGCCGCGGAATCCGTCGCCGATTACATTCTGGACAGCCATATCTGCGGTGAAGCGGGAACCGTCGTAGATGTTGGAGGTTTCGCGGAAGGGGGAGTCCGTGCCTGAGACGTCGTGGTGATCACGTCCAAGGACAATGGGAGCCGATATTTCACCCTTGCGTATGGCATCGTTGAACGCCAGGGCAATCTTGGTGCGGCCTTCGCAGTCGGCGTACAGAATACGGGCCTGGGAGCCCACCACAAGGTGGTTGCGCCCTGCTTCCTGAATCCAGTGGATGTTGTCCCTCATCTGGCCGGAAATCTCCTCCGGGGAAGAAGCGGCTATCTCCGAGAGCACCTTGACGGCAAGTTCGTCGGACTTTGCAAGGTCTTCCGGTTTTTCGCTCATGCAAACCCAGCGGAACGGGCCGAATCCGTAGTCGAAGTACAGCGGGCCCATGATATCCTGGACGTATGAAGGGTAGCGGAAGGAGCCGTCCGGCTTAAGGACATCGGCCCCGGCACGGGAGCTTTCAAGCAGGAAGGCGTTGCCGTAGTCAAAGAAATACATTCCCTTTGCGGCAAGGCGGTTGATGGCCGCCACATGCCTTCTGAGGGATGCCTGAACGGCTTCCTTGAAGCGGGCGGGGTCCTCTGCCATCATCTTCTTGGACTCCTCAAGGGAGTATCCCACGGGGTAATAACCGCCAGCCCAGGGGTTGTGGAGTGATGTCTGGTCGGAACCAAGGTCCACGTGGACGTCTTCATCGGCAAGTTTCTCCCAGAGGTCTACAACATTGCCAACATAGGCCAGCGAGACGGGCTTTTTGGCGGCAACGGCCTCTTTTATGCGGCCGATAAGCTCTGTAAGGTCAGTGTGGAGTTCATCCACCCACCCCTGGTCAAAGCGCTTCTGAGCAGCTTTGGGGTTGATTTCTGCAGTTACGCTCACAACGCCGGCTATGTTTCCGGCCTTTGGCTGGGCACCGGACATTCCGCCAAGACCGGCGGTAACAAAGAGTTTTCCTGCCGGGCTGCCGCCCTGCTTACGGGCAGCGTTCATTACGGTGATGGTGGTGCCGTGCACAATGCCCTGGGGGCCTATGTACATGTAGGAGCCGGCGGTCATCTGGCCGTACTGGCTCACGCCCATAGCGTTGAATTTTTCCCAGTGATCAGGCTTTGAGTAGTTGGGGATGACCATGCCGTTTGTGACAATTACGCGCGGAGCGTCCTTGTGGCTGGGGAAAAGTCCAAGCGGGTGACCGGAGTACATGACCAGGGTCTGCTCATCTGTCATTGTGGCAAGGTACTGCATTGTGAGGCGGTACTGGGCCCAGTTCTGGAAGATGGCGCCGTTGCCGCCGTAGATGATAAGCTCATGGGGATGCTGTGCCACACGCTCGTCCAGATTGTTCTGGATCATGGCCATGATGGCCGCGGCCTGCCTGGATTTGGCGGGGTACTCATCTATAGGGCGCGCGTATATCTTATAGGAAGGCCGATACCTGTACATATAGATACGGCCGTAGTTTTTCAGCTCTGCCGCGAACTCCGGGGCAAGGTCTTTGTGAAGAGCCTCGGGGAAGTACCTGAGGGCGTTTTTGAGGGCCAGCACCTTTTCCTCCGGAGAGAGGATGTCCTTGCGCTTTGGAGCGTGGTTGATATCTTTGTCATAGGGCTTTGCTTCCGGCAGACCGGCCGGAATGCCCTGAAGAATCTCTTCTTTGAAGGTCATAGTTCTATGTGGTTGTTAACTTCTTCAATTACATCTTTTTCAAGACGGAGGGCTTCCGCTTCAATGGCGTCTGCGCGCTCAAGGAGCGGCTGAGCCGTTGTTTTGTCCTTGAGGCCGGCAGCGTTTATGCGTACGTTGAGGCGGGCGCCGCGTATGCCCGCAACTGCGGCAAGGGCAGCTACGCCGGCGTCCGATGCGCTGGCAGGATTGCCGGATTGAGCCATCTGAAGCGCCAGCGGAAGGGCCTTAAGGGCTGTTTCCATAGTTTCCAGCGGGACCTTGGCGGCAAAGAGGGTGGCCTCTTCAATGGCCTGGGCCCTTGCGGCCTTTTCCTCATCCGTGCCCTTTGGCATTGAGAAGCAGTCCATGATGCGGTTGAAGGCGGCGGTGTCCTCATCTATAAGACTGAGTAGACGGTCAAGGAGAGCCTGCCCTTTTTCCGCTACATCACTGAACTCTTTCCAGCGGGCATCCCAGCCGCGTTTGTGGGAGGAGAGGTTTGCTACCATGGTGGCAAGGGCCGCCCCGAAGGCGCCCATTGCGGCGCTGACGGAGCCGCCGCCGGGGGCGGGGGACTCTGATGCGGTTTCCCTTGTGAAGCCTTCAACGGTCATCTGGGCAAGTCCTTTCTTCTTATCTTCTATAAGGTATTCAATAACTTTCTCCTTAGGGTTGAAGGGCTTTAGGTCGTCAAGGGACATTGACTTCACTGCAATCTTCACTATCTCTTCCTCCGATATTCCAAGGGAGCGCTGCTGCTTTTCAAGGTAATATCGGCCCGCCTCAATGAGGACGCGCTTTGGCACAAGGCCCACTATCTCTGCGCCCGTTACGCGAAGGCCTCTTGCCGCCGCAGCCCTTGAAACCTCCTCAAAGGCAACGTGAAGGGGAGTGACGTCTATGTCCGTGATGTTCATTGACACCTGGGCGATGCCGTATTCGTCTATGTACCAGCCGATGGCCTTTGTTCCCTTGAGTGTGCCGGGAATCCAGCCTTCGCCATTGGGGTTCTTCCTGCCCTTTTCACGGACGTCGAAGGCAACTGCCATGGCGCGGCGGGTGCTGGTGGTGTTGAGGTTGAAGTTTACGGCTACAAGGAAGCCGCGGGCACCCACGTTTGTGGCTCCGGCCTTTTCTGCAACGGCGTCCCAGGGGCCGCCGAAATCCGGCTTGCGGGAAACATCAGCCATCTTTTCCTTAAGGGCCTCATATTCTCCCTCACGGCACACGGCAAGGTTCTTGCGTTCTGGCTTGAAAGCGGCCGCCTCATAGCAGTAGCAGGGGATGCCAAGCTCTTCATATAGCCTTTTTGCAAGGCTGTGGGCAAGGGCTGCGCATTCCTCAAGTGTGATTCCGGCTACGGGAATGAGGGGGAGGACATCCGTGGCGCCGCTTCTTGGATGGGCGCCGTGGTGCTTTGTCATATCTATGAGTTCCTTTGCCTTGGCGGCGCCGCGGAATGCGGCTTCGCATACGGGCTCCGGCTCACCCACAAAAGTTACCACCGTGCGGTTGGTGGCTTCTCCCGGATCCACATCCAGGACCTTGACGCCTTCTACGGCCTTAATTGCCGATACAATGGCGTCTATGATGGTTTTATCCCTGCCTTCACTGTAATTGGGAACGCATTCGATGATTTTTTTCATTGCTTTAGTTTTAGTATCTTCAAAGATAGTCATTTTTTCTCAGAAAAGTGCCATCTTTGCAGTATGAAAAAGTATTTAGGTATTATTCTGCTGCTTATGGCAGCGCTTTCCTGCCATGAGCCTTCTGCAGCGCTCCATAACGGTGACCTTGTATTTGTAGGTATCCCAATTGATTACAGCCTTGAGCCCGATTCCATGGACGCCGCCATATCGGCCTCAACCGGGAAGGACAGCCTTAACATCATCCACGTCGCCATTGCGGAGGTGAGGGGAGACAGCACCTGGATCATTGATGCAACCATAAAGCATGGAGTTGACCGCCACCCGCTGGATACCTTCCTTACGGACTTTACGCTCCGAGACGGCTCCCTGCCGGAGTTTTTTATTGGCCGGGTGCAGGGAATTGATGCCGATGCAGCTGTGGAGCGCGCCAAAACCTATTGCGGCCGCGCCTATGACACCCGCTTCCTTCCGGATAATGAGGAGCTTTACTGCTCGGAACTGGTGCAGCTGAGCTATTTATCGGCCTCAGGGGAGGAGGTTTTTCAGAGCGAGCCTATGAATTTCCTGGCTCCGGATGGCACAATGCCCGTGTACTGGGAGCAGCTATTTGCCATACTGGGAATGGATGTACCCCAGGGAGTCCCCGGCACAAACCCCCAGAGGATGTTTTTGGATACAAAAATAAAAAAAAGTGAAAAAAATATTTGGAGATTAGAATTTTGTTCGTACCTTTGCGGTGTACTAATAAACTAATACACACAAACGATATGATTCAAATTTCTGATCTCCAGTTCAGCTACGGCCCCAAGACCGTACTGAAAAACATCTCCCTGAAGGCCTCAGAGGGCAATATCTACGGCCTTCTTGGAGAAAACGGAGTGGGCAAGACCACCCTTCTGACCCTCCTCTGCGGCCTCAAGAAGCCCCAGCAGGGGAGCATCACCGTTGACGGACGCAATCCGTTCGACCGTGAACCCTCTCTCCTTTCAGACCAGTTCTATCTGGCCGATGAAGTGACTCCCGTCCATGCCAAGGCCATGAGTTTTGCCAAGGAACACGGCGTGTTCTGGCCTAAGTTTGATCTTGACAAGTTCTTCACCATCCTTTCTGAGCTGGAAGTATCGGCCGATCAAAGAATGGACGCAATGTCTGCCGGTCAGCTCAAGAAAACCTGGATTGCCTTCGCGCTCGCGTGCAATGCCAAATACTATTATATGGATGAGCCTACAAACGGCTTGGACATCCCTTCCAAGGCCCAGTTCAGAAAGGCCGTCACAAAGTACACGTCGGAGGACTCCACCCTCATCATCTCCACCCACCAGGTGCGTGACCTTGAGAATATCATTGACCCCATCATCATCCTGGATAATCAGGAGGTGCTGGTGAACGCCACCATGGAGGAGATATCGGCAAAACTCTTCTTTGACTACGGCACTGAGCTTAAGGCCGATGCCCTTTACCTTGAGCAGACCCCCGGCGGATGCATCCAGGTGTATCCCAATGTCACCGGAGAGGAGAGCAAGGTCAATGTGGAAGCCTTCTTCAACACCGTTCACGCCCACAAGGACGTCATCAAGGCAATGTTCAACCTCTAATATATTAAGGATATGAATCAGGTTTTTTCTTTCCAGAGGTTCTGGACTTATTTCAAATATGACCTCACCCAGATGTGGCGCAACCACTCCAAGGCTGCTATCCTTATCGGCGGCGCCAGCGCCATCTTTTATGTTACATGGCTTCTGTTCTCACTGGTGTTCACTCAGGAATGGCACACTCCGGTGATCGAAGCCCGCGTGGTGGTGTTTGCCCTGGCATTCATGGCACTTGAACTGTATCAGGTGCGCACCTACGGCCATCTTACAGAGAAGAAAGCAGGTAGCGCATACCTTATGCTTCCCGCCTCAAAAGGTGAGAAATTCGTGTCCATGCTCCTTATCACAATTGTGGTGATACCCTTCCTCTTTATGGCTGTATACCTTCTTCTGGACGGCTTCCTGAGCCTGGTGGATCCCACTTACGGCAAGGCGCTGGTGACTAGTTTTTCATCGGCCTACATAAAACTTATCGAAGGCCTGGCCCAGATCAATGCGGAGTCTCCTTTCAGAATAACTCCATCTACGATGACTGTTCCCAGCATCGCCAGTTACATCTGCAGTTTCCTCTATTTCCTCCTTTGCGGAATTTGCTTCAAGAGAAACAAGCTTGTGGGCGCCCTTGCCATCCTGTTCGGTCTATCTACTGTACTTTCTCTTGTGATGGGTCTTGTGATGCCTCCCATCTTTGAGAATCTTGATTTTGAAAACTTTGACGAAGACACCATTGTCCGCTGGACAAATGGAATAATCAATGGCGGCGTCATCTTCTCCTGCCTCTGCTCAGTGGGCCTTGGATGGGGAGTATGGTACAGGATCAAAACCCTTCAACATTAACAGACTATGAACTTCAATACAGATAAACCAATCTACCTCCAGATTGTGGACGTCATCTGCGACCGCATTCTGTCCGGGGAACTGAATGGAGGGGACAGGATCCCTTCCGTCAGGGAATACGGGGCCGATATAGGCGTGAATCCCAACACCATGATGCGCTCCTACGAGAAACTTACCGCCGACGGAATCATCTTCAACAAGAGGGGTATCGGCTATTTTGTGGCCGATGACGCCCGGGACACGGTCCTGGCTGCACAGCGGAAAGAGTTCATGGAAAAGGATGTTCCCGCTATTCTTCAGAGAATGAAACTATTGGGCCTAGACTCCTCAATTTTTGATGAAAAATAGCGGATTTGTGGTGGAAAATGCCAAAAAATCGGCTTTATAGGCGTTTTTAATGCTTTTTTTTGTAAAAAAAGTTTGGAAAATTGTTTGTTTTCAGTAAATTAGCACTCGGAAAACTATAATCCAGCAAACTTTTACAATTAATACATTAATTATTAACCTCTAAACCAACACATCATGGACGCAATCATTGCAAAGATTAAGGAGCAGATCGCTGCTATCGAGAAGGACATCGACAAGAAGGAAAACAAGGCTGCACGCGCTCGCGTTCGCAAGGCTACCCTCGCCCTCGAGAAACTCGGTAAGGAATATCGCAAGGCCAGCATCTAATCCTGGATCTTCCTTAAAAAACACCAGTCGCATAACGCGGCTGGTTTTTTTGTGGTTTTGTGGATAATAGGGATGTAGCCAAGAAATAATTGGAATCGGCGGAGGCATTATAATTGCAGCCATATCGGCCATATGAAAACCCGCGCTATCATACTGTTACTCTTATTGTTGCTCCCGCTTTATGGCTGGAGCAGCACAACTCGTCAGGTACGTGATACGCTCATTATGGGCAATGTCAAGTATGCTATCAACCAGCCCCCGCTGGGTCAACTGGATTCTTTGCACTATTGCTCATTAAGGGATCAAGTCGGCTTCAATGAATTCTTTTCTTGGAACTTCCGGGGTTATGTGGCCACGTGGCGTGTAGATGGCAATAAACTCTATCTGGATACTTTGAAAACGGGGTCAGACAAGGCCGATTTTAGGGATGCCTTAAAGGATTTCAAAGATAGTCGCGGTAACATTTTTGCCTCTTGGTTCAGCGGGACCGTCATTTGCGGGACCGGCCCCCTCCTTTGTGCATCGGGAATCGGATGGGACGATTTGAATGAGACCGAGGTAGAACTTATCATCAAATCTGGTGTTGTGACCGCCTCCCGTCATTATCAAAATAAACGGCACAAAGGGACGATAAGCAGGGATCTGATGCTTCAAGAATTACCCAGGAAGTTTAATCACAGAGACTTTCCGGAATTGAAAGGGTTCAGGATAACAACAAAGATCATCCCGTCAAAGTATGATAAGACCGGGAGAATACTGGATTGGACCGTGGAGTATCTGAGATGGCCGGAAGAAGTAGAGGTGGGAGTACAAGTCCGCCTTACAGCAGCCCTCAAAAAAGAGTTTTTGCAATTCGACTGTACGACCTACTGTGCCGATGGAAGGTGGTTCTGGTACGAACGGAATCATGAAGGGATCTATTGGCCTCTATTTTTCAAAAAAGAGTGATTGATATTGAGATTCCCGGTCAAGCCGGGAATGACGGATAACGCTTAATTCCTGTTTATCGGTCTCTTTGGTTCTTTGGTCTGAAAGAAAAATGTGACCAAATGCGACCAAATGCGACCGGAATAACTATCTAGTTCTAGAGGGTCTGAAGAATAATGATTACCTTTGAGAGTTAGATAAGTGTGCTTCACTATTTATTTACTAGTATTGAACGACATTTAATCGTGTCTAGTTTTAGACGTTATTTACGCACCTAATGGAAGTTTTACGCTTAATCACTTATGAATCACCCGTGACAGAGGTCATTGAGGTCATGTTGGAAGGCATTGTCTGTGCCAGTGGAGAGGTCCCTGATATGGCACACGGCTGGGATTTGGTCTTTTAACCTATTGAAAAACTGCAAGATGAAACGCATCCTAACGAGTGTTTTAATGACGGCCTGCGCGGCCGTGCTGATGAACAGCTGCCATAAGACGCCGGTCGAAAAGAAGGCAGGCGTCCCGATGACGATCCAGGCGTCCGTCTCCGCTCCGGTGGGCACGAAGACGATTTATGATTATACGGATGACAAGACGCTTGAAGGGTTCTGGGATTCGTATGAAGCCATTACAGTGGTCTCTTTCGGCGAGAACGGCATCACGGCTGTCGACGAGTTCGTTTCTACCGGGGAGGCTGGCCGCAAGAAAGCAGAATTCTCCGGTACCTGGACCGGAAACGAAGGGGACAAGGTCATCTGCCTGTATCCGTCCGTGGACACGTACGCGGGCAATTCGATCTTCGACGCTGTGCGGGTGGGATCTCCGACCATTTATATGAGAAACCTTTCGACCGCTTCGGGTGCCCTGCAGCACGATGATCCGTCTTCTATCTCCGACGTTGACCTGATGCTGGGTGAGGTGCTGATCTCCGGCGATGTCGCCCACGTGTATCTGGAGCACCAGCTCGCCGTGTTCCGTGTCGAGGTGACCCTCAGGAACTTCCCGTACGAGGCGCCTCCCGGTTCTCCTTTCGACCAGACGCGGATCAATTCCATCCGCATCAAGTGCGTGGATCCCGACTCGGACGAAGAGGAAGAGTGGGGTGTGAACGGTGACCCGGTCTTCGTCCGGTTCTCCGGCCTGGATGTGACCACCGGAAGCTACACGGGGACGCCCTTCACGATCGAGAGAGGACCGCAGGACTATTACCTGCTCGATAGCGGCAATAACAGCGACCTCACGCTGATGGAAGAGGATGTGGTCGAAAAGACCTTTTTCGTGCCCGTCCGCTTCGACAAGGATCTCGAGGCGGGATATGAACTCTGTCTCCAGTTCGGCGGCAACTATTACGACGACGAGGAGGAACGCCGGAATTCGGTCACCGTGTTCCCGGGCTGCGACATGCGGAAGACGATCACGAGCAAGCTCT
>JAEESO010000069.1 GCA_016286385.1 Bacteroidales bacterium | reverse complement strand
AACTATCTGTTGCGCCTGGCCGCTTGCCGTTTCCCGACCCAATAGCCGATGAAAAGGACGACCAGGGAAATGATGAACAAGCCGGGTATACCCACTGTGTATGCGTTGATGGTTTCCTCGTTGTGAGGGATCAGCCCCAGGATGAACTGGATCTCCAAAGCGAACATCAAAGCGAAACCATAACTGATCAGCCACGTCAGCACCGTGCGCCACACAGTTCCCCAGATGCCATAGCCGAACAACTGACGGTAAGCGATGCAATAATACACGGGTACCAGCCACAACAGCCAACTGGTGAAAGCCCTGGCCAGGACGAAAAAGAGCAGGACCAGCGTACTCATGAAAAGTTGGATATAGATCCCTTCCGGCAAGGTATGGCGGGTATGCCGGGGCGCATACCGGAAAAGGAGCCAGGTGGGCAGGATAAGGAAGGTGGTGAATATGAGGATACCCCAGCCGAGATGATCCACCAGCATCCAGACAACCGTTTTGGCCAAGGCTGGAAAAGGGGAGGTCTCCACGGCGTCGATTTCCACCATCTTGACACCGGTCAATTGGACGATCACCGTCGCGATCACGGCCATCACGAAGAGCATGCTCACAGGAGAATAGCATACCTGTCGACGTCCGCTGATGTAATCGCCGATCAGATAGCCTGGACGACCAAGAAGCTGGAGGACAGATGACAGAAGGGATCGGGACTCCATGCCCCAGATCTTGATCAATTCCTGACCGACAGATTTCCAACTAACACGGCCCTCATCGTTCTTTTGACCGCCGACTGGACAGATGTCTCCTTCATAAGAGTGGCCGCAGTTGACGCAGACATGTTGTTCTACTGTGTCCTCGTATTGAAACGGCTCAATTTGCCAGGCGCGGAAACGTCGAAATATTTCTTTAAAAGTCATCATAATACTTCCAATCTCAGAACCCGCATAGGACTGTCGGAGCCGGCGAGGGTTTCATCAACACAAGTTTCACCGGTGGGGACGAATCCACATTTCTCCATAACCCGGCCGCTTGCCGGATTGTCAATGAAATGGCTGCCTATCAGTGACCGGATATCAGTGGTTTCCCTGATATGGTCGAGCATCAGTTGCAAAGCCTCTGTGCAGATGCCTTGGTTCCAAAAAGGCTTGCCCACCCAGTAACCCACAAGCGGCTCATCTGACCTCGAAGGAAGAAGGTTGCCATCAGAGATCATATAACCCATAGCTCCAATAGGTTCTCCCGTCTCCTTAAGCACGATTGCCCAAGTCGTGTCACTATGGAAAACAGTCCGGATGATTTCAAGGCTTTCCTTAATTGATTTGTGGGGCGGCCAGCCTGCACGAGGCCCTACCTCCGGGTCGGAAGCATATTTATAAAGGGCAGCGGCATCATTTTCCCGCCATGGGCGAAGCACGATTCGGTCCGATTCCAAGGTAATACCGTCATACCCCAATTGCCCGGGAAGACGGAGCTTTTCCTTCTTCGGGAAAGTGGCTTCGTATTCCTCAAACGCTTCCGGATGCTCATCAGCGACGAAATATCCCTTGGGCGGGCAATATGTTGCTTCTTCTATTCCATTTGCCTTAAGCCACCCTGGAATAAGTTCCTGAGCCAGGAAGAATGGAACGACATCTTCTTTGGGAAAGTCGTGATAGTGAATGTTCTTTTTGCTTGCCAGGTCAAAACCAGCATGCTTGTAGAAGTCGATATTGCCCTCCATACACAAGAAGCCTACACCCAATTTACGGGCCTCCTCCAGAGCATATCGAAGCAATCTCAGCCCATAACCCTTACGCTTGAAGTCAGGATGGATGCTGATGGGGCCGAAGGTCCAGGAAGGTTTCTTTGTACCGTCGTTCAAAACCAATTCTGCCCTTGAGAACATCACGTGACCGATAATGCGGCCATCTTCTTCCATCACAAAATCCAACTCCGGAATAAAGTCTGGATTCCCCCGGTAACAATGCAAGACAAAATGCTCCGTGCAACCAGGGCGATATACATTCCAAAAAGCCTCACGGGTAAGGTTTTCCACCTCGTGGTAATCGTCGGGATTTTCAAGTCTGATCTTCATTGTAGTTCACGCGGGACAGGTCACAACTTCTTAGCTAACATATAACCCATAGTGGCGACGGCAATGGCTTCGGCCGTGACGATGAGCTCGAGCGGAACCATTCCGGCCGACTTATGGAGCATTACGGCTCCGGCATCGACAACGGCATGAAGGGCGATGGCTACGGGGAACAGCCACAACCATTTGCCACCTTTACGGACGGCCACCCAAACCAGCATGGAAAGGCCCAAGTGAAGTACAAGGGCGGAGAAACGCTCCCATAGACCGATAAGCAATGTCCCGGCACCGATTGTCTGCAGCTGATCCAGTTGTGCCTGTAACTGTGCAACGGCATCATCCGGAACCTTGGAAAAGAGGATATCAGTCTGCCCGGCATTGATCAAAGCAGAGATCGCCAAGTTGTTAATCATGGTTATGCCGAAGACTATGAGCATTTCCACACCTCCATGTCCGATACCGTAAGCTACACCGGGAAGCAGTGCAGATGGTTCCTTTTTCATCAGGAACTTCATGGAGAGGAAACGGCCGGTTTCTTCAAATACACCGGCAGCCAAACCGCCATAAATGGCATACCGGAGCGTATTGTTCAGGATTGACGCTCCATGCGGCCCCTTAAGGACCAATTGGTGCATGATGCTTTCCAAAACCAGGGCAAAAAGGATGAATGTCCCGGCACCAATAAGAATGGTAGATAGCTTGGCATGATGCTTTCGCACCAGATAGACGGACAGGCAGATGGGAATGGCAATGCCCAAAACAGCATTGGCGGCCATCATTATGAGCGAACCCACGGGAACCATATGAATATCAATTTATCAATGTTCAGTGAATGTCAGTTTCCGATATTCCTGCCCAGCGGCACTCGAAGTCCCAGATAGCTTCATCTAAGGCCATGCCTCGCAGGCAGGCTTCCTGCTCCGGGGTGCGTTTCCTCTGGGACTGCATGTTTATGAAGGGTTCTC
>JAEESO010000003.1 GCA_016286385.1 Bacteroidales bacterium | reverse complement strand
GCGAAGCCGTCTCCAAGATGAGTTTTCCCTTGAGGGTCGTGGGAGACTACCACGTTGATAGGCAGGATGTGTAAGGTCGGTGACGGCCTCAGCAGACCTGTACTAATAGCCCGAGAGACTTTCTCTTGTAGAAAGATAACTGCCGAAATCTTTTGCCGCCCGCGGAAGCGGGCCGCCAAAAGTTTATTCTCTCAAGTAATATATTGCCGCGGTTATAGCGGTGAGGAACCACCTCTTCCCATTCCGAACAGAGAAGTTAAGCTCACCATCGCCGATGGTACTGCCCCACCAGGTGGGAGAGTAGGTAGCTGCGGTTCTTCGAAGGTCCGAGAGTCTGATGACTCCCGGACCTTTTTTTCGAAGAACCGCACCTACCGGCGCTTACGTTACCCCCACCCTGTTTCCCCCCCCTCGGGGGAGGGAGGACACTGTGGTTAGAACCATTCAATGTTGCTTGCGTAGAATGTAATTAACTCATTAACAATTGGTTACAATAAAACCCCTATGCATATTTACATAGGGGTTTTTGCGTAATTAGCTAATATTCAGCACTATACATTCGACGGGTACCTTTCTTTAATCTGGTAATTGTTGCGTTCGGTGGAGCTGCGGGAAACCATTTCCCCTATGAAGCCGGCGAGGAAGAGCATTACGCCAAGGATCACGGCCACAAGGGCAAGGTAGAAAAGAGGCTGGTCCGTGACGGCGCGGAACTTAAGGCCTGCAGCCTGGTGATAGAGTTTGGCCGCGATGATCCAGACTGTCATCACAAAGCCCACCAGGAACATCAGGATGCCGCTGGTGCCAAAGAAGTGCATGGGCTTACCCCCGAAGCGTGACAGGAACCACAGGCTCATAAGGTCCAGAAGGCCGTTCACAAAGCGGCTCATACCAAACTTGGACTTGCCGTACTTGCGTTTCTGGTGATGGACGGGCTTCTCTCCAATCTTTGTAAATCCGGCATTCTTTGCAAGGTAAGGGATGTAACGGTGCATCTCACCGTACACTTCTATATTCTTCACAACCTCCTTGCGGTAGGCCTTGAGGCCGCAGTTCATGTCGTGAAGCTTGATGCCGGTGACCTTGCGGGCGGTCCAGTTGTAGAGTTTGGAAGGAAGGTTCTTTGTAAGGGCGTTATCCTTACGCTTTTTCTTCCAGCCTGAAACAAGGTCATAGCCCTCTTCACGGATCATGCGCACCATCTCAGGGATTTCCTCCGGGGAATCCTGAAGATCGGCATCCATCGTAACCACAATGTCTCCTTCCGCGGCGGCGAAGCCCTCATACAGGGCGGCCGATTTTCCGTAGTTCCGGCGGAATCTGATGGCACGTACGTCATGGCCGACATGATCGGCCATCTCCTGAATGACGCGCCAAGACCCATCAGTGGACCCGTCGTCCACAAAGATAATCTCATAGGTGAAGCCTTCAAGCGCCTTCTCTATCCAGGCCTTCAGTTCCGGGAGGGAATCGGCCTCATTGTAAAGGGGTATGATTATAGAAAGGTCCATAGCTGGGTTATTGTTCTTCTGGAGAGTCATCCTCATTATCTTCCTTGGGAGGGAAGCCCCCGAAGAGTTTCTGAAGGAAGATATAGCGGGACATAATTGATGCGAGGATACTGCCGTAAAGGAAGCAGTACAGCCACTGGAAAATGAAGGTAAGGAGCGGAAGTTTGTCCATTGCGCCTTCCACGGCGTCACGATCAGAGGAAAGGAGCTGCATACCGCTCATCATCTGGTCCACCATAGTGTCAATGGCCTCTGCTGGCATTTTCATAATGATGAACGCCTGGGCCGATGCAAGGATGAGGCCGCTGAGAAGCGCAGCTCTTCGGCCTAACTTATACGTATCCTCAATCTTTACGCCCTCAAATTTGTCACGGAAGCGGAGCATGACTTCCTTCATTAGGAGTATGCACCCGAAGAACTCCACCGCCCAAAGGACGATTGCCGCCGCCTGGATAAGGAAATTGCTGCCGCTCAGGGCCGCCAGCTCCTTAAGCACCAGGCACGCCACGGACACCGCCCCGAAGAGCAGCCCCGCCTTGGCCGATTCATTCCATAAGACTGTATTGTCTGCTTTCATATAACTTACAAAGATACGTATTTTTAATGAAAAGTATATTCCAATTATTTTTGCTATCTTTGTAGGCTAAAAACTAACTAAGAATTATGATCAACATTAAGTTCCCGGATGGAAGTGTCCGTCAGTATGAGGCTGGCGTGACCGGTTATGACGTGGCAATGAGTATAAGCCCGCGTCTTGCAGAGCAGGTTCTGGCAGTGAATATCAAGCGCCCGGATGAGCCGGAGACATCCCGCGGAACAACCATAGACGTGATGCGTCCCATTACGGAGGACGTGGAGATCCGCCTCCTCAAGTGGGAGGACGACGAAGCCAAGAAAGTGTTCTGGCACTCATCGTCACACCTTATGGCAGAGGCCCTGGAGGCCCTTTTCCCGGGCGTAAAGTTCGGTATCGGCCCCGCAATTGAAAACGGCTTCTACTACGACGTAGACATGAACGGCCGCACCCTCACGGACGCAGACTTCAAGGCCATCGAGAACAAGATGCTGGAGCTTGCCCGTGGCAAGGAAGACTTCTGCCGCATTGAGGTTTCAAAGGCCGATGCAATGAAGTACTTCACGGAGAAAGGCGACCAGTACAAGCAGGAGCTCATCTCGGAGCTTGAGGACGGCACCATCACTTATTACACCAACGGTCATTTCACAGACCTTTGCCGCGGTCCTCACCTCCGTAACACTGAGGTGATCAAGGCCGTGAAGGTGCTCTCACTTGCAGGCGCATACTGGAGGGGCGACGAAACCCGCCAGCAGCTCACCCGTATCTACGGCATCACCTTCCCCAAGGCCAGCATGCTCACTGAGTATCTCCAGGTCCTGGAAGAGGCCAAGAAGCGTGACCACCGCAAGATCGGCAAGGAGATGGAACTCTTCACATTCTCCCAGAGGGTTGGCGCAGGTCTTCCCCTGTGGCTGCCCCGCGGTGCGGCTCTCCGCAACACCCTTCAGTCATTCCTTGCCAAGAAGCAGGCAGAATACGGTTACCTTCCCGTGGTAACTCCTCATATCGGCGCAAAGGAACTCTACGTAACTTCCGGCCACTACGCCAAGTACGGAAAGGATTCCTTCCAGCCCATCCACACTCCTCAGGAAGGGGAGGAGTATCTCCTCAAGCCCATGAACTGCCCTCACCACTGCGAGATCTTCAGAAGCGCCCCGCGCTCCTACCGTGACCTTCCCCTGCGTTTTGCAGAGTTCGGCACAGTGTACCGCTATGAGCAGAGCGGTGAGCTCCACGGACTTACCCGCGTGCGTTCATTTACTCAGGACGACGCCCACCTTTTCTGCCGTCAGGACCAGCTCCAGGAAGAGTTTGAAAAGGTCATAGACCTCATCCTCTACGTGTTCAAGACCCTGAAGTTTGACAAGTTCACCGCCCAGGTTTCACTTCGTGACCCCAAGAACCCTTCAAAGTACATCGGCTCTGAGGAAAACTGGAACAAGGCAGAACAAGGCATCATTGACGCCGCCAAGAAGAAGGGCCTTCCTTACGTTGTGGAAACCGGTGAGGCGGCCTTCTACGGCCCCAAGCTTGACTTCATGGTGAAGGATGCTATCGGCCGCAGCTGGCAGCTTGGAACCATCCAGGTAGACTACAACCTCCCTGAGCGCTTTGAGCTTGAGTACGTGGATTCCGACGGCTCCCGCAAGAGGCCCGTCATGATCCACCGCGCACCCTTCGGTTCACTGGAGCGCTTTGTTGCAGTTCTGCTTGAGCACACCGCCGGTCATCTGCCGCTCTGGCTGCACCCGGACCAGGTTAAAGTGCTGCCCGTGAGCGAAAAATATGCAGATTATGCAAAAAAAGTTGTAAATCTGCTAAATAATTCCGAAATTCGCGCCTCTATTGACGACAGGAACGAGACACTGGGTAAGAGAATCCGTGAGACGTCCCTTATGAGAGTGCCGCTACTTGTCATCGTAGGAGAAAAAGAACAGGCAGAGGAATCTGTATCTGTACGCCGTGGAGCTGAGGACCAGGGTTCCATGAGCGTGCCTCAGTTTGTGGAATATGTCCGCAAGGCTGTGGCAGAAGAACTGGCCCAGTAAGTTTAACTTTTAAAGGAGCATAACTATCGCTACGCCTTTCAAACCCAGGCCCTCGGGTCTGAAGAAAAAGCCCCAGCAACAGCAGGGGGGTAATTCCAAGGACGAATTCGCCCTCAGGATTAACCGTGAAATAACCGCATCCCAGGTGCGTCTGGTGGGAGAAAACATCCCCGAACAGGGTATCTATCCCTTCACCAAGGCACTTGCACTGGCCCAGGAACTGGAACTGGACCTGGTAGAGATCAGCGCCAAGGCAGACCCTCCCGTATGCAAGATTCTGGATTACCAGAAATACCTGTATCAGCAGCGTAAGCGCGCCAAGGAGATGAAGGCCAACGCAGCCAAGATAGTTATCAAAGAAATACGTTTCGGCCCCAACACGGATGAGCATGATTTCCAGTTCAAGCTCAAACACGCCCAGGAGTTCCTCCAGGAAGGCTCAAAGGTGAAGGCATCAATCTTCTTCCGCGGCCGTTCCATCCAGTTCGCAGAGCAGGGAGAGAAACAGCTTCTCCGTTTTGCAGTGGAACTTGAAGAATACGGACGCCCGGAGAGCATGCCCACACTGGAAGGCAAACGTATGACGATGATGCTTGCTCCTATTAAGAAAAAGTAGGCCGTAAGGCTACTCTATGTATAATTAAAAATTGTTTAACACAATGGCAAAGCTTAAAACCAACTCCGGTGCCAAAAAGCGTTTCACGCTTACCGGATCGGGAAAGATCAAGAGGAAGCACGCTTATCACAGCCACATCCTCACCAAGAAGACCAAGAAGCAGAAACGTAACCTTGATCACTTCGCAATCCTTGAGAAGGACGATTACGGTCGTGTAAAAGAACTTTTGGTCCTGTAATTTATTGTTTAACTGGAACGCAGTCCTTTAAAAAGCGCCGGAAAAAAGAATCGGCCACTGCCTCCAAAAATTTAATTAAAAATGCCTAGATCAGTTAATTCTGTTGCCTCAAGGGCACGCCGCAAGAAGATCCTCTCAAGGACCCGCGGCAACTTCCTCTCCAGGAAGAACGTCTGGACCGTAGCAAAGAACACCTACGAGAAAGGACTTACCTACGCTTATCGTGACCGCAAAGCCAAGAAGCGTGAATTCCGTTCCCTCTGGATACAGCGTATCAACGCCGCTGCCCGCCAGTACGGTCTCACCTACTCACAGCTTATGGGTCGTCTTGCAAAGCAGAACATCGGCCTCAATCGCAAAGTTCTGGCAGACCTCGCAATGAACAATCCTCAGGCTTTCGAGGCAATTGTGAACTCTGTAAAGTAGTCATTGCGCCGTGAGCTGGAAGGAAATCATCCAAAACAAGTGGGTACGGCTGGGCTTCTGGTCGGCACTTTACCTTGCCTGGGTGATCTGGCTCGGAAACTATTGGTTCCTTATCGGCCTGGGTATCATCTTTGACCTTATAATTACCAAGAAGGTCAAGTGGCTCTTCTGGAAGAAAGAGTACGCACCCGGGGAAAAGCACAACTTTTGGCTGGACTGGCTTGACGCCATCATCTTTGCCGTAGTGGTTGTAACTTTCATCAATATTTTCTTCTTCCAGGCCTTCAAGATTCCTTCCTCGTCCATGGAGAGCACCCTGTACACAGGAGACCATCTCTTCGTGTCAAAGCTCGCCTACGGCCCCAGGGTCCCCCAGACCCCGCTCACAATACCCTTTACGCACAACCGTGCTTTCGGGAAGGAGAGCTATTCAACTCTCATCCAGAATAAGTACCGCAGGCTCAAGGGTTTTGGTGAAGTGAAAAGGGGAGATGTAGTAGTATTCGGGTTCCCCAACGGAGACACTGTCCTCACCCGCCGTCCCGCAGACGATTACCATGCCTGGGTACGGGTCATCGGCAGGGAAGAGACAATCCGTCAGTTCGGCCCCATCATTGTCCGGCCTTCAGATAAGAAGGACCATTACGTAAAGCGCTGTGTAGCCGTTCACGGAGACACGCTGGAAGTAAAGGACGGGCTTGTATGGGTGAACGGAGAGAAGGAACCGGATTACCCCGGACGGCAACTCACATATAAAGTAGTTACAAGCGGCTCCCGTATCAATCCGGCCAAGCTGGAGAAGATGGGCCTCAACCTTCAGGAACTCTATTTCGATCCAAAGCTTCCGGGTTATCCCATGATGCCTTTGACGGAAAAAAGCCTTGAGAAGGTAAAGGAAATAGGGAGTGTGGTGGAAGTGGTTCCAAACCTTGAAACCTATCCTTCCTCCGGAGCAGAAACCGCAATCTTCCCCTTCACTGGGAAAACGCGCTGGACTTCGGACTATTTCGGCCCGCTCTGGATACCTGAAAAAGGTGCCACGGTGAAGCTGAGCCTTGAGAATCTGCCCCTCTATGAACGGATCATCCGGGATTATGAGCAAAACAGCCTTGAAGTGCTGGATGGACAGATCCTCATTGACGGAGAACCCGCTACTGACTACACATTCAAGCAGGACTACTACTTCATGATGGGTGACAACCGACATAACTCCCTGGACTCCCGCTACTGGGGTTTTGTTCCGGAAGACCACATTGTTGGTAAGCCCTCCATCATCTGGCTCTCAACGGACGGAAGCCGTCGCTTCCCCAAGAACATCCGCTGGAAGCGCTTTTTAAAATTTGTATAACAATAAAAAAAGTAAAATATTATGTCAAAGGTTTGTCAGATAACCGGTAGGAAGAGAATGATCGGCAACAATGTTGCCCATTCCAAGCTGCGCACCAAGCGCGACTTCTCCCTCAACCTCAAGACCAAGAAGTTCTGGTCAGAGGCCGAGCAGCGTTTCATCACTCTTAAAGTGACCACCAAGGGTATGCGTATCATCGAGAAAAACGGTCTCGACGCAACTCTGAAGGCCGCCCAGGAGAAAGGATACGTAAGCCTTGTTTAACCCTTTAATCCTGTAAAATTATGGCAAAGAAACAGAAAGGAAACAGGGTGCAGGTCATCCTGGAGTGCACAGAGCAGAAAGCCAGCGGTGTTCCCGGTATGTCACGTTACATCACCACCAAGAACAAGAAGAACACCCCGGACCGTCTTGAGCGTATGAAGTACAACCCCTACCTCAAGAAAGTTACTCTTCACCGTGAAATCAAGTAATCAATAGGAGATCTAAACTATGGCAAAAAAAGCAGTTGCAACCTTCGACGCTAAGGCCGGTGCAAAGCACATGGTGAAGGTTATCCGCATGGAAAAGAGCCCCAAGACCGGTGCCTACGTTTTCGTAGAGCAGCTGGTTGAGGAAGGTAAGGAGAAGGACTTCTTTGCAAAGAAGTAATTTTTCCATCCGCACTCTCCGTTTCTCACCTGACGGTGTAACCTAACGGGCTGAGTGTCAATGTGTTATAAAAAGTTCTGGTAGAAAAAATTCTACCAGAACTTTTTGTATCTTATTGTGATTCAATTACTTACGCTCCACCTGCGATATCCTCCGGCTTGAAAAGATCTTCAACAAACGCCTTTTTATCAAAGACCTTCAGGTCCTCTATGCCTTCACCTATTCCTACAAACTTGATAGGGAACTTGTAGGTGTTGGCTATGCCCACAACCACGCCGCCCTTGGCGCTGCCGTCCAGTTTTGTGATGGCCATTGCAGTGACGTCCGTGGCCTTGGAGAATTCCCTGGCCTGGATAAAGGCATTCTGGCCGGTAGAGCCGTCAAGTACCAGAAGGACCTCGTGAGGACCGTCAGGTACTACGCGGCGGATAACGTTGCGTATTTTGGTGAGTTCGTTCATAAGGTCCACCCTGTTGTGAAGGCGGCCGGCGGTATCTATGAGCACAGCATCGGCATCTTTGGCAACAGCGCTCTTTACGGTGTCGAAGGCTACGGATGCGGGATCTGCGCCCATTGCCTGCTTCACTATATCTGCGCCGGCTCTTTCGGCCCATACGCAGAGCTGGTCCACTGCGGCGGCGCGGAAGGTATCGGCCGCACCTATCACAACCTTCTTGCCCTGCTTTCTGAGCATGGCTGCAAGTTTGCCGATGGTGGTTGTCTTGCCAACGCCGTTTACGCCCACGACAAGGATCACATACGGCTTTTTGGTGAAATCAAAGGGCTGCACGGGAGCATCATCTCCCATAAGGTTTGCGATTTCATCCCGGATAAGGGCGGTGAGCTCCTGCATGTCCACGTATTTATCCTTCTCTACGCGGTCCTGGATATTGTCCAGGAGTTCGAGGGTTGTATCTACGCCCATATCGGAGCCAAGGAGAGCCTCCTCCAGGGCATCAAGGACATCGTCGTTTATGGTGGACTTTGCGGTGAAAGCCCTTCCCAGCTTCTGGAAGAAGCCAAGGTTGGTTTTTTTGACGCCGTTTGCGAAAATACCCATATCAAATCATTTTGAGTTTGCAAAGATACTCATTTTCTATGGATTCCGGCAGTTGTTTTTCCGTGAGGAAAAATGTAACTTTGTAGACTATTAGAAGATTTGTTTAAACTGGAAGATATACAATGAAATTAAGTTACGATTGGCTCAAAGAGTATCTTAAGTGTAACCTCACCCCGGAAGAAGTGGCGGAGGCCATGACATCCATCGGCATAGAGGTGGACAGCGTTGAAACCAAGGAAGTGGTAGAAGGCGGCCTAAAGGGCGTTGTTGTGGCTCAGGTCCTAACATGTGAGGCTCACCCGGACAGTGACCACCTCCATATTACCACCGTGAACGACGGCTCCCCGGAGCCCGTCACCGTGGTTTGCGGTGCCCCTAACGTGGCTGCCGGCCAGAAGGTTCTCTTTGCCCGCCTTGGCTCCATCCTCCCCGGAGACTTCAAGATCAAGAAGTCCAAGATCCGCGGCGTGGAGAGCTTTGGAATGATATGCGCAGAGGATGAACTTGGAATTGGCACCAGCCATGACGGTATCATGGTCCTTCCTGAAAACGCCCCCATCGGCGTTCCCGCCAAGGAATACCTTGGTCTCAAGGATGAGTCCGTGATAGAGTATGAAATCACCGCAAACCGCATAGACGCCGCTTCCCACATCGGCGTAGCCAGGGACCTTTACGCATACCTTTTCAGCAAGGGAATGGAGGCTCAGCTTACCCTTCCTTCCGTGGATGCATTCAGGGAAGGGGAGGGAGAGTCCATCCCCGTAGAGGTACTTACGGCCGATGGCGCCCCACGCTACACCGGCATCACCGTAAAGGGTGTCAAAGTGGCCCCCAGCCCTCAGTGGCTGCAGGAAAGGCTCATGTCTATCGGCCTCAAGCCCATCAATAACGTGGTGGATATCTCCAACTTCGTGCTCTTTGAGACCGGCCAGCCCCTCCATACCTTCGACGCCTCAAAGATTGACGGCGGAAAGGTGATCGTGCGCCGCGCTGCAGAGGGTGAACCCATTAAGACCCTTGACGGCATTGAGCGCAAGCTCCACGCTTCGGACGTTGTGATTGCAAATGCCAACGGCCCCATGTGCATTGCGGGCGTATTCGGCGGTGAGGATTCAGGCGTTTCAGACAGCACCGTGGACGTATTCATAGAGGGCGCTTACTTTGACCCCGTGAGCATCCGCAAAACCGCCAAGAGCCAGACTCTTTCCACAGACGCAAGTTTCCGTTTTGAGCGTGGCGCAGACCCCGAGGCCGCACTTTACGCCGCAAAGCGTGCCGCTCTCCTCATTACCGGAATTGCCGGCGGTAAGGTTGTGGGTAAGGTCCGTGAGTTCTATCCCCAGCCCATCGGCCGTGCAATGATTCAGCTGGACTATAACAGGATTGAGCATTTCATAGGGAAGAAGATCGGGCATGGCACCATCCAGAAGATCCTTCAGGGCCTTAACTACCAGTTTGTGGAAAAAACGGCCACCGGAGCACTTGTGGCCGCCCCTACTTATATGGTGGATGTTACCCGTGAGTGCGACGTAGTTGAGGAAATCCTCCGCATCTACGGCTACAACAACATTGAGCTGCCCCAGACCCTCAGGATGAGCGTCCAGCCCAGCGCCCAGCCGGAGCCCGAAGCCATCCGTAACAACATCTCCAACTTCCTTGCGGCCAACGGCTTCACGGAAACCATGAATAACTCCCTCACCAAGGAGGACTATTATACAAAGCTTGAGACCTATCCCGCAGAGCGCTGCGTCCACATTGTGAACCCCCTCAGCAGTGACCTTAACGTCATGCGCCAGACGCTCCTTCTTAGCGGCCTTGAGGTTGTGGCTTATAACCTCAACCGCCAGGCATCGGCCCTTAAGTTCTTTGAGTACGGTTCCGTATACCAGAGGCTCCCGGAAAAGGACGGCACCACCCTTGAGGGCTATGAGGAGCACCGCTGCTTCTCCCTCTTCCTTACCGGCACCCCTGACAAGGTTTGGAGAAATCCTGCCCAGAAGTCCAATTTCTTTGAGCTCAAGGGCTATGTAGAGGCCCTTATGGCCCGCTACCGCGTTGATGTCTCCACCCTCATCTCCGGCTCTGCACCTGCCGATATCTTTGCCGAGGGCATCACCTACACCCTTCCCGGCCGTGAGCCCCAGCTCCTTGCAACAGTTGGCACCATTAACCCCGTGCTTGCAAAGCGCTTTGGCATCAAACAGCCCGTCTTTGCCGCAGAGATCAACTGGGAAGTCTTCTTCACGCTTGTGAAGAGAGACAAGTTCTCCTTCAAGGAGCTTCCCAAGTTCCCTGAGGTACGCAGGGACCTTGCAATCCTTCTGGACGAGGGCGTTCCCTATGAGGGCGTAAGGAAATCGGCCATCCGTGCAGGCAAGAAACTTATCAAGAGCGTAACCCTGTTTGACGTCTACCGCGGGGAGAAGATTCCCGCCGGCAAGAAACAGTACGCCCTTAACTTTGTGCTTCAGGATCCTGAGCGCACGCTCACTGACATTGAGGTGGAAAAGACCATGGAAAGGGTCCTTGAGGCCCTCAAGGCCGATTTTGGCGCAGTCCTCAGATAAATGATCCGCTTCCGTCATATCGTCCCGGTCCTTCTGGTGCTGCTGGCTATATCGGCCTGCGGCCCCAAGAGGATATCCAAGGGCGATATGGAGGAGATCTTCTACCTCATGTTCCTGCAGGACCAGAAAATCAAGCAGGACCGGTCCCTCAGACAGATGGCCGATACCTCCCTGGTGTACGAGGGCATCCTTGAATCCAGGGGCTATGACACCGACGATTACCTTTACAGCCTCCATGAGTATCTGGCAGAACCGGAGAAGATGGAGAAGATCATGGGTAACGTGGCAGAGCGCATAGAGAAGGAACTCAAAGTTGTAAGGGCGGAAGTAGCTCTGGAAACCTGGCGCGACAAAATGCTTTCAATCTATGGCAAGAAGATAGATACCACCAAGTTCCCGAAGCCCCGCATAAGGCCCGTAGATACCCTTAAAGTGCGTTTTGACGGGGATAGCGCCTACATGCACAAGGAGATTGACTCCCTGAAACTTATCCCCCGGGATTCGCTCATTTTCCTAAGGGATACGGTAGAGGTACAGGTTCAAAAGGATTCCCTATGAGATACACTGCCCAAACAGTTTACACCCTTGCAGGTGAGCCCATAGAGAACGGCTATGTAGAGGTTGCCCCGGACGGCACCATCCTGGCGGTGGGCCATACTGACGGCCCTGTAGATGAGGGAATCATATGCCCCGGCTTTGTAAACGCCCACAGCCACGTTGAGCTCTCCTACATGAAGGGCCTGTTCCGCAAGGGAACGGGTATGGCTGGCTTTATAGACCAGATAAATGAGCTCCGGGACACTTCCTCCATGGAGGAGAAGATAGATGCCCTGAAGGAAGCTATGGACTCAATGTGGGCCTCCGGCGTCCAGGCCATGGCCGATATTTCCAACTGTGCCGATTCCTTTGAGGTAAAGGCCTCGCACCCCATGTACACCCGCAGTTTCCTGGAGGTGTTCGGGGCGGTCCCTTCAGAGTGTGACTCCGTTATGGAGTATGTTACCTCCCTTCAGGAAAAGGCCGCTTCATACGGCCTAGATGCGGCTCCTACGCCCCATTCCTGCTACACCATGAGCCCGGAACTTGTGACGGCTTCATCGGCCGCAGGGCTCCGCAGCGGCTTCCTTTCCTTCCACTCAGAGGAGTCTGATGAAGAGGAGGAGATGATGCGTTACGGCCGCGGCCCCATGTGGGACAACCGCGTTAGAAACGGCATCCCTACGCCTCCAGTCACGGGTACAAGTTCTCTGGAATATTTCCTCCAGCGTGTTACGGCTGCAGTGCCGGCTCCCGTCCCCGGGAACGTCCTCCTTGTGCATGAGTGCTGCCTTACCCCGGAAGGCGCAGCCCGCGCCCGTGAGGTGCTCCAGCACCCCTACATTGCGGTTTGCCCTCTGTCTAACCTTTTCATCCACTGCGTCCTTCCTCCCATCCCCGTGATGAGGGAGAGCGGAATTCCCATATGCATAGGCACTGATTCCCTGTCTTCCAATGACCAGCTGTCAATGATAGATGAGATAATGTGCCTCAGGCGTGCCTTTGACGTTCCCATGCAGGAACTTCTCACCTGGGCCTGCCTTAACGGCGCCCGCTTCCTTGGCATTCAGGACCGCATCGGCACCCTTGAGCCCGGCAAAACCCCCGGAGTGGTACGTATCTCCCCGGCCCCCAGAACCCCGTCATGCCCGGCCCCGACCGGGCATCTAATCTCCCGCCGCCTATGCTAAGGGAAGACACTGTATTCGGCCCCATCTTCAGCCGCAGGCTGGGAAGTTCCCTGGGCATCAACCTTCTGCCCCGGGAGGGAAAGGTATGTAACTTTGACTGCATCTACTGCGAGTGCGGCTGGAATAAGGACGGGCTTAATGACCGTACCATTCCATCGGCCCGGGACGTTGAGGAGGCGCTGGAGGCAAAGCTTTCCGCCTGCCTTGAGGCCGGAACTCCCATAGATTCCATCACTTTCTCCGGAGACGGTGAACCTACTCTGAATCCGGAGTTTGCCGCAATCATAGACATTACCATTAGGCTCCGTGACAGATACTATCCCGCTGCAAAGGTCTCAGTCCTTACCAACGCCACCCGCTGCGGAGAACCCGGTATCTTTGAGGCCCTGAGGAAGGTGGATAACCCCATCCTCAAGTTGGATGCCCCTACGGACGCCCAGGTGGCACTTGTGAACCGTCCGGTAGGGGAGTATCACGTTTCAAGGATTGTAGAATGGATGGCCCGCTTTGAAGGGGATTTCATTCTCCAGACAATGTTCCTGAAAGGTCCCGGCTGGGCCACCGGAGACTGGGTGAAGGGCTGGATGGAGATTGTAAGGCAGATTAATCCCCGTGAGATCCAGGTGTACACCATAGACCGGGAAACCCCCATGAAAGGCCTTGGGAAGTACTCCTATGAGGAAATGCTTTCCCTTGTTCAGCCGCTTATAGATGAAGGATATAAACTACAAATTAAAGCATAAAACTATGTCACTTTCTGCAAAATACGGCTATACGCCGGACAAAGAGGCCATCGACCGCCAGCTTGCCCTTATTGCCCAGAACCTTGAGAACATTGCCTCAGAGGAGCTTTACAAGGCCTGCTTCGGCATTATGGACCAGACCACCCTTTCCTCAGACGACACCCCCGCTTCCGTAAAGAAGATGGTTGAGAAGGTGAACGGCATTCCCGCCGCATTCCCCGGCTGGCCGCTCCCCGCATCCGTGTGCGTGTACCCCAACCTTGGCCACGTGGTGGCAGAAACCCGCAAGGACCCCGCCCTCCACGTAACCACCGTAGCCGGCTGCTTCCCCACATCCCAGAGCTGGATTGAGGTGAAACTCCGTGAGATTGAACTGGCAGTACGCGGCGGTGCCGATGAAATTGACATAGTCCTTGCCCTCAACAGCTTCCTGGCAGGGGACTATGAGACCGCAGGCGCAGAGATCAAGGCCTCCCGTGAGTGCATAGACCGCGTTGCAAAGGAGCTTGGCCGTCCCGTAGTCCTGAAGGTCATCCTTGAGACAGGCCTTCTTGCCACCCCGGAACTCATTGCCGATGCCTCCTTCCTTGCAATGGAAAACGGCGCGGATTTCATTAAAACCTCTACCGGCAAGGTAAAGGTGAACGCAACTCCCGTCGCCGCCTGGGTGATGTGCGAGTGCATCAAGAAGTACTATGAGGCTACCGGCGTGAAGGTTGGCTTCAAGGCCGCCGGCGGCATTGCATCGGCCCTTGACGCAGTGTGCTACTGGACCATAGGCAAAACCATCCTTGGAGATTCCTGGATGAACAAGGACCTTTACCGCTTTGGCGTGTCCTCCCTTGCCAACAAACTCCTCAGCGCAGTATCAGGAACCACTGTCACATACTTCTAGGCAGGGGGAAATAAAAACAAGAAAAGGTGGCCTTAACGGTCACCTTTTCTGTGCGCGAAATCAGAGTCGAACTGACACGTCCTTTCGGACACTACCTCCTGAGAGTAGCGCGTCTACCAATTCCGCCATCCGCGCAGGAGTTTTTTCGGGACTGCAAAGATAGGAAGAATTTTTGGAACTCCAAACATTTCCATCCTAAATTTCCACACTGATGCGCTGCTCATCAGACCAGTCCCCAATCCGGAAGCGGATGTGCGTCACGGAAAGGCAGATGTGGATGGTAATGTCTTCAAGGTCAGTACCCGTCCAGTCGTAGCCGGACTCGCGGATGTACGTGCCAAGCGCAAAGGTCCTCACCACCTTGTCTTCCATCACTATGTCAAGAAGGAGGCGGTCACTTGGGGCCTGTCTTGGAAGAGAGCAAACCCCGGAAACTGCCTTGCATCTGAAATCTCCCGGCGCAGGCCTCCCGTCAAGGCTTATTCCATCCACTGCCCCCCTTACAGATATTCCTATGGGCTCCCCGTCTCCCGGCGGGCCGCCAAGGACAAGGGTCAATCGGCAATAATTCTTATGGAGGGTGGCGTTCACCTTCAGGGCTTCGCTTTTGGCCGATATCACGCCGTGATAAAGGTACAGCGGAGGGCTCTCGGATCCGTAGGGGATATGGACCCCGTCTCCCAGCGGCGCTCCGGAAACAGCCATTATCCGTACCCGGGACCTGGGGACATCGCGGTAGATGACGGTGTCCCGCTGGACCGAACCCACGTGTAATACCTCTCCGTCAACACTCTCCACGCGGTATTCTATGGGCCCCGGGCCGGACAGATGGAGGGCAAGAGAGCACGGACAGTCCCGGCGGTCTTCTTTCACTGCGGCGCAGGATGTAACCAGGAAAGAGACAAGAAGCGCCGGGCATGCCCATTTACTTGCCATAGCGGTTGAATGTCTCCTCAATCTCCTCCTCCAGTCCCGGCGCTATCTTAATAAGTTCCTCCTTAAGGCTTCCGATGTCCACTGCATTGGCGTTCAGCGCACGGAAAATCTCTCCTCTTGTCATTCCGCGCTCATACAGGTATGTGAGGATATCCGGCTTGAACCAGAAACTGTCTCCATATGTGCCCATGGCGCCTTTATAGCGGTCTTTTACAAGCGACGCCTGCATGAAGTATCCCCACATCTCCCCAACCTCGCAGTAGCCGGAGTCTTCGGCCGTACCGGTCCCGTAGAACTGCCCGCCGCCGGTTACAAATGACTGGATGATGTACTGGATATACGGGGACCAGAACGCTGTCCCAACCTTAGCAAAATGGCTGGAATGGGCAAGTTCGTGGCTTGTGGCGCTGAATATGGCCTTGTAATTCTCCTGCCCGGAGGTGCCGATGGTTATGTCCGGAAGGAAGATCTGGATCAGCCCCAGCCAAACGCCAAGATACCTCTTCAGGAGGTCATTGTCAAGGAAGGCTCCGTGGTGTAGCATACAGGCGCTGGAGGCGCTGAGGCCTGGGAAAATCCAGATTCTGAGGTCTCCGGGAGGAGGTGCTATCTCAAGGTCGGTCTCGGAGCAGCGGGTGTAGTAGTCATAGGCAGCGTTATTCACGGCGCAGCGGCGGAAAAGGGCCTCGTCTCCGGTAGAGTTCACATCTACATCTATCCCTTCAGGGCCGCCAAGGCCCATGGTGCTAACGGAAGCCGGTACAATGATGAAGTTGAAACCTATTGAGAACCCTTTCTCGTTCTTGAAAACCAGCCGGTAGCGTGGCCTTCCGGAGAAACTCTTGGGCATGGTGTAATATCCGTCCCTTGAGGTGTAGCAGGTGGCGAATTTCACAAATATATTTGCCACGACCTGCACCCCGGAAACGCCTATCGGCTTGCCTCCGCTAAAGTCCGGGTCAGTAATTGTGATACGCCCGGAGGGGATGGCGGCAGCCTTTGTGGGCTGGCACCAGAGGTCCTCGTTCCCGGTGAGCCTGAAGGCCTCTTCCTCCACGGCCGTCCAGTTTATGTCATCGGCCTTTGTGGCATCATTTTCCGCAAGGTAGCATTCGTCAAGGACCTCATATCTGAGGCCTTCCGGGAACTTGAATCCGGCCGGTACCACGGAGTACTGCCAGGTGATGGCATCGTCCCCAATCTCCGGATCCTGATAGTAGTCTCCCTCCCGGAGGATGCGGTAGTCCATGGGGTGGTCCATAAGGTAGAGCCCGCGCGCCTTGAGGGTGTCCATCTGGGCGTCGTCCTTTGGCAGGAACCTTACGTAAAGGTCTGTGGCCGATAAACTTACGCGCCCCGCCTTGGTGGGATACGCCTTGGTGAGGGCGGCCTGCATATTGGCTACGGTGTAGGGGTCGTCCAGCTTCTCTCCAAGCTGGATCATGTCGTGGTAGATCTCTCCATCGGCCATCCTGGAACTCTCTTCCGGAAGGCCGCTCCTCTGGCAGGAGAGAAGCGCCAGGGCTGGAACAAGCAGCAGTGCAATCTTTTTCATAGGCATCAATTTCCCACAAAGGTGAGTAAAGTTATCCGTGTCACAAAGCGGGAAACGTTTAATTGAAAAATCGGCGTTGCAGGCCCTTCTGGGGCCGATTTTTGGAAGGGGTGAAACGGATAAATGCTGCAAAAAGTTTGAAAACTGGCTGGCGCTGGGGAAAAATCGGCCCTGGAAGGCCTTCAGAAGCGCATGAAAATAATTATCCGTTTCACGGGGAATGTGCACAAACGCTGTCTTTGCGAAAAGGCAAAATAATTAGTAACTTTGCAAGATTTTAGAAGAAGCACTTTTTAATATGCAGGACATCAGAAACATAGCCATCATCGCTCACGTAGACCACGGCAAGACCACCCTCGTGGACAGAATGATCTATCAGGCCAATCTTGTGCGTAAGCCGGAGGATCTTGGCAACCTTATCCTGGACAACAATGACCTTGAAAGGGAACGCGGCATCACCATTCTGGCAAAGAATGTATCCGTTACCTACAAGGGCGTGAAAATCAACATCATAGACACTCCCGGCCACAGTGATTTTGGCGGTGAAGTGGAGCGCGTTCTGAATATGGCCGATGGCGTACTTCTCCTTGTAGACGCCTTCGAGGGCTGCATGCCCCAGACACGCTTTGTCCTGAACAAGGCCATCGATATGGGAAAGAAGCCCATCGTGGTCATAAACAAGGTGGATAAGCCTAACTGCCGCCCCGATGAAGTCCAGGAGGAAGTGTTTGAGCTTATGTTCAACCTTGGCGCCAATGAGGACCAGCTTGATTTCAAGACAATTTATGGATCGGCCAAACAGGGCTGGATGTCCCTGGACTGGAAAAAGCCCACCGGTGACATCACCGCCCTCCTTGACACCATCCTTGAGGAAATCCCCGCCCCGGCAGTGAACGAAGGCACGCCCCAGATGCTTGTCTCTTCCCTTGAGTACAGTCCCTACGTTGGCCGTATCGCCGTGGGACGCATAACACGCGGCACCCTCAAGACCGGAATGCCCGTCAGCCTTTGCAAGCGCTACGACATTGTGGAGAAGTCCAAGATCAAGCAGCTGATGGTGTTTGAAGGCCTTGGAAAGGCAAATGTAGAAGAGGTCCAGTGCGGAGACATCTGCGCCGTTGTGGGCATCGAAGGCTTTGAGATTGGAGATACCATTGCCGATATTGAGAATCCGGAGGCCCTTCCTCCCATCGCCGTGGACGAGCCCACCATGAGCATGCTCTTCATGATCAACAACAGCCCCTTCTTTGGAAAGGACGGCAAGTACGTCACTTCCCGCCACCTGAAGGACCGTCTGGAAAAAGAGCTTGAGAAGAACCTCGCCCTTAGGGTAAAGCCCGGTATCAATGCCGATAGTTTTGTGGTCTACGGCCGCGGCGTCCTGCATCTTTCAGTGCTTATTGAGACCATGCGCCGTGAAGGCTTTGAACTCCAGGTTGGTCAGCCCAAGGTCCTGGACAAGACCATAAACGGCCAGAGGTGTGAGCCCATCGAGGAACTCTCCATTGAGGTTCCGGAGCAGTTTGTGGGTGCCGCCATCGAGCTTTCCACACGCCGTAAGGGCGCGCTCATAAGGATGGAACCCCGCGGAGACCGCACTCTCCTTGAGTTCGAGATTCCTACCCGTGGTCTTATGGGCCTGAGGAGCAACCTTCTCACCGCCACCCAGGGTGAGGCCGTGGTTGCCCACCGCTTCAAGGATTACCAGCCTTATAAGGGAGACATAGAGATGCGTTCAAACGGTTCTCTGGTGTCCCTGGAAACCGGAGAGGCCATTGCCTACTCCATGAACAAGCTCCTTGACAGGGGCCGCTTCTTCGTGGAGCCCGGAGAGGAAATCTACGGCGGTCAGGTAGTAGGGGAGCACACCCGTGAGAGGGACCTTAACATCAACATCTGCAAAACCAAGAAGCTCACCAACGTGCGTGCTTCCGGCAGTGATGAGAAGGTGGTCCTTCCTCCAGCAATCAAATTCTCATTGGAGGAGGCCCTGGAATATATCCAGGAAGATGAGCTTGTGGAGATTACTCCAAACCATATGAGAATGCGCAAGATTCAGCTTGATCCTCTGGACAGGAAAAGAAATTCCGTCTCAGAAGATTGATAATTGGAAAATTATTGCTATCTTTGCACCCCTTAATCAGTTTTTGAGGTAATGTGTACAATCATAATACCCTTGAACGGTTGGGCTGCCGGTGAGCGGAAATTCCGCTTTACGGCAGGCACAGAGTTCTTTCAAATGTTTGGCAATCAGGAAATCCTGGACGCAAACGTGAACGTGGAAGTGAGAGTGACAAAGGAGGGTTCGCAAAAAGTAGAGGCGGACGTCACACTCAAAGGAAGCGTTACAGTCCAGTGTGACCGCTGCCTGGAACCGCTTCAGATTCCGGTGGATGAGAATCCACAGGAGGTTTTCAAACCGGGAACGGTGGAAATCGAATGGGATCTGAGCCAGGAGGTGTATGATTACATCTGTCTGGCAATGCCCCTGCAAAGGGTGCATCCTGAAGGGCAGTGCAACCCGGACACCGTCCGGTTCCTGGGCCAGAGTGAGCAGGTGAACGAGGAGGCTGGCACCAAGAACAGCCCGTTTGCAGCTCTGAAAGGACTTTTTAAAGACAAATAAACAATTAAAATTATAAACAATGGCACATCCTAAACACAAAATCTCAAAGCAGAGAAGAGATAAGCGTCGTACCCACGACTTCGCTCCCGTTCCCACTCTGAGCGTTTGCCCCAACTGCGGAGCCACAGTGATGTATCACCGTGTATGCCCAGAGTGCGGCTACTATCGTGGTCGTCAGATCATCGAAAAGAGCGCTGAGTAAGAGCTCTTTTTTACGTGATGGCCTCATAGTTCAACGGATAGAACGGAAGTTTCCTAAACTTTAAATCGAGGTTCGATTCCTCGTGGGGCTACAAGAAAGGGATTGGCAAACGCCAATCCCTTTCTTGTTTGTGCCCCTTCCATCCTGGATTTTGGCTGTTTTTCCGGACGGGAAGGGATCACAAGAAAAACGGAGCTGACCTTTTTGGTCAGCTCAGTCTTTAAACTATTCCCAAGAGTAGTATTGATAGGAAACTGTGAATCCGGTCACTCTCAGGTTATTGTTGTTTCTTGACAATGCAAACACAGTTTGATTGGCTGTATCCTCACCAGTCCAGCTTGTTGCGGTAGTACTTGTAGTGGCGGCTGAAGTTCCCTGGACCGTCACACTTGTAGAAGTGTAATTGTTGCCTGAGAATGTCAGCGACAATCCGGTAAGGGCCTTCCGGTTAGGGATAGAAGCCGTATTGATGGTGAGTGTAGTACCGTTTGTGACTGTGGTGTAGTCTCGAGCGCCAAACCCGAGAGTGCCATTGGCTGCATATTGGTTAATAGCACTGAACGTAGCCGTAACATTACCGCTGGTTGCGCTGGTACTGGACATGAACTGGCCGCTTGATCCGTTTCCGGTATCAAAGGTCACAGAACCATTATTCACCTTCGCCCTCCTGTGGGTAATTGCTACGGACTCATCGGCATAGCCGGCCCTGGAAGCCTTCACGGTGAATGTCACGTCACTGGTTGTGTAGTTGACGGGCATGGTGAGCGTGATGGTGGTTCCGGAGGTGCCTGTTGAGACACCGCTAGTGCCAAGAGGAGTGGAAACGGTAGGTGAACCGTCGCCTTCCACTGAGAGGTCGCAAGGAAGCTCGGATACCAGCGTGAGCGTGGTAGTGGTAGCATTACCGATCACCGATGCGGCGCTTGCGGTGAGCGAGAAGGCGGGAGTTCCGGCCTGGCTTATGTTACCGGTGGCCACAACAACGCCATCCTCGTTGCAAAGGTCAACCCTGATGGAGCGGGTTGCTCCGGTATTGTTTGCCGGCACGGTGAGAGTTTCTCCATGGACTCCGGCTGCCGCCACGTTCTTTGTGAAGACAGGATCGGTTGTTCCGGGAACATATACCTTCAGGACAGTTGCGAAGCTGGAGGATACATTTACGTTTGCCGATGTAGCGGTCATCCAGATATTGCTGTCCACAATACTCAGCGTAGCGGTACCGGCAGCCTGGGTGACGGTTACGGAATTCGTGTGAGAACCGTTGTCACCCGTGACGGTATATGTCTGAGGTTGCAGCCTGTTGTTCACAGGGACTGTGAGGGTAACCGCATTGGTTGCGCCGGCGGAGCCGCTTGCAGGTGACACGCTGGCGCCGCTGAGGGTACCGTCCACAGTCAATGTCCAAGCCGCCTCGGAATCCACATTGATAGATGCCGATGTGGTAGTGTTGCCAATGTTGGCATTGGACGTGGTGAGCTTGATATCCGGCACGCCAAGCTGAGTCAAAGTCTTGGTTGCGAGGACATCTCCGGTAGTGGTGTCACACAGGTTCACGATGATGTGACGGCTTGCACCTGAAGTATTTGCAGGAATGCCGGTGATTGTTTCATCGCGACCGGTGGTTGCGGCGATATCAGCCGTGTAGATGGGCGTGTCATTACCCTGAACGTAAGCCTTAAGGACAGTAGCGAAACTACAGGCCACATTCACGGTAGCGGTAGTTGCCGTCATACGGACTTCATCGTTTGCAGAATTAACTCTTACCAAGCCTGCCTCCTGGGTGATGATTATGTCTTCCCAAACAGTACTGATAAGGTTGCGTGCACGCACCGTGAACTTGCGCTCGTGGTTTGTGGTGTTCTGCGGGATATTCACCTGACGATCCGTAGGACCGGATGTGGCAGAATATGTCTCGGAGGTAGAAAGTACAGTTCCGTTGGGATCAATAACCTCAAGGACATAACTGGTGCCGGACTCAACTGTTACGGTCACCGTGTTGGCTCCGTTATCGACAGTAGTGATTGCCGATGTCAGCTTCATCATGATGCCTTCCTGGGTAATGTAGGCCGTACGGGTAAGGCTGGATGAAGTGTTCGTGAGCGTAAGCTTATAGCGTATCGCGTTTTCGGTCACGTTCTCAGGGAGGGTAACGGTAACATTCTGACCGGTGGTTGAACTGCCGCTGGAAGGGCTGAGGGATGCACCGGCTGCCACACCGCCGTTAGCCATTGCGATGTTAAGCACCCAGTCTCCGGTAGATTTCACCTTTACGGTTGCAGAGGTGCCGGATACATTCTGACGGTTAGGCGTGATATTGTTGTCCGGATCTCCGTAGAGAGTTGTCTGGGCGGTGGTTACACCGGAAGCATCAGTGGCGAAATACTTGTTATAGACATACACCGTAGAAGAGGAGAAAGCCTTGGTGGTCTCGAAATCGCAGGTGAGGATAATATCGTCACTGCCCGAAAGCTCTGCATTGTTCTTCAGGCGCTGGTATTCAGACCAGTTGAGGGTTCGGACAAAGCAGTAAGAAGACTGATTGTTTCCGGAAAGCGACTTGAAGGGCTCGTCCAGATTCTCTATACCGGTGGTTTTCACAGGCATATTTTCATTGGACGCAGGATTCAATGCCTTGGCGCTGTCCTCAATCAGGATTTCCATAGGGAACATGGACGCCTGAAGGTCCCAGGGAAGAGGAATGCTAAGGGTTGTAAGCTGCCCCTCCTCGTCCGCAACCGTAGCGGGAGAAAGAGAAGGATGTATCTCCTTGGCGTTAAACACACGGATAGTTACCATACGGACAAGCCTGTAGGTATCTGTGCCGTCGTTGTAAGTTCCCACAAGCTGCAGGGTGGAAGATAGTGTGGATGTCCCGTTGGGCTCATTCAGAGTATAGCTTACGGAACGTTGGTCGTTTGCGCCGTCGGAGGTGGCCACACTGAAAGAAGCCAGGGCATTTCCTCCGTCTTTTTCAGTTACCGTAACGTCCCCGTTAAGGTTGCCGCTGGTGGCGCTGTTCAGCAGGAACTTGTACCAGAAACTCTTGGTGTCGGTGCTGTATACCCAGTCGAAGTTGGGCTGCTCTATATACAGACGGACAATACCGTTGGAAATATCGGGAAGAGTGCGGGTATCCAGTGATACTGAGAAGTTGCTACCGCTGTTATGGCCCAAAGCATCGGAGATATTCTCGTAACCATCCACCGATACATCGGAGATGTTGATACCATATGTAAAATTCCTGTAAATGGGGAAATAGCCGCTTTCAAGAGCAAGGTCCAGGCGGTAGTAGTGGATGGGTGTTGATGAATCCGGAGTGCCGCTATCGACATAACGTGCCGCCATCAGGATGAAAGGAGGATTGTCGGTGGTGACTGCCCTCTCATATACATATATAGGTTCGCCCGGGCCGACGGATACACCAGGTGCGTTGAATGCATCCACAGTTGTGGGGACATTGGTGTCGATATCCGGATTCGCAGGGAAGCCCAGATAGTTTTTCCCGTCATAACTGTAGATGTAATTGGACAGTGTGAGGCTCGGATCTGTATAGCCGGGTACCCAGTCGCCGTGGTTGGTGCTATACATGGCAACTGCGCCACTGCGTGGCATGTTGCAGAGGGTATAAGAAACAATCTCGAAGTTGGCCGCATTTTCATTAACGGTAACGCTTGCGAAGTTGCGGATAAGTTTGAGGCCACTAAGGGCTGCAACAGTTTCGGGAGTGGGTATATATTCTCCGTCGGGGGTCTGTTCAGCGTTTCCGTCAGTTTCCACAACATTGATACCGGCGGGCATAATGATTCGCTGCCAATATGCACCGTTGCCGTCGGTAACCGTCATGTTCTGCATAATATCGTTCTCATATGCATTGAACGGCAGGGATGACGGACCGTTTGCAATGATATGGAGCACGCGTTCTTTGGAAGAAATGGGAAGACGGGCAAGGAAGTAGGCCGATGTCGCATTCTGCGATGCAAAGCCTCCGCTGAGGGGATTGCCCTGCGAATCGCAGGGATACGCGCTTACATAGTCTTTCAAGTAACGGTCGGTACCGAAAACGGCAACATGGATGCTGCTTATTGCCGGCTGTACCCCCATTTCCATTCCAATCTCGGCCTTGGTATCGGCCTGAAGAACCAGAGGATTCTGGAAAGAGAGAACAACGGGAACGGTTGCGCCCTCATTTTCAAAATTGGCTATGGATACCGGCTCCTCACGTGTACAGGACACGGAAGCAAGCACAAGAAAGACAGAAAATATAGCGTAAATCTTTTTCATATCTCATCAAAATGTGTCATTGAGGCCGGTCTTGTATCCAAGCCATCTGCTATTAGTATAGGTGGAATGAGTGTCTCCCCAATACCAGGTATCGTAGACGCAGCGGACATAACTGGTATACGTATTTGATCCAACGGTATAACCAACAGAACCGGTATTAGCTGTAACTCCTGAAAGGTCTACGAATAAGTCGTTACCAGAGCCATCCTTTACATAAAGAAGTGCCCCTGCTGCCCAATATCCGTTTGTGGTGCTTGGGTTGAAAAGCGAAGGGATTTTACTGTCGGTATTCAACTTCTGCAGGAAAAGAATCTCTGCTTCTGTGGGGATGCGCCATCGTCCGGCGGGATATCCATACTCCTGATAAGCGGCGCATCTCTTCTTTGCTCCCTCGTAAGTCACAGGAAGAGTTTTTCCGTAAGAGGAGGCAGAGATGAATTTGGGCGAAATTACGTTCTGAGTATTTTCTGCCGCAGGACGGTATTGGGTCAGTGGATCACCTGCATCACCCCCGTTCAAAACGGAACTGTATTCATCGGTGGCGGGGCCGCGGGGATCTCCAAGCACAGTGGGAAATTCCACGCCGTTTGCCAAAGGCGTGAATTTAAGAATAGTGGTGGTAACAGAATAGATGTTAGGGTTCTGATTATTGGCATTCAGATCTACAGGTGTACCTACAGCCGTATTATTAGGGCTTATAGAGCCTAAATAATGAGGTTGATAAGTAGATGTAATGTTTCCTGTAGTAGATTGACCGGAATTGTCCCAAACATTTATTCTGCTAGTTGTGGTTGATCTTCCATTAATATACACGTTGGGCTTGCTGTCGTCGTCGTTTACCGTATTGATATTTGTAATATACAGCGGCGGATACTGCGTAACCTTCAAGGTTTTGTCATACTGCCCAATGTTATCATTTGAAAGTTGCAGGACTATGGTATATGTGTAAGGCGACACGTCATAGGTTGTTCCTGTGAAATCGTAGTCCAGCGTATGGCTGATATGGATATAATCGCCCTCGGCGGCTTTGGCAACGTCTGTGCCCGGATCCAAGGTCATGTGTGCGCCGGAACTGTAATCCTCATAATCCAGTTGTTTGCTGCGGATGGAAACGGCGCCGCTGGCAAAATACGGGATATCCAGTGTGTTGCCGTAGAACTTTATATCCATAGGATCAGGTACGTTCACATCCAGGTAGTAACCGGGAGACATGGAGGAGGTAATACCGTTTCCTGTTCTCCAGTCCAGGACCTGATATCCGCAGGGGACGTTCACGGCCTCGTCATCGGCATCGCCGCCCAGCTGGGTGACGTCCAGAACAAGGTGATACCAGTTATTGCTCTCAAAGGCGTTGGTGGGAAGCATTACCTTATAATAAAACTCCTTCTGCGATTCCTGCACTATTCCGGAAGTGGTACGGGAAAGCTTCCAGGGCACAATTAGCTTGAGGTAAGGCTCGGCGGCCGAACCATATGTCCAGCTTTCCGGATAGGTATAGAACGATGCGCTGGAAAAAGCGGTGGAGAAATCGGTCTTTCCAGGTATGGTTGTGTTGTCGATGTTGGGGAAATAATCGAAGTACGAATGATTGGTGTCGATGCCTCCCACGAGGGCTTCCGTTGTGCCGTTGCAAAGATACACTCGGATATTGCTGCCTTCGGTGAGCGGAGTCCAGATTTCAGTGACGTGGCCTTTGTCATGATGGACCTCATCCTTAAGGTAAAAGTCCATTGTAACCTTGGCGGAGATGCGCTTAAGATCCACGGAAGCGTTACCTACCAGAGTCTGGCCAGGCACAACGGCTACATGGATATTCTCTGCAATGCCTGTCATGACAAGGCAGAGGTCTTTGTCTGCGGCAGGCATGATGTTGCCGCCGGCTTCGGCAGTGAATGTACGGTGGGAAGACTCTTTCAGAGCAAGCAAATTGAGCTGACTCATAGTAGCCTCCACACCGCTGATAATGAAATCGCTTTCCGGGCCGGGATAGTTTGCAATAGAGAATACTTTATAGGTATCGTTCAAGATAACCGCTGCCTGGATAAAGCAGGTGAAGTTGGATTCAATCTCGGGTGAGAAACGCCAGTGATGCTTATATTCCGGATCGACGCCGTTGAACAGGAAAACATCCAGCGTTTTGATAAGGTTTTCGTTGCCCACGCCGGGCTTGTCCGCCTTGGTGCTGATATCTCCGCAGGTAAAAGTGAGGCGGATTCCGCTTTCACTTGAAACTGCCTGCCCGGGCTCCGGTACACGCTGGCACGCGGCGATTGAAAGAAGCGCTGCAAAAGCTGCTGTTATGATGATTGACTTTTTCATATCACACTACATGCTGGGGATAATAATTGTATAGGCACCGTCTCTCTGGAGTTCGGAGTCCAGGGAGAATTCACGGCCGCCGGAAGCCTGTACAGAGAAACTGAGGTCTGCCGTTATGGAAGGCTGGCCAGCTGCCGGACGGTCTTCGTCGCGGGCGGTAATGAAGAAGTCGATGGTTACGCCGGGATGGATATCGCCGGAGTTAGTTCCGATGGTGCCGGTACTTGTGTCAACAATGCCGCTTCCGAAATCGTGTGCAAATGAGTATTTAGTCACGTTCTGCGACAGGTTGATGTGGTATGTGCACCGGGTGGGCGAGAATATCTTGAACATTCCGTGGATGGGCATAAGCCTTCCCTGAGTATCTGTCTTAAAGGTGATATTGCGGCCACTGATAGTGCAGGTGGAGGAATCCCAACCTATCCAGCTTGCCATGGCGGACTGGTCTTCTGCTCCTGCCGAAAGTTCCGTATAGTTCCAGGGAAGGACGGATTCTTCTACTTTGAAGATACCGCCCATATATGTAACGGTATAGGAATACGTGTGGCCGCCCTTCCAGTTTGTACCCTTGGGGAAAGAGAGGTGAGAATGACGGATAAGGGGATCACCGGTGATGGGATCCGTTTCTCCGGAAATCTGATAGATAACTTCAATGACATTGTGGAGTTCGGTTTCCGTCGCTGGCCAGAAATAGTAGAAATCCTTGGTGGTGGACTGCTGCTGTGAGAGGACATCCACGGGAGTTGCCCCCTTACCGTAACTCATACCGCCGAAATCTGTCCTTGCGGAAAAAGCACCGTTATGTGCCGCATTGTTGAAAGATACATCGGCCGTTCCGTCATCGTTGAAAGTGATAACGGTTTCCTTCTCGTTGATGAAGTTGTCGTTCAGATATACTCCGTGAAGATATATGGGCTGTTCTCCGTCCGGGGTCTGGTTGGATATCTGGAAGGACATTGCAACCTGGGCAAAGAGGTGGTTGAACACCAGGGGAACATCCGAGTAGTCGTTGCCGGAAGTGTTGCGGCTCACGGGGTTTGAGTACATGAAGTCGTACTGCTGGGTGGATGTGCTGAGGGCTTTCGCCGGAATAGTGAGCGTATTGCCGCTGGCATTGAGGCCGGTGCCGAAGAAAGCGGAGGTGCTGTAGTTTTCGTTGTGCTCCAGCCAGCTGAAGAAAAGGTGGTTTCCGCCTGTCCATTCATAATTTGCCGTGGTACCATAGACCCACTTGGATTCGGTGGCATTCCACCTGAGGGTGTTGTTGATGTGGTATTGGGTGTTATTGTACCAGTCTCTGACCTGGAAAACGCTGGTGGTGTTCACGGCATCGGTAGCCTTTGTCTGCATGGGCGCGGCAAAGCGTATTCCCTCTTTCTCTGCTGCTTTGGGAGCATTCTCAATGCGGCTGCAGGCGGGCACTGCCAGAAGCACCATCAGGGCCGGAATAAGTATTGTATTGAGCTTATTTGTCATCTTTGTCTTCTCCTATCTGTTATTCTACGCCGATTTCAATGTCCGGATGTACAATCCACTGTTCCTTTCGGGGATAATCGAAATTGATATACCAGACGGCTCCGGGAACTGCAAGTCCTGAAATCTGAATCTTTGCAGCTGCGGGGAAAGTGATCCAGTTACCGTTCTGCTTGAGGCGAAGGGATTTGCTGGTGCCATCGCTCAGATTGAAGGTGATCCTTAGTCCTGTGATTTCCAAAGGCAGGGCGAACACCTTGAAATTCAAGGACGCCGTGGTGGAAATAATGGGATTGTAGGGAGCATCTTTGTCGTCGTGGAAGACAACTCCTATGGTATTGCTCAGGGTACCGGTTCCGCTGTATGTGAAAGACATATTGCTGGCGGCATCGAAAGTGGCCGTTGAAACACCTGCAAGGGGTACATAATTGGCGGTTTCGGTCTCATAGGTGCTGGTTTCCATCTCAAAACTTGTGATGGTGGTGTTGTCGTTGGCACCAACTGTGAACTCGAAGGCGGTAAATGCAGGATAGAAATCCAGGTTGATGCCATCCTCTTCCTGAGGACTCTGCAGGCCGGCTACCATGAAGGCATCAGACATGTCGGCCCTGAAAATGGAAACATTGTTGGCCTTGCTGCTGTATCTTACGATCTGGGAAGAAGGTATGGTTGCCGACATCCTGTGGTTACCAACCGTAACCTTGGAAGCGGGATAAGCGGCCCAGAAATCGTGTGTGCCGGTGCCCCATTCTAGACCACGCTCTGCTCCATAGGGTTCCAGGTCCGTCTTGCTGTTCACACCAGCCACGGAGATAGTGTTCACGGAATACTCCTGGGAGACCATGCTTACGTCGTTGTTCTTCATGGCAAGAACTATTCTGTCTCCGTCCACCCAGTCTATGCGTTCATAGACCTTGCTGGAAGCGTTGTAGGTTTCTCCACTGTATGCTGTCTTGGTGACAGGGGCCTCAGGGCGCGTACTGGCACGGAAACGGATTCTCTTGCCAGATAAATCTTTAGTGCAACCGGCAAGCCCAATAAGACATACTGCCGCAGCTGCGATGCTGATGATTACTCTGCTTTTTCTCATGACGCTTCCTGGCTATTATGGTCTGTCCCACTCCTGGTTGAAGGAGGTATCTGAAAAATCCATGGTAACAATTTCCTGTCCCGTAGTTTTTACTTCGGAACTCTTTTGCACCGTGGATGCGGCAAGAATCTCGGTTTCCAGTTCTACGGAAACCGTTCTGATTATGGCTGGAGCAATGTATCTTTTACAAGGTTCCATATACACTAACTTTAACTAAAATCCTCTATTAAATAATCCTGCGAAGAGCCTTGAAGGGCCTTTTCTGCGGAGTTACATATATGTAACTTGCAAAAATAAAAAAACCTTGACAAAGAATCAAGGTTTAAAAAAGTTCAGGTTGCATTTTTGCAAATTCTGAAACGATATTTGTGAATTCTGAAAGGAAAGGAGACAAAAGTTACTCCTTTGCGTCAATCATCCACGCCGTGACGGTCTTTCCCATCTTCTGTTTGAAAGCGGCGCTGAACGTGCTGTAACTGTGGAATCCGCTTTCTGCGGAGAGCTGATTTGCCGTAAAGGCACGGTGGCCGGCAACAGCCTGGTTATACAGGTGGATGAAGTGTTCTACGCGCAGGCCGTTGATGTAGGCATTATAGGTGAGCCCCTGCCGGGAAAAGTATTGGCTCAGATAGTAACGGTTTGTGCCGATGGCCTGGGCTAGCTGGGCAAGGGTTAGGTCATACTGCAGGAAGAGCAGCGTGTCTTCGCAGTACTTTTTCAGTTGCGGGCCTATTGTGTCTGGAACGGAGTTTGACGAAGGAGTCTCCATGTCATCTTTCGAAGGTTCCTCCGCTACTGTGTCGCTGCTGTCCAGACTCCGAAGCGTTTCCACGCGCCACATCACCAGTCCCACGACTAAGATATTGAATGCCTGAATAGAATAAAGGAAAATAATGTTGCTATCGGTATAGCCATAAAACAACAGAGTCAGCAGGAGAACGGCCAGCACCAGGATGCTTTGCCAGAACTCCTTATGCTCCAGGTCGGCAAAATTGTCCCTGAGCCAGCGCCCATAGTTACGGATGGCAAATACCATATTCACCGTAATCAGTCCTACCAGAAGAATTACATAAATGCGTGCCGGGCGTAACAGGCCGATGTCTTCACGGACTATGCCAATGACCGACCATACGATAACCGGGACCAATAAAACCAGAACTGGCCATATATGCCGTTCCCGGTCTTGTAACATGGCCAGCATAATACCTGCCACCGAAATGATTACAAACAGTACATCCAGCAGGCAGGCGGTTATATATGTAGCGGCAGAAGGGTGCAAAGCGAAATACATCCAATACAGATGGCCAAGGGCTAAAGTGGCCATGAAGAAAGCAGTCCATCGGCGCAGCCGTACGGGAGGTTCTATGCCGCTGACAAATGCATTGCCTTTGCGCAGCAATATATATAGTGCTGCCAGCAGTTCTAATGCCAGTACACCTCCATAGAGAAGGATGAAGAATATGTCCTGGGTTATAGACGATACTTCCATCATAAGGCCAATGGGTTACATACCGGATAGACAAATATAGTCAATTATTTTGAAAAAAAGGCGCTTAAACCGCATTAATGCAGGTTTTCCTGAAAAAGTCCGGCTATAAACGGAAAGACTTCCCGTGGCGCATATCTCAGTGAAAAATGAAGATTTGACAGGATTCGCCTCAAGGTGTCCATTTTTCTCCTGAATGTTCCGTGCTTTTGGATGGAGTCAAGCCGGCTGTCTCTGAAATGGCCAAAATTCCCTCCTCTTGCAACAATCCGGAAAAGATCCGCGGAATCTACCTTTTCCGGAACTACTGTCCCGGGGTCTATGAAGTCTTTAACAAATGATACCAAAAGGGCATCCCAGCGGGACAGGCCGCATTGTCTGAATAACTCATGAAGCCGCTGATAATCACCCGGGTAGGCCTTATACGCAAAGGCAAAATCAATAATCTGCCGGAGCCCCACCCCAACCCCGCAGGCGTGCTTGAGGATGTGGGAGGAGAGCATCAGAAGTTCGGCTTCCGGAGTCCCTATGGGAGGAAGTAGAACCTTCCGCACGTGAAGGTCAAAGTACCTTCTGTGCAGTTCCACTTCGCAGCCACTCAGCATGAAAGCCACGCTGGTGTCCGGCTTTGGAGAACATTCTATTCCGGAGGCCAGGAGCACTTCCAGGGCCCTCTCAAAATCAGTTTCTCTGATGTACAGGTCTATATCCCCGCCGGTCCGGAGTTCGGGAGAGGGGTATCTGGCGGCGCAGGTGCTGCCTTTCATTACAATGGGGTCAAGCCCTTCGGAGCGGAGTATCTCCAGGACTTCCTTCTGGGCCTGGGATAGTTCCTGATTCCGCCGTACCGTCTTTCTGACCTTTGCCAAAAGGGTGAAAAGTACGCGGTCCGGAAGGCGGAAGCCTTCAGGAAAACCCTCTGCAGCCTTGTACAGCAGGCCGATCACCGTCTGGTGACCGGCTGTGCGGAGGAGTTCCATCCAGTCTTCCTCGTCAAGGTCCGGCGGGGGTAATTCGCCTCTCAGGATCTGGAGGAGGAGCCGAAGACGTTCTTCACTTGTCATCGGCCGAAAAGCTTGCTGAGGAATGAGCGTTTGTGATGATGCTTATGGTGGGAATGGCGCCTTGCGCCGTTCACTATTCCGTATATTTCACCCCAGTCAGGCAGCCCTCCAAGGTTCCTGTCGTCAATATAGACATCGGCAACAAGCTTTGTGGAGGTTGTTTTGTCGGAAAAGGTGAGACTTCCCATGGGGATGTCGCTGTTCACGGAATAAAACGTGAGGCCGCGCTCCTTGCAGAAGCGTATGGCATCTTCCAGAAGGTCTCCCTCGCGGGAGGTCCAGAGGATAATCTTATGCCCTTCGGAAGCAAGCCTTCTGAGGGTATCTATGGCAAAGGGCTTTTCCCTGCCAATCTTTGGGTACTTGTGTTCTACAATGGTCCCGTCAAAATCTACTGCTATAATCATTTGTCGTCTTTTTCTCCATATCCATAACCATAGCCATATCCGTAGCCATAGCCATATCCGTAACCATAACCATAACCGTAGCCGTAACCGTATCCGTAGCCGTATGAGGCGCGTATATCACCGCCGTTGAGGATGATGCTGGGATGGTTAAGACGGCCGCTCTGGTAAACCGTCTCCAGTTCGGGAAGGGCCCTGCGGTCCACTTTTCCGCTTCTCAGGATAAACAGGTTCATATCCACCAGCCTCTGGACCACCATCATATCGGCCACGGCATTCACCGGAACGCCGTCCAGCAGGATAAAGTCGTACTCTTCCCTGAGTTCCTGTATGAGGGTGTCAAAGCGGGCACGGCCAAGGAGTTCGGCGGGGTTCGGCGGGATATGTCCACCAGGAATGAAGTCCACTCCGAGCAGGACGTCCTTGTGCAGAATCTCAGCCAGGCGCACGGAGTCGTCAAAGATGTAATTGGACAGTCCGGGAACGCCGTGCTTAAGGGAGAAGAAATTGGACGCGGTCCTCTTCCTGAGGTCCATATCCACCAGCACCACTCTCTTTCTGGCATCGGCAAGGCAGGCGGCCATATTGGTGGTAAGGAAGGTCTTACCGGCCGATACCGAGAACGATGTGGAGGCAATCACCGGATGCTCGCAGCCTTCCGGACGCATATAATCCAGGTTGGTGCACAGAAGGCGCATAGCCTCCGTAAACACCTTGGATTTGGAGTTCTTGTAGGCCGTGGTGAGCGTAGTGTCGCCTTTCTCTCGCTTCTTTTCCCTGGCGTAAGGAATATCGGCAAGGAAAGGCATTGTGGTACCTTCTTCCACATCTTTGCGTGAATGGATGCGGTTGTCGATGAGGATGCGGGCAATAAGTACCACAGCAGGCCCCAGGAGGCCGATGAGAAGGGCCACCAGCAGCATCTTGTTGCGGGAAGGGTATACAGGGTCCCAGTTTGATGTCGCCGAATCGATCATACGGGCATTGGTGTCGGCCATGGCCTGGGTGAGGGAGTTCTCCTCGCGCTTGTTAAGGAGGAACATATACAGGGTTTCCTTAATTTTCTGCTGCCTCTCTATGGACAGGAAGCGCCGGGCCTTGGTTGGCATGGAAGTAAACTTCCTGAGGGAACTCTGCTCCTGCTCGGCAAGGGCCTGACGCTCGGAGATGAGGAGGGAGATTCGGCTGTCTATGAAGCCAAAAATATCGGCCTTGAGATCCTTGATGTCGTTTTCCAGTCCACTTACGGCAAGGCTGTACTCTCCGCCGCCCTTGAGGTAATGCTCCCTCTTTCGCACGGCTGCATTGTACTTCAGGATTGCATCTTCTATGTAACTGTCTTCCGTCACAAGGTTGGCAGGAATCACTTCATATCCCTGGAAGGCGGACCTTACATAGTCCTTGAGATAGCGCATGGTGCTAAGCTTGGTCTCAATATCCACTATCTGCTTGTTCAGGGCGTTGTTCTGGCTCAGATAATCGGCAGCTGTGGCCTCTACGTTCAGTATGCGTTCGCTTGTCTTGAGCCTGGAAAGATCCTCTTCCACGGTTCCCAGTTCGTCCTGGATGATGGCAAGGCGCTCGTTGATGAAAGCGGCCGTATTCACTGCGATGCGGTTCTTTTCCCTCACAGCATCCTCGTTATACTTCTGGACCAGCATGTTCAGCACATCATCGGCACGGAAGTGAGAAAAATCCATCAGGGTGAGCTGCAGGATGGAGCCGTCAGATTCGGCCTGGACAATCTTGAGGCGGGAAATAAACTGAGATGCCCTGTCGGGGATAGGCAGTTTTTTCACCCGGATTTCCTTGCCCATGTAGGATGAGAAACTGGAATTGGGTGAGAATACCACCCTGTGTCCGTTAATGTGGAGAGTATCGCCCAGTTGGACAGTCTGTTTTGCCAGGCCGGAGCCTTCTACGGTAATCTGCATCTCTCCGGAAGGGATCACTTTCAGCTGGCACTGGAAGTCTCCGTCTTTCCTGACAACGAACATTCTCACAGGGGCGGTCCGGTAAAGCTCCACGTTACGCAGCCTGTCCTTTTCCAGATAGTCTATATCGGCATCAAGGGTTGTGACAACCATCTGCATGAGTTCACGGGATTGGAGCTGGAGTATCTCGTTGGACATACTCACGTGGTTGATGAGGCTGTTGTATGCGCCCATCTGCACGGTACTCTGGGTGTTGGAGGGGTCTTTGATGATAATTGTAGCGTCGCTCCGGTATACGTGCTGCATCTTGGAATAACGGTAGTACGCGAAACCCACACACACCGCTGCACAAATGATAAACAGATACCAGTAGCTCAGGAGGTAGAAGAAAAGGTCTACCAGATTTACGCTGCCATTGTTCTTTTTCTCGTTCATGGATTACTTACTTCTGCTTGTCCAAAGAAGGGTATTAACTATAATGGATATAAGCGACAGGCCCGCAGTCACGAATGACATTGTGGTCTGGCCGCTGGCGCTTAGGCTTACACCTTTGGGCTTAATATAGACTACATCGTTCTGCTTCAGGTAGAACACAGGAGAGTCAAAGAGGTCCTTGCTCTGGAGGTCTACGGAATAGGAGCGGCGCACGCCGTTCTCAGTCCTAATGACCATCACGTCCCGGATGTCAGACCGGTTGGTAACGCTTTTATTTGTTGCCAGCACCTCAAGGAGATTGATACTGTTTCCCCTGACGGGAATCACGGAATTCCCTGCGCTGCCTATTACCGTAATGCTGAAATTCTCCAGCATCACGTTCACTATGGGGTCCTTGATGAACCCGTTGGCCCTGATTCCGTCGGCAATGCCGTCACGGATCTGGGTAAGGGTTGCACCCCAGACGTTTATGGTTCCCAGCACCGGGAATTCTATATTGCCATTGCGGTCCACAATGTACTTCTGGCCTGATTGTCCGTCGCTGAACAGGTTGAACGGGGCGGCCAGTTCCGGGGTGGAACTTGTAACGGTTATGCCAAGAAGGTCGTCGGGCTGGACTACAAGTTCAGGAGCCGGCTTAACCGGATAGTCCTTATTGTACTCCATATCCGTAAGGTAACTCATCTGCCTTGCCGTGGTACAGGATACCAGGGCAAGAATGGCTATCCACGCCGGGAAGGAATTAAACAAGCGTTTCATATATTGTAAGTATTGAATTAATCATATTCTCTTCACAAAACATCTCTTCAAAACGGGCATGCGCCCCATGGGAGAAGTTCCGGTAATTATCCATCACATCTTCTATGGCCCCGGCCATAAGTTTGGGCTCTCCGGGAGTGACGTTCCTTCCGGAAACGCCGTCTTCATTTACCCAGGAAACACCTGAACCGGGAATAGTAGTGGCTACAACAGGTTTTCCGCAGGACATTGCCTCTATCTGAACAATTCCAAAGGCCTCGGTTTTCATGATGCTTGGAAGGACATAGATGTCACAGGCCCCGTAGTTGGCCCTTAAGGCTTCATCGGAAAGATAGCCTTCCAAAAAGACTCTTCCTCTAAGGCCCTCGCTGTCAATGAGCTCCTCCAGCTGGTTTCTCAGCGGGCCGGAACCGCCAATTATAAGCTGATACTTTTCCGGCAGGTACTTCATTGCCCGGATGAGGACGGAAAAGCCTTTGTAAGGCACAAGACGTCCGACGGAAAACAGGATTGTCTTTCCCGGGAAACGGCCACTCACAGCATCTGAGGCTACCTTATCTATAGTTATGGGTTTGATGCCGATAGGAACATAGGTGCATTTTTGCTGCACGTCCTTCAGCCAGGGTGAAGACTTGACGTAGACGGGGGTTGTGCCAACTATTATATCGGCCCGCTTTATGAGCCAGCTCTGCAGGGGCCGATAAAGGGAGAGCAGCATCTTCTGGGAGAGTATGTCACTGTGCCAGTGGAGAACCACTTTTCCCCGGAATCCGCTCAGGCGCAGCGCAAGGGCGGCCATAGGGTCCGGATGATGGACGTGGATAATCTCATAATCGGCCTTATGGCGGCGAAGCCATGAAACCATTGCCGGGGATATCATTGTTGCGGCTTTCTTGCTAAGAGCCTTGACGCGGATCACGCGGCCGTGAGCATTGAACCGAAGGCTGCCGTCAGGCTGCTCCAGTCCCTCATCCTGCGGGTCTGTCCTGTCTGAGGGGAGGGTAGCGCAAAGCATGTCGCAGTCCTCTCCCCGGGCCGATAATCCCCGGGTGAGGTCCCACATCACCTTCTCCACGCCTCCGCGTATAGGATAAAATTTGCCCAGTTGAAGGATTCTCATTTCAGAAGCATGTGGAAAAGTTCATCCCAGCCGGCAGCATAAGGCGGCTGGAGATCTTGTTGGGGTACGGGGCCGAAGGAATCCATGCTCCCTTTTATTACTTCATGCATCAGCGAGGCCAGTTTATAGGCATCCTTTACAGGGAAAAAGGCTGCCGAGGCCGCGCCCGATGCCGTGTTGTGGGCATATGGAAGATCGGCCAGGATCATCGGCTTCCCTGAGGGCAGGAATTCCGATATGGGAAGGCCCCAGGTCTCCGCCCTTGAAGGGAAAACCAGGCATGAGGCTTCGGCATAGGCCTGTGCCAGTTCCTCCCGGGAAAGGAGGCCGCGGAAGGTGATGGAAGCGGTTGTGCTCCAGTTCCTGTACAGCCACCGGGCATAGCGGTTTTCATCGCCCTTGATGCTGACAAGGAGTTTGAATGCGCCTTTGCCAAGCTTGCTTTCCAGCATCTGAGCGGCCGTGAAAAGGGTTTCAAAGTTCTTGTGACAGTCCGGTGTTCCCACATACAGGAACACTGGCAGTTTTGCTGGAACTGGTTCAAAGGCAATGGGCCGGAATGACGGCGGAGCCACTATGACTCTGTCTTCCGGGAAAGCCAGCATACGCGAAAGGCCCTGCCGCATCCAGTCCTGCTGCACTATGAGGTAGCTGTTCCTCTCTACATTCCACTTGTAGGCGTAGCGCGTGAAAAGGGAGAAGAGAACTATCTTGGGGTCCATCCGGAGGTCCTGCAGAGTGGGCTTCATAAAGGGGAATGAAGTGTGGCAGTACACGGCCTGGCGCTTTGCCTTTACGCGTGGCGTGGTGTCGTGGAGGGACAGCCACAGATGGGCCTCAGGAAGCTGGCGGGAAATGCCGTACATGGTAATGTACTCGCATTTGAGGCGTTTCAGCCAACTGTCCGTGCTCCAGGGAATCTCAATGTAGTCTATGCCGGGGAACTCGCACAAGGAACGGCTGTGTACCAGGGCGGTTACGTGAAGGTCGGCCCGTCCGGACAGGTACTGCAGGCAGTCCCTGAGCACCGTGAGGGTGCCCCCTTTGCGGATATTGACCGCAGACACTACAATATTTCTTGGAACAGCCGTATCCACTGAGGCATTATATTTTCGGGCCTCCAATCCTCTGCCTTGCGGAAGGCATTCAGCCCCATTTCTTTTCTTAACGCGTGGTCATGCATAAGCTTTTCCAGAGCTTTTGCAAGGGCGGGAATGTCTCCTTCCTCTACCAGGAAGCCGGTCTTCCCGTCATCAATAATCTCCCGCGGCCCGCAGAGGCAGTCGAAAGATACCGCGGGCACGCCGAAACTCTGGCACTCCAGAAGCACCATCGGCAGGCCCTCGTACCTGGAAGAGAGGGCCAGGATAGAGGCACTGCGGTAAATGCTTTCCATATCGCTTTCCTCCCGGCCTAGGACCACCGAGCCTTCAAGTGAAAGGCGCCGGATCTGCTCCTCAAGTTCTCCTCTCAACGCTCCGTCTCCAACCAGCTTCAGTGTCCAGCCGTCCTTATCCTTTATCAGGCTCCAGGCATCCACTAGCCGGTCCATGCTCTTTTGGCGGGAATATCGGCCCACGGCAATAACGGTTTTGCTGTCCAGGGCGGCAGGCGCTTTAGGGCGGAAGCTCACAGGATTGCCGATGACGCGAATATTTTCCAGAGGCCCCCAGAGCGCTTTGTCCTGCCTGGTGAGCACCACAAAGCGTTTGTAGCGTTTCACCAGCGAGGCATCCTGGCGGCTGCGGATCTTGTCCGCTATGGCCCAAAGGCCACCTCTGCCATACTGCAGTCTCTTGAAGCGGGAGAAGTGGACCTCCAGCACCTTGCGGCTGCCGTCCTGGATGCGCGGCAGGATGTTCACTTCGTTGCAGAACATGGAAACGGTCACATCTGGCCTCCGTTCCATCAGAACTGCCGTAAGTGCCTTAATGTGGCGGCGCTGCTTCCCGGGGTAATGCACCATTTTGTCCCACAGGCTGCCGCCATTGTTGTCTTCATAGCCTATGGCAAGGTCTATGACTTCGATGCCGGGGTCCAGAGGGAACGCGTTCGGGCGCCCCTTCTGCTCCGTAGTGACGATGGTCACCCTGTGCCCGTGCCCGGCAAGCCAGTTTGCTTTGTCGGCTAGCACGCGTTCCATTCCCGCCTGGCGGTAGAATCCGGCTATGTTGTATATAATATACATTATAATCTGTCGTCGAGCATTTCCAGGAAGGCAAGCGGAGATAACTGTTTCCGTATAGCTTCCGTCTTTTCAGGCGGCACAGCCAGGGGCTGTGTCATAAACTGGAGATCCACACCTTGAGCATCGTCGCCGGGGCCAAGGAAACGGATGTTGCCGGAGTTGAAATTGGGGCTCTCTTTCAAGGCGGTATAGTCGGTGATCAGCTTTTTCCCATAGATGAGCGCTTCTGAAGCGCGGAGAGTTTCACCTGCACGGGAGTCGGTTCTGAGCTCCAGAAGGCAGTTGGATTCCGAAATCCATTTATGGGTTGTCGTATATGGCATGGGACTGTCCAGAATCACAATGCCTTCGCGTTGGGGTTCTATGGTTTTTCCCGAGGCTCCGGATACGAAGAATCGGCAGCAGGCCCCCTTCCCGGTAAGGTGGTCATAAAGGCTTATCAGGCGGTCAAGCCGGCCTTTGTCTTTCCCGACGAACAGCACGTCGCACCGCTTTTGGGCCTTTCCCGGGTCGAACAACCGGGAGAGTGGAACTTTATGAAAAGTGAGTCCATAGTCCTGAGCCTCTGACGGATGACAGGAGAACACAAGGTCAAAAACACTCTTATAGTGCCCCAAATCCAGTACCTCGCCCGTATAGAAGTCGTTATGATTTACAACAAAGTCGTGAAGGAACCACACGAATCTGGAGCCGGGATAATGGTGCTTTAGCCAGTCGATATAACCGGTGTACGCATCCAAAGACACCCAGTCCCTGAAAATAATGAAGCACAAGGGCTTGTTATCCCTGAAGGGGTTCCGGAAATAGGAAGGATTCCATACACCCTTGAAAGGAAGCGGAAACAGACGGTTGAGCTTCTTGTTAAAATGCGCACGGTACAGCATTTTCCGGAGCCCCTTTTTGCCGGCCTGGGGTCCGGCTACATAGCACACGTCGTCGCGCCCGGTAACATCGGCATAAAGCTGGCGGTACACATCCCAATCAGTGCTGAGTATGACATAGTTGTATTTCATAACAGTTACGCTGGGGCTTCTGATGTTTTATCACACAGGCTAGCCGTGGACAGCAACAAGGCAAAGATGAAGAATATGTCCGTGGCTACTTTCATCCAGACTATGAAAGTCAGGGCAATCAGCAGGATGGACATGTATACGGAGCCCGGGAATAAGCGGATGAGGGCAAATCCGTTGTATATGAAGAATAATGAGAAAAGCGTAATGCCGATAAGCCCGCAGTAGAGAACGAAACGACAATAGCCGATATCGGTCCTGAAGGCAAAGTCACCAAAGATTCCCGATCCTATAGTCCACGTGCGGGTGTCAGTGGGCCAAATCCACATGTTGCCGTTCAGTTTGTCTGTAGAATCGGTACGGAAAGTGCCTTGCTCCACCCAGTTGAAGAAACCTTCAAAACCAAATCGGAAGTTGCTCTTGAAGTAAGGGTTGCTGTTATAGAGCCAGGACGTGATTAAAGTGGTCAGGAGAATAACGCCTATCAGGATGAGCCAGAAACTGGCCTGGCGCGAAGAAACGCTTCCCTTGTTAAATCCTGCATACGATAAGCCCATATAAATAAAGCCCAAAGCAGCGCCGATCCAGGTGGTACGGGCAATGATTGAGCCGATAATAAGAATAACTGCAAAACTTACAAAATAAAAAATTGCAAGCCTGGGGTTGTCTAATGCCTTTCCATATGAGGACATCTGATGGGCCATCAAAACGAGGACTGCAGAGAAGCGCACCCCTGCCACATCGATGGCTGCGCCGATGCCATAAAGCCGGTCGACTTGATGATAAAAATCCTGTCCCTGTATGAATATTCTGTCAACGGTACGCTGGAATGATGGAATATTGTCGATAACCAGAGCCAGTATGCACTGTAATACGCAAACCAGTGTCAAATAAAAAGTAAGACTTTCCAGATTGATACGCCCTTCAGTCTCACGGATTAGCCAACACACGCCGTAAGCGCCGCCAAGCCAGGTGGCAAAGGAGAGCCAGTAGCTTGCATAAGTGGTATCGTCGGTGCCGTTGACTGTTGCGCTGAAATAGCACCAGACAGAGAATATTACTGCCAGGATGGCCGATATCAATACCGGCGTTGAAATGCTCAGCTCTTTTTTACGGAGACAGTCGATGCCGAACGCCAAGATGCCTCCAAGGGCGATGATCATCTTGGTATTTACCTGCTCCGGAAGGAAATACAGTCCGACCGGGAACATGAAAAGACTGGCAATGATGCAGTTAATGACTATGATGACAGCTTTGCGGAGCATATGGTGCCGTTAACTATATTTCAGGCGGTAAAACATGCGGACTGCCCATGCATACAGGCGCACCGGCAGGAACCATCCCTTATCGGCCCATTTCTGAATCAGGATAGTGCGGGCGGGAAGCCAGGTGTTCTGTTTGATATAGGCATTAGACTCTGGATACCAGTCTTTCCAGAGTTGGATGTGCAGCGTGTCCCCGGCAAGGAGGAACGGCAGCTTCAAATTCAGCTTGAACAGCTCCAGAAATTCCGGATGCTGGATAGGGTGGGCATGCAAAAACGCAATTGCATCATCGGCGTTTGCCTTTATATCGTCGAAATGCCTCTTTGAGCGGGTCTTGGTAATGGCGTTTTCGTTTGCCCTGTTGTAATGGTACAAAGCTTCAGGAACGCGGGCGCACCGCCTGGACATACGCAGGATCTTCACCATCATCAGGTCTTCACCTCCCTTGCAGTGCTCTTCGGGAGAACAGATGCCGTTGTCCATGTACAGGCTGCGACGGACCAGTTTATTCCATACGTTGTATTTCATCTGTCCGGCGAGGAAACCCTTTTCCAGGGCTTCCATGGAACTCCCGTAATCCGGGGTGGGCATATAGCGTTCATTCCCGGCAAAGGAGAGAAAGAAATCGCAGTAAACGAAGTCGGCATCGTCGGCCTTGGCGGCGGCGGCCATTTTTTCCAGCATTGTTGGCTCCAGCCAGTCGTCAGAGTCGCAGTGGTAAATATACTCTCCGCTAGCCGCCCTCAGGCCGGTATTCCTGGCCGATGGAAGGCCTTTGTTCTCTTCGTGTGCCAAGAAGCGGACGTCGCGACTGTAAGCGGAAACGACATCCCGCACAATATCCATACTCCGGTCTCCGGAGGCGTCGTCCACGAACAGAAACTCCACATCCTGATAGGTCTGCTCCATAAGGGAACGGACGCAGCGCTGGATGTAGTTTTCTACCCTGTATACAGGTATGACAACGGATATTTTCATTCGGGCATCAGTATGGATTTTACTGCATCAAGACAGCCGTTATGCCGGGCCAGCATCAGAAGCAGTTCAGGGTCCCGGGATGTAAATTTCAGCGCAAACAGCTCCTCACAGGAGAGTAACTCATCAATGTCCCCTTTGTTCCAGATGTGAGCTTTGTGGTTAATCCATACTACTTTTCGCATACTTCCCACCCCGCCGTCGGCTCTGGTGTACAAGCGGTCCCGGAAGGGGGAATTCCAAAGTATGCTTTGCAGGAAAACCTCATCGCAGCAAAGCGTGTGGGCAAAGGTTTTTTTGATGAATTCCTTCTTTGAGAGGAGATAGGACAGGAATTCGTGCGTGATGCTTACAAAGTGCAGGCTCTTCTTGAGTTCAATAGGATATTTCCTCCTTACTCCCAGTAACTTCTGGATTCTTATGGCAAGGCCATGAAGGAAGTAATGCCAATAATGTGACAAGCTGTGGTTAGTGTCGCTCAGGCTTTTGACAAAGAAATGGTAGTAGCGGGTTTTGTAGTCCAGGTCCTGAAGGTAATCCGGTCCCTCATCATTTACAGTAACAAATTCACTGTGAGGATGTTCCTCGTCCATGAAGCGGTGGATGGAATCCTGCGGCCGTAACGGCAGATCTTGTCCCGACATCATGTGATAATAGGAATATGGGCCATGGTCATGGGCATATCCGAAGATGAGAAGTTCTGTGTCAATCTGCACGGGATTTCCCCATTCCACCGCCAGCCTTTGCGGAAGAAAAAAGACTTTGCTCCAACGTGTTTTCACCGACATGAAGGGAGCAATGTCAACCCTGCGGTCTATGTGAATGTAGATGTCGTTCTGCGGATGGTCCAGCATGGCCACCAGAACGCGCAGCATAAGCGGATCTGTGTGTGCTATTATGCAGTATGCGTGTCTGTGTTCCATCAGGCAAGTCCTTGACGTAGAAGCTCCAGGCTCCTTTCTTTCTCCCGTTCAAGAATTAAATTCACCTTCTCCCAGTCGATTGGCCTGAGAAAATCTATGGTATTGGCTTGGCCAGGCGAAATCATCCTGTCCTGCAACCCGAATGTTCCAAGCAGCGACTCAAAGCGGGCGTTGCCGCGTTTGCTGTTGCCCATTACCCAGAAGGGTTTGTTGAAAATAATGGAGAACACCGCTCCGTGGAAAGAATCAACCACAGTCATTTCTGCATCCATGAAGCCGCGCAACCACGATGAAACCGGAAGGAGTACACAGTCCTCAATGTGATTCTTCACAGTTTGCCGGGTGCATTTATCGGCATAGAACCTGGGCATAACGGTAAAAGGCTGCATGCCACTCAGTTTGGATACTTGCTGAACCAGCCGTCTTTTTTCTTCACACGGGTCAAGAATATAATATAACAAGGTTCCGACACTTTTCGGAGCATGCTCATCCGCTACCAGTTGCTCATAGTCCCTTCTATTCAGAAGCATTGTCGGGTCCAGTACTAAACTGGCATCAACGCCCAAATGCTCCCGGCATAAAGAAACTCCGCTATCTTCACGTACAGTTATCAAGTCAAAATGTTTAGACAGCTGTCCGCACTCCTGGGTCATTTGGGGTGAAAATTCCCAATCGGACGTGCCAAACGACGCGGCATAGGCAACGCGCCTCACATCTTTGCGCCTAACAAAATCAAGGAACATAGAAGTGAGAAACGCATTGTAGCCGGGACGCCAAACTTGGTCGCTGCCAACAACGTAGCCATCATAGCCAAACATGTTGTCAACGCTGAGGAAATCTTCCGGGCGTGCTACGTGCATGGGGCACACCCTGATGTGGCGCTGAACGAAAAGCCTTGTGTTCCGCGATATAACCGCCACTTCCTCTGCGGTGGGCTTATAGCGGGGAGCCTCAACTCCCTTACGGATATAACTCAGCAGCGTCTTTTTGGCCCTGGCCAGCATCGTTCGCAGCGGGCTGCACTCATCCATCCAATCTACCGTCTCCGCCTGATGCCCCATCCCATTCAGAACCTGCTGGAGGGCAAAGTTTTGGAGAAGCCCGCCATAGTTGTTGCGCAGGGGTTGTGTGAGAATTCCTATCTTCATCCTAAATGCCCACTTTACTTCTTACAGCCTCCAGCAGCCGCTGACGGGTATCGGAAACGAGACCTATAAACCAGACAGACACAGACACGGAGAGCAGCGATACTATGGCTACGGCTATGCTTGTCCAAATTGTGTTCACTCCCAACTTCATATATGAGAGCAACGGTACGGGCACGGCAACAAGCGTGACCTTGAAGCAAGTCCAGTAAACACTAAGCAGTTCCTTCCAACTATAGTCGCATATCCTGTTAAGCAATATGGGCTTGACAGCCAGACTCAAAACTGCAGCACCAACCAGGAAAGCCCACGACAAAGCCAGCGGAGAACACCCGCTTTTGAACAGCAGGTACACAATAGGGAAGCACAGGTAACCCACCAAGGGCGAAAAAATGGCATTTTCCTTAATCCTCCCCTTGGCATACAAGGCAGTGTAGAACGACAAATCAAATACCTGAATCAGGCTCTGAGCCAACACAATCTGCAGAAATGCCAGAGTAAATTCCGGGACCTCCACCAGCCACAGACGTAGCAGAGGGTCTGCGATGAAAAACAGCGGCAAGACTATCAAGAGCATTAAATAGTAGGCAAATTTTGTGGAGTCAAGCAGCAGGCTCTTTGATCCTGCCACGTCACCAGCTGCATACCGCTTGACAATCTGCGGGTTTGCAGCAGTACGGAAATTCTGCACAAAGTGAGTGGCTACGCTGTTCACCTGAAGAGATATCGAACGGGCTGTCACAACTGCCGGGGCAAAGAACTTGTTGAGCAGCAGCAGAATTCCCTGATTCGACAAGGCATAAGCTCCGTTTGAGAACAAGCTCCAGCCGGAAAAACTGAATATCTGCCCAAACAATTTCTTGTCGAAGTTCAGCCTGAACCCCGACTCCTCGAAGTTGCGCCCGTCGTAAAAAACATAAAAGCCAAACAGGCATAGCTGCACAACCAGAAGCAGCACAGCATACAGCACCAGTTTGTCAATGCCACCTATCGAGAGCAGATAGACGATACCAAGTTTGCTCACAGCTTCGGCTATCCCCGTATAGGCAAACACAGACATCCTCTCGTGTGCTATTACTTCTGCGCTGAAGGGCACCTGGATAAAAGTGATGAATGCAGTCAGGATGGATATCTGATAGACAATCAATGCCGCTGAGTAGCGCGAAGCGGGAATGACCATTTTTGTGTTTACGTACCACAGCCCTGCGGTTTCAGCTACAAGCACTATTGTCAGTCCAATCAGTAAATGTGAAACAAATGTAGTTGAAAAAGTCTTTTTCAGGATATCCTTGTCGTTCTGCCCAAGGGCAAACGTGATGAAACGTGAAGAACCTGCCGATAAAGAATTGTTTATGAATGCAAGGAAACCGACTACGCCTCCGACAGTCTGGTACAGACCATAGTCATCCACACCCAGCACCTGCAGAATCACCCTGCTGGTGTACAGTGTCACCACCATGATGATGAGCATCCTCAGATAGAGGAACAGCGTATTTTTAGCTATGGTCTTATTTCCCCCAGGGCTGTCCATAGGGCCGATATCAGAGGATTGAAAAGTCGCAGTTGTCGGGGTCGTACCTGAGACGGGAGTTGATATTGACAGCGTCTATGGCGGCCATATCATCCTGCGACAGGGAGAAGTCAAAGATGTTGAGGTTCTCTTTCTGGTGCTCTGGATTCAAAGAGCGCACAAGTGGAATCACCCCGTTTTGCACGTGCCACCGGAGTATTATCTGTACAAAAGTCTTGTTGTACTTCTTCTCAAGACGCTTAAGCACGGGCAGTCTCACCAATCTGTCGTCGTAACGGGCAATAGGCGTATATGCCTCAACCACAATACCTTGCTGCTTGTAGTAAGCAATCAGCGGCTTCTGGGTAAATAGCGGATGGATTTCGAACTGACCTACTTCCGGACGGTACTTGCACACCTTGAATATCTCTTCCAGATGATGCTGGTGGCAATTGGCAACGCCAAGATGCCTCACCAGTCCTTCGTCTTTCAGCTTCTCCATCTCCCGCCATGTGTCAAGGTACAGGTCCGTTACAGGCCAATGGAACTGGAGCAGGTCTACGCAGTCCAGCTGCATATTCTTCAGGAATCTCATAAACTCCTCCCGAACCCGGCTGTTAATCTGGGCCCGGTTGCTTACACGGGTAGTTATGAAGAGATCCTCACGCTTTACGCCGCTTTTACGAATAGCCTTTTGCAGCAGCTTTCCGTCGCCATAAGCGGAAGAATAGTCCACAAGCCTGTAGCCAAGTTTCAAGGCGTGAGCAACGGCATTGACATACTTATGCTCCAGCAAGGGTGCTCCTATGAAATGCACGTAAACCCGCTTCAGAAGATTGTTCACGCGCCCGCTATACCACGCCCCTCCAGGGCCGATACCGATGGAAGGAATATCCGTCATAGCCACTTCAAAACTGTTCCACCCCAGCTAAGGCCCACACCAAATCCAGCTATCATAACCGTCATCCCGGAGGAAACAGTACCGTTGTCCATGCAGTCTTTCAGTGCAATGGGAATAGTGGAAGAAACTGTATTGCCTACTTGTTCCATATTCAAGTAAAAGCGTTCCGGGGCAATGCTGCAAACCTTACGGACAGTTTCAAGCATCAACTTGTTTGCCTGATGGAAAACAAAATAATCAACGTCTTTCTCTTCCAGCCCGTTTTTTTGAAGAACCTGCTTTTCCAGTTCGGGGATTACCTTCAAGGTGAAATTAAATATGTCCCCGCCGTTCATATAAAGGAAATCATCCCTCATTTCGCTGCCGGACTCATCCTGGACCACCTTGCCGTTTTTTTCACGGTGACGGGCTCCGCCATCGCGCACGATCAGTTTATCATAACCGCTGCCGTCTGTTCCCAGAACGAACTCACCTATCTGGGCAAATCCGGTTTCTGAGACAAGACAGGCCGCAGCACCATCCCCGAAAATGGAACGGTTGCCTTTATCGGAAGGATGGAGATATTTGCTGTATGTTTCCGCTGTCAGTAAAAGCACATTATGAGCCATTGCGCCGGCTATCAAGCCTTTTGCCAGAGCAAGTCCATACACAAAGCCTGAGCAGCCAAGGTTGAAATCAAGCGCTCCCGCAGATTGCGGAATCCGCAAGCGGTCTTGAATGATACAGGCAGTGGTGGGAAGTAAATAGTCCGGGCTTTGTGTGCATAGAAGGACAAAGTCAACCGACTCCCGTTCGATGCCATATTCAGAAAACAGCGACTCTGCGGCTTTCACCGCCAAATCGCCGGCAGTCTCATCTTCAGAGGCAAGATGTCTGGAGGTTATCCCTACCTTTGAAGAGATTTTGTCTATGCTCCATTCCGGAAATATGCTTGACAGTTCAAAATTGTCAAGGAGTCTTTCCGGAAGGTAATAACTTATAGCCCTGATGAAGGCCATACTCTACTGCAGATGCTCGTAAAGGTCCTTAATTGTTTCGCAGCCGCGTATTTCCTTGATGGTGATGTCTTTACCCATTTGGGTTTTCACCATTGCGATAACGCCCAGATTAAGTAAGGAACTCCACTCATCCAGCTCCTGATAATAGGTGTCAGGACCAATTTCTGAAGGATCGGTATCTTCTAATAAGTCTGCAAAAATGGCAACAAATCCGTCAAGTGTCATATGGTATAAAATTTAAAACTTCAAAACAGCTCCACCCCAAGATAGTCCAACGCCAAATCCGGAAATCATCACGTTCATTCCCTGATGAATGGTTCCATCAGCGATACAATTTGCCAAACCGACAGGCACGGACGAGGATGTGGTATTTCCTGTTTCTTCCAGGTTAATATAAAACTTCTCCTTCGGTATGCCGCAAATCTTTCTCAGCATGGTAAGCATAAACTTGTTGGGCTGATGAAAGACATAGTAATCAATGAGATCCTGACTGATGCCATTGCTGGAGAGGACTTGGGTAATCATGGGAGGGACCCTTTCCATTGTGAAATTGAAGATGGCTTCTCCGTCCATATAGACATAGTCTCCGTCAGACCCATCCTTGGCTTTATTGCGGCTCCCTCCATTTCTTATTATAAGTTTGTCGTATCCACTTCCGTCTGTCCCAAGGACGAATTCCCCTATTTCCGCTATTCCTTCTTTGCCGATGAGTGTGGCCGCCGCAGCATCCCCGAACAGCATCCGGTTCTTATCTTTCGGAAGTAAGTTTTTACTTGAAGTATCGGATGTGAGAAATAGGACACTGTCAGAAACACCGGCCTCAATCAGACTGTTTGCAAGGGCAAGACCATATACAAAGCCGGAGCAACCGGAATCAATGGTTACGGCTCCTGCAGTGACAGGAATCCCCAATTGATCTTGAATAATGCAAGAGGATGACGGAATCTGATAGTCTGAACACTGCGTACAATACAGGACAAAACCAATATCCGTTGGATTAATTCCGTACTCTTTGAAAAGGTTTCTGGCAGCTTCTATTGCCATATCAGCAGCAGTTTGATGAGGTGCCGCCACGTGTCTTACGCGAATTCCAGCCTGCTTTGACAAAGAATCGATCTTGGGGTCATCTAGCTCTTGGCAGAGTTCCTCATTTGTTATGATCCGCTCTGGCAGATAGTAGGAGAGTGCTTTTATGAACGCCATAGTAATAGCTTATCTATATCCTCCTGTGATTTCAATATGATTGCCGGTCATCCACTGAGATGCATCAGAGAGCAAATAAACCACCAGATATGCAACATCTTCAGGATTCCCATAGCGTTTCAGCGGGTATTTCTCCATATCGGCCTTCAGCTCTTCTTCTCCCAATACGCTATTGTAAATCAAATCTGTCCATACCATAGCCGGATGAACCGTATTAACCCTGATTTGGCGTGGTGCAAGTTCCAACTGAAGACAATTGGCGTATGAAGTGATGGCTCCTTTGGACGCACTGTAAACAGCATTGGCAACAATGGCTTTTGTTACTGCAATGGACGAGATGAAAACGATGGAGCCCTTCTTGTTGATTTTCTTACAGCACTGCAGCTCTTTCTGCAGAAGAACCTGGGCGTTGAAATTGATGCCCATGACAGTCTGCAAGTCGCTCTCTTCTATCTGCTTGCACATTTTAGTGTGCCCAATTCCGGCGCAATGTACCACTCCGTCCAAGGCAGGTGTCAAGGATGCAATCCTGTGCCTGGCTTCCCCGTCAGTCAAGTCTCCGGAGATGGCCGAATGCCCACTTCCGCTTAATTGATTCATCGTCTCCTGCAGCCGTTCTTCATTCCGCCCGGTGATGATTACAGTGCCGCCCATTTGGGAACACGCAATGGCGATGCTTTTCCCTATCCCGGAAGAAGCTCCGGTGACTAAAATGGTTTTTCCCTCAAGGGAAAAGGGGTTATTGTAAACCATGATACGATATTAATATTTCCAGAGGACGTCTTCGTCTACAATCACTGCGGGATTACCGGAAACCATCGTATGAGCCGGCACATTTGATGTGACAAAAGCGTGTGCTCCAATAATGGCACCTGCTCCGATTTTTACTCCGGACATAATTGTACAACCTTCACAAAGCCAAGCTTTATCGCCGATTATAACAGGCTTAGATGTTTTGTAACCGGGACGGTTAATATAGTGATCCCCATTATTGTCGCGAATAGTAACACCCCTTCCAATCATTACGTCCTTGCCGATTTCTATATGATCGGCACAGACGATGGTCAGATTAATGTTGGCGCCTGTATTCCCTTTAAAATGCAGTGTCGCTCCTTCAAAGACTTCAACATCGGCCCCATACCCCAAAGACACAAAACCATCTGAAAGCAAAGATGCATTTTTTTCAACTAGAAGTCTGGTCTCCAATTTGGATTTTTTCAATTTTTTATTCCCTACGCAGAAAAGGCCTTTGATCTGGAGAGTGGCATCACGGGAAATATCAATAACGGAATGCTTCCTAATAAGCATATAATTGCCGGAAAGTATATCCTTTATCCTGGAATGGCAGAGCGTCTTTATGGTGGCAGTTGTAGAACCGAACAGCTCGGTAATCAGACGCATGACACGGCGAACAAACAGCAGGGCTTTCTTCTTTCTGCTGACAGGAAAGTCCTTGAAATACTCTTCAGAAAGGCTTGTGAAAGGCATTCTGTCAAGGTCTTTGAAAAACTGTTCCCTATCCACTTTGGGAGGGTCGAGTGGCTTGAGAAAAGCCGGGTTGCCGGCAACGGCGTTTTGGAACGATACGGGGACATACTTGATCCTTGATTTCACTCTTTCAAAATAGGCCAAGCCCTTTTGGGAGTTAATCATAACCATAGAGGTCCCTAAGTTTTTATCCATTTGGGGATTTACCTTCTCAATGCCCCAGAAGTCGGCCAAAGTGATATCCGCCATTCTTGGGAATCCCTTGAACTGGCATTCATAGCAGGACGGACGGCAAAAAGCGTTGGTGCTGAGATAGCCTTTGGTAAACTTGTTCTCCTGCTTGGTCTCATAAATATGCCTCCCATCGGCCAGAATCACCTTCTGGGTAAGGTTTCGCCAGCCATATTCCTTGGATTTTGATTTAACATACACAACGGGAGACCCGTATCGGTCTTCAAAGGATTGAAGGTATTTTTTAACGGCTTTTGGCGAGTTGATTCCGCGGCATACGAAGTCCACTACAATCAGGTTTTCATAGTCTTTTCCTAAAAAGGCCCTTAAGCCAGCCATCTGGCAAGGCGTGCCGCAGACCAGCACGTTTTCACCTTTCACAACTAAAGACTTTACTTGCCGATAAAACCCTTCAAGGTTACTCTGAAGGTACTTTGAACTGCGTAACTTAGGCAAATCCGTCTTATCATTGGAGATGAAATGACGGACTGAAAAATCGTCATTGTAGATGGCTCCTCCCACATATCCGCCAGAGCGGTACATGATTTCCGCCAAAGCGGAAAACAAGCCTCCTGATGTACTGTCGAAGATGACCTCCAGGTTATTATGCTCGGCGGCATAGCACACCGGTTCCTCAAGGTCATTCTTCTTCAGAGCCTTGATGTTGATTACCGGGCATACCTTATTGCACAGCCCGCAATCGACGCATATGTCAGGATTAACCTCCGGGTACCAGAATCCTTCAATATCAGTCTTGAAAGAGATGGCATTGTGGGGACAAATATCCCCACAGGCATTACAGCCGCAGCAATCTTTCTTTTCTTTGATGCTGATCATTGAATCCGGGTTACCATACCCTCACCTCAACACGGCGGTTGCGCTGGCGTCCTTCCTCGGTGTTGTTTGAGGCCACCGGACGGGAATAGCCATACCCGTCGATGCTTATCAGGGAAGCACGGGCGCCATTGTGCACCAGGAAGTTTTTCACGCTCTGGGCACGGCGCAGAGACAGATTCATGTTGAATTCCCTGCCGCCGACGCTGTCGGTGTGGCCTTCAACGATGATTCCGCTGTCGGGGTGATCCTTCATCCAATTCACAACGTCCATGAGTGTATCCCTGGCATCGGCACGGATAATGTCGCTGTTGCTGTCAAAGAGGGCTTCGGCGCTGATGGTGGTAATGACCGGATGGTCTGTGTCGTGATCACCGGTCAGGGACTTGGATGAAGAGGAATTGTCTGAATAAGGATTACGGTTGATCTTATCCACAACCACGGTGTCGCGGACAAGAGTAGGACGCACTTCGGGGACAACCACCGTTATGGGCTGGGGCTGTACGGTTATGGTGGTGGGCCTTCTATGCGGCTTGCCAAGATTGATGCTCAGGCCAAGAGTTGCGCTCAAAGAAACGGCGGGAAAACTCTTGGAATTCTCATAGATGCGGCTGCTGTAAGCTGTGGCCTTGATGTCGGGGACAATTGCTATCCTCTTGGTGATATAAAGGGGGAATGCGATACCTGCACCTCCGCCCAGGGCGCTGTTGTCTATCCTTGCCCAGCCAATGTGGAGGTAGGGGATAATGTTGCGATGGGCGCGGATGAGCATATCACCGTGGAGATACTCATATCTCTTATAGCCGAAGTCCGTGAATTTGTCGGAAATGGAAAGGCCCTGGAGACCTGCACGGAAACCTCCCCAGTTACTGAACCAGTAGCCGAAGTAGATGTCATCGGCAATACCGGCGCCATTGTGCGAAGTCTCGCGGTCTGTATTGCGCTGGCCGTCAAAGCCGAAATTCATTCCCAGTCCGGCTCCAACGAACCAACTGCTGTTGTCTTTGGGTTCTTCCTGGGCGCGTGCCGCTATTGAAAGCGATAAAAGGGCGGCAGCTATGAGTGCAATCTTTTTCATCTATTTTAAAACCTGTATAGTACTCCAAATGATATCAGTCCGCGAAGATCCAGCGGGAAACCGCCATAACCTTCGAAATCGCTGGCCTGTTCTTCTGCGCTTGGCATAAGGCCGTTGTATTTATCCGTATATGCTTCTCCGCAGAGATCTCCGAATATTCCAAAATGGTGGTTGAAATTATACTCCACAATTCCTCCGAAGCGGAAGCCGAATACCGTATTGGGGTCCGATACATCCTGCCAGGGGTGGTGGGAATCAGTCATATTGAAGGAATGTCCCAGACCCATACCGCCGTACAGTTTTATCCGTAGGGGAGTGAGTAGGTCGGAGAGGCCGTGAAGGTCCAGGATGGCATCCATAAAGACATTCACGCTGCTGAAGGAGTAGGGATAGAAGCCGTGGGCCGATGTGTTCCTGGTGTTGCAGGCGCTGGCATTCTTTGCGAAAGAGGCGCTGAGCCTGAGGCCGAAGATGTCATTTACGTCGTATCCTCCAACCAGACCGGCCTGGTAAGTGATAAGGCCCAAGGCCCTTCCGTTTTCCTTGTAGGAGAAATGGTTCTCATTGATGTTGAGCATAGGTCCTGCCTGCAGCCCCACATAAAAGCGGCCTTCGTGGCTGAACTTCACGGGCTGCGCGTAAGCAAGGACACAGGAAAGTAAGATGGCAATTGTTACGCCGAATAGTTTTTTCATTATGCTGTAATCTTTTATAATTCAAATACGGCTCCGCCGCTGGGACTGTCAATTGAGCGTCCCAGAACCGGTGCTTATGGAAATGCTTTCCATATAAGCCACAAAAATACAGCATCTTTGGAAAAAATGCAAGAAAACACCCTCAAAAACGCCAAATTAAATATGTCGGAAGGCTTTTTTTGATTATTTGGCCGATTGAACCGGCAAAAACCGCGAAAAAATGTTATCTTTGTAAATTATAATATGAGGCGGCATTATTTAATATCATTTTCACTTTCTCAGGACATTCTGCTGTCACTGATTGCATCCCTTGTTTGCATACTTGTGATAAGATGGATATCGGATCCAATTCCAGGATTTACCGTGCTGGTGCTCAAGTGGTTGGCAGCAGCGTTAGTGGGCACCGTTCCCGGAGTCCTTATTTCCAGATGCAGCCGGGATGTGAAAAAATATGCAACGGTAAGGTCTATTGCCAGGGTAATGGTTGCCATACTCATAAAGGAAACAATCCTTGTGGTTGCACTTTTAGTGGGGCTGGTGGTTCTTCCACAGATGCTTCAATACGTGCTGATTATTCTCCTGGACTTTATTCTCACCTTAGGAGCCCTGTCGTATATCAGGGTGGCGTCAAGGCTGCTTTCCGGTCACGGCCCCAACCCCTCGCAGATGGCGTCGCGCAAAACTGCGCTTGTGGCCGGAACGGACGATGCTTCGCTGAATCTGGCCTCGGAGCTGGAAAAGGAGGGCTATGACGTTATCGGCCTGCTTACAAGGAAACCTGAGATGAACGGCCGCGTGATAATGGATTATGTGGTGTATGCCTGCAGGACAGATGAGGATCTTGAGAATCTTCAGTGGCGTTTTGGCGGCGTTGACGGAGTTTTCTTTCCGCGTACAATAATGGAGAATGATTCCACCAGGGATCATGGTGATAAGAATGAAGAGCGTGACACCGTTCAGCAGCGGGACGGAATGTCACTTTTGGGCCATATGGTCAAGCGCAGCTTCGATATAGGCCTGTCAAGTCTTTTGCTGCTTGTTTTCTCCCCGGTAATAGCAGTTTGCGCCTATTTCATCAAAAGGGAAGACGGCGGCCCGGTGCTGTTTGTGCAGGAACGTATCGGCCGTGGCGGCAAGCCGTTCAATATCTATAAGTTCCGTTCCATGCGCACGGACGCCGAGGCTTCGGGTACTCCTGCACTTTATTCCGGAGAGGAGGATCCCCGCCTCACGCGGGTTGGAAGTTTTCTGAGAGCGCATCATCTTGACGAACTTCCCCAGCTTTGGAATGTCCTGAAGGGGGATATGTCGTTCATAGGATACAGGCCGGAGAGGCAGTTTTATATCAACCAGATAAAACACTATAATCCCAGGTACGACTACCTGTTCCAGATTCGCCCCGGTGTTACCAGTTACGCCACATTGTACAACGGCTACACGGACACTATGGACAAAATGCTCACTAGGCTGGACCTGGATTTGTACTATCTTAGGAACCATACCGTCTGGTTTGACATTAAGGTACTTGGGCTCACTTTCCTGAGCATCGTGACTGGCAAGAAGTTTTAACGGGAGCCAATGGCGGAACAGAAAGCATATTGGTTTGTGGCAAAGACGCATCACGGAGCGGAGCTGGGAGTAAGGAACCGGCTCACACAGCTTGGCGTGGAGAACTTTGTCCCAACCAGGGAGAGACGTTCCACCCGCGGCAACAGAGTGGTGGAAGAACCTCTTCTCACCAGCTTCGTGTTTCTGCGCGCTACTAAACTTGAAGCACTGAATCTTGTCCACTCATACGGAGTAAAAGCTGTTCTTGTGAACGACTGCGCTACGCATCAGCTAATGTATGTGGCCGATAAATGCATGGAAGATTTCCGCCGTGTACTGGAAGCGTCCATTGAAGAAGGCGGTCTCATGGATAAGCCACTTTCTGTAGGAGAGAAGGTGCGTGTAACCAAGGGCGTACTCAAAGGCGTGGAAGGATACGTCCTAGAACTGCAAGGTAGAATCTACGTTGTGGTGGGGCTTCTGAATTGCCTCTTTGCCCGGGCAAGAGTCCCCCGGGCCTGGTTGGAGAAAATCTAGCACTGTTTCAAAATCTAAATAATAACTAAGCCCTTGAGTTAGCCAAATGGCGCTCAATTCTTGCTCTCATTTCAGGTTCTAGAGTGCCTAGAAAGGCCATTCCCTTTTGAGTGAGAAGATATTTCTGTCTGGGGTGACGTGGAGACTTTGGATACAATAACGAAAGCAGTCCGCAATCCAATGCGGGGGTTAGATATAGCTTAAGGAAATTGTCCCGTCCTTTCAGATTGAGGCGCTCCATGATATCTTTAACAGATAGGAAATCATCTCCCACAGCTACTATAAGGAATAGAATATTGGGATTATCCAGGTAATTATCTTCCTGAGAGGTCTTAATGCTGTCATTTTTGACAGGTTCCTCGCTGATTTCTACAAAATCGGGCAGAAAATCAGGGGAAATAGCTGCTTCTGACAGCTTTGTTTCAATTGCACTATCAAGTATACTTAATTTTTTCTCAACCTTATCTTTGCTTTTGCTTCGCTCTTTCTTTATCTCTACTTGTCCTGTACTTGTATTATTGTTGGACTTTGTTTGTTTGCTCCATTCAGCCGCTGGACGGACGTGAACGAATCTGTTCCTAAGATCCCATTGTTCAGAGAGCAGCAGGTTCCTGAAAAAGCGCTCCAAATATATGGGTTCATAGCCTATATTCTTCTCAATATTCCTATAATTTGCCCTTACAAGTGCGTTGTGGAAGTACCACGAATCATTTTCAAAAGTATTAATTTTGTAACTAATACCTAAATGACGTAGGTATAGAAGGGTGAAAACAGCCGTGAATCTAGTATTTCCTTGTTCAAACGGACATATATGCCAGAGCTTTGCTATGAAAGCCGCAAGGTGTGATATTAGCGTATCTGTTGACGAAGAATTGTATCTATATGCTCTCTCCTCTTCAAGACATTGTTCCAGAGCATCCGGCAGTGATTCCGGGTTAGTGAAGCTGACTATATCACCGCCAAGTACCCATTCTCTTTTTGAAACATCTATTTCCCTTTGCTCTCCGGCGTTTTCAAATACTCCGTGAAAAATGTTTCTATGTAGTGTTACAAGCCCAACTGCGCTAAAATCAAATGTTTCTGAGAGTAAAATCCTTACTGTGTTTATTGCTACTTTATCGGCCTCCTCCTTTTCAGGATCTCCAATATCGTTTGCATTCCTTTCAAAATAGTAACTTGTTACCTGCTCCTCTACTTCATTGAGGTCTATCTTGCCACTTATGTTCTTCTTGGAGAGCTGCCAAAGATATTCCGATGTCCTTAATCCATCGGCGGCTTGTATTCCTATGGCCGTCTGCCAGGCTATTTCTATTCTATTTACGGTTCTACTCATTTTCCCGGTGGTTTTCTTTTACGAAGATAATAATATTTTTCAGTAAATTTGCATATTATGAATTTAAGAGAACTCGTTTTAGCCTTTGTTGCGGTGCTGGCTGTGGCCTGTGGGACAAAGAAAGTGCAGGCTCCGGTGATCCAGACCCGTGCATTTCCTGCCGCTGAAGTGCCCATGATGATAACCGATCCCGCAGAGCGCATTGCGTGGCTGGGAGCGCATTTCTGGGACCGCTATACCGCTACAGACCACCTTTATTACTCCGATTCAGTAACCGTTAACGGTGTTACCCTTGATGACCTTGAAAAGCAGGTGGGCATCTTCGCCACCTTGCTCCAGCAGGGGGCTCCGGAGGACGGCGAAAAAGCAATGACGGCGCTCTACACCCGTATGGAGGCTTTCCAGAAGTCTTTTGAAGGATCAAATCTTCTACCGCAACTCACTGGACTTATCTCCCGATATTTCTATGATCCCAACTCGCCTCTACGCAGCGAGGAACTGTACCTGCCTTTTGCAAAGGCCATGGCCAATTGCCCTCTCATCGAGTCCCTGGACCGTCAGCGCTATGCCCGCGAGGCCAGGCTCTGCGCCTTGAACAGTCCCGGAACGCGCGCGGCGGACTTCCGCTTCATTGACACGGCAGGCCGCTCCCGCACGCTGTACGGGATCAAGGCCGATCTTCTTCTGCTTGTTTTCGGAAACCCGGACTGCCACGCCTGCAAGGAGCTGCAGACTGCCCTGGAGGCCTCTGAGGAGCTGTCTGCGGCCATCGCCTCCGGGGAGCTCAAGGTGGTGGATATCTATATAGATGAGGACATCGACGCCTGGAAGGAGCACATTCCCCAGTATCCCGCCTCCTGGATTAACGGCTATGACCCGGACTTCGTGATCCGCACGGACCTTGTGTACGACGTCCGTGCCGTACCCTCGCTGTATCTTTTATCGGCCGATAAAACCGTCCTCCTCAAGGACGCCACCCCGGAGCAGTTCTTTGCCGCCATGGGGATGTAGGGGAGCGGCCAGAGGTTAAATATCCCTGACGCAGCGGGGCTTTGAAAATTCTGCGGTACTATTTGCCATCAACAGATGTTTGGTACTCATACCCCAGCCCCATCGGTTAGGCATTTTCTTGTTACCCTCGGCACCGAATGACCAGTGTGTTCGGCATGGTGAACCGTTGGTGTCAGCTCCCGTTCCCATATAGGCGTTATCTCCGGTAGTCATAGCGGACAATGCAGTCCATATCATAGAGATCTCGCGGACGTTAGGAAGACGATAACCCTCCGGGCAGATGTTAAAGTTGCTGTCCAGATTGGGGAAACTGTCGTCGAGGTACTGATTCAGTTTTTGAGCCTGTTTCAAGTTATAGGTTTTGTTGTTGAAGCTATATGAAGTGTAATTATTAAGATTGACTAAATTAATGTCAGGTGCGGTCTCGAACTTGCTGGACAGACAGGCCATTTTGCTGTGTTCATCATGGCCTATGAGCTGATGGTCTACGGGCTCTCGAATGGAGGACTTATTGATATGGGAACAATCAAACTCATAGAATGTCCTGTTGTCATATGCTCCGGTATACGGGCTGGTTACTGTGCCGTCAGTGTTAAGATGTTTCCTGATAGGGGTAAAGAAAGCATTAGGCTCCACGGTAGGATCTTCTGCTAAAGTGATGTCTTTTCTCTGCCCACCATCCAGATAATAACCAAGATTACGGACGCAACGGGTGCTGAACACTGTGGTTTGTTCCGCGTTATCCCAGAAATCCATATGACTGCCGTTAACGCCTTCTTCGGCCCATACGATTCGGGGATACTGATTGCTATTCTTATAAGCATCCCCAGGATATCGGTTGCTGGCAATGATGTGTTGGCGCCATATATTTTTGTTTGAATTGGCCTGGTCTGAAGCACTTCGCTGGTAAAGACGAGCGTCCCCCTCAATACCATAAGATCCCAGGAATACTCCGATCAGCTGCATATCTGAAGCCATATACCACCTGATTTCATCGGTGTCAATAATTCCGTCTCCATCGTTATCCCGGTTACGTGAGAGGCAACTATACCTGAGGTAATTGTAATCTTTTGCGGGGTCTCCGGTTTCTTTGATATCCCAAAGGTGAGCCGTTTCGTTGGTTCCTTCCAGTTCAAGGAATTTATCCCATCTCTGACCAATCATGTTATCTGTGCCGTCTGGATTCAGTATTCCCCATAGTTTAAGGGAATTAAGCCTGCCATTAGTTGCGCTGGTATTTCCGCAGTCTTCCATATCTTTGGTTTTCCAGTAGACAGACTGGCCGGTTTCCTGGTCATCATCTGTAAATTCCATGCCCCAGGCCGATTGCAGACCGGCTACTTCATGAACAGCATAGATACTCTGGATTGAACGCTGCTGTATAGTGAAAGACGAACCGATCAGCGAACTCTCTCTGTCTGCAGAAGTAGCGGATGAGGCCAGGATATGCATGCGCCGCATCGGATGGTTCACAATTTCTTTCCAAAGAGTCGGGTCATATTGGCCGGTAATAGGATTCTTTGTGTAGTAGTACTCGTCTATGAAGGCTGTTACGGAGATTTTCGGACCATCGGAGCCATTGTCATTATCAAAATCATTTCTGGGTACCCATGTTGGATCATAAGAGGGATCATCAGGATCGGCCTTTCTCTGGTCAATGTCGTACTGCTCTTTCTGGCCCTTCAGGTAATCAACCAGCTCGTTCACGTACATGGTCCTTCTCTTGTCTCCAGGGGGGATTGCATTTCCGTCAATATCTCTGAAATCGTAGTCGTGCGGCTTATAAATAGTTCGCTTGTCAGAATAGTAACTGCCGTTAGAGTCCTTTTTGTTCACAAAGAATTCAACCCATTTGTAGTCTATCTGCGATAAGATAGCAGTTCCCGCAGCCACATCGTTGCCTCCCACTCCGTCAGGATTGAAAGGGGTTTCTACGTACCAGCTGATGTTCTCAGGGTCCATATAGTTGGCGTGGAAGGAGATAACCTGAGTGCTGTAGTGACAATCGCTGTCGAAGACCTCTTCAAGAGCAACGACTACGCGGCCAGTCGCGCCAGGTTCGGGTTCCGTCAGCGCACCGGTACTGAATGCCTCTACTTCGGCCTTAATGTCTTCGGCTCCGCCTATATAGATATTGTAAACGTAGTTATAGTTTCGATTTGTATTGAAATCAGCAACATCAGATGTAAAATTACCCAAATGTATTTCATAACGGACATTTGCATCCAAGGTTGCATTATCATTCCCCGAGGCAGATATGCCCATAACTATTTTGCCTGTCAGCACAACGTAGGCAGACAGGGGGTCAGTGTAAACGTAATCGCCGTTATCGAAGAAGGTACCAGTGGTATAGGATGCGGGTTTCTCCCTTCTTTCACGGTCGGCGTATGTGGATATTCCGGAAGCAGGAGCATGACGATTCTCCATCATATAGAAGGAAAAACTATGAATGGAGACAGGTGTTTTTCCGTCGTTATAGAAGTCGGTCGTATTATTGGGAGTAAGAGTTTCTGTCTCAAAGCCAAGTTCTTCAGTCGAGAATAGCTCTGCTGGAGTATCGGCCGCATCTACCGCTCTGGGAAGCAGATATGAGCAAGTGGGAACATTTACAACCTGCCATGTATACGGGACAAAGTCACGAAGAAGGGAATTATTTTTTGTGTCAGGGTCTGACTGGTCAGGATTTCTCGCGACCCTTACGTTGAATGTGACCTTGGCATAAAGACGTTTGAGAATGAGAGATTTTTTGCTGATGTCGTTGGCGTCTTCCGCGTTGCCCTGGATATTGACCCCATCAACCTGCCCGGTCATAAGGAAGAAGCCTGAGTTGGCGGCAATTTCACTACGTACCTGAGTGGCAACGACATCCTGAAGCTCGCCGAAGGTCTGAATTGTAGAGAGCAAACCGGCCGATACATCCAAATCGTTCGGGTTCATGTTGGCCACCGCTACAATGGTGCAGCCTGCTTTGGAGGCCGTTTTTATGTGGAGAGTACCATTAGTTGCAGGACTGTCCTTGGTACTCATATTTGTGACAGTCCAGTAATTTGATTCTGAAGTAGCGTTCAGGTTGTTACCGTCGAAATAATGGCCGTAAATCTTCTTGCTGTCCGAAGCATTGCCTTCAAAAATCAACAGGTAGATATTGAATACATTGCTTTCACGGACAATGCCAAGTTCGGCTTTGGTGTCGACATCTACTGTGGCGCCTTTAGGAGAGCCGAACGAGATTACACAATCTACAACCTCTCCATCCGAACCCGATCCTGTGTTCTGACATTCTTCCCTTACGCAGCTCCCGGAAATCAGGACTGCGCAAAGCAAAAACAATAGTTTGAACAGACGTTTTCTCATTGCGTAATCAATTGAAAGTATGTGTCGAAGTTGTGGCAGTACTCCAAGTAGAGTTGTCCACTACGAAATCCAGTTCTCCGGTCTGATCTGAATAGTAGACATTCAGTACAACGTTGATTTCTTCGTTTCTTGCCATATATGTAAGGGGCACTTCCTTATTATTCTCTTTAAGTATGCGCTTCATCTTGCCCCCGGACATATACTTACCGAAGAGGGCAAATTGACGGTCTCCATTGGCCTGATTATTCGCAAATAGCTTAAGATTTGTCTTATTATCTGGTTTCGTCTCTGACCAAATGGCGTCGCACTGAATATATTGGTTAGTGTTCTTTTTGAATCTAACAAGATAGTTTGTCATATCCTCGGGATTCTTCCACGAGTTATTCTTCTTGTAAGAAACGCCTTTCTCAATCTCAAATCCGGAGAATTCTGTCAAGCACTTTCCGTTATCATTGCTGTTATTCTTCTGCAAGGCAAGTCCGGTGATAGAATATGTTCCATTGGACTTTGTCAGGGTGTGGAAATACCTGCTTCTTGCGCCGGTATAGTTAAAATGAGTAGCTTGCGATCCATCAGAAGCGTTAAGTCCATCCCATCCGGAATAACCATTTGCATTAGTATATGAATAATAAGTCGAGTAATCGTAATCACTATCCTCATTCCAGATGGCAAGGGCGCGGCTGTAAAACAGATTGTAATTAGCATATCCAGCACTCTCCCATACCATATTGTTGTCTGAGCTTATATTGCACAATATACGACCCGAGCGTGCGCTTGTTTGTGGATTGGTTACCAGAACATCCACCTGTTCACCTTCGTCCATACTGCTTAGAGTCTCATAGTCTATGGGGCCGAACGGACGGTCTCCAAGGCTTAATACCAGATTAGCCAATGACTCGGATGTTCGATCCAACTCTAGTGTCGCAAAAATCTTGTATACGCCCGAATATGCATTCTCATACATTAAGCGCTGATAGATGACCTCTTCAGCCTCAGGGGCGACTGAATTATCATCACCAACTGAGGTGTCAAAGCTTGGCATTGCACGATAAGAAACATCTGCGGGTACTGAAGGAACACCAGATTCATCAAAATGATCAAGAAGATATGACTTATCAGGATTAAATCTTCCGAAACGGAGATCATTAACAGATACGGGGAACTGTGTGTGGTTACGAACCGTGACCTTGAAGCGGACAACAGGCCGTAGAAGATTTAGAGTCTCGGAAACTCTTGTGAGACCGACCGGAATCTCTTTGTGCCCGGTAAGAAGCATAGAAGTGGAGGGATCCGAAGGAACATCCGTACCCGTAAGAGTAGCAAGTTCGCGGTCGACAAAACTGGAGAATGAGGCTCCAATTGCAAGTCCCTGCTCCTGGGAAGAAATCGAGCCGCTCTGCCAGGCTGTTGCGTCTATATTGGCGTAAGCGTAGACGTGATAGGTTCCAGGAAGAAGACTGCCAAAGGAAATGACGTCATCTGTGACAGGAGATACTTCATCCTTATATTCCTTTGCGACGACTTTACCACCGTTGTTGGCCAGGACGACCAGGACATTATTGAACTTAAGCCCTTCTTCCAAATCTGTGGCTTTAGTCTGGAAAGTGATGGCTTTTTCTGAGTTAAGCCTTAGCTCAATGCTTCCGCTACCAAGTGCGGCACCGACCGGCTCCACCTCTTTGTGGCAGGACCAGGCGGTAAGGACACCGAGCAGAAGTATTATGGACAAGACCTTTCTCATCTTTATTCAAAATTGAAGTCGTCAGTCGTTACTTGAATCTCATCCCAGGGGATAGCCTGAATTGTGAGATCAAGACCACTCTGGTTGAGGGTAATGAAGTAGTTGTAGACCTGGTTCGGCGCCCAGGCAATTCCTGACTCGCTTATCTGGTCGGTAGCTCCATAGAAGTTGAGTACAGTCTCTACCGGGGCTCCACCGTTATAGGAAACCGAGAAGCGGACAGCGGCATCTGTTGAGAGCGGCTGAGGAACCATGTAGTACCAGCCCATAGGGGTGTATCCGTCAGGGTCTTCAGCATCTGAAGGATGAGTGATGGGCTTACGGTCTTCAATTTGGTCTGCTTCCCAGTCAAACAGCGTAGTATATGAGTTGCTGATAGACCAGTTGGCCGATGTAATTGTGGGAGATCCTGTTACCCTTGTTGCCATCGAAAACTCTCCTACACCGATGATGTTTTCCAGCTGGAATGATGTCAGCGTATACTGATCGCTGTCAGACGAAGATGACTTGCCAAACAGGAAGCGGACAGCTGAAGTGGTGTGCTTGAACGTAAGATTGACGGGATCTTTGCTTACGGCAGCATCCTGGTGGGTTCTAGCAACCATCATGTCGGTATTATCACCGGCAGAGTAGCTGACTTTCAGAGTATAAGTATTGTCAATCGACACTTTGTCTGAACTGTACGGGAACACCCCGGAGAAATAGTAGTCTCCGTTGTCTTTCCAATATGCGACCGGCGAATAGGTCCATGCGCTGCTGAGCGGGTTCGACGGAGTGGACGGATTGGGTACTGCATCACAATGCAGAGCAAGATTGGAAAACACCTGCTCCGGCACATCATTATACTCCCTGGTAGCAAAGATACTTACCTCGTTGCCGACAGTAAGAAGAACAGTGGGATCGTCCGGCTTGATGGCCTTGGTAATAGTTGATACACCCGCTGAGAAACTGATTGGTTTGGGACCATTCGGCACATCTATGCATGAGTCTTTTCCGCAACTGATAATCAGCGCGGGAGCGAAAGCGAGCAATATTATGTACCTGAATTTCATCTTAACTGGAAAGGTGATAGTTGTGATCAGCTCCCCAATCATCCCAACTTACCGTGAACTGAATAGGTCTGTCGGGGGAAATCTGGAGTGTTACCGTGTAGTGAGTATTCTTGGCCCAGGCCGATCCTACTGAATAAAAGACATCTCTAAGGTAAACATTGCGAGATGTAGTATAACTCAGGACTGCGGAACTGGGGTCCAAAGGATCTTCATGATACGAGACCTCGAATTCTACATGTAGCCAGCAGGCATCGTTGGTGAGATCCTGAGGAAGCGGCATCACTCCGGCAAGAGGCGTTGCGGTTCCATGGGTGAGGACAACATCATCACTGTCGTCGTCGGGATCATCATCCCAGACAGGAAGATCCTGCCTTGACCCACTGTAATTGTACCAACTCCAATCCGAACTCTTCAATACTCCGGTTGCATAGATACCCTTGAAGCTGACTTTCTTCATGGTAACTCCGTATAGTCCATCCTCGTCTATCTTTTCCGCTTTGAGTTCAACAAGCGATAACGCGTGGTTAAAATCAAATGCCACTTCTCCTGAATTGGAAGCGTATGTCTGGTCTGCCTCTATATCGGAATAAAGAAGATCCGTCTGTCCGTCTGCGGTGAACCTAATGTCGGGAAGCCCGACGGAGTTGCTTGTATAGGGAGTGGATGTCCCGGAAACAAGCAAGTTGGCATTTGCGTCATATGGGCTATATGCCCAGAACGTGAGCGTGTTCACTGCTGCATTGGGCCAGTATCTGGTGGGAGCGTAAGTATACGCGCCGCTACTGTGATGGACTTCCTGGTTGAACATAAAGTCAGGCTTCCATTTCTTGGAATTCAGTTGCGACCAGTTTCCTCCGCTTTGTTTGAAAGCAAATACTCCGAAACTACTGTCGTCGTAGTACTCGGCCTTGGTTTGTTGTGCATCATAGAGCAATAAGGCGGACCCGGCGTTGAAGCTGATGGGAACGCCAGAATCTTGCGCCATATCCGACGCCGGGTTGTCCAGCCTGAGGCTGCACCCTGCCAGAAGCAGGGTGCAGCCCGCGGCTGTCGCCATTATGCGTATGATGCGGTTAAGCATTATTACTGAAGAAGGTAGTTGTAGCCGTTGTTAGGTGTCACCCAGTCGGTGATGCTGGCCGTGAACACGATGGCGTTGGCGTTGATGGTGATGTAGAAGGTGTAGTGCTTGCCTGCTTCCCATCCACTGATGAGGATGTCGTTGTTGCCTTTATCGTCTGTTTTATCAAAAAGCTTGAGGTTGAAGGAAGCAGTGTTCTGGATGGTGTCGCCGCCAGAGGTGATTTCGTATTCGATGGTGACGGTCTGGATGTTCTCATCGGTGCGGAAAGTCTGAGGCATAGCTACCAGGTTGTTGATCAGGAAGTCGGAGCCGTCTGTGCCGATGTTATTCGGCAGCGTGGCAACAGAGGTGACACCGCTGGTGTTGCTGTAGGTGCCGGCGTGCGCGGTAGCGTTCCAAGTGACGACAGGATGAGTATTGGTGTAGGCGTCATTCACGCTGAAAGTACCGACGTTGTCGATATTGCTGATCTGGAAGCTGGTGATGGCAACGGTAGCCGCAGCTATCTCGGCGTGCTTTTTGACCTTGAAGTCCACCAGGGATGCAATATGGTTGAATACCAGGGGTACGGGGGTTGTTGCGAATGCTGCAGGAGAACCGGTCTTAGTTACTTCCTTTTTGTCGGCTACGAGGACATCGTTGTCGTTGCCGGCGAAGGTGATGGAGCTACTGGTGAACTCTCCCGACTGAGCGTTGGCCGAAGCGATCTTGCCGGCAGGGGAAACGGCATAGAACGTATAACTGGTGGCGTTGGGGTCCCAGAAGCGGAGGTTGGAATAAGTCCAGTCCGTGCCGTCGAAAGAAACGTCATCGCCATTGAATACAGTTGTATTCGCTGCACTGATGGTCTTGAAACCGTAAACATCGAAATCATCTCCGTCTACGAATGTGCTGGAGCCCTGGGTGCGGGCCTTTGTCATGGTTTCTGCCCAAGTTCCAAACCCGATGGCCTGTCCCTGGGAAGTGCTTTTGTCAAAGCTCTTTGCGCAGGCAACCAGCGCTGTGGCTGCGACTGCAAGGATCAAAATTTTTTTCATACGCATGAAAATTAAAAAGGTTAATGTATAAAGTTAAAAATTAGTTGATTATCGTTGTACTTCCTGTCTCTTCATCCCAAGTTCCAATAAGTGCGTTGAATCCGCCTCCTCCTCCGCTGCTCTCATCCGGCGGGAAATCGTCCACATCAATCTCCAGCGTGATTACACCGCCAAGGGGCAGTGCGCGCACCTGATCCGTTATATCCATTCGGATATTGCGCCAGCTGCCATTCACATAACTAACGTTCAGCACAAAAAAGTGTTTCCCGTCTGGAGCGGAGGCAACGGAAGCGTCGTCGTAGGGGTTGCATCCGGGGATACCGAATGTGAACACCTTGGCTCCCAGCATATCCTGCTCCTTGTCCAGATATACGTCCATAGGAACGCTAACGGTGCTTGTCCAGGTCATTCTGGAGGGGAGGTCCACTCCTTCAGCCATACCTGTGATTGCCCCGCCGCCTGAACTACCTATAACCCTGCCTTCATTGTTAAGCAACTTAACCTGAATGAGATAAATGTATGTTGAGGGCGAAAGTTCTCCTTCAATCTTAAGAATGTATCGGCCATTCTCATAAACATAGTCTTCCGGATTCTCCGTTATGTGGCGGTTTACGTCGTAAAGGGAGAACAGGCTTTCCGGTTCAAGGGAAACGGGCTCTTCCTCAGGGTCATCGGCCTTTGTGGCGCCTGCCGCTTTCTGCATAATGGTATATACGGGGGCCGATGTTTTCAGGCCTTTGGATATCTGACGCGTATAACACTGGATGGGCTCCAGGTCTCCGTCGGACTTAAATAGGAGGGCCTCTGAGTCATTGTTGTGGAACAGGAGGTTGTGCGTACCTACAAAGACCTCCATGCTGGCTTCGCTACCTACGAAATTGTGTGTGGCGTGAGCAACGGGCATGCCATCGGAATCCTGTGTATATATGTGCAGACGCATGCTGGCGGGGTCTTTATAGCCCAGGGGACCCAGGGCAGAGACGTTCCAGCCAAACTGCCACTGGGCGCTCCAGTTCACCTGCCACATGACATCCAGATTCACCTTGGTTTCAACTATGACCTTGGTGGCTACGGCTTTACGAAGATGCAGCGGCGGCTCAATGCGGCAGCCTGCCACAAGAACAGCGGCAAGCATGAACACCAATATGAGCCCCTTCCTCCTCATTTGCGTCTGTTAAAGAGGTCAAGGCCGATAGAAATGTACGCCCTGGTGGGCCCGAACCACTGGAAGCCCTTCTGGCGGGGGCTGAACTGGGCCGGATCCCCGGTGTAGTCAAAGTAATACCACCCGGTTGCGTCGTCTCCCCACACGTAAGGGTCATTCCTGGAGTAGAAGTAGCCCACGTCCAGGCCCATATCTATGAAGAAGCGTCCGAAATTGATCTTGTACCCGGCTCCAAGGTTGGCGCCAAGGAGCTCTCCTTCCCAGCCGTGGGCATCCCAGCCGAGGCCATACATGGCGGCATTCAGCGCACCCTGCAGGTACAGGCCCTTGAAGCCGTTCTCCCCGCTCTTGAAGTACCGGCGGGTATGGAGGGTGATATTGTGGATCTGGTTGAACTTGTGGGTGTCGTAGTGCAGCCAGTGGGACCAGTCTACGTCGGCCCCGAAAGTCCAGTGACCGCGGGCTGGGTAGTACTCAAGGCTGAAACTTGGCACGGACGTAAATCCGTAATTGGGGATATACGTGGCGTCAAACAGGAGGTTTGTACTGATGCCGATAACAGGGGAGAACCGGCGTTTTGCGGCGCTCTCCGGGGCGGGGGACACCAGTTCTGGACTGGGAATAAAGACCTCTGAAGGTGCTACGGCCGTTGTATCAGGCTGTGCGGCGGGCTCTTCAGTGACGGTTGCGGGTTCTTCAGGGGCTATTGCGGGCTCCCCTTTGACCTCTTCCTCCGGCTCTTCCAGGCTGTACGGAACGGCATCGTGGTAGTAGATCTTGATGTCCAGGCAGCGGAGGTACACATAGTGGTTGAGGAGGAGCCAGTGGTACACGTCACCTTCCTCACGGGTTTCTCCAAGATAGAAGTGCATCATGCGCCATTTCTTGGTGTCGCGGGGGACGGAATCGTCGTCCAGAAGGGCCAGGGTGCGTTTCTTTGCCGTGGCCGATATTACTGTATCGGCCTCCACACGGGCCCTTAACTGCTCCCAGGCCTCACCGCCGGGAAGGACGGTGATGGGGATATCGGCCCCCATAAGGCCCATCTTTTCCTTGACGGCCCTGTCAAACTCCATTGCACGGCGGCGGCTCAGGTCCATATTGTGCCCGTAGGCACCTTCTGGGGAGGCATAGGCCTTCACTATTACGGAGTCTACGCGCTCAGTGCCGATATCCTTCATGAGGTTATAAACCTTGTCTGCCGCCTGGGAATTTGAGCGGTAATTGTCCTCATAATTACTCTTGTCCCAGCGGAAGTACACCTGGCTCTCGTGCACGTTCTCGTGCACGCGCGATGAGGTTTCCGGCCTTTCAGGGCCGGAGAAGAGGATCATCGATATGATGCCCACAATGAGCATTGGAGCCGTTAGATATATAACTTGTTATAAATAGATGACAAATATAAGAAAATGTTGCAAACTATAAAACTATAATAATATGCGCGAATTATTTTACATTTTGAAAGCAATTTTAAGTAAAAATCGACAAAAACCGCGGTGTGGGCCGTATAATAGGGGAAATAGTGAAAGAAAAAGATTGGAAAACTGGCAGAATTTTTCATTTGTTTATTTGTCGTTTCCTTTTGATTATTTGTCAAAAATATTTTTTAAAACGTCAATTGTTGCTAACTTCGTTCTATGTTTAAGTCTAAACTCATCATAATAAGCTTGGCCTTTTTATCGGCATCCTGTTCACATCCTGCCGTGTTTCACGGGTCTACGGATGTGAAAAAAGATTCCGTCTTTCAAGCCATTTCTTCAATGATGCTGAAAGAGGCGGATACGGAAGATGTAATTTCTATGGTTGACTCGGCGGAAACTGCCGGTGTCATTGACAAACTGCACGCTCAGCTTATTCGCGCAAAGGCTTATGGAAGGACTGAGTCCGGTTCCCTGCAGGCGCGTTCCATCTGCGAGGATCTCCTTCAGGGCCCTCATCTCAGCCCCGCTGAGGAAGCCGATGTCCTGGAATATCTGTGTTATCTGTGCAGGATAAGGACCGATGACCTTGGGGAAGTTGAGTATGGATTAAGGTTCGTGGAGGTTTGCGATGCTATCGGCAGCCCTCTCAGGTCTGTCCCGGTCCAGGCCGATATGGGATCTTCACTTGTCCGTATCGGCCGTGCGGAAGAAGGCCTTCTGAAGATAGAGGATGCCATCAGGATACTGGACGGTGAGAAGAGCTTCTTTTATCTAGATGCCGGCATAAAAACAAGGAAGAGCCTTATTCGCACATATATAGACCTTGAACGTTATCTTGACGTTGTTCCTGTGGCGGAGGAGATAATCTCCCACCTGGAAGATTATGCCGCCAATCCTGAGGCATATGCCGATGACTCTCCAAACCTTCCCGGTGACCATAACCGCCCGGGTTATGTGGACTTCTACACCGCACAGGCCCTGGCCTTCATCTCGTACGCATATGGGGCGGAAGGGATGAAGAAGGAAGCGCTGGAATACAATGCCCGGTTTGAGAAGACCAGATACAGCAAGACATTCGGAGGCCGGAAGATGATATCCAGCGCCTGGCCGCTTCTTGGGGAGTATGACAGGATGCTGTCCTTCTATGATGAGCTTCAGCGCCGCTGGGGGGCCGATACCCTTCATGCCGATTATGCCGTGATGCTTGAGAACAGGGCGCTGGCTGCAAAGAGCAAGGGCAGGTACAGGGAAGCGCTTGACTATATGCAGCGCTATTCCGATCTTACCGATAAACTCTACGATAACCAGAACCGGGCTTTGGTCCAGGATTATGTGGCAAAGTACCGGTATCAGGAGCAGAAAATGGCCCTGGAGCGTGAGAAGGTTGCGGCAAGGCGTTCAAGGACTATTGCTACGTGGTTGACCCTTGGCGTTATCATATGCCTCTTTTTCCTTGGAATAATCCTTCAGTATGTTATCCTGGTGCGCCGGAAAAACAAGGCACTGGTTTCACAGATTTCGGAAAACGTACTCCTGCAGAGAGAGAAAGTGGATGCATCGGTCTCAGGCGGAAATCAGGAACTGTCTTCCCTCAGCGATGCCCAGCTGTTCGAATACCTCCGTTACGAGATAGTTACCAATCGTCTTTATGCCGACTCCCGTCTCGACAGACAGTTCCTTATGGACAAGTATCACCTTTCAAAGGAACGCATAGGATCGGCCTTCTCCCACGGAAGCCCCTATCAGTCCCTGGCGGCATTCCTCAACGTGGTGCGCCTCAAGAATGCCGCAAAGATGCTGTCGGCATCTCCGGAGATGTCTATTTCCGATGTAGCATCGGCCTGCGGATTCTCTTCCGGAAGTCTTTTCGCACGCAACTTCAAACAGTATTTTGCCCTTACCCCCACTGAATTCCGTCAGAATCCTTCATCTTTCAAGGATATGGTGAAATAGCGGATATTTTTTTAAATTTGCAAAAATACTCTTTGCTATGAGAATGGACGGCAGGCGTGAAAGCCAAAACGTAGAAGACCGCCGCGGTATGAGCGGTGGTGCAAAAGCCGGTATGGGAATCGGCGGAATAGCCATTGTGGCAATACTTACGCTCCTTATGGGCGGAGACCTTGGAGATGTCTTCAGGGCAGTTCAGGGGGCGGGTGGCGTGGCCACTATGACGGAGGAATCCTATCAGCCCACGGAAGAGAACGAGGCCCTTGCCAAGTTCTCCCGCCAGATTCTGGCATCTACTGAGGATGTCTGGAGCGCATACTTCCGCAAAAATGGCTTTGGAGAGTACCGTAACCCCATCCTTGTGCTCTACACCGGCAGCACTTCCACCAGTTGCGGCCAGGGTCAGGCGGCTATGGGACCCTTCTACTGCAGCGCCGATGAAAAGCTGTACATAGACCTCAGCTTCTTCTCCAGCATGAAATCCCAGCTTGGCGCAGACGGTGATTTTGCCTACGCCTACGTCATCGCCCATGAGGTAGGACATCACGTCCAGAACCTTGTGGGAACGCTGGGTCAGGCACACCAGCAGATGGCGCGCATGTCTAAGACAGACGCCAATCGCATGAGCGTCCGTATAGAGCTCCAGGCCGATTTCTACGCCGGCGTGTGGGCCCACTATGAGAGTTCAATGTTCTCTTCCATCGAGGACGGAGACCTTGAGGAAGCCATCCGCTGCGCCTCCGTGATAGGTGACGACTACCTCCAGAAAAAGGCCCAGGGCTATGCCGTTGAGGAATCCTTCACCCACGGCACCGCCGCCCAGCGCATGCGCTGGCTCAAAAAGGGCATGCAAACCGGAGACCTCCGCCAGGGAGACACCTTCTCCCTGCGTGATAATCAACTGTAGACAGGTATCCTATATGAAAAAAGTCATCCTCCTCTCACTTGCCGTGGCGGTTATGGCAGCATGCCAAAGCCCGCAGCAGAAGGCCGAAAAACGGGCCAAGGACATCCTGAAACAGCTTACCCTGGAAGAAAAGGCTTCGCTGATGGTGTACAATTCCCCGGCGGTGGAGCGCCTTGGGATCAGGAGCTACAACTGGTGGAACGAGGCCCTTCACGGGGTTGCCCGTAACGGTGCGGCAACGGTGTTCCCCATGCCAATTGCCATGGCGGCCTCCTTTGACGAGCCTATTCTGGAGGAGGTTTTCACGGTAGTGAGCGATGAAGCCCGCATAAAGCACAAAATGGCGGCCGAAAGCGGCTGGTATCAGGGACTTACCTTCTGGACACCCAATATTAACATCTTCCGTGACCCGCGCTGGGGCCGCGGAATGGAGACATACGGTGAAGACCCTTATCTCACCGGTGTGATGGGCATTGCGGTTGTGCGGGGACTCCAGGGAGACCCCAAGGCCCCGGTAAAGAAACTCCACGCCTGCGCAAAGCACCTTGCAGTGCATTCCGGCACGGAGAAGAACCGTCATCATTTTGATGCCGTGGTATCTGAAAGAGACCTTCGTGAAACCTATCTTCCCGCTTTCAAGGACCTTGTGACAAAGGCCGGCGTGGAGGAGGTCATGACCGCCTACAACCGCTTCAGGGGCGTCCCCTGCGGTGCAAACAGCTATCTAGTGAATGACATACTCCGCGGAGAGTGGGGGTACAAGGGAATGGTAGTGTCGGACTGCTGGGCCCTTGACGATTTCTACATGGAAGGCCGCCACGGGTACCTTAAGACTGGAGCAGAAACCGCTGCCGCCGCCGTGAAAAACGGTATAGACGTAGAGTGCGGCGTAGCCTATAAATACATTCCCGACGCAGTTGCGCAGGGCCTTCTGGCGCCGGAAGACCTTGACCGTGCCGTGCTGAAGATCCTCACGGAGCGCATCCTCCTTGGAGAGATGGACGGGGTATCCCCCTGTGAAGGGCTTGACTCAACGCTTGTGGAAAGCCCTGAGCACAGGGCGCTTTCCCGCAGGATGGCCGCGGAGACTCTGGTTCTTCTGCAAAACGACGGAATCCTTCCCCTGAAGGGCACGGAACGCATTGCAGTTGTGGGCCCAAATGCCGATGACAAGGAGATGATGTGGGGTAACTACAACCCCGTTCCAAACCACACCACAACCCTCCTGGAAGCCCTTCAGGAGCGCATTACAGGAATCACTTACGTCAAGGGCTGCGGCATTGTGGACGGCCTTGAAGGGGATGTTATCGGCCGGCTTGGAGAGGCCGAAATTGTAATCTTTGCCGGCGGCATCTCTCCCCGTTACGAGGGCGAGGAAATGCCCGTTGCCGTCCCCGGCTTCGAGGGCGGAGACCGCACTGACATTGAACTTCCGGCCGTTCAGCGGGAACTTCTGGGGGCCCTCAAGGCCGCCGGGAAGAAAGTGGTCCTTGTGAATTTCTCCGGCAGCGCCATGGGCCTTGTGCCTGAGACTGAGAGCTGCAGCGCCATCCTCCAGGCCTGGTATCCCGGGCAGGAAGGCGGTCCAGCCATTGCCGATGTCCTGTTCGGGGACGTCAATCCATCGGCCAAACTGCCCGTAACCTTCTACAGGAGCGTAGAGGACCTCCCGGAGGTGGAGGATTACAACATGGAAGGCCACACCTACCGCTACTTCCGCGGCGAGCCCCTGTACCCGTTCGGATACGGCCTCAGCTACACCACGTTTGAGTACGGGGAGGCTTCCGTGAAGCGTGGCTCGCTGGTGATTCCGGTCACAAATACCGGCTCCGTAGATGGCTCTGAGGTGGTTCAGTTGTACATTTCCCGCCCGGCCGATACAGAAGGCCCCGTCAAGACCCTCCGCGGCTTTAAGCGTGTGGCTCTCAATGCAGGTGAAACCGTGAATGTGAGCATTCCTCTCACTGATGAGACATTCCTGTGGTGGGATGAGGAGGCCCAGAATATGGTGCCGCTTCACGGAGAATACACTCTCCTTTACGGCGGCTCCAGCAGTGACCTTAAGTCCCTTAGTTACAAGTTCTGATCACCGGGCCCAGACTTCGTCGGTAAAGATGAAGCCGGGGGCGCCTGCGCCGGGATGCCAGGACGGAATTGTGCCGATGTTCGCGGCGTGGATTCTGACGTAACGTGCCGTGCAATTAACTGGAAGCTGAGCGTCCCAGACCTGAATGGTTATGTCCTTCTCGTCCACTGTATTGTCAACGCGCCCCGCCGGGGTGAAATTGACGCCATCGGCCGATACAGAGAACTCCACATACCGCGGCATCCATATCCAGGACCTTGCATCCTGGCAAAAACCTGCTCCCACTATGCTCAGAGGCCTTTCCTCAAGGAGGTCCAGCACGGCCGTGAAGTCCGTGTCCTGATACCCCTGCCAGCCTCCGGTGCGCCAGTTGATGCTGCCTCTGGTGCCGTCTATGAGGCCGGTGTCTCCGCCTGCATTGTACTGGCGGCTGTAGCGTGAAAGGATCTTGATTGCGCGGTCTTTCTGCACCTGCCGCACGCTGCTCCTTGTAACAAAACTCCGGCGGCCGTTACGTATTGACCAGGCCTCCAGAGTGCACGGCTCAGTCACCGTGAAAGGACCGGTGTAAAGGGTCTCGGCGCCGCCTGCAATGCGGTAGAAGATGGTTCCTTCACCACTGATTGCTACTTCCAGAGAGTCAGTGAAAATGTCATTCTGCATCACGAATGCAGGGTTTGTCACAATGGCAAGAGATGCCCGATCAGGTCGGGCATGACGGTCTCCGTCATTGCCGGCTTGACCGGCAATCACCGGACAAACGGGATACTTCCCAATGGAGGACAGCACATACCAGGCGCTCATCTGGCCGCAGTCATCGTTGCCACAAAGGCCGTCAGGGGCACTTGAGTACAGGTTTTCAAGGATTTCATTCACACGGGCCTGCCGTTTTTCCGGCTTGCCGACAGCATCGTACAGATACGCCACGTGGTGGCTGGGTTCATTGCCGTGGGCATACTGGCCGATAAGCCCAGTTATATCGGCCTGGGTGCGTCCGGTAGTCTTCTGAGGAGCGGTGAAAAGGGCGTCCAGGCGTGCCTCGAAGGCTTCCGGGCCGCCAAGGGCCTCTATGAGACCCGGTATGTCATGAGGCACGAAGAAACTGTACTGCCAGGAATTGGCTTCCGTGTAGTTGTTGTTGACCTCGCGGGGGTCGAAGGGAGAGAACCATCGGCCATTAAGGCGCGCCCTCATGAACTTTGTCTCAGGGTCAAGGACGTTTTTCCAATACTGGGAACTTTTCATAAACTCCTCATACTCAGCCATGTGGCCAAGTCTCAGGGCTACCTGAGCCACGCACCAGTCGTCAAAGGCGTACTCAAGGGTCTTGGACACGGATTCGTGCTCGTCATCGGCCAGGACAAGGCCGTTACGGCGGAAGCTGTCAAGGCCGAATTCCCCGTTGCGGGCGCTTGCCAGCATGGCCTGGAAGGCCTTCTCGTAGTCAAAACCGGGGAGGCCGCGGAGGATGGCATCGGCCACAACGGGGGCGGCGTTGTAGCCTATCATACAGTTGGTTTCGTAGCCGGAGAGTTCCCAGACGGGGAGTTTGCCGGCTTCGTCGCAGATGGAGAGCATGGAGCGGATGAAGTCCACCGTGCGCTCAGGTTCAATCTCCATGAGTAGCGGGTGAAGGCCCCTGAAGGTATCCCAGAGGGAGAAAACGGTGTAACGGTCCCAGCCATCGGCCTTATGAACCAGGCCGTCCATGCCGCGATACTCTCCGTTTACATCTGAATACAGCGTAGGATGGATGCCGGTGTGGTAGAGGGCCGTGTAGAAGCGGGTTCTGTGCTCCTTGTCCCTGTAGGGGCAGGGTACCTTTTTAAGATATGCCTCCCAGGCCTTTCCAGTGGCCTTTTTCTGGGCATTCAGGGACTTTGGGTAATCGGCCTTGAGATTGGCCCTTGCGTTCTGCCAGGAGACGGAGGATATGCCCACCCTAACGGCGAGTTTTTTTCCGGGGAAGAGAATTGTTGCCGTAGGGCCGATAATCCCCGGCTCGAGTGCCTTCTCAGAGAACTCCATATAGAAATACACCCTCTGGCCGCGGGCCCAGCTGCTGGAGATGCGGTAACCGTAGCAGGTGTTGCCGCTCACGTTAAGGCTGTAATCGTCCAGATGGTCCCTGTGCCTTAAGTCCACCGTGATGCTGGCAGGGCCGGAGAAGGAGTATTCGTGGATGGCGCTGCGTTTCCCTGCGGCCACTTTTGCCTGCACCTTTGTATCCTCCAGATACACCTCATAATACCCTGGAGTGGCCTTTTCACTGCTGTGAGAAAAACGCGAAGGCTTCCCGCCGGGGGTGATGAGGACATCGCACCAGTCGTCACAGCCAGTGCCGCTGAGGTGGGTGTGGCTGAACCCATAGATGACGGAGTCGGAGTAGTGGTAACCGCTGCAGCCGTCCCAGTCTCCGGCGTTTGGTCTGGTGTCCGGGCTCAGCTGTATCATGCCAAAGGGGTACACCGCCCCGGGGAACGTGTGGCCGTGCGCATCTGTCCCCACAAACGGGTTCACAAACGGCAGAAGGGAAATAAGGATGGTGGTTATCAGTGTCATAGCAATGCAAAAATAGCAAAAAATGTGGAGCACTGCGGGTGATGTGCCGAAAAAAGTCACATCACCCGCAGAAAAGGGCCAAAAGTGCTGGTGATGTGCCCCAAAAAGTCACATCACCCGCAGAGGGGGGTGAGCAGAAGGGGACGGGGCAGTAGGGAAGGAGTCCACATAGTGGAATAGTTGCAGGATTATCAAATTTATGCTAACTTTGCAAGATATGGGAAAAAGGTTTACCATAGTTGCCGTAACGGCCGTGGCCATTCTTCTTGCGGGCATAGCGTTCGCTGTGTCAAGGCTTTACGCTCCGGGAAAGGGCGAATCCCATTCACAGCTACCTCAGGGCTGGAGCGTTCTCAGCGCCATTCCTTCAGACGCAGTGGCGGTTTTTGTCTTTGACGGCTCCTCAAAAGCAGTAAAAGTGCTGGCCGATTCAACGGGCCTTCTCACGGCGGCCATCGCCCCTGACAGCCCCGCCCTTATGGACTTCATAAGGAGTATCGGCAAAAACAAAATGGCCATTTCCCTCCACAACAGCGGCTCCCTTGTGCCCCTTGTGGCCGCGGAGATTCCGCTGCCGGATTCCCTCACAAGGGTATTGGCCCTTAACACAGGCCTCAAACTCCAGGAAAAGGACGGCTACCTCATTGCCTCAAGGTCAGAGACCTTCGTGAAGGCATCGGCCCGTAATTTAGAGGAGGGAACTTCCATCATGGGCTCCAAGAGCCTCCAGGGCCTGCTTCCCAAAGTGTCGGCCCCGGCGGTGCTTCTTGTAAACCATTCCCACGCACCCAAGATCACAGACGTCTACGGCTCCTCCAAAATGCGCAAGCAGGCCGGTTTCCTCAAAAATCTGGCTCCCTGGAGCGCCTGGACTCTGCAGGTCCCTGAGAAGGACAATATCACTCTAAAGGGCATAAGCGCAGGCGGAGACGCCACCGGCAGCTGGTTTGCGGCATTCAAGGGCAGGGGTGCTCAGGAAGCCCTTTTCCCGGAGGCCCTTCCTTATTTTACGGGAACTGCCATCAGCCTTCCCATTGAAGATCCAGGTGCCGTAATAGCATCCCGCCGGTCCTTCGAGGACGGAAACGGCCGCCTCACTGCCTTCAACAAGACCCTCAAGGACCGTCCTGCAAAGGATATCACCGTTGAGGAATGGATAATGAGCCTTCAGCCAAGGGAACTTGTAAAGGCTTCCTTCAGGGCCGATGACGGCGTAAAGCATGAAGTCCTTCTTCTTAGAAGCGCAAAGGACCTTAAGCTTGTAAAAGAGCAGTCAAACCCTTACAGGGGCTGCCTGGCTGAGGTGTTTGGAGATGATTTCAAAACCGTGGACACCATCTGCGTTTCCATAAATTCAAAGTGGGCTGTCTTTGGAGACGCCCCGTCCGTGCAGGCTTTCCAGGACAAGGAGTTCCTGGGATATACCCTCAGGGACAGGATGAGTGATGCCTCCATCCAGGCTCCAAAGGGTTTTGTGGCGTATGCCTCCCTTTCTGATGAGCCGCAGGTTATCCAGGACATCCTGGGCGCAAGGCTCTCCGCCCCCGTGGAGGCTTTTGCAAGGGGAGCCGGCTACGCTCCGGCGCTTATATCGGCCGATCTTTCAGGAGAACTCCCTTCAATTAACATACGCCTTGACAAGCGCGCCCTCAAGGGCACAAAAGTCCAGGTGCTTGAAAGAGACACAACCGTGGTGGTTCCTGCCGGCTATTTCCCAGTGAGGAACTACGCCACCGGAAAAACCAACCAGCTGTACCAGAACAGCCACGGCTCCATCTGCCTCAACGATGAAAACGGCAAGGGCGTCTGGGGCATTCCCTTCAAGGGAAGCCTCTGCGGAAGGGTCCAGAACGTGGATTACTTTGCAAACGGCAAAATCCAGTTCCTGTTTGCCTCGGGGAGCAAGCTTTACCTCCTTGACCGTCTTGGCCACTGGGTAAACGGCTTCCCCGTGGAGGTTGGAAAGCCCATCCTCCTGGGCCCGGACGTATACGACTTTACCGGCGCCGGCGGCTACACCGTAATGGTGCTCCACAAGGACAACACCCTTGAACGCTATAACCTTCACGGCAAAAAGCCTGAAGGCTGGAAGGGGATCGCAGCCCCTGAAACCGTCAAGAACCTTCCTGAACTGATTGAGGTCAAGGACAAGAGGTTCTGGGCTGTCCGCACTTCCGTCCGCACCCTCATCTATCCCTTCGAGGGCGGAGACCCGGTTGTGAGCGGAGACGGCGGAAAGATGATAAAGCCGGATTCCAAGCTTACCATAACCTCCAAGGGGGTAAGCGCAGAATGCTACGACGGAAAGGAACGTGACTTTAAATTGAACTAAAACCTACACCATCCATATTATGGAATTCAAATCAGTAAACAAAACATTGCAGGAGAGCTTCATCCGCAACTGGGACCGTCCGGCCCTTACCAATTACCAGGGTATGACGCTTGCATACCGTGAAGTGGCCCTGAGGATTGCCAAACTCCACATTGCATTTGAGCAGTGCGGCCTCAAGAAGGGCGACAAAGTTGCAATCTGCTCCCGCAACCAGGCCAACTGGGGCGTCAGTTTCCTCGCTGCCATCACATATGGCGCAGTGGCCGTTCCCATCCTCCATGAATTCAAACCCGGAAACATACACTATCTGGTAAACCACTCGGATTCCCGCGTCCTGTTTGTGGACGACGTAATCTGGGAGGGCCTTCAGGCCGAGGAAATGCCGGATCTCCAGGTTGTGGTCCAGATCAATACGTTCAAGTTCCTATACGTTGCATCGGAAGAGCTTTCATACGTACGCGAACACCTCAATGAGGAATTCGGCAAGCGTTATCCCAATACCTTCGGCCAGGAAGACCTCAATTACTATGAGGATTCCGCCGAGGAACTTGCCATCATCAACTATACTTCCGGAACTTCCGGCTTCTCAAAGGGCGTAATGCTGCCCTACAGGGCCCTCTATTCCAATATAGAGTTTGCCGCAAAGGATGCCTGCCCCATGCTGAAGGCCGGTATGAACGTAGTGAGCATGCTGCCATCGGCCCATATGTACGGCATGATGTTCGAGTTCCTCTTTGAGATGACAATCGGCATGCACGTGCATTTCCTCAGCCGCGTCCCCAGCCCCAAGATCATCATGCAGGCCTTCCAGGAAATCCACCCGGATATCATCATCGCAGTGCCTCTGGTGATGGAAAAGGTTTACAAGAGCAAGCTAAAGCCCCTCATCGACAAAACAAAGCTCTACAGGCGCATCCCCATCCTTGGCCCCACCATCGAGAAAAAGTTCTGCACGGAGCTTACCAACTCCTTCGGCGGTCAGTTTGAGGAGGTTATCCTTGGCGGTGCCGCCTTCAACCCGGAGGTTGAGAAATTCCTCCACAAGATAGGCTTCCATTATACCGTGGGTTACGGCATGACTGAGTGCGCCCCCATCATCGGCTATGCCCACTGGGACAAAGTTAAGGTTGGAAGCGCCGGCCGCGCTGCCATGAACATGGAAATCCGCATTGACTCCGACGACCCCCGCAACATCCCCGGAGAAGTCCAGGTGAAGGGCCCCAACGTGTGCCTTGGATATTACAGGAACGAGGAAGCCACAAAGGAATCATTCACCGATGACGGCTGGTTCCGCACCGGAGACATGGGTATCGTCGATGAAGACGGTTACCTCTTCCTCAAGGGCCGTTCAAAGTGCATGGTGCTTGGCCCTTCCGGCCAGAATATCTACCCGGAAGAAGTTGAGGCCACCATCAATAACTTTGTGTATGTAGTTGACTCACTGGTGGTTGAGGACGACGGTGGCCTTACCGCCCTCATCTATCCGGACTGGCATCAGGGAGAGCTTGACGGCTTCACAAGGGCCGATTTCCGAAAGCGCATCTGCGGCCTTCTTCCCGCAATCAACGAGGAACTCCCCAAGTATGCCCAGATCAAGAAGATAGAGCTCATGCCGGAAGACTTCGAGCGCACCCCCAAGAAGAGCATCAAGCGTTACCTGTATCAGAGAAACTAACTGCCGATGGATATCAATAAATTTGACAAGAGTTATCTGGAGATGGCCGAGGTATGGGCCCAGAACTCCTATTGCAAGCGCCGCAAGGTGGGCGCCCTCCTTGTTAAGGACCGCACCATAATCTCCGACGGCTACAACGGCACTCCCTCCGGCTTTGAGAATATCTGCGAGGACGAAAACGGCGTCACAAAGCCCTACGTCCTCCACGCTGAGGCAAACGCCATCACAAAGGTTGCAAAGAGCGGTAACAGTTCAGAAGGCGCAACCCTCTACGTAACCGCCTCTCCCTGTGCCGAGTGCGCCAAACTCATCATCCAGTCCGGCATCTCCCGCGTGGTTTACAGGGATGCTTACCGCCTCACCGACGGAATAGACCTCCTGAAGCGCGCCGGAATCACTGTTGAACAGAAATGCGTCAATGAGTAAGAAGACAGTACAGATCCTTCAGATAGTAGTGGGCGTCATATTCGGCGCCCTTATTACTCTAACCGTGGTCCGTTACAGGGAATCCCAGCATCTTGTCACTACAAAATACCGTGACTGGCAGAAGCTTAATGCAATACTCCAGGTTGTTGACAAGAACTATGTGGACACTTTCTCCAAGAACGGCCCCACGGACGCTGCCGTGGCTGCCGTCCTCTCCCGCCTGGATCCCCACTCCGTATACATGCCCCCCGTGGAGCGCAATGCGTCGGAGGAGGAACTCGCCGGCAATTTTGACGGTATCGGCATACAGTTCAACGTTCCCAATGACACGGCAATAGTGCTGGAGGTCATCCCCGGCGGCCCTTCAGAAAAGGTGGGCCTTCTTCCCGGAGACCGCCTCCTGAAGGTAGATGACAAGGTCATAGCCGGCGTTAAGTTCCCCCAGGACAGCATGGTGCGCCGCATAAAGGGCCCTTCAGGCACCAAGGTCACCATCACCGTCCAGAGGCAGAAGGAGGTGATTCCGTTTGAGATCACCCGCGGCAAGATCCCCCTTCACAGCGTGGATGCCGCGTTCATGCTCACGGATACCGTCGGGTACCTGAGGCTTGGAAAATTCTCCCGCACCACCTATGAGGAGTGCCATAAGGCCGCCCTGGAGCTCAAGGACAAGGGAATGCGTCACCTTATCTTCGACATCCGCGACAATTCCGGCGGATATCTTGACCAGGCCCTCCTTGTGAGTAACGACTACCTTTCCCGCGGTGACACCATAGTATATATGGAGGGCCTCCACAGGCCCCGTGAGGTTTTCAGGGCCGATGGAAGGGGAGACCTCAAGGAAATGGGCCTAAGCATCCTTATCAGCGAGAACTCGGCATCGGCCTCCGAAATATTTGCCGGGGCGGTGCAGGACAATGACAGGGGCACCATCATCGGCCGCCGCTCCTTCGGAAAGGGCCTTGTGCAGGAACCGTTTGTCTTTACGGACGGCTCAGGCCTCCGCCTCACCGTTGCAAGGTATTACACTCCTTCGGGCCGATGCATCCAGAAGCCATACTCCAGCGCCCGTGAATACAGTTACGACATCTACAACAGGTACATGGACGGGGAGGTTTTCAGTGCCGACAGTGTGCGCCTGGACACTACGGACGTTCACCACACCAGGTCCGGCCGTGTAGTTTATGGCGGCGGCGGCATTATGCCGGATGTCTTTGTCCCCATGGACACAACAAGGGTTTCACAATATTACATAGAGTGCAACCGCAAGGCTGCCCAGATGAGATTCGCATCGGCCGTCTTTGATCGTAACGCCGCAAGGCTCAGGGAGATAGATAGTTTTGCACAGATGGACCGTTTCCTGAAAGGTCTCAATTTGAAAGTGGAATTTCCGGCCTTTACCGGCAAGGAAGGCATCCGCTGCACGGAAGCGGAGTGGGACGCTACGGCCCCATACCTTGTTCCGCAGCTTTATGCATTGATTTCCAGATATTCAAAGCTTGGTGAAAACGCTTTTTACAAGTATTACCTGCCGGTAGACGACACCGTTCTGGAGGCCCTAAAGGGGCTTGGTGTCAAGGAACCCCAGTAGTTTTTTGTGCAATTATTATGGGAAAAGTGTAAGTTTTTAAAATTTTTTTCATATCTTTACCGCTCTGAACCATAGTTTGGGGCGGTATTTTTTAGGCTGTTTGCTTACAGTTTGAAAGCCAATCCAAGGGTTCGGATTAGGATTTGTTATAATAGTAAGTGTATCAAAATAATCCTGTTATGAAAATTGTTAAAATTGCAAACCTTGCAATTACAGTAATCCTGGCCTCTTTCGCGCTCGCGTGCGTAAAGGAGCAGCCCAAGGAGGAAACCCCTGAGGCTCCGGTCAAGTTTACTGTACAGCTTAACACCCCGGCCGATGCAGATTATGCAGAGGTCGTTGTGCGCCATGACGGTCAGAAAGACGCTACATGGTTTGGCTTTGTAACCAAGGATGTGAACTCTCCCGTAGAGGATCTCATCCAGGCTCAGCTTCAAAATGTTACCGCTAAGTCTCTCCATGTGGGCAACGTCCAGACAGTTGCACTCCGCAATCTGGAGGAGTTTGTCAATTACCGCTATGTGGCATTCGGCGTCAACTCTGACGGTGAGCGTTACGGTGAGCCCGGAAACCTGGTTTTCAATACTTCTCCTGTCTTTAAGGTAGCCTTCCAGGCAGAGGCCGCAGAGATTGGTGCCCATGCGGCTTCCTTCTCAGTGAGCCATGATGGTATCGAAGTCCTTACTTACATGGCTTTCGTCACGGACAACAAGGATAAGGACGTCAAGACTCTGGTCTCAGAGAATTTCGCAACCCTTGTCGATAGTGAAAATAATCTCAAGGAAGGCGTAGAGCTTCTCAAGGGTACATCAGGTACTGTCTCCTTTGATGAACTCATTCATGAGACTGATTACCGCTTCATCATCTACGGTATTTATGACAACAGCGGCAAAATTATCTCTTACGGTACTCCGGCAGAGGTAAAGTTCACTACTCCCATAGACCTTTCAATAGTGCCTTTCAGTGCCGCCATTTCCAATATCACAACGGAATCGGCCACTGCAACCGTCACTTATGATGCCAAGGCCGATGACCTCACATGGTACGGCTTTGTCACCGAGGACCTTACTTCTCCGGCTGCAACCCTTATCGCAGCAGCAGTCAGCGGCCTTTCCGCTGAAGATCTCCAGACCGGCAAGAACAAGGCAATTGATCTTAAAGACCTCACCATAGAGACAGATTACCGTTTCATTGCAACCGGTGTCAAGGACGGCAAGGCTTTTGGCGTTCCTGCAGATGTCAAGTTCTCAACTCTCTCCGAGGCATATGTAAACTGCCAGTTTACAATTGTGGCTTCTGACATCACTCCTTTCGGTGCTACCCTTACAATTACCCACAATGGTAATGAAGATTTCACCTATGTCGGCTTCTTCACAGAAGACTTTGACACTGCCGTCGCAGACCTTGAACTCCCTGCAAATGCGGATGGCAATCTCATGACCGGCCTTGAGAAGGTTGTTAAGGTTGAGAACCTCAAGCCCGTCACCAAGTATCGCTACGTGGTTGCGGGCCGCTATGCCGGTAATGAGTACGGCCATAGGGGAGAGGTTGTATTTGAGACAATTGACAACGCCGTTGCAGCTTCTTACGGAGATTTCCTTGGCAACTGGGCCGTAACTATGGGATCCAAATATGAGTTCTCCATAGAACCGGATGTTGAAGGTGAAAGCTACATCATCACTGGTCTTGGCGGTTCAGAAATAGCCTCTTATGGCATTGGTACTCTCCTTAAGGATGCAGCTACTTTTGAAAATGGTAAATTAATCCTGAAGAGTCAGGCTATAAGCGCCGAGTATGTAGACCCTACAGACAGTAAGTCTTACACAGACATCCTTTGTGGCCAGTATGTTTCTGCATCTGACAATAAGAGCTATTACGATAAGAGTGTAGGACAGGTTTTGGCCACCTTCGCCCTGATGGAAGACGGAACAATAGAACTTCGCCCGGGCACTACCGCTGATGGTGATGTCTATACCGGTTTCCGTCATTTCCAGGTTCCTTCAGAAGGCAGCTCTGCATATAATCAGGATGCTTTCTCCACTCAGCTTCCCAATGTAATCACTAAGGCTGCGGTTGCATCCGATGCTTACCTCAAGTGGCTTGGAGACTGGAGTTTTGCAGGTAATACGTTCCGTATCACCAAGTCTGAGACCAACGTCAACTATTACATCTTCGGCTTCAGACCAAATTCCTTTGGGTCTTATTATGCCCTGGTAGACTTCGATTCTTCTACCGGAAACATTGTGTTCCACCACAGATTGATGGATTATACGGTCAGTTCAACTTCCGGAGCTACGTATGAAATGTACACCACCGGCATCAACTCTCTGAATTATGTTGCTGTCCGTGAGGGTGAGACTGAACTAGCAGTATTCCAGTTGAATTCTTCCGGAAATGGCGGCACCGTGACAGGTACCACCTATATGCACAGCCAAGGTGAAACCACCGTAACGGAAATCGGCCTACTTGGATACAGTTCCTCCGGTTGGACAAAATGGAGTGGTTGGGTATATCTCACCCTGCCTTGTGAGTTCACCAAGCCCAGCAGTTCATCCATTTCCTCTGTAACTCCTTCTTACACCAGCGCGCATACCGGCGTTGAGGTTAATACCTTCAGCCAGCAGGCAAGCAAACAGCGTGATAAGGCGTTCGCAAAAAGATAATTAAAGAAGCTATCCTATATGAAAAAATTCAGATTTTTTCTCGCGGCATTCCTGATGGTCCTCGCTTCTGCGGTGGCACAGGCCCAGCCCAAGACGGTGTCGGGAACTGTGCTCTCTGCAGCGGACGGCCAGCCCCTCGTGGGTGCTACCGTGACCGTTGACGGGAATACGAAGTATTACGCGATCACCGATCTGGACGGTAATTTCCAGATTAACAACGTGCCTTCCGGCGCCAAGTACATCATAGCCTCCAACCTTGGCTACAAGGACGGTCAGGTGGCAGTTGCCGCCAATGTCCGCATCGCCCTGGAGGAGGATGCCAACGTCCTTGACGCAGCTGTGGCAACCGGTATGTACACCGTTGACCGCCGTCTCAACACCGGTTCAACCGTAAAGCTTGACGCAGCGGAATCCAATATCAGCGGTATGGCCGATATCTCCCGTTCCCTGGAAGGCCGCGCCGCCGGTGTGTCCGTCCAGAATGTGTCCGGTACATTCGGTACAGCCCCTAAGATCCGCGTCCGTGGTGCAACCTCCATCTACGGCTCCTCCAAGCCGCTGTGGGTTGTGGACGGTGTTATCATGGAAGATGTTGTGGACGTCAGCGCCGATGACCTTTCATCCGGTGATGCCAATACCCTTATCTCCAGCGCAATCGCAGGCCTCAACTCAGACGATATCGAGAGTTTCGACATCCTGAAGGACGGCTCCGCCACCTCTATATATGGCGCGCGCGCGATGGCCGGCGTTATTGTCGTTACCACCAAGAAGGGTAAGGCGGGCCAAAGCCGTATCAGTTATACCGGTGAGTATACCTACAGGCTCAAGCCCTCATACACCACTTTCAACATCATGAATTCCCAGGAGCAGATGGAAATCTACCAGGAGCTCCAGCAGAAAGGATTCCTCAATTACGCTTCTACGGCCAATGCCTCCCAGAGCGGTGTATACGGAAAGATGTATCAGCTCCTTTCCCAGTATAACCCTGCAACGGGTACTTTCGCCCTGGACAACACGGAGGAGGCCCGCAACGCTTACCTGAGAGCTGCTGAATACCGTAATACAGACTGGTTTGACATCCTGTTCAACCACAGTATTCAGCATAACCACTCCGTAAGTGCATCCGGTGGTACAGAAAAGGGTAACTACTACGCTTCAATGTCCATTATGCAGGATCCAGGTTGGACCCTTCAGAGCAATGTTCAGCGTTATACCGCCAACATCAACACCACCTACAAGATCAGGGAAAACCTCTCCGTTGGCCTTATCAGCAATGCATCCTATCGTAAGCAGCACGCTCCCGGAACCCTGTCCAGTGATACCGATGAGGTATTCGGTACTGTAAAGCGTGACTTTGATATCAACCCTTACAGCTACGCCCTGAACACCTCCAGGACACTTGATCCCAACGAGTACTACACCCGTAACTATTCCCCGTTCAACATCATTCATGAGCTTGACAATAACTACCTTGAACTGAGCGTTATGGATTTCCGTATCCAGGGAGAGGTCAAGTACAAGCCCATCAAGCATCTGGAACTTACTGCTCTGGCAGCCTATAAGTACACCGGAACTTCCCGTGAGCACTATATCACAGACCAGTCCAACCAGGCAATGGCCTACAGGGAGATGTCCACATCCACAATCAGGGATTCCAACCCGTTCCTCTATGAAGATCCGGACCGTCCCTATGACCTTCCTATCAGCATCCTGCCTTACGGCGGTTTCTTCGAGAGGAACTCCAACGAGATGAACGGCTGGGATGTACGTCTGTCGGCAAACTACAGCAATACTTTTGCAGGGGCACACATCGTGAACCTTTACGGAGGTATGGAGATCAACAGCATAGACCGTCACGGTACATCTTTCACCGGTGCCGGTATGCAGTTTGATATGGGTGAACTTGCGGCTTTTGACTACAAGTACTTCAAGAAACTTCAGGAAGGCGGATCCCAGTACTTCTTTATGACCAATACTCATGACAGAAGCGCGGCGTTCTTCGCAAACGGAACCTATTCCTACAAAGGCCGGTACACCCTTAACGGAACCATCCGTTATGAGGGGACCAACCGCCTTGGTAAGTCCCGTACAGCCCGCTGGCTTCCTACCTGGAACATTTCCGGTTCCTGGAACGTTCACGAGGAAGAGTGGATGAAAGGTGCTTATCCAACCATTTCCCACCTCAGTTTCAAGGCTTCATACTCCCTTACCGGTGACCGCGGTCCTTCTTCCGTGACAAACTCACAGGTTGTCATCAGGGCCAATACTCCTTTCCGTCCCTTCACAAGCGTTCAGGAAACGGGCCTTGAAATCGCCGACCTTGCTAACTATGAGCTCACATATGAGAAAAAGCACGAGTTCAATATCGGTATGGAAATCGGCCTGTTTGACAACCGCATCAATTTTGTGGCCGACTGGTACACCCGTAACAACTTCGACCTAATCGGCCCCGTCAATACTCAGGGTATCGGTGGTGCAGGTATTACCAAGTATGGTAACTCCGCTTCAATGCACTCTGATGGTGTAGAGCTCTCCCTTTCCACTACAAATGTCAAGACAAGGGACTTCAGCTGGACCACAAGTTTAATATATTCACACTCTCACAACGTTGTAACAAAGCTTGAGAATACATCCAGGATCCTTCCTATGGTGAGCGGCTCCGGCTTTGCTATGGAGGGTTATCCCGTGAGGAGCCTCTTCTCAATTCCTTTCACCGGTCTTAACGAAGAAGGTCTTCCCACCTTCATCAACCAGAACAAGGAAGCAACGGTGGCCGACTTCGACTTCCAGGCCTCAGACCCTGAGAAACTGGAATTCCTGAAGTATTCCGGAAGCGTTGATCCTACAGATGTGGGCTCATTTGGTAACATCTTCTCCTGGAAAGGCTTCAAGCTTAACGTGTTCATTACCTATTCCTTCGGTAATGTGGTTCGTCTTGACCGTGTGTTCAAGAGCTCCTACTCAGACCTTGATTCGATGCCCCGTGAATTTGCAAACCGTTGGGTAGTCCCCGGAGATGAGGCTTATACTACCATCCCCGTTATCGCTTCAAGTTGGCAAAACCGTGTTTATGTTGAGGACGGCCAGTATCTGAGCCGCGCCTACAATGCATACAACTATTCCACAGACCGTGTAGCCAAGGGTGATTTCATCAGGCTTAAGGAACTGTCTCTTGCCTATGATTTCCCTAAATCCATAGTGAGTAAACTTGGTATCGGAAGCCTTGGACTCAAGCTTCAGGCTACCAACCTTTTCCTCATCTATGCCGATCCCAAACTGAATGGTCAGGATCCGGAATTCTTCAATACCGGTGGTGTTGCCCTTCCTATGGCCAAGCAGTTTACTATGACTCTTAAAATTGGACTTTAATTAGACGGCTCAACAATATGAAAACAAAATATATTTTCGCTGCATCCCTGATGCTCTTGGGCCTTGTTTCTTGCGACAAGTTCCTGGATACTCTTCCCGATAACCGTACAGAGCTGGATACTCCGGATAAAATCCGTAGCCTGCTGATGTCTGCTTATCCCCAGTCCGACTATCTTGGTTTCAATGAGATGATGTCTGACAATGCTGACTGCATTGGGGAAAACAATCCAAATACAATGCAGATTTTTGATCAGATCTGGTCTTGGAGTGATGTGACCGAAGACTGGTTTGAGTGCCCGGCCTGGGTTTGGGAAACCGGTTATATTGCTATTGCAGCTGCCAACCAGGTAATCCTTACTATTGACGAAGGCGGTGGACCGGAGGCAATGGGCATGGAGGCAGAATACGCTGAAGCTCTTATGTGCCGTGCATTCTCCCACTTCATACTGGTGAACACATTCTGCATGAACTACAACCCCGATACTTCAAACGAGGATCTCGGTATTCCGTATATGACTCACGCGGAAACCGCACTGAATCCCAAGTATGAGAGAGGTACTGTGGCCGAAGTCTATGAGAATATAGACAAAGACATCCAGGCTGCCCTTCCCAATATTTCGGATGCCTATTATGCAGTTCCTTCATATCACTTTACGCAGCGTGCTTCCAACGCATTTGCCGCCCGCTTCTACCTCTTCTATCAGGATTGGGAGAAAGCAGAGCAATATGCAAATGCCTGCCTTGGCGCAGAACCTCAGCTGCGTGACCTCAAGAAGTTCAGCACCATTACCAGGGACAGGAATGCCTGGGCAAACCAGTATATAGACCCTTCAGAGAAGGCAAACCTTCTCATGCTTGGTTCAAACTCCCTGTACGGCCGAATCTCCACATATCCTTACGGCTACTCCGACAAATATTCCCACTCCCGTTATATTGCCAACAACGAGGACCTCTTCGCTGCCAATATCTGGGGCAATGAGGCTGGCTTCAGCGGCTCGTCAAATCTTTATTATATGCCGCCGGCACAGTACAGCGGTAATAACTTTGACGCCGTATTCAGCTGGAAGGTCAATGAGCACTCAAAGATTGCCGACGCAGTTGCCGGAACTGTAACTCCTTATGTATTCTTCCCCGCCCTCACTATTGATGAGACACTCCTCATCAGGGCCGAAGCCCGTGTAATGCTGGGTAAATATGAGGAAGCAGCAGATGACCTCACTATGTGGATGCAGAACACCATCAAGACAGATGTAGTCCTGACGCCCGAGAAAATCACAGAATTCTACGAGGATCACATTGTTCTTGACAAGGACGGAAATCCCGTGAAGGACGTAAACGGAAACGATGTAGTGTTCACATACGCTACTTGGAACAATTCCACCATTAAGAAGCACCTCAATCCCGCATTCAGCATCGGTGCAGAGAATGGCGTACGTGAGTGTATGATTCAGTGCGTACTTGGTTTCCGCCGTATTGAGGGACACGCACTTGGTCTTCGCTGGTGGGATGTCAAGCGCTATGGAATTGAGATTTGGCGCAGGACATACGGCAGTGACGGTACTCCAGCGCGTCTGGATGACACATTGCTTAAAGATGATCCCCGTAGGGCTATCCAACTCCCCAGGCAGGTCATTGAAGCCGGGCTTGAGGCTAATCCCCGTAATAAGTAAAAGGAGGACATTACTATGAAACGTTATATTAAGTTATTCGCAGTATCTGCTGCAATCATTGCAGCCCTTGCTTCCTGCCAGAAGGAAATCTTGAGCGATGAAAGCGTGATCAAGGAGTCCCGTGCAGAAAAAACGGATTTTGACAAGTGGCTTGATGCCAATTTCCTCCTTCCGTACAATATTGATTTCAAGTATCGCTATGAGCTTATGGAGTCCAACCTTGCATATTGGACTGTCCCAGCCGATTACAAGCAGTCAATAGTTTACGCACATCTTGTGAAGTATCTATGTGTGGATACTTATGATGAGGTTGCAGGAACAACCTTCACATGCAGTTATTTCCCCAAGTTGTTCTTCCTGGAAGGAACTTTCCACTATGACAACAACGGTTCCATGATTCTTGGTACCGCTGAAGGTGGCCGTAAGATCTTCCTTGGCGGAGTGAATCACCTCAACTATTATCTTGAAAAAGCTATTGAGGCCCAGGATCCTACAACTCTCAACGAGTATTATTTCAAGACTATCCACCACGAGTTCACCCACATCCTCAATCAGACCAAGAATTTCTCTTCTGATTATCAGCAGGTCACAGGTACGGACTATGTGCTTGGAGCATGGAATTCCACTCACCGTACAGACTACCTGAAATACGGTTTCATCTCCCAGTATTCCCAGCACTCCGACAAAGAAGACTTTGCCGAGATGCTCTCTACCTACATTATCAACACTCCGGAGCAGTGGAATCAGTGGCTCGCGGATGCCGGTTCTGACGGCGCCGCCAAGATCAGGACAAAACTGGAGTTTGTGCGTAGCTATATGCTGGATTCATGGAATATCGATCTGGAAGAACTCCGTGAAGTGGTTCTCCGCCGTACTTCCGACATCCTTGCCGACAAAGTGGATCTTGAAGATTTAACAATCTAAGAAACCTATGCATATGAAAACAAGATATTTTTTCCTAATAGCTCTTCTTGCGGCAGCTTCTCTGGTTTCCTGCCAGCAGATGGAGAAGCCCGTCTTTAGCAATTCTGCATCTTCCCGTATGGAAAACGTCCTGGATAGATTCCAGAATGTGCTTTCCAACCCCAAGGGTGGATACGGATGGTATATGGCATACTTCACGCAGCAGGACAAAACAATGGGTGGCAGCATCTACACCATCCAGTTCGACAAACCTGCAAAAGGTGAAGCAACCATCTTCCACGAGGATGTAACACCTGCAGCGGGCTGGGGAGACAGTTGTAACTACAAGCTTTCCCGTGACGACGGCCCCGTCCTGTCATTCGACACCTATAATGTAGCCATGCACTATTTCTCCACGTCTTCATCTGAGTATTACCAGTCCCGTGGCGGAGACTTTGAGTTTGAACTCATGAGCGCCTGCCAGGATTCCGTGGTGATGCGCGGCAAGCGTTCACGCAACATTTTCAAGATGTATCCCCTGGAGGAGGCTCCTGATACCTATATCCAGAAGGTAGTACAGATGAGTCAAGATATGACGCTCGGCATGGTTGAGGCAGAGATTTCCGGTGGTTTGGTTGTGATGGAACTGGACCTTGGCAACCGTACTATCACTATCGGCCGTAAGGGTGCATTAGAGGATGAACTGACAAGCATTCCTTTTAGGTTCACTCCTACCGGATTTAGCCTTTATGAGCCTCTGGATTTACAGGGCGTAGTATTCAAGGATTTTGTCTTTGATTCGGATAACGCATCGCTTATTTCCAACGGTATAACCTTCAATATGGTAGTTCCTGAGGGATATATGCCTTATAGCAAGTATCTTGGCAAGTATCAGCTTAAGAATGCTCTTGGGACCCGTGAGGTGACGCTTTCAGAAGTGAAGAAGGGTTCTTCTTACAAACTAAGCGGTCTCAGTGCCATGTATGACATTGATGTCCGTTACAGTGCGGGTCAGGGCATCCTGCTTATCTTTGTCCAACAGATAGGAGTCAGCGACAGTGGAGATAGCCAGTATTGGCTAACGGTATCTGACGGCAGTACATTGACCTGGTCTCCTTCGGCTGCAGTATGCACAAAAGTAGATGACGTTGAGAAGGACAATTTTGTTTTAACATTCACTGATGCCGGCTATTATCCTTCTATTGCTATAAGCTCATTCTGGCTGGCAGAATTCACAGGAGCTCCTTCATCGAATACTTATGTTAAAGGAGGTATTACTATTCCAGAATGGCAGTTCTTTGAGAAGGATGCAGAAATGTCATTCCCTATCACTTTGACCAAAATTGTAGAGTAATAGCGTTATGAAGAAGATTTTTACATTTGCAAGCATAGCTCTTATCGCGCTCACTGCTCTTTCCTGCCGTAAGGCTACTCAAGAAGTTCCTGCCAAATACCAGACTACTCCAAAACTGGAGTTTGAAGGCCCTGGCGCCCTTGAGTTTAAATCTGAAGGCGGAGAAATCTGCCTTGAATTCAAGACAGCATCTCCCCTGGAGGTAAAGGCTTCTTCGGAATGGGTGGGGACTGAGGTTCGCGGTCGTTTCGTGTATATCTCTGCTCCTCTCAACAATTCCATCTATACCCGTTACTCCACCGTGACCATTAAGTCCGGAGAGCAGTCATGCAGCCTTCAGGCCAAGCAGCCCGGCACCCCCAGTGACTATTTCTGGGAGCCGGAGTATGAGTTTGGATATAATGGCGGATCCCTGAAGCTTAAGTTCCACAAGGTAGACGCAACTGTCCGCCTTGACGTTGACGGTCAGGACTGGATTTCAGTTACTGCCGGAGATGAGGAAATTGTCATAGGTGTTGCCAAGAACCCCAATGCTGAGGCCCGTGAGGGTTCCGTTACCTGGAAGGCCGGCGATGATGTGCGTAAGGTAGTCATCAAGCAGGCCCTGAATCCTTCCGGAGAGGGTGGTGACAACCCCGGCGGCGGAGACAACCCCGGTGGTGGAGACAATCCCGGAGAGTTTAAAGCTACCTATGAAGATTGGATTGGTACTTGGAACCTTACAGGCAGAACCCTGACATTCACGGCTTCGGAAGATTACCCTGGCGAGGCATTGGTTATGACCGATACTGGTTTTGGCGAGCTGGCCGACTATTTTCAGCCTATCGTGGTTTTTGATGAAGAAAGCGGAGACATACTGTTTATCTGCCAGAAAGTGTTCGAATACGACATCGATGAGTACTATTTTATCGGTGTTGACGGAAACAATCTTCGTTATGGCGACGAAGAAAATGGCATCTTGGCAGCTGGAACAATGTCCAAAGCCGGAGTGGCCACTATAGAGCCTATTCCTTATAAAGATACTCAGGGTAACGATGTCGCCGCATCCGCTCTCACTGTGTTGGATTACCAGACAGAAGACACTGCCGACTACGCAGCCGGGTGGTATGGTTTGAATGGTGTTGAAGATTTGAGTATCCCTGCAAATATAAGCAAGGCCGGTACTTCAGCTGTCCCTTCATCAATTAAAACCAATGATCAGGTGCCCGCTATTTTCAAGAAATCTTTTGTCCGCTTCCATAAATAGCAGATAGATGAAGTTGAATGTCCGGTCCATCGCAATCCTGGCAGCGCTGACCCTTTCTTGTACAAGGGAGATGCCTCAAAGCACATCCATTCCCGCCATAAAATCGGGAATGGATGCGCCGGAGGCCACGTACACTTTGCTGGATAACCCCAGTATCGTGCCCGGCGCCGCCATTGTCTATCTCAGCGAGGACCTTTCCGCCAGCCTTGAAGCGGGTGCTTCCATAAGTACCCTGGGCACAAAATCCCCCGAGCTTGGTTATCTGGTATCCCACGTCGGCGTTTCTTCTTTCGAGCGCCTTTTCCCGGATGCCGGAGAATTCGAGCCACGTACGCGTGCCGAAGGTCTTCACCGCTGGTATCTGGTTGAATACAATCGCAATGTTTCCCTGGCAAGCGCCAAGCCTCTCCTTGAAGCCGTGCCGGGTATCCTGAGTGTAGAGCCCAATCGAGTCTATAAGCAGAACGTCACAATCAATGATCCCTACTGGAATCAGATGTGGGGACAGAATAATACCAGTTATCCTGATTATGATGTCAACTGCAAGCCGGTATGGGATTCTTACACAATGGGCAATCCCAATGTGGTAGTCGCTGTGATTGATGGTGGAATCCAGTTGGATCATCCTGATCTTGCCGCCAATGTCGCAGCTAGCGGCCATTACAACTATATACGCAAAAACTCTACAATTGTCCAGCATTCCCACGGCACTCACGTTGCCGGTACCATCGGCGCCGTAAACAACAACGGCATAGGTGTGACCGGTATTGCCGGCGGAAACGCCGCTGCAAAGAAAGGAGGAGTTACCCTTCTGTCCCTTCAGGTGTTTGAGACCCGTGATAATGGTCAGGATGTTTCTGCTCCCAGTTTTGCAACCGCTATCAAGGAGGCTGCCGACAAAGGCGCCCATATCTCCCAGAACAGTTGGGGTAACTATTTTGACTTTGACGACAACGGCAGGATAGAAGGTAATGAACTGGAATACGCCAGATATTATCATCAGAATCCTGAGCGTTCTTTCACCCAGGCTGTGGATTACTTTAACAAGTATGCCGGTTGTGACAACAACGGAAACCAGCTGCCAGGGTCACCTATGAAGGGCGGAGTAGTTATATTTGCCGCCGGCAATGAAGATATCCCTTACGGCTCTCCGGGTAACTATGATGGCTGCATCTCCGTAGGTGCCCTCAATAAGAATGGTACCAAGGCAAATTTCTCCAATTATGGAGATTGGGTGGACGTATGTGCGCCGGGAGTAAATATCCCCAGCACCTATTCTTCCGGTCAATATAAGTCTTTGAGCGGCACTTCTATGGCCTGCCCTCACGTCTCCGGAGTAGCAGCCCTTATTGCTTCATATTTCGGAGGTCAGGGCTTTACTGCCGATGAACTCAGGGCAAGGCTTCTTGGTGGTGCTGTGCCTATCGGCCCTACAACTGGGGAAAAACCCATTGGACCGCTTGTGAACGCCGAAGCATCATTCTATATGAACGGCGGTTCCAGCGCTCCTGAAAGGGTGAGTGACATTGTTTTGGAAGCGGCGGGCCATAACATCCGTGTAGGCTTCTCCGCAACGGATGCATATGCTTATCTGGTGCTGGCTGCCACTAAGGAATCGGCCCTTCAGGATGTGGATTATCAGAATCCGGCACCAGACATCATTTACTCCACAAAGCTTAGTTCCGCCTCCGATGTCCCCGGCACTCCCCAGTCTGTGGTACTTGCAGGCCTCAAGCCTTCCACAAAGTACTATGTTGCCGTTGTGGCTTACAGTTATGATAAGAAGTATTCTGACTTATCACCTGTTGAGAGTATGGTTACTGAGGAAAACCACAAGCCTGAAATAGAGATTGACAATTATCCCGATGGTGGTTTTACATTCCGTCACCATGAGATTGTGAGCCTGCCAATCCGGCTTTCAGATCCTGATGGAGATGCCCTGACGGTATCTTTCGATCCCCGTGGAAGCAGGGCCGCCCTGGAATCAAACAACGGCTCTCAGGAACTGTATATGTTCAAACTCATGTGCCCGCTGGTCCTCAATCCGGGATCTTTCTTGGCGGTTGTCAGGGTTGTGGATGAATTGGGCGCAGGTGAAGTGCGCACAATCCAGTTTAAGGTTTTGCCAAATACAGAACCAGTTGTTCTCAAAGAAGCTCCCGTGGTTCTTATGGAAGAGAAGGAACAGGTGATAACCCTCAAGTTGGATGAGTTCTTTAATGATCCCGACGAAGAACAGCTCATGTTCCGTGCTTCTTCAAATAACAAGGATGTGGCTGTAGCTGAGGTCTCAGAAGATGGCGTCCTTTCCATCAAGGCTGTCTCTGAAGGCCTTTGCAAGGTGAAGGTTTCGGCCGAAGACCATGTTGGCGCGAGGGTAGATGCGGTTATTACGGTCCTGATGCGGCCAGTTGGGGCACCGGAGATATTGCTGGAAGGGGACACTGTCCTTTCAGAGGGCTCCATTACCATAATCCCCGGCATTGAACCGGATTCCGCCACGGTGCGCGTAATATCGGCCTCCGGAATTGTGGTTTATGAGACCGTCTGTACAATAAGCGCGGCAAATCCGCTGGAACTTGAACTTGATAACCTGGCTCCCGGCATATACACCCTGGAGGTTACATACAAGGGACAGGTTTATACTTATACTATAGTTAAACGATGAAAGTGCGGCACATAATATATGCAGCCATAGCGCTCTCAGTTTCCTGGACTGTAAATGCCCAGGAGAGCGTCCCCGCCAATGAAGCCTTCGATTTCCTGGGCTTCCCCCGTGGCATTGCCCAGAGCGGAATGGCAGGCGCCGGAAGCGCAATGACCTCCGGTCCGGCCGTGCTTTCCACGTTCGGCAATCCTGCAGTACTGCCGGTGGCAGTGGGGAAGGTTGATGCTGGCGTTATTTACAGCCACTCCCTTTCCAATAACATTGGCGGCGGCGTTGCCGTGCGTCTGGGAAAGGGATTCGCCATTTCCGCCGCGGTGGTGGACCAACTCCACCCCGTGAAGGATTTCGGTGGCGCCTATGGCAGCTTTGCTCCCAATGATCTCATTGTTGCAGGAGGCGCCGGAATATCCTTTGCCGGACACTTCAGCCTTGGACTGTCCGTGAAATACGTTCAGCAGAGGCTTATGGCCGATTATTCCATTTCCGGCGTGGCTTTCACCGCAATGGCCCAGTACCGCCTCAGTGGCCTTAACGTTGCCGCGGGTATTGCAAACTTCGGCTCCGGTGTGAAGTCAGAGAGCGGCCAGGCATCTCCGCTTCCGGCATCGGCCCGTCTTGCGGCATCCTATGAACTGGCGCTTGGCCCCGGCACCCTTGGTGCAGCCATTGACGCAGATTATTATTTTGCAGGAAAATTCGGCGTTTCCGCCGGACTCCAATACGGCCTTTGGGATATGATATATGCAAGGGCCGGCTACAGATATGCTTCCCAGGGAGCTGTTTATCCCTCTCACCTTGCCCTAGGGCTTGGTTTCAGGTGGAACTGGCTGTGCCTGGATGTTTACTATTTAACTGCCAATGCGCAACTAGGTGGCAGCCTTGGCGCAGGACTCAGTATACGGTTTTAGACAATAATTATTTATAACCCAAAATATTATTAACTTATGAGAAAATCCATTTGGACTGTACTGTTTACAGCGCTGGTAGCGCTTGTAGCGGTAAGCTGCGCCAAGGAAACAGACCTCACTGATGTCAAGAACAAGATTGATGAACTTGACCAGAGGGTTACCGCCCTTGAAAAGGCAGTGGAAAAAATCAACAAGGAAACCGTTCCTGGTTTTGAGAACTTGGTGAAAGCCCTGAATGAAAAACTCACTGTAGTATCTGTCATCGAAGGTGCCGATGGTGTTACCATCACCTTCTCCGACGGCACCACCTCCGTTATTACCAACGGTAAGGACGGTAAGGATGGCCAGGATGGTCAGGACGGCCAGGACGGTGAGGACGGTGAGGACGGTGAGGACGGCAAGGATGCCCAGGCTCCCGAGATCAACATCACCCTCATCGACGGCGTCTACTACTGGACCGTCAACGGTGAACTCCTCAAGGACGGCGACGGCAACCCCATCCCTGTTACCGGCAAGGGTGACAAGGGCGACAAGGGCGACAAAGGTGACAAGGGTGACAAGGGCGATACCGGCGCTGCAGGTGAAGACGGCGTTACCCCTCTGTTCGGCACCAACAATGAGCACAAGCTCATCGTTTCCTACGACAATGGAGAAACCTGGATTCCTATCGGCCTCAGCGTCATTGACGGCAGCGCTTTCACTTCCGCTTACATTGACGATGAGAAGTCTACTGACGACTACATCGTGCTGGTAGTGGGTGAAACCGAGGTTCAGATCCCCAAGGAGAAGGCTTTTGCACTGAAGATCAACTACGAAGGCGACCTCTCCTCAGTAGGTGCCAACGCAGGTGACACCATCCCCCTCGAGTATGAGGTTGAGGGCGCATCTGCAGGTGACGATATTACCGTTGATATACTCAGCACTACCGCCGGAATCGAGGCGACGATTGACAAGATTGACGACCTTCATGGTACCATTCTGATCTCTATCCCCGCTGCAGATCCGGAGAATCCCAAGGCTGTTTCCGGCAAGCTCTTTGTATTTGCCGATAACAACAAGGGTAAGACCAACATCAAGGTTATCTCCCTTGAGGAAGGTACAATCACCGCTGTCGCAGACGTATCTGCACAGGTTTCTGCCGCCGGTGGCGAGATTCCTCTCACCGTTACCACCAACAAGGAGTATGACGTAACAATCAGCGCAGATGCAACAGAATGGCTGTCTGTGGTTAACACCAAGGTTGCTCGCGTTGATGAGCTTAACATTGTTGCTAAAGCTAACACTACCGGTTCATACCGTGTAGGTATTGTCACCCTTACAGACCACGCAACTGATGAGGTTATTGAAGAGTACACAATCCTGCAGCAGCCTTCATCCGAAGTTGCAACAAATCCCGCCTCTTTAGCTCAGTTGGAGGATGGTACAGATGTCACTCTCAGCAAAGTCACTGTTGTTGCTGCATCCAAGACCAGCGCCATTGTTTCTGACGGCACCAGCTTTATCTGGGTTGAGGCAGAAGGACTGGTACCCCAGACTGTTGTGACCGTAAGCGGTAAGAAACAGACTGATGACCTGAATCTTACATATGTTGCAGACGCCGAGGCTGATGTTGACGCAGAAGCAGAGCCTGCCGTTATTGACGAGCAAAAGGCTTTCCGCTATTATCGTTATACCAGTTTCACCTATTTCCTCACGTCCCTGAACGGAACGGTGACCAAGGACGATGCCGGTCAATATATCCTCAATAGCGCTCTCTATTCTGGATTCAAGATGGTGATTGAAGACCCTGTCGACGCTTTGAATATCGACGCCTTGGTTGGCAAGGAAGTCCTGTTCAAGGGTTGGGTAAAGGCCCTTATTCCCAATTCCGCCATTGCTAAGTACACATTTGATGTGTATGCTGCTGAGATTTCCGAGTTTGATCTTGCAAATGAAGCTGGCTGGACCCTTACCTATTCTGGTTATTCTGAGGAAGACGATCAGGAAGAGGTCTCTGTCGCCGCTTCTGCGGAGCTTGAGGAAGCCGCATATATGGTTATTCCTTTCACTTCTGCCCAACTTGAAGACCTTGAATCAGAAGAAGCATTCCTGGCCCTTGTCAAGCAGACTGCAATCTCATCTGTAGATGACCTTCAGTATGATATTACATACTATCGTAGCAATTATTCTTGGGACGAAATCTTCGCAGATTACACTTATGTGGGATCAGGCGACGCCACATTTGACGGACAGTTCCCTTATGGTACTAACAAGGTTGTTGTAGTAGGCGTAGACCAGTATGCACGTTTCAGCGGAAAATACGCTGTTGTGGATGCTACCCGTCCGGATCCTGCAGTTGATGCCGCATATGATGATTTCCTTGGCAAGTGGATCATTGAAGCAAGCAGCGGGTCAAGCGTCTGGACAGTTGCCCAGGATGAGGCTGGTGTATCCTATACCATTACTGGTATCAATAATGTAACATCCCTTACCGGCGTTGGCGAAGTGTCTGTGTCCGGTATATTCAGTAAGGGAAAACTTGTTATTCCTGTTCAGGCAATAGGTAATGCATTCACATCCGGAAGCAATCAGTACCAGTACTACCTCTCTGGTATTATGGCCAATGGTTATGTTACCAACGACACTGAAGCAAAGTTGGCAACGATGGCACTTATGCCCAACGGAACTATCGATCTGCGTGCCGGAAGTGCTGACGATGTCTTCTCAAGTATGTATTTCCTCAGATGGAATCTGACCTCCGGAAGCATTGGACTTGCCAGCAGCGTATATACCCCGCTACCTAACGTTCTTGAGGTTGCACCTTATATCCCTACTTATGAAGACTACCTTGGCGCTTGGAATGTTGACAGGGATGGATCAGTTACTGACACCTGGCTCATAACCCCTAACGTTGACGGATCTACTTACTATATTTCCGGAGTCGGTGGTTGGTCAGACAAGATTGTCGCAAATTACAGCGCTTCCAATGGAGAAATGTATATTGTTCCCCAATCCAATCTCTTCCAAACGACACATCAGTCTTACGGACCTCTTCAGGTTGGGATCCGTGGTTACTATATGAATGGCTCAAGCGCTTCTGGTGTGAACGGATCATATCAGATGTCATTCAGGCTTACAGACGAGGGCTCTGATCAACTTTCCGTCTCATTGCCTGCTCTGACACTCACTTCTGGCGCAGAAATTCAGATAGACGGTTTACAATGGTATGCTCTCATTATGGAGGGACAGTATGCTGGTTATTCACTCACGTACACTAACCTTACAAGCCTTCTTGGCAAAGTATTGGACAAAGCTCCTACCGATATCAATGCCTACAATAAGTGGATTGGCAGTTGGAATGTGGGTGAAGAAGTATGGACTGTTTCTCCTGCCGTCGAGGGTTACACATATGAGGTGACCGGTATCGGTGGAACACCTTTCAGCTTCGCTGCCCAGTACGACTATGATTCAGACGCATTCGTTCTCTCTGAGCAGGATGGCGTGGCTACTGTTTCTATCGATGTTTCTGATACTGACGAGCCTGAATATATAGACGTAGATGTTGCTCTGTACGGTAATATTCTGTACAATGAGACTGTTTATTATTGGGGTGACGGAGTTCCGGTTGCGTATGCTGTTCTCTCCGGAAACGCTGCAACGTTGATTCCTCTGACTTCCAACGCCACCTATGGCGATTTCATAGGTTTCACCTTGTACGGTGTAGGCGATGAGGATGTTTATGACTTGGCTCAGATGTTCGAGTTGCCGGCTGATATTACAGCAAACAACGGTCAGTCATCACCTGTAAAGCCTTCCAAGAAGGTTAAGAAGAGTGTTAATAGTTCTGCGAAACCTCAGACCGTTGTACTCTCCGCCCGTTCCGATACTCTAATGGAGTATGTTAAAGCAAGCGCCTCAAACAAGACTCAGAAGACAGCAAAACAAAGTATAGCCCTTTAATTGGACTATAATAATATCGAAAAAAGGGTTGACTCATTACAGGGCAGCCCTTTTTTTATTGTTTTTTGACAGAAATATATATATCTTTGCAAAAAGTATATATGCAGACGGTAACTCAAAAAAGACGCAAACTTATTGACCTTGATCCTTCCGTGTTTGAAGCCCTGACTGTTCAAGCCAGGGGAAAAGGAGTGTCCTTGAAACAATACATTGAGACGCTACTGAAAGAGGAATCTCAAAAGCGTGCGCCTGCTATTCCAAAATCTGTGACAAGCCCTAGGGTAATCGGCCTTGTGGGCATTGCAAAAAGGGTCCTTGACAGCATCGATCCTAACGATGACAGAGCAATGTATATATTGTCAAAGTGATGGACAGACTCTTTCTGGATACAAATATTATCCTGGATATAATACTTGAAAGGGGCAATTACCAGCCGTGCCTTGAGATTCTTCAGAGAGGAGATGACGGCAAGGTGGAGTTATGCACCTCTTTTCTTACTATGGCAAACATCGCTTATATCCTCAGGAAGGCTTTTTCAAACGTTGAGAAAGTCATAACCCTCAAGCAGTTATCCTCCATAATAAAAGTTTTGCCGATGGATGGGGAACAGTTTGACAAGTCACTGTTTCTGGACGGACCGGATATTGAAGATATCTTTCAGGCGCAATGCGCTGTCTCGGCGGGGTGTAATTGTATTCTGACTCATAACCCCAAAGACTTCAAGATAACATCTTCATTGCTTAAAGACTGGAGATGCCCTTCTGTTATGACACCTGAGGAGTATACAGCAGTTTTTTTTGTATCTTTGTAATCTATGAGCGAGTATATTGTATCTGCCAGGAAGTACAGGCCGGACTCCTTCGAGACCCTTATCGGCCAGGACACAATTGCAAGGACGCTGTCAAACTCCATAAAGAGAGGGCAGCTGGCGCACGCATACCTTTTCTGCGGGCCCCGCGGCGTGGGTAAGACCACCACGGCTCGTATCTTTGCAAAGATGATAAACTGCGCCAATCCCGGGCCGGATATGGAGCCCTGCGGGCAGTGCGAATCCTGCGTCTCCTTCAAGGAAGGTCGCAGCTATTGCATCCATGAGCTTGACGCCGCTTCCAATAACTCCGTAGAGGACATCAAAACCCTTATGGAGCAGGTGCAGGTGCCGCCCCAGGTTGGAAAGTACAGCGTGTACATCATAGATGAGGTGCACATGCTGTCCCAGAGCGCCTTCAACGCCTTCCTCAAAACCCTGGAAGAGCCCCCGGCACACGCCATCTTCATCCTGGCCACAACGGAAAAGCACAAGATACTCCCCACCATACTCAGCCGCTGCCAAACCTACGACTTCAACCGTATCAGCATCTCCGATATGGTGAAAAACCTGCGCGGAATAGCGGAAAAGGAAGGCGTAACCATAGACGACGAATCCCTTCACGTGATAGCCTCCAAGGCCGATGGCGCAATGCGTGACGCCCTCACCATCTTTGACCAGACGGTGGCCTTCTGCGGCACTTCTGTGAGTTATGAGGACGTAAAGCGCAACCTTGGCGTTCTGGACCACGAGTACAGTTTCTCCATTGTGGACGCAGCCCTTGCAGGAGACTATGCAAAGTGCTTCACCATCCTTGATGAGGTTCTTGCAAAGGGATTCAATGCCCTCCATTTTGTGGGTTCCCTCAGTGAGCACTTAAGGAACCTTGTGGTTGCCAAGACAGGCGGCCTGGAGCCCCTTCTGGAACTTCCGGATTCCCTGAAGAAGAAATACGCAGAGCAAGGCGCACGCTGCTCCCTGGCGTTCCTGTATCAGGCCCTTGGCGTTACCACCGCCTGCGAATCAGGCTACAAGGCAGCGGTGAATCCCCGCCTCCACATAGAGTTCACCCTTATGAGGCTATGTTTCCTGCAGAATAAGCCTTCCGCGGGAGCAGAGGCTCCCGTGGCGCAGCCCGCTCAACCTGCTACGCAGCCTGCCAAGCCTGCCGAGCAGTCTAAGCCTGCAGCTCAGCCCACAGTGGTAGAACAGCCAAAGCCCGCGGAGGCAGAGCAGCCCGCCACACCGGCACAGCCGCGCCGCAGGGCTCCCAAGACGGGATCGGCCCTGTCAATAAGCGCCATAGCGGTGGAGAAAGAGACTCCCGGTCAGGCCGGGAGTGACGATGCTGCTGCCGGTAACACTGACACCCGCCTTCCGGATGACGACACCGTGCGTCTCAAATGGAAGGAACTTGCAGGGCAGTATACCTCAAAGCCCCGCCTTGCCAGCATGCTCTCCAGCGGCCAGATCAATCTGAGTGAAGACGCCGGCGTGAAAGTTGTGGAATTTGTGGTGATGAACGAGGCCCAGAAGCAGTGGGTGGAGGAAAAGATGCAGCGTGAGTTGGAGACAAAACTCCGTGACCTCCTTTCCTGCCGCAAGGTGAACATTGTGGTTGCCGTAACCCCGGAGCCGGAAAACGCAGAGAAAGTCCCGTATATGCCTGAAGAAAAGGCCAAGGACCTAATGGAAAAGAATCCCGCCGTCCGTGAATTTGTTGCAGAGATGGGACTTGACACCAAATAACCATTGTCATTCTGAGCGAAGCCCGAAGGGCGAAGTCGAAGAATCTCAAAATTTGAAAGATGAAGTTAATTGCAGATAAGATTGTAAAGAAATACGGTGTACGTACCGTTGTGAAGGGCGTATCCATGGAGGTGCAGCAGGGAGAAATAGTGGGATTCCTTGGTCCTAACGGCGCCGGTAAAACCACCAGTTTCTATATGATCACCGGCCAGGTAAAGCCCAATGGCGGCAATATCTACCTTCAGGACGATGAAGGTAACATCACGGACATCACCACCCTCCCTATGTACAAGAGGGCCCAGAGTGGTATTGGTTACCTTCCCCAGGAAGCATCCGTGTTCCGCCAGATGACCGTAGAGGACAATATCATGTCCGTAATGGAAATCTCTTCCTCCACAAAAGGAATGACTAAGGCCCAGAGGGTAGAGCGTATGGAAAGGCTCATAGATGAGTTCAACCTGTCAAAGGTACGTAAGTCCCGCGGTATCCAGCTTTCCGGCGGTGAGCGCCGCCGCTGCGAGATTGCCCGCGCCCTTGCCGTAGATCCCAAATTCATCCTCCTGGATGAGCCCTTTGCCGGGGTTGACCCCATTGCCGTGGAGGACATCCAGTACATTATCGCAAAGCTGAAATACCGCAATATCGGCGTTATCATTACGGACCACAACGTGGGTGAAACCCTTGCCATCACGGACCGCGCATATCTTCTTTATGAGGGCGTCATCCTTCAGGCTGGCACTCCGGAGGAACTTGCCGCCGATGAAGATGTACGCACCAAATACCTTGGCTCAGGCTTTGTCCTCAAGCGTTCCAAGAGCGTTGAACGCGCCCGTGCAGAGGTGGAGCATGAACACAACGTGTAAAGTTTGGCACGTGGCTTGCATTAACTAAAACCGGTTAGTTTTAAGTTGGTTTAGTTAATATTTGGTAAAAAGATCAGGCGCCCCGTGATGGGACGCCTGATTTTATTGTGAAGGTGTTACAGATTACTGCTCCTCCTGGAGACGCAGATGCTGTACATATATGGCCTTCTGATGAGCCATACGCTTGATCACAGAAGGTTTCTCGAAGTTTTTGCGTGCGCGAAGCTCACGGACTGCTCCGGTTTTCTCGAATTTGCGCTTGAATTTCTTCAGGGCCCTTTCAATATTTTCGCCTTCTTTAATGGGTACGATGATCATGCTTTTACACCTCCTTTTTCTAAATGGGCTGCAAAGTTATAATTTTTTTATTGACCTGCAAAATTTTTTATTTAAATTTGTAGGTAACAGTTTTGTTATGAGAGAAGGAGATTTCTCGACTACGCTCGAAATGACAATAAACAAACCATATTTTTTATGAAAAAGACCCCTCAAACCTATCCCTGGAAGTTCGCCTCAGTAGGCGGAACCGTACGTGTGAATATCCAAAGCGGCGAGGATATCCGTCACCTTGGGGAACTTGACCGCAAACTCTGGACGGTCCTCAGCTGCCCCACTCAAGGCCTTGAGTTCGATGAAAAGACACTTAAGTACATTGACGTGGACGCAGACGGCAAAATCCGTGTGGATGAAGTCATCAAGACCGCCCAGTGGCTCACCCGCGTCATCAAGGACGCAGACCTTCTCCTGGAAGGCCGTGACGTGCTGGAGTTCAGTAACTTCAATGAGGAAGATCCGGATGGCGCAAGGCTCCTTTCATCGGCCCGCCAGATCCTGAAAAACCTGGGAGAAGAGAAGGAGTCCGTTTCTGTGGAAGATACGGCCGATTTCACCAAGATCTTCGCAGGCACCCTCTTCAACGGTGACGGCATCATCACTCCTGCCTCGGCAGGGGAGGATGAGGCTCTTGCAAAGCTCATAGAGACCATAGCAGGCATTTCATCGGCCTTAGACCGCAGCGGCGTGCCCGGCATCACCGCAGACCAGATTGAGGCATTCTACGCCGCCTGCGCAGACTACAAGGCCTGGAAGGAAGCCGGCACCAAGGAAGTGTTCCCGTTTGGGGACAAGACCCCCGATGCCCTTGCCGCCGTTGAGGCCCTGAAGGACAAGGTGGCCGATTACTTTATGCGCTGCAAGCTCATCGGCTTTGACGAAGCAACATCGGCAGCCCTGGACGTTAACGTGGATAAGATTGCCGCAATTGAGGGCAACCTTGCCGCCGCCCAGGACCAGATTGGCGCCCAGCCCCTTGCAAAGCCTTCAAAGGACGGGAAACTGAAACTTGACGCAGTGAACCCTGCATGGAAGGCTGCAGTTGACGCTATGAAGGAACTCGTCGGTGCTCCCAAGGTACTTGATGAGGCTGCCTGGAATGAAATCCTTGGAAAGTTCGGCCCCTACTGCGCATGGATCGGCGCCAAGAAGGGCGGGGAAGTGGAAGGCCTTGGCCTTGAGTGCGTGGAGGCCATCCTCAAGGAAGACAAGAAAGCCGCCCTCCTTGAACTTATTGAAAAGGACAAGGAAGAGGAAGCCAACGCCCTCTCAATTGAGGAAGTCGGAAAACTTGTGAGCCTGTACAGGAACTTCTACCGTTTCCTTAATAACTATGTAGTTCTGGCCGATTTCTATGACCCTGAGAAGAAGGCCATCTTCCAAGCCGGACGCCTGTACATTGACCAGCGTTCAACGGACCTCTGCGTAAAGGTTGCAGGTCCCGCCCCGGAAATCTCCTCCCTCAGCGGAATGTACATCCTCTACTGCGCCTGCACCTCTGAGAAACTTGGCAAGTCCTTCAACATTGCCGCAGTTCTCACCGACGGTGACGTGGATGGCCTCCGTGAAGGCAAGAACGCCGTGTTCTATGACCGTGACGGAAATGACTACACCGCAAAGGTTATTGCTATAGTGGACAATCCCATCTCCGTACGCCAGGCCTTCTGGAGCCCTTACAAGAAGGTTGCCCGTATGATCAACGACCGAATTGACAAGAAGGCTGCAGAGAAGAACGAGAAATCAATGGCAGGCCTCACCGCCGCAACCAATACCGCGGCAGACGGAAAGGCTCCCGCCGCTCCGTTCGACATCGCAAAATATGCCGGTATCTTTGCCGCAGTAGGTATGGCCGTAGGCCTTATCGGCGCAGCTCTGGCAGGTGTGGTTGCCGCACTTAAGGGTATTACCTGGTGGCAGGCACTCATCATCATTGCCGTGGTCCTTCTCCTTATCTCCGGTCCTTCAATGTTCATCGCCTGGCGTAAACTCCGCAGGCGTGACCTTGGCCCCGTGCTCAACGCCAACGGCTGGGCCATCAACGCCAAGGCCCTTGTGAACACCAAGTTCGGCAAAACTCTCACTTCACTTGCCAAGTTCCCTAAACTCACTGCAGTTGACGAGAAAGCCCGCAAGGCCCGTAACCGCCGCCGCTTCTGGGGCTGCTTCTGCGGCCTCATCATAGCCGCTCTTCTGTGCCTGTGGCTGTTCAATTTCCTGGCTCCCAAGTGCCCCAGCCCTCTCAAGCGCTATCAGCCCGCTCCCGTTGAGGAGGTGGCTCCCGCAGAGGACCCTGTAGAGGCCGAAGCCGAAGCACCTGTTGAAGCAGAAACGCCTCAGGAGTAACTGCTATGGACACCCCGTTCCCGTTTTCGCAGTATGTGACCGGTAACAAGTTTATCGGCAGGAAACAGGACGTGACTCTCCTTGGGAACCTCCTTACCCAGGGAGAGCACGTCTCCATCTTCGAGCCCCCGAAGACGGGCAAGACCTCCCTTATCCAGCAGACGCTCTTTTCCTTAAGGGTAACTGGCCGTACCTTTGCCGTGGGGCAGTTCAGTGCCATGAACATCCGCTCTGAGGAGGATTTCCTCCTCCGGCTTGGATCCACCGTCCTCAAGATGGTGGCCTCAAGTCCCGCGGAGTTCGAGGCCCTTGTGAAGCAGCATCTCCAGGGAACGCACTTTGTCTTTGACGCGGATGATTTCACCCAAACCGGGCAGGCCGTGTCCCTTGGCTGGGAGCTGGACAAGAATGACGCACTTGCAATGCTGCGCCTTCCTTTTGCCCTGGCCGATTCCAGGCAGCAGAAGATGATCCTCATCATAGAGGAGTTCCACTGCGTTGGTAATCTGGAAGACCCTGACGGAATCCTTCGGCCTCTATCGGCCGTAATCAAGGAGCAGAAGGGGAGGAACTTCTCCTTTATCTTCTCCGGCAGCGCCGTGAATGCCATGAGCGCCATCTTTACGGGAAGCGTCCTTTTCAGCCGCCGCGTGGAGAGGGTGTCTCTTTCACTGGCGCCGGAGGAAGAAGTGACGGAGCATCTTCACCGCGGGTTCCTATCCAGCGGTAAGGTGGTGGAAAAGCGCCTTCTGCAGGGAGTGTACAACCTCTTCCGCGGGCACCTCTGGTACATCAATCACCTAATTGCCATTGCCGATTCCCTTAGCCGCGGCTACATTATGGAGCCGCTCCTGGTTGAGGCCCTGGAGGGCCTTGTGAGTATCCACGAGCCTTCTTTCCGCGGCATCATGAACGGTCTCACCACCCATCAGGTGAGTCTCCTCAAGGCCACGCTTGACGGGGTTACCCGTTTCAGCGCGTCTGAGGTGATCCGTAAGTACGGGCTCAATTCATCGGCCAATGTAAAGAGGGTGAAAGAAGCCCTCATGAAGAAAGAGGTTATAATGCTGGACCAGAATGACAACCCCGTCCTGGAAGACCCCCTCTTCGAGTACTGGGTGCGCAAGTACTACTTTGAGATGAAGGACTAGCGTCTTTTGCCGTGTTGACACGTAAAACACGTATAAGGCCGATTTCACTGCCAACACGGCAAGGAAATCGGCCTTTTTGGTCAAAAACGTTGCCGTGTTGGCATCAAAAACCCCATTGTGGGCAATCTGAGTGTCAACACGGCAAAGATTAGAATATTCGCGGATTCTTGTTTTCTTCTTTCACGTCAAACCTAACGGTCCCGGCCTTATTCTCAACAATCAAATACAGGTATAAGTCATCTATCACCAATGTGTCAATATGGCTCGAATAATCTACGTAGACCTTTTTAATCAATATGTCATCCAATTTGAATTCCCAGGAATCTGATGATAATGGATCCCCTGTATCTTGTGTTATTGAGAACAAACCTATTGATGTTTGTTGTTCGAATATTCGTTCTTTTGAATGAGCGTCATACAATCCCGCAAACAATCCGATAATGAAAATATAATACAATATTATAAAACCTATTATGGCACCACTAATTATAAGTCCCTTCTTCAATATCTTATTCATTTTGTACCACTGCTTATATAATATTGAATCATTCATAGGATTTATAGAAAAAGTCCTGTATTAAAGCATTTGCATCTTCTACGTCGCTGTAGTATGAACATAAAAATGGATGATATCTCTCTCTTTTGCCTACAGTTCTGATATAGTTGCCATCTTTTGAATAATGGTACGTTGATTTATCATAACTGATGCTATTTATACATTTGTAAAGGATGCCATCAGAGTTGCTCCATACTCTTTCTATGTTGTCCAGTAGCGGCCCGGAAAGCAGGACTGTTGGGTAATAATAGAGACCCCATTCTTTTTCACAAGATGGTATCTGCTCAAATAAATACGCTTGTCCCGTTATTGATGAAATATAATAATACTGATAATAAACAGGTTTGTGGCTTACTGTAATTGCATCCAGTGTAAAAGATTTTCGGTGAAACAAATAACGACATCGCTGGACCAAATTCTTACAAAAGATTACTATATATTGTCTGCCTCTATAGAAAAATCCCTTGGTATTATCTTTAAGCGCAGAAATAGCATTTATTACTGATGCTCGTTGCAATGAACAAACGTATAAACAATCGTGCGTCGCAAGGTTATCAGTATGAGCGCTGATTGATCGGGCCATTTCGATGTCGTCCGGATTAAAAGAAACCAGAAAGGCCGATGAGGCTATTTGTTTATATACATCGTTATACCCATACCGAAAAACCTTATTAACACTATCGACACATATTAGAGCATCTTGTTCATATTTAGGTATTGTAAACAAATAGTTACCACTGCCTGTTGAGTAATATTGATAAAAGGAATCTCCTTTGTTGAGATATAGAGAATCCACCTTATATTGCAAAGAGGCATAAGGGAAAAAATCGTGCTTTGATAAAGAGATAAACTCAAATAACGCGATTACCAGCAAGAAAAGAATAACTATTCTAAAACAGATTCTTGATTGTTTCATATACTCGAGTTATAAAATCGGTCTTCATTTCTCCCCCGGCTGGTGAACTCATCATCTCTTGAATATTTGTATCCAACAATTCAGCAGAACGATTTTCATCCTGTGCTTCAGACATTAGTCCTTTTGTGGAATCAGACATTCCCAAAGTATGCCCAATTTCATGTGCGGGAGTAGAACTTGTTTTTTTATCCTTAAGCGTTAATGATACTGATTTCTTAATATATATCTCTTTATGATCTTTAGTTACACCAACAGCTGGAACTGAAGAATAAAAATCAACTTTCTTATCGTTCACCTCATACGTGTTTTCATGCGGATTTCTATCGCGTTGAATAGCACGTTCTTCAACCGTTAGTTTATAACAAATATTATATGTTTTTCCAGTTGATGGATCAGTAAAAGTATCGTTCTTTCGATGGTTCCAATGATTCACTCCCTGTTTTGCCGAATTAGCGGACAAATCATCATGAGCATAATAATTAGCGTAGATATAGATGGTATTGAATCTACGGATCTTTCTAAAATCTCTTCCATCCGGATCCACAAGATTGACAGGATTGCCGGCACAGTAGAGATATGGACTACGCCCCGGGTCCTGCTCACACAGCGGGTCCATCGTGGTGAAACGGGCTATTCCTGGAATATACATACGGGCTGAAAAGTCGTAGGCTTTCTGCTTGTCAGCTAGTTTCCTCTGATATTTCTCCAGGTCTTTTTGCTTTTTCATTATTACTAGGAGTTGCAGACTTTCCTATTAAAATTACCAAAAGTGTTATAATGTCATACAATAGTATAATCGGACATTCAAGATGCGTAACGGTAGATAGGTAATCAGTATCTCCTTTCACATAAAGATGGCTATTGATTATCAAAGTAACCAAGACCATATAAACATTGAAAATGCCTATAATTACAAATGCAGTCCATGTCACTAAGTGCTGTATTCTACCGGGCAAACAGTGCATTTGTCGCAAAACAAAGCAACACAAGATTACCACTAGCGTAAGTATGAAGCAAGGTACTTTCGTATAGGATAGTGAACAGTCATCATAACTTATAGAAACATTTCCGGTAGAATGGAGATTGTAGAACATATTCATGTCATACTTCTCAATAATGGAGAGCATTAGGCACAAGTATAGAGACAATAGAATATATAGAACAACAATCACTATACTCCAAAATCCGCGTTTTGTCTTTATGCTATTCATGGAATTTAGATAAGAGGTCTTTGAGAAAAACTACTGGGTCAGAAATTGCTTGAACCTCTCGCCCTCTCGCGTTTTGATTGGATAAATCTTTGCCAAACCGTTTTGGAGAAATGGATTCCGACTGAATATCAACTCCACCAACATTGGCTGCTTCCTTTGTAGTAGTTACACAGTTATTATTAAAAACGTTATAGTTATCTATTACCCGATAATTCGGATTATCGAACATTGATTTCGCCTCATTTGTTGGTGAACTTCCGGTATTGAATTGTGCTTCAAAAAAAGAATCAATCCGACCTTCATTCCCATTGGGGAGTTCATATATTTCAAAAGCCCCCTCTTCTAATGTATTCTGAAGATAAGACTCTGCTGAAGAATCCTTCAAAATACCTAATACTCCCTCTCCTGTTGGATTAAATCGGCCCATTGTTATGCCAGACGAGACTGGATAAAGAGCACCATATCTCCCATATGTATAAACGGTTGTACTCTTACCTTCTCCCGTGGTTATAAAAGCGTGTCCTGGGAAGCTATTTTTCTGAATATATATCCTTGGTACTTTCCCATCCGGATCCACTAGATTCACAGGATTCCCGGCACAGTAGAGATATGGGCTATGGCCGGGATCCTTCTCACATAACTGATCCATCGTGGTGAAACGGGCTATTCCCGGCATATACATACGGGCGGAGAAATCGTAGGCTTTCTGCTTGTCATCCCACTCCTTTCCGGAGTACTTGTAGTTGTTTACAGGGCCGTCACTGAAACTTTCATACACAACTTCACCATAAGGATCGTAATGGTATATCTTCTCTATTGAACCATTTTCATCCACTATGGCCCTTATATTACCCTGATGGTCCGTGACGAAGAAATGATATACCCCTGCGATATTACCGCCGACCGATTGGAACGTTACGTAGCCCACTTCCACCAGCAGCATTGAAGGCAAGCTACCCTCCATGATAAGCGGCCCGAGATATGTCCTTGTGGAAGTCGGATGAGGATCGGACTGTGAGTTTACTGTCCTTTTCAGCTTCACTCCGTCTGCCGAGTACAAGATGCGGACAGTCTGGGCATCCGTGCCGGTTCTCACCACTTGCTGCGGGAGGTTCAGGATGTTGTAGCCAATGCTTTGTATTCCCTGGGCCCACGCCGCAGTCATGTTGCCGCACGCGTCATACAGATAGTCCGGCAACAATTGTTCCGGCTCAATTACCGGTTCCGGCTCGGGAACAAATGGGTCGGGAATTAACGGATCCGGAATACCTGGCTCGGGTTCCGGCTCCGGCTCTGCAAACTCCGCGCCGGGTTCAATAAACTCATCGCTAAGATTAACCACCATTGAGTAAGGATCAAGGCCATATAGTGTCAAACGGTTTCCTTCATAAGTGAACGCATACACATTCTGTGCATCATATAATGTGAGAATGTTTCCCTCATTGTCATATGTGTATTGCCTTGTGAATCGGTAAGTGGTATCCGTTGAAGTATGTCTGGCCTGCAACAATCGGGAATGATTATCATAGACAAAACGGTACTTGTGGGAAGACGTATCGGCCGAGGCCGCCAAAGACCACTCCTGCAATGCAATATCGCCGCCCCAACGGGGTGTGAATAGCGTATCGGCCGAAGACTGATAGTTCAGGCTCTCGGAGAATGTGCTGCCGTTTGCGCCAACGCCAAGGGAGATGAGCCAGTCACGGCTGTTATATGAATACAACGTGTTCAAAGCCGTGTTTCCGTTCCGGCTGTCTGCCCGGACACGCCCCACACTGTCATAACTCAAGTTCTTGAGTATGACAGGAGAAGCGCCATTGACACTGTGAGCAGTCTGAAGGGGGCGCTCGCAGTTATCGTAGCTATATGTATAACACTCAGACAAAATGCTCTGTCCTGAACTACAATAGGAGCTTTCACCGGCAGTCAGATTCCCGGCGAAATCATAACCGTATCGGGAAGAGATTCTCCTTCCTGTGAGGTGATTGCTCTTGGACTGAACAACCCGGCCTTTCTCGTCATAGTAATTCACGCTCCAGAGATAATTATTCCCGGCGTCAGTGCCAAGCACTTTATTCAACGCTCCCGTCTGCAATCCGGTTGAAGAAACGGAATATGCCGTGCCATACGGCTCGTTTGACAAAGGTTGGACATACATGACCGACACGTCATTCGCACCCGGGACAGTCCATTTCCCAAGGAAAGAATAGTCGTCCCACCAATGAACGGTGAGAATCTCCGGGTTGGACAGCGTATAGCCGGACAGCGTATAACCGTACATACCCTCGCTGACCAGGGGATATGAACGGGAGACTTCAAGTGTCAGGCCCTCCAAGGGGTTGGCAAAAGGATCCAGAAGCTGACCGCTGACAGTTCCTTTAAGACACTCTCGGCCATTGGAGTCCGTCAATGTGAACTTCCATCTCCCTGCCGCGCGGTCATTGCCGTCCTGCTCAAAGACGACATGGTCGTCCTCATCGTACACAAAATAAACCCATTCACACCCCGGCAACCGTTTTGCTATGCATCGGCCACGGCTGTCATAGCGGTACAGGTAGGCGTAATAACCAATTGCAGGACATCCCGATTCGCTTATTATACTACCTTCAGCCGTATCAAGTACAGCAGAAAGACTTGGAGGCAATACTGCTGTCAATCGGCCCATACCGTCATATACGTAATAAGTATCCAATCCTTCCTCGCGCCGGAGGACTTCCTGCCCCCACATGTCCTTATATGAATACGAGACGGCGCCGTCCTCATTGGTAGTCTTCAACACCTCAAGCGTCCCGGCGGGCCAGAAAGACCTTTTATCGATGATAGCCGCTCCGTCCAGCCCGTATGAGACGGTGTAACGGCGGCAAAACCGGGCCGAGTTGCTATAACGTGTGTTTGACAGATATGAATAGCGTACGGAATGATCTCCGGGGCGCCAGTCGGCGCCGGGGCCGTACTCCTTGGTTATCCTGTCCAAAGGAGTGGAGTCGTAGACGACCTCGGAATACGGATATACACTGGCTGGGGGCGGCGAGGTCCTTGTAGTATATGGTATACTTGTCCTGGTTAACCGGCCCTTATTATCATAGATGTAATCCCTGACAATGTTATTCCCCAACGTGGAGGCATTTATCTGGATGAATGCCGATTTCCGCCCAAAACCGTCGTATCTGGTTTCCTCCGTGTAAAAGGAGGTGCCGTCGGCCGAGAGGTAGCGATTCTTAAGCACCGCGTTTTTTACGGAGAGCACCCCGGAAGGAGCTTGGTAGAGATACTGATATGACACCTCCGTATTCCCGGCGTAGTCACATACAGACTCCAACCTGCGGTTCCAGTCATAACTGTACGATTTGGCAATGCCCCTTGAATCTGTCACCGACCCAAGCAGCCCGGGGAAAGTGTATGTGTATGATTCCTGAAGGCAGCCTCGTGAGAATGTCAGAAGTTTCATTCCCGAGGAGTCCCAGGTTAAATAAGAGTGATGCCCGGCACGGTCTACGGCCTCAGTGATATTACCGTGAGTGTCATAGCTGACGAATGACAACTCGGGTAATGTACCGTAACGTGGTGAACGGGTCAGGCCATTGTACCATACCCATTGGGAGGATTGAACAGGAGCGCTCAGCCCTGCCACAAAAACGGAGTCCGGGACCCACGAGTCCGAGCCCTGGTTGTATCTCCAGGTGGTGAGCGATGCGCCTGTCACCTTCCCGCCGCGAAGTGTCAGCTTCTCGACAAGCCGGCCGCCGTTGTTGGAAGATGACATAAGTGAATAGTTCACAGACCCAAGGTCCTCCGCATAGGTATAGAGCTCAGATTCAGAGTCATCTTCCCTTGCACGGGTCCGTGATTCTATCCTCCTGTGGCTGTTATATGAATATGTCTCGGTTTCCGTGATCGGCGCACTGCCGTCTTCCAGCCACGTGGTTGTAGTTTTTGACAGCAATGCGGGATGGTAATACGCTATACGGTTTACCGAGATTCTCTTCAGTACACCGCTTGGGGCAGGATTGCTTTTACTGATAGCAAGCAAATACTGAGTATCGGACGGTTGAGCGTAAGTCATAGTATCACGCCGCACCAGATTGCCTTGACTGTCTCTGTAATCAACCCCTGTAAGAAGCCCCCTTCCAAGTTGCATTGAGGTCACCGGGTCCTGAAGCAGGGAGCAGTTGATATTGGACTCGGTCCATTGAGGTTCCTGGTCCGGCACGGTGGTGTGGTCGCTGTAATGATAAGTGGTGCTGCTGCCATCGGCAAATGTCTCAGTAACGCTGCCGTAGGTCACGTGGTTGCCGGAAGTCGGGGACAGCTGGTTTATTATGCGTTCACTGCCGATACGGTACTGCACGTCTGTAAAACCTATCTCCAGGCTGATCGGGTCATTGAAAAAGCCCGGATCCTGGTACGACTGTGTTATCCGGCTGCGGCCGATGGCGCCGTACAGCGGCTTGCCGGAAAGAATGCCTGAGTTGTTGTATGTGAACGTGCGCTGCCTGACCGACGTTGCCGACAGAGAATCCGTGATAGACTTGATCCTGAGTCCTCCGGCCATACCGGGATTATTACGTGTTGTAATATCAAACTGTTGTGTAACCGGATTGAAGCAGCTGGCAATAAGGTTATATGTATGAGGTTCATATTTGAACTTCCTCACGCCACCCGTAGGGTAAGTGATTTCCCTCAGAATCTCCGCCTGCATGTATTCGGGATCGGCGGCGCGGCGGACGTCCATCGTGTCATTGAGAGAGTATTTGTAGAAGTTATCTGACTCATATGTCCTGTTTGCCAGTACGTCCATATAATGACGTCTGGTATAGTATCCCCAATGATCCGTAAACTTGCTGTGGTAGCTGGGAGGAAGGGAGAGCGTGTCATAGGAAAACCGGTATTCCCGGTCATATTCTCCATGTGTCAATTGACGGAAGCATACCTTGTCCAAACGCAGGCGCGGCTTGGGCCCGGGATAATCAGGATTGACCACAACGTTATTTGGAACAATGTTGCCTTGCATATATTCCTGCATTCGCTCCAGTCCTCGGTAGTGCAGGCTGATAATGCTTGTAGGGCCGATGATGTCCGTCACACCCATATGGTAGTTCTCCTCATTGAGGAAGGTGTAGATGTTAAGACCTGACATCCCTCCCATAAGATGAGTGAATTCCGCCTGGGTTACATCGGATTCAAGTTCGTCCGTCTTCCATATATGAAAGTCAAGATAGTCCCCGGACATACTGTTCTCAACCCTGGTCAGGTAAGATGGGTTCAGTATTGTAAGGGTGAGATTACTGTAATTGGACTCGTTGGTATAATACTCGTCAGTGCGGTAAAATGACTGCCCGGAAAGGGTACTGATGTCCGTACAATGTACCCAGAGCTTTGAATGGACGTCTGTCTTGACAATCGGGAAGCCGTGTTTCTCGTAGGTGAAATCAATCGTTTCCCCGCCAGGATAAGCTATCTGGCTAAGATACCAGGTGTTGGCGGCACCCACAAGACGCTGGGCGCTCAAAAGAGTGTCCTGCTGATAACTGAACTCAATGTTGTCAAGGCTGTTCCCGAATGTGTATCTGACTCCGTCACCCTTGTACAAGGTAAGGGTCTTGATATATGTGAACAGATTGGCGTCAAGGTGACTGGGGCCTTTTGTGTATAAACGGACCGGGTCTTCTTTCCTGTCAAGTTCATAACTTACGCTGAACTCTTCGGCCGTCTGGGAAACGATTCTGATTCCATTGGGACCGTCAAAGTAAAATGATGCATTTAATCCGTCAATATTCACTATAAACTCGTCCGGCTCATAATCCAGAGGAGTGTCGTTGATGGCGAATGAATTAAGATTGACCGGGTTACTCCAATCCGTATTGTGGTAATAAAGCCAGTTATAAAAGAGACCGGGGCCGTCATAAAGCGGCAATTCCGGGTTTACAGTAGGCGGCCCCTCTGGAGGCGCATCCATATTTGGAACTATAATAGGCTGGCTGTCATTGTAATGATGCGTCTGATTATAAAAGAACAACTCATCATAGCTGTATTCATCCTTCAAGCCATTAACCACTCTGTTGATACAACCACCAGCACGAAGGCTCCAGCCCAATCCTACCGGGCCGGCATGCTCGTCCGGCTTGTTGCCGCCGGCATGGTAGGACAGATATACTGGAAGATTGTAATTCTTTCCCTTGAGTTCAGTGAGAGGAATAGTAATGTTGGGTAGGCCGTTGAAATAATTGACCGGTACTTTGCCATATTCTCCCAGACTGGCTGCCTCGGGAGTAAATACCTGTGGTAGCGAAGCCATATTCGGGCGCTCCGATATCCCCGCCGGAGGCTCCAAGATTCCCTCCGGCTCGGGTAAGATTGGAAGATCCTGACCAAAAAGGTAACCGCCGGGAAGCCCAAGCAATAGCAGCAATGATAAAAGTTTTGGGACTCTCTTTGTGATAGCGGGTTGCATGGCAGGATGAAAAAGACGTTGACAATCCAAATATAGTGTTTTATTACCGGAATTACAATCTCTTCGAGAATTATTTGGATTTCACGGAAAAATGCGTATCTTTGCAGTCCCAAATTTTAACGGCTGAAAGGCAGAGTAAGTGCTGGGAAGGTCCAGACGCCTCAGGCTCAAACTTTTAATAAGTTTTTTAGTACAATGTACGCAATCGTAGACATTGCAAGCCAGCAGTTCAAAGTTGAGGCTGGAATGGATATCTTCGTAAACCGCCTCCAGGCAAAGAACGGAGAATCCGTAGAGTTCAACAAGGTTCTTCTCATTGATGCAGAAGGCGCCGTAAAGGTTGGAACTCCGTATGTAGAGGGAGCAGTTGTGAAGGCTACCGTCCTTGACGATGACGCCAAAGCAAAGAAAGTGCTCGTATTCAAGAAAATCCGTCGCAAGGGATTCCAGACTCTGAACGGTCACCGTCAGAAGCTCACCAAGATCCACATCGACGCTATCGCTTAACTTTTTAAAGACAGAAGATTATGGCACACAAGAAAGGTCAATCCAGTTCAAAGAACGGCCGTGAGAGTCATTCCAAACGTCTTGGCATCAAGAAGTTCGGCGCAGAGGTCGTAAAGGCAGGAAACATTATCGTGCGTCAGCGCGGTACTCAGCACAACCCTGGTCTTAATGTGGGTATGGGCAAGGATCACACCCTTTATGCCCTTATTGACGGCACTGTCAAGTTCACCCGCAAGCGTGACGACAAATCCTTCGTGAGCGTAGTTCCCTTTGAGAACTAGCCGCTGGGGAAACAGTTAATCAAGGAGGACTAGTACGGTCCTCCTTTATTATTGAAAAATATGCTTACACTCAAAACCTTACGCGAAGATCCGGAACTCGTGATCCGGAAACTTGCAAAAAAGCATTTCGACGCCCGTGAGATTGTTGCGGACGTAATAGCGATGGATGACCGCCGTAAAGCCATCCAGCAGGAATCTGACGCCCTCCTTGGCAAGCAGAAGAAGGCAGCCGCAGAAATCGGAGCCCTCATGAAGGCCGGAAAGAAGGAAGAGGCAGAGGCCGCAAAGGCAGAGGTTGCAGCCCTCAAGGCACGTTCTCAGGAACTCCTGGCCGAGGCCGATGAAAACGCCGCAGCCCTCCAGGACAAACTTGTCCTCCTTCCCAATCTTCCCTGTGACCTTGTTCCGGAAGGAGCAGGTGCAGAGGATAACCTGGTTGTGAAGATGGGAGGCCCCGAGGTTCAGCTTCCTGAAAACGCCCTTCCCCACTGGGAACTTGCAAAGAAGTATGACATCATTGACTTCGACCTTGGCGTAAAGATCACCGGCGCCGGTTTCCCCGTCTATAAGGGCAAGGGCGCAAAGCTCCAGAGGGCACTTATCAACTACTTCCTGGACCGCAACACTGCGGCCGGATACAAGGAGGTTGAGCCCCCTGTGATGGTAAACGCCGCTTCAGGTTTTGGCACCGGCCAGCTCCCTGACAAGGAAGGCCAGATGTACCACGCCACCGTAGACAATTTCTACATGGTCCCCACCGCAGAGGTTCCCGTCACCAATATCTTCCGTGACGTTATACTTGGTGCCGATGACTTCCCCCAGAAGCTTACCGCATACACTCCCTGCTTCCGCCGTGAGGCCGGTTCCTACGGCAAGGACGTCCGCGGCCTCAACCGCCTTCACCAGTTTGACAAGGTTGAGATCGTGCGCGTGGAGAAGCCGGAAAACAGCTATGCAGCCCTTGATGAGATGGTGGCGCACGTGGAGAGCCTTGTGAACGAACTAGGCCTCAAGTACCGCATCCTCAGGCTCTGCGGCGGTGATATGAGCTTCACATCGGCCATCACCTATGACTTTGAACTCTGGAGCGCAGCCCAGGGCCGCTGGCTGGAGATATCCTCAGTTTCCAACTTCGAGAGCTACCAGGCCAACCGCCTCAAGTGCCGCTACAAGGACGCAGACGGCAAGATGCAGCTTGCTCACACCCTCAACGGCAGCTCCCTGGCTCTGCCCCGCGTAGTTGCAGCCCTGCTGGAAGACAACCAGAAGGATGGCTACATCGAGATCCCTGAGTGCCTCCGTCCTTACACCGGATTTGACAGGATAGACTAAAAAAATTGCTATCTTTGTACCGCAATGGACAAAGAGCGCGTAATACTTGGAATAGACCCCGGCACCCAGTTGCTGGGGTTTGGTATTATCCGAAGCGCCGGGAAGAAGGCGGAGTACGTGGATATGGGCGTCCTGGATATCCGTAAGGAGAAGGACCCCTATGCAAAACTTCGCGCCATCTATGACTGCATCTCTGAGGTTTGCAAGAGTTACAGCCCCACGGAACTTGCAATTGAGTCCCCGTTCTACGGAAAGAACGCCCAGGTGGTCCTTAAACTTGGCCGCGCTCAGGGAGCCGCAATGATTGCCGCGCTGGAATTTGGCGTTCAGTCCGTTACGGAATACGCCCCCAGGAAGGCCAAGGAGGCCATTGTGGGAAACGGAGCCGCTTCAAAGGAGCAGGTGCAGCTGATGCTGGAAAAGACCCTTGGCGTAAAGCTTGAATCCCGCCATCTGGATGCCACGGACGCTCTTGCCATTGCCCTATGCCACCACTATGAAACTACTTCACCGATTAAGGCCGCCAAGGGAAAAGGCGGTTGGGAACAATTTTTGAAGGAAAACCCTGATCGTGTAAAGTAAACCTATGGTTAGAAGAATATTAGCTGCCCTGGCAGCCCTATTTGTGGCAGGGACCCTCTTTGCCCAGAACTACAAGATTTCGCTTAAACTGGAGGACGCCACAAACGGTGAGCCCGTGGGCTTTGCCACTGTATCGGCCACACCTGAAAAGGGAGATCCCAAGTATGCCCTTACAAACCACGACGGCTCCGCCACCGTGGAAAAACTCCGCGCAGGGAAGTACACCCTGAAGGCGGAAATAATGGGTTATGTCACCTTTGAGAAGGCCATTGAGATAAAGGCCGATTTAGACCTTGGCACCGTTAAACTGGAGCAGGACACCCAGGTCCTTGACGCAGCTTCCGTGAGCGCTACGGGTAATCCCATCATCGTAAAGAAGGATACTATTGAATATAATGCATCGTCATATAAGATCTCTGATGACAACGTCCTGGAGGACCTTCTGAAGAAGCTTCCGGGCGTGGAGGTTGATGAGAACGGCACCATCACCGCCAACGGTGAAACCATCACAAAGATCACAATCGGCGGCAAAACCTTCTTCTTGGACGACCCTCAGCTTGCTTCCAAGAACATCCCCGCAAAGCTTGTGGACAAGGTGAAGGTGGTGAAAAAGAAGAGCGAGCAGGCGGAATTCACCGGCATCGATGACGGCGAGGATGAAACCGTCATAGACCTCAGCGTAAAGCCCGGCATGATGAACGGCGTGTTTGGAAACGCTATGGCGGGCGGCGGATATGACATCCCTTCTTCAGGGGAGTACACGCCTTTCAAGGACCATTTCCGCTGGCAGGGTGCCTTTATGGGAGGCCGATTCACCGAGGACAGCCAGATAAGCGTCATTGCAAATGCCAACAACACCAATAACCGAGGCTTCAACGACCTTTCCGGTTCCATGATGAACTCCATGATGGGAGGCGGCGGCGGAATGGGCCGCGGCGGCGGTGGCTGGGGCAATTCCAATGGCGTTGTCACGTCCTGGATGGGCGGTGTGAACGGCGTATGGGACCTCCTGGACAAGAAGATGGAACTTGGCGGCAACTACCTCTACAACGGCACGCAGACAGACGTTTTGGAGGACACCTACAAGGAGACTTTCCGTAACGATGGAACCACCCTTATCTCAAGCACCAAGGGCAGCAGTTCCAGGTTCACGGACGGCCATCGCTTTGGTGTGCGCCTTGAGCATAAGTTCAGCGAGAACACCTCCATCCTCTTCCAGCCGCAGTTCAATATCGGCCGCGGCAGTTATCTTCAGCAGAAGGACTTCGAGACCAGCACCAGGGATGCCGATGGCATTGAGAGCAAGACCAACAGCGGTTTCTCCACCAACGGCGGCAACAACAACAACTGGCAGACAAGGGGCTGGGGACTCTTCCGCCAGAGGCTTGGCATTCCGGGACGTACCATATCCGTGAACGTGGACTGGAATATCTCCAACAACGACATGGACGGTATCAACAGGAGCGCCACCAACACCAAGTTCAATGCCGATGGCTCCGTGGATGCCACAGGCACGGAAACCGTGAACCAGCTCATCAACCAGTCATCCCGTACGCGCGGGGGCGGAAGCAGAATAGTGTATACGGAGCCTCTGGGCGGCAACTTCTACCTGGAAGGCAGTTACAATATCCGTTATTCCCAGACACTTTCCGTCAAGGATGTCATAAATGAAGAGACCGGTCTTAAGGACGATACCTATTCCAACAGGATTCTCAATCAGTCCCTCAACCAGAATATCGGCATGGCCTTTATGTACCAGAATGAGAAGCTTCGCGCCCAGCTTGGCGCAAGCGCAGTTCCCACAAGTACGTACAATGAGACCAATGGTTATGCGCCGTACAAGGATTTCAGGTGGAATTTCTCGCCAAGGGCAATGCTCTTCTACGACTTCAACGACAACTCCAACGTCCGCTTGTTCTACTGGGGCCGATCAAGCCAGCCTTCCACGTCTCAGCTGCTTCCTGTGGCCGACAACAGCAACCCTCTGGCAGTTTCCCTTGGTAATCCGTACCTTACTCCTTATTTCAACCACGGGCTTCGCTCCGACCTTGAATTCTCCAACAAGAAGACCTTCTTCACCATGCGTCTCCACGTTGAGGGTAACTACACCCAGAGTCCCATTGTGAGTGCCATCTGGTACGATCTCGCAGGCCGCACGTTCTCCCTCCCGGTAAACGGCAACGACTCCTTCAACGGCAACATGCGCCTCATGGTTAATGCCCCTATCGCAAAGAGTAACTTCTCCATATCAAACATGCTGCGTCTGTCCTATTCCAAGAGCGGAAGCTACATTGGAGCGGCATCCCTCAATATGGATGATTATTATAATGCGGCAAACGCAGAGTTCAACTACTCAAAGTTCCACTCAGATTACTTTACTGAGGATAACCGGAAGAATGACAAGTGGGCTCAGGACTTCCTTGACAACACCACCCGCAGCTTTGGCTTCACGGAGCGTCTGCGTGCAACGTACCGCTCAGACGACGTTGAGGTTATGCTCAGCGGCCGCACCCGTATGTCAAAGCCCTGGTACACCGTCCAGGCTGCAGTTGCTGCCACCTGGGCCAACCAGGTGAGCGCATCCTTCAAGTGGACCGTGGGCCAGAGCGGCTTTGAAATTTCAACTGACGGCAACTACAACTGGTACCGGGGTTACACAACGGCACAGCCTTCAGAGTTTGTGTGGAACGCTTCCGTTTCCCAGCAGGTTTTCAGGCGCCGCGGAACAATTTCCCTCAAGGCTTACGACATCCTGGACCAGGCCAAGAACCTCACAGTGACGGATACCGCCAACTATCATGAGGAGGTGCGCAACAACACCCTGGGCCGATACATCATGCTGTCCTTCACCTGGCGCTTCGGTAACTTCGGCAAGGCCGGGGAGCAGATGCGCGCCCGTGGCGGCATGGGAGGTCCCGGCGGCCGCCGCCCGTTCTAGCTGCTGGCCAGGTAGTTTTTCCACTTGGAGATAAGCGCCTGCATATCTTCCGGCAGCGGAGCCTCAAAATGGAGGCGCTGCCCGGTTGTTGGATGCGTAAAGCCCAGGGTACGGGCGTGGAGGGCCTGACGGGGGCAGATGGCAAAGCAGTTCTGGATAAACTGCTTGTATTTGGAGTAGATGGTGCCCTGACGTATCTCGGAGCCGCCATAGCGCTCATCATTGAAGAGGGGATGGCCGATTGAAGACATATGTACGCGTATCTGATGCGTGCGCCCTGTTTCCAGACGGCATTCAACTACAGTGATGAAGCCGTAGCGCTCCAGGACTCTCCAGTGGGTAACGGCCCACTTGCCTTTCTCAGGGTCATCGTACACGCGGAACCGGAGACGGTCGTTGGGATCACGGCCGATAGTTCCTTCGATTGTCCCCTCATCCTCCTGGATATTGCCCCAGACTACCGCCGTGTAGATGCGGTCGATGGAGTGGACAAAGAATTGGTCGGCCAGATTGAGCTGCGCCGCCGGGTTCTTTGCAATGACAAGAAGCCCGCTTGTGTCCTTGTCTATGCGGTGTACCAGGACACCCATCCTTTCATCCTCAACATCTGGGCTGAGGTGCAGATAGTATGCAAGGGCGTTTACAAGGGTGCCGTTGTAGTTGCCGTGCCCGGGGTGTACCACCATTCCGGCAGGTTTATTCACTACCAGGACGTCATCGTCTTCATATGTGATGTCAAGCGGAATGTTCTCCGGAAGTATCTCCGTGCCCCTTCTCTCATATGGCATCACAAACTTCACAACATCGCAGGGACGCACAATGTAGTTGGCCTTGACGGGTTTGTCATTGACCAGCACATAGCCAAGCTTTATTGCCTGCTGAACCCTGTTACGGGAAGTGTCCTCCTGATGCGACGCTATGAATTTGTCTATCCTTTCCGGTTCCTGGCCCTTGTCCACCAAAATCCGGAAATGTTCGAACATTTCGTCGGAAGATGCCCGGTCAAGGCCGGGCATGACGGATTCCACGTCATTGCCGGTTAAGAGGGATTCCACGTCATTGCCGGCAAGACCGGCAATCTCTTCGGCCTTATCTATCATTGGGCGGGAAGCTTGGAGTGATCAAGGGTAAGGTAGATGTTCACGGGAGAGCCAAGGCTCTTGGTGGCGCCAATGGCGTCCTGCTTGTAAACAACTGCGTCTACGGAGTCTGCGTAGGTTTTGATGTTGGGATCAAAGGTAACCTTGCCGGTATTGAGGAAGCGGTCGTGAATGGCATCTACGGCACTCACGTATTTCATGCCGATAACCCTTGGCACCACGGTGGTATTATCCTCACTGCCCACTCCAACCTTGAGGTCTATGTCCGATCCATTAACCACAAGGTCTCCGGCGGCAAGTTCACGGCCGTCGCAGAACTGGCCCAGAACGGTGTTGGTGGCGATATCCCTCACGTAATTGAGTTTTCCTATGCCCAGGCCGCGGTTTTTCAGTTCTGCACGGGCTTCGGTTACGGAATAACCGTAGAGATTGGGCATCACAACCTTTCTGGGCACAACGGAATTGATGGTAAGGAAGATGCTGCGGCCCTTCTTCACCTTTGCCCCGGCCTTGGGGTTTTGCCTGTACACCACACCGCCGGGAAGGCGCTTCACAAAGACGGAATCCACCACCTTTATGCCCACGCCACCTGCCTTGGCAAGGGAATCAGCCCTTGTAAGGCTGAGGTTTGTGAAATCCGGGGCGGTAACGGTCTTTCCGTGACGGGTGATAAGGTTGAGCCCCACCGCCGCTCCTACAAGAAGCAGCACGAAGAATATCACTGCACCTATGAGGTTCTTTACAATCCAGTTATCCTTGAAAGCCATAGTTTGTTCTGTTTAACCTACAAATTTACGAAAATAATTCATAACTTTGTTTGTTATGAAAAACCGCACCGGCATATTCGCAGGGCTTGCCCTGGCCTTCACGGTCCTTATGAGCCTCCCGTGGCTGGTTCCGCACATGGGCTGGACGGCGCTGGTGGGCTTTGTGCCGCTGCTCATCATGGAGCGGCTGGCCACTGAATGGAAGACCCGCCTGTTCTTCTGGTGGCATTACCTTGCATTTGTGCTCTGGAACGCCGTCACAACGTGGTGGGTGGCCGGCGCAACGGTTGGCGGGGCAGTGTTCGCCATCCTTGCCAATGCCATCCAGATGAGCCTTGTATTTGAGAGTTTCCGCCTAGTGAAACGCCGTACGGGCGGTGTGCTTCCTTATATATATCTGGCAGCGGCCTGGCTGGCCTGGGAGAAGTATTACCTCTCAGTGGCTCAGATTTCCTGGCCGTGGCTGGTCCTTGGCAACGCCTTTGCGGAGACAACCGGCCTTATCCAGTGGTATTCCGTCCTTGGGCACCTTGGTGGCTCCCTGTGGGTGCTGGCGGCAAACCTTGCCGTATTCGGCATAATGGTGGCGCTCTCTGACGGCCGTATGGGCGGGTGGAATGCCAAAGCCCGCGTGGCTGCATTCTCCGGGCTTGTGCTGGTGTTTTTCGGGCCGATGATCTGGTCCTCCTGCCTCCGCTATGAGGTTCCTTCGGATGCGCCGTCACTTCAGGTTATGGCCGGTCAGCCGAACCTTGATCCTTATGAAAAGTTCGGCTACCTTACTCAGGAAGAGCAGGACGCCCGTTTCCTTCACCTTATTGACAGCGCCGGCGTCCCTGAAGGCCCCTGCCTTATCCTGGCTCCGGAAACCTTCACCCGCTACTTCATGTTGGATAATGTGAGGGGCCAGAAGAGTTTCCAGCGCTATCAGGCCTGGCTTCAGGAGCATCCGGACGCAACGCTTATCTTCGGGGCATCGGCCTATGACGTAAACGTCTCATATTCAGCTCCGTCAATCCTTTCTTACGATCAGGGAAAGGCCGATGCAGAAGGCCGTCACGTATGGCTTACCAGTCACAATACTGCGGTTGCTACTGACACCACCGGAAGGTATGAGCTGTTCCATAAGTCAAAACTGGTGGTGGGTACTGAACTCACTCCTTACCCAAAATTCTTTGTCCCCCTTGAAAACCTCTTTGGCGGAAACCTTATGGGTAAATGCGTAGGGCAGAAGGACATTTCCTGTCTCCACGTGAACGATGTTCCTGTGGGTGTGGCAATATGTTATGAGTCAGTCTACGGAGAGTACTGCACCGGCTATGTCCGTAAGGGCGCAAGGCTCCTTACCGTCATTACCAACGACGCCTGGTGGGGGAACACTCCCGGCTATAGGCAGCACTTCTCCTACAGCCGCCTTCGCGCCATTGAAACCCGCCGCTATATCGCCCGCTGCGGCAATACGGGGATATCGGCCATAATAGACCCCTCAGGCCGCGTTCTGGACCGCACGCCCTGGTGGCAGCAGGCCGTCCTTTCCGGGGAGGTGAAACTTCTTGACGGTGAGACCTTCTTTGTCCGCTACGGAGACATTGTTGGCCGCGTTTCCGTCTTCCTCTTCCTCCTTCTTCTTGCCGCCGCCCTCTTCCGTCCCCGCAAACGATTGAAATAATAAAAAAAAGTAGTATCTTTGCACCCCAAGATTGAACTGTGGTGTAATGGTAGCACTAGGGATTTTGGTTCCCTCAGTCAGCGTTCGAATCGCTGCAGTTCAACATAAAAGCCAGGCCCTCAGCCTGGCTTTTGTTGTCTAAAAAAGTGTGGGATGATTCTCTTCCAGTTCTGAGAGCACTTTACTCATTATGGCCTCACGGAAGAGGGCGCTGCGGGAGCGGACGCCAAAGCGGGAGCAATACTCGTCAATGGCTGCCATCTCTGAGTCATTGAAAAGAAGCACGTGACGGTTGCGCCTGAGGAGCATCTCTCTCTGTTTCTCAAGGTAGAGGGGGTCCACGCCCGGTATTTTCTTTCTGCGGGCCATAATACTATTTGCTTAAATCCACGTACCTATGGGTAATGTAGCCCTTCTTGTCCAGTTCCAGGATGAACGGCATTGCGGTAAGGTCGAATGTCTCAAGAAGGGTCTCTGCCAAATCAGGATTGGATGACATCAGCTCATCCATATCTATGAGCAGCACACGCACCTTGGGCTTTGAGGTTACAAGCGCCGAAACGTCGTCAAGGGTTTCCTTGCAGGCATTGCAGCCTCCGGTGTAGAACACAACGTACGCGGGTTTGCCGCGGAGTTTCCTGAGAGCATAAACGCCTTCCTTGCCGTCACGGGCAAAGAGGCAGGGTTTCCTGCGGAGGACTCCCGGAACTTTTAGGTCAGGAACGCGGCTTCCAACGGGAGTGCGGGAGGTGATATCGGAGAGAAAATGCCCCAGGGATATCACATTTGCGGTATCTTCAGGTGCCGTCCAAACGTCCGGAACGTTAAGGTACTTGTCCGCGAATGGGATGATTGCGTCCTTGTAAACCTCCTCCCGGCGGCCGGCGAGGAAGTAGAGGAGGTCTCCCTCCACCTGCTTGAAGGAGTCTATGTCTCCCTCCCCGAATGTGCGGGCGGCAAGGTAATCGGCCACATCAAGGACGTCCGACACTTTGAGGGTATCTCCGTAGGCGGAAAACATCTGGGCGTAGCGCTCCATCTGGATGTCCGAGCCATAGACGTAGGTGCCGGTGGAGAACTCCCTCCCAAGCAGCATCCTGAGGGACGGAACATCAAGCCCGCGGCCGAGGATCTTACCGGAAGGGCCGATTAAAAACATCCACGGAGTCTTGAGCACGCCGTAGTTCATCTGCCAGTCCTCGTCCGGGCCGGGATTGTTCACGTTGACATCCACAAGGCGGAAAGCGTATTCTCCGGAATCCACCAGCTTTTTAAGTTCTGCCGATGTAGCCTTGCAGGTGCTGCAGTCCGGCGCGTAGAAGTAAAGGACCGTGTATTCTCCCTTAACCGGGACGCTTACAGTTGCCCCGGAGCGGTCCTTCAGGGTGGCCGAAGGGGCCTGCTGGCCGATTAGTGAACTACGGTTGAACGTGGCGTATATATCGGCATTCCTGAGATCATCCTCCGAATGCATCTTGACCTTTCCGGAGAGGAACCATTTCTGAGCCACGTGCACCGCCACGGCGTCATCTCCCATAATCTTTGAACGTAGATAGTGGTCGTAGATTTTCAGGGCAACGTATTGGCGCACAAGGGAGTCACGGCAGGATTCTATGAGGAAGTCGCACTCGTTGTTCTGAACGGCGGCCGATTCTCCGGCAAGCGCCGCAAAATACTGCTCCAGCTTGGCGCCAAGCTCAGGATACTCCTGGGCCCTGGCTCCAAGGGCTATAAGGCACGCACATATGGCCAGGATAAACTTTTTCATAGCTTTACTCCCTTTGGAATGAATGCGGAATAGTCTCCGCCGTGCTTGAGGATATCCCTCACGGCCGATGAAGAGATATGCGCAAACTCCTGCGCCGTAGGGATTATGATGGTCTCGATGTCCGGGGCCAGGCGGCGGTTTGCATCGGCAATGGAACGCTCCGTCTCAAAGTCTATCATATTTCGCACGCCGCGCACGATGTGCTTGATTCCCAGTTTCCGGCAAAGGTCAATTGTAAGGCTGTCGTACTGGATTACGGACACTCCGGGGATGCCGGAAGTTGCCTGGTTTATGATCTGAAGGCGCTTGGGCATGTCAAAGAAGCCCCTCTTGTCCTGGTTGATGCCCACTGCCACCACAACCTCGTCAAACATGGTGAGGGCGCGCCTCAGGATGTTGAGGTGACCGGCGGTGAAGGGGTCGAAAGATCCGGGGAAAAGTGCTATCCGTTTCATAATTGCCATTGTATGGGTTCAAGACCCTCGGAAAGGAGAATCTGGTTAGTCTTTGAAAAATGCCTACAGCCGAAGAATGCCCCGCGGGCAAGGGGAGAGGGGTGCGCCGCCATAAGCACGTGGTGCTTTGTGGTATCAATGAGGGCCGATTTCTCCTGCGCGAACCTTCCCCACAGGAGGAACACCACGCCCTCCCGGCGCTCCGATATTGTGCGGATTACGGCATCCGTGAACTCCATCCAGCCAATGCGGCTGTGGGATGTTGGCTGTCCGGCCTCCACGGTAAGGACGCTGTTGAGGAGGAGCACTCCCTGGCGGGCCCAGCCCTCAAGGTTGGGGCGGCCGCTCATCTTCACTCCAAGGTCCGTCTCAATTTCCTGGAAGATGTTCTTCAGGGACGGGGGAGCGGGAATGCCGTCAGGGACGGAGAATGAAAGGCCCATGGCCTGTCCCGGGCCGTGGTAAGGGTCCTGCCCCAGGATTACAACCTTTACAGCCGGCAGGGGAGTAAGGTCGAAGGCCCTGAAAATGGAAGGCCCGGGAGGGTAGATCACCTTCCCGGCCCGCTTCTCACCATGCAGAAAGCGCACCAGCTCTGCAAAATACGGTTTTTCGAATTCTGCCGCCAGCGCGTCTTTCCAGGTATTTTCTATCTTTACGTCCATTGTCTAAAAGATTGCCGCTATTACATCGGCAATAGTCTTTACATAGACAAAGGTAAGACCTTTTACGTAAAATTCCTTTATATCTTCAACATCTTTTCTGTTTTCTTCAGATATGATAATGGTATGCACGCCCGCGCGCTTGGCCGCAAGGATCTTCTCCTTGATGCCTCCAACCGGCAGCACACGGCCTCTCAGGGTCATTTCTCCGGTCATGGCGTAGCCGGTTTTGGGGGCCTTGCCGCGAAGGGCGGAAACAATTGATGATACCAGGGTTATACCTGCCGAAGGACCGTCCTTGGGCACCGCGCCCTCCGGCACATGGACGTGGATGTCCTTTGCCATGAACTGCTCCGTGGTGATATCGGCCAGCTCAGGATGGGCCTTTATGTACTGCCAGGCAATCTGGGCACTTTCCTTCATCACGTCCCCAAGGTTTCCGGTCATGGAGAGGTTTCCCTTTCCGGCCGATACCTGGCTTTCCACAAAGAGAATCTCTCCTCCCATCTCCGTCCAGGCAAGGCCTGTGACAACGCCGGGGCCTTCGTTGCCCTTTACGTCGTCGTGGAATGAGGTGGGGAGGCCAAGGTATTCACGGAGGTGCTCCGGGCCCACGCAGGCGGGGCGCTCCTCTCCCATGGCAATCTTCTTTGCGGTAACGCGGGCAATCTTTGCAATCTGCTTCTCAAGGCCGCGGACGCCGCTTTCATGGGTGTACTTGTCAATTATTTCCTTGATGGCCTCGTCTGAGATGCTCAGTTCATCGGCCTTCAGTCCGTGCTCCGTGATCTGCTTGGGGACAAGGTACATCTTTGCAATCTGGAGCTTTTCCTCTGCCAGGTAACCGCTCACGTTTATCATCTCCATACGGTCCTTGAGGGCGGGCTGGATGGTCCCTATGCCGTTTGCCGTGGTGATGAAAAGGACGTTTGAGAGGTCGTAGTCAATGTCCAGATAGTTGTCGTGGAAGGCGTTGTTCTGCTCCGGGTCAAGGGCCTCCAGAAGGGCGCTTGAAGGGTCTCCCTTGAAATCCTGTGACAGTTTGTCAATCTCGTCCAGGACAATCACGGGGTTGGAGGTTCCTGCCCTCTGGATGCCGCTGAGGATACGGCCGGGGAGGGCTCCCACGTAGGTTTTGCGGTGGCCGCGGATCTCGGCTTCGTCGTGCATGCCGCCAAGGGAAATGCGGATATATTTACGGCCGAGGGCCCTTGCAATGGACTTTCCAAGGGAGGTCTTTCCAACTCCGGGAGGGCCCCACAGGCACAGGATGGGGGATTTCATATTCCCCTTGAGCTTAAGCACTGCAAGGTACTCTATGATACGTTCCTTAACCTGCTCAAGGCCGAAGTGGTCCTCGTCCAGGACGTTCTGGGCGTTCTTGAGGTCAAGGTTGTCGTCACTCATTTCCCCCCAGGGGAGGTCCAGCATGAACTGAAGGAAGTTTAGCTGGATGCTGTAATCCGGGGAAGTGGGGTTGAACTTTTCAAGGCGGCTCATCTCCTTGTCAAAGATGGCGCGGACTTCCTTTGACCACTTCTTTTCATCGGCCCTCCTGCGCATTTTCTCCATTTCCTCGCCTTCGTCCATGCCAAGTTCCTCCTGGATGGTGCGGAGCTGGTTGTTGAGGTAGTACTCCCTCTGCTGCTGGTCAATGTCGGTTTTGACCTTCTGGTTTATCTCCTGCTTTATCTGGATGAGCTGGATCTGGGTGTCAAGCACCTTGAGGAGCTCCAGACCGCGGAGGTAGATGTTCTCTATGTCCAGAAGCGCCGCCCGCTCGGAGAAATTCTCAGTCTCTATGGTGGTGGCGATGAAATTCACCAGGAAGTGGAAGTTGTCAATGCTCCTCAGGGCCCCCACGGCCTCCTTTGGCGCAAAGGATGAGGTTTTGACAATAGTGGCCGATTTCTCCTTGAGGGATTCCGCCAGAACGTGGAGTTCCCTTTCATCGGCATCCTTGGGCATAAACTCCTCAAGGCAGGTTACGCGTGCCGTGATGTAGGGGTCATAACTGACAACTTCTTCCACGCGGCATAGGGATGCGCCCTGAAGGATGGCGGTGACGGTGCCGTCAGGCATCTCAAGGGTTTTGATGAGCTTGCACACTGTACCGCGGGGGGCAAGGTCGCTCTCCGTGGGATCCTCTACGGCAACGTCCATCTGGGGAACGGCCGCCAGCCATCCGCTGCCTCCTTCAACGGCCTCCACCAGCTTGATGGACTTTTCCCTGCCCACAGTGACAGGAAAAACCGTTCCGGGGAAAACTATGGCATTCCTCAGGGGCAGGAGGGGGATTGACGGCGGGATTTCCGCCGGGTTGAAATTAAGTGATCCGGCATCTCCCACAACCGGCATTATGTTCACTTCCACGCCCGTCTGGGCGCCTATCATATCGTTAAGTTTCATAATATCTGCCAAAATGTCATACTTTATGGACACAATGGTCCCGGTCCCTATATGGTCAATCTCCGTGCCAAGAATAAAAATTGTCCTATCATTTTGATTTTAAGAATAAAATGCCTAATTTTGCCGAGTTATTCGGGAAACCCTAAATTTAAAACTTAATAACTATGACTAAGGCAGAGATTGTAAACGAAGTAGCAAAGGCTACAGGAATTGAAAAGGCAACGGTACTTGCAGTTGTTGAAAATTTCACAGACGCTGTGAAGGAATCACTCATTGCAGGAAATCCCGTTTATCTTCGTGGATTCGGCAGCTTCATCATCAAGCACCGTGCTCAGAAGGCCGCGCGTAACATCACCCGCAAGACCACTATGACCATCCCCGCCCACGACATTCCTGCTTTCAAGCCCGCCAAGACGTTTGTCAACGCTGTTAAGGAGAAATAATCTTAAACAACTTATTAATTATGCCTAACGGTAAGAAGCATAAACGGCACAAGATGGCAACGCACAAGCGCAAAAAGCGCTTGCGCAAGAACCGCCACAAGAAGAAGTAATAACTTCTCAAAGTTAAGGGCTTGCGGAGTGATTCGCAAAGCCCTTTTTTAAAACCAATAATTTCCAAATGGAAGGCCTTACGAAACCGGAAAAGGATTTAATTGTTGACGTAACGCCAACTCAGGTACATATCGCCCTGATGGAAAATCACCGGCTGATAGAGTACTCTGCAGAGTCCAGCACTGGGAACAAGTTCACTGTAGGAGACGTTCACCTTGGAAGGGTGAAAAAGATCCTCCCCAATCTCAATGCTGCCTTCGTGGATATCGGTGACAAAAAGGAAGCCTTCATCCATTATCTGGACCTTGGTCTGTATTTCCACGCCTTCGATCAATTTGTACGGGAATCCAACCAGAATACAAACCTGAAGGACCTGTACTCCGGAATCAAGACTGGTGACCCTCTTCCAAAGGAAGGGCGCATTGAGGAAATCCTCAGGCCCGGTCAGATGATTGTGGCTCAGATAGTCAAGGAGCCCATATCCACCAAGGGATCAAGACTTACCGCGGAAATTTCATTGGCAGGAAGAAACATTGTACTTCTCCCCTTCGCCTCAAAGGTGTCAATCTCCCAGAAGATTGCCGGCAAGGAAGAGAAACGTAGACTTGAGACACTTGTAAAGAGCATCCTCCCCAAGAATTACGGTGCAATCATCCGCACCGCCGCAGAGGGCAAGAACGCCGCCACCCTTGTAGGTGAGACGGAGTCCCTCATAGAGAAGTGGGAGGGTTCCTGGAAAAAGATTGCCACTTCTAAAAACGTCCAGCTGCTGTTCACGGAATACAGCAAGACAACTACCGTCCTCAGAGACCTTCTCAACGACTCCTTCTCCAATATCTGGATCAACGATGAGCGGGTGGCCGAAGAAGCCCGGAAGTATGTCTCCCTGATATCCCCGGAGCAGGAAAAGATAGTCCACCTCTATGAAGGCAAGCAGCCCATCTTTGACCATTTTGAGGTCACCAGGCAGATAAAGGGCTCCTTCGGAAAGGTGGTTCCCATGAGACAGGGCGCATATCTGGTAATCGAAACCACGGAAGCGCTGAACGTCATTGACGTCAACAGCGGCATCAGGACCAAAACCGCAGACCAGGAGGAAAACTCCTTCGAGGTAAACAAGATAGCCGCAGAAGAGATAGCGCGCCAGCTCAGGCTCCGGGATATGGGAGGAATAGTGATTGTGGACTTCATCGATATGGAATCCAACGACCACAAGAATGCCCTCCACAAGTATATGCAGGAGCTTATGGAAAATGACAGGGCCAAGCACAACGTGCTTCCGCTCACAAAGTTCGGGCTTATGCAGATAACCCGGCAGCGGATAAGGCCCGTGACGGAAATCAACACCTCTGAGCAGTGCCCCGTGTGCCACGGCACCGGAAAGATCCACTCCAGCGTGGTGATTGATGAGGAAATCGAAAGAAAGATTGCCTTCTACGTCATAGAAAAAGGTGTCCGGTCCCTCACTCTCAAAACAAGCCCCATCCTGGGGGCGTACCTTAAGAGGGGACTGTTCAATTCCTTCCTCACCAAGTGGCGCAAGCGCTACAAGGTGAAACTGGAACTACAGGAAGTGACAGAGTTCTCTGTCCTGCAAAATGAATTGTTCAATGAAAAGGGGGACAAGCTTGAATAGCTTGCCCCTTTTTTCAAAAGGGTCAAAGGGGCCTCACGTTACCCCCTCCCGAAACCCCTCCCCTCGGGGGAGGGACTTGTTTTTCTCACTATTGTAATGCCGATGCGGTGGGACTTAGTTCGCTGATTATCAGTGATTTATACAATCATTTGGGATTACCGGTAATCCCAAAGAACACTGTAAGTTACTGATTAATAGCGGTTTAACCTCCACTCAATTCCTTCTGTTCGCCACGGAAATGTAGTAGAGCAGCGTAGCCAGAGAGCCCAGAGCCGCAATCACGTATGTGTACGCGGCCCATTTGAGGGCATCGGCCGCCATGGGCTTGGTCTCATAAGTTACAATGCCGGCACTATCCAGCCACTTCACGGCACGTGCGCTGGCGTTGATTTCCACCGGAAGGGTGATAAAACTGAAAAGGGTTGTAAGGGCAAAAAGGCCGATTCCAAACCACAGCAGCTGCGGGAAGATATTGATAAGGAGAACCCCTCCAAGAAGCACCCAGGACACAATACTATTGGAAAAAGACACCACCGGGACCAGGGCGGAACGCATCCTGAGCCAGGCGTATCCCGTGGCGTGCTGCACCACGTGGCCGCACTCGTGGGCTGCCACCGCGGCAGCGGCGACTGACCTGCCGTAATAGACGTCCTGGCTGAGGTTTACCGTGCGTGTGGTGGGGTCATAGTGGTCCGTGAGTTTTCCGTCCACAGACACTATTGAGACGTCACGGATGCCGTGGGCCGCCAACATACGGGAGGCGACCTCCGCTCCGGTCATGGAGAGCGGGACCTCGGAGTATTTGTCAAAACGGCGCTTGAGCATGGCCTGTATGATCATACTTGCCACCATCACGGCGATCATTATTATCCAGATGAGCATTGTGGACATAGCGTTCAGTTTTATCCGTTGGCACAAATTTACATTTTTATGCCGAAATGTCACGCGGAAATGTTATTTTTGCACTGCAAAACGGACTATATGCGCGTAATTGAGGATGATTTTTCCCGTTTGGAGCTTAACCTGAATGCCACGGTGGGTAACTACCGTTATTTCCGCTCCCTCCTTAAGCCTGAGACCAAACTCCTTGTTCTGGTCAAGGCCAACGCGTATGGTCACGGAGCCGTGGAGTTTGCCGCAATGATGCAGCGTGCCGGGGCCGATTACCTTGCCGTGGCATACCCCGTTGAGGGCCTGGAACTCCGTCGCAACGGTATTTCCCTCCCAATCTTGGTTCTCACCGCCGGTACGGATTTCTTCCCGGAAATCATAGAAACCAGAATGGAGCCTTCCATCCCCAACCTCTATTCCTTAAAGAAACTGGTTGAGGTTCTCCGCGATAAAGGCCTTAAGGATTACCCCGTCCACATTAAACTGGACACCGGAATGCACCGCCTGGGCTTTATGTCCGATGAACTTCCGGAACTCATAGAGTACCTGAAAGTTACACCGGAAATCAAGGTCAAGGGCCTGTTCTCACACCTCTGTGTGGCCGAAGATCCGGAGCAGGACGGCTTTACTTTTGGCCAGATAGAGCTTTTCCGGAAAAACACTGAGGCCATCGCCGCCGGAATAGGCTATATGCCCATGCGTCACATCCTCAACAGCGCTGGCATCGAGCGTTTCCCGCAGTACCAGTTTGACATGGTACGCCTTGGTATCGGCATATATGGAATAAGCGCCCTTCCCGGAAAGCGCCTGGATCCCGTGGCGTCCCTCAAGTGCAAGATTCTGCAGATAAAGCAGTTAGGGCCGGAGGATACAGTGGGTTATGGTAGGTGGGGCCACGCCAAGGAAGGCACCGTTATCGCCACCATTCCGGTGGGTTATGCCGATGGAATAGACCGCCATCTTGGCCGCGGTGCAGCATCGTTCTCAGTGAACGGTCACAGGGCGCCTACTATCGGCAATATCTGTATGGATATGTGTATGCTGGATGTTACCGGCATCCCCGCCGCTCCGGGAGACACCGTCACCGTGTTTGGGGAAGACCCTCACGTTGAGGAACTGGCCGATATCTTGGGAACCATTCCCTATGAAATTCTTGTCTCCGTTCCCCGCCGTATTCACAGGCTTGTGGTCCGGTAACGGGTGGAGGTTAAACCACTACTAATCAGCAACTTACAGAGTTCTTTGGGATTACCGGTAATCCCAAATGATTGTATAAATCATTGATAATCAGCGAACTAAGCCCCACTGCGTCGGCATTACCGTAGTGGCACTGATTAGAGCATAAGGCCGGCCTTCACCTTGGCGGCGGCCTCGGGGCCCTTCAGATAGCTCAGGATTGCAAGGCCGAACTCCACGGCCCAGCCTGCACCGCGGCCGGTGATGAGATTGCCGTCCGTCACAGTGCCTTCCGGGGTGTAGACGGCTCCGGCGGCAATGGGAGCCTCCTCAAAGCCGTCAAAGCAGGTGAACCTGCGGCCGGAAAGGCCTGGAAGCTGTGACACAACCAGCCCCGGAGCCGCGCAGATTGCGGCTACGGCGCCGCCGCGGGCCCAGTGGTCCTCAAGGATTTCCATAAGTTCAGAGTGCTGGGCAAGGTTCCTGGAGCCGGGCATTCCACCGGGGAAGATCATTACGTCGGAGGCATCGGTTCCGGGCTCCATCACTTCAAGGTCCCCCCAGGAAGTATCGGCCGTAACCTGCAGTCCGTGAGAACTTTCCACCAGATACTCGTCCGTGATGGAAACGGTTACCACGGGGATTCCGCCCCTCAGAAGCACGTCCCTTGTTGCAAGGGCTTCCATGTCCTCAAAGCCATCGGCCAGAAATAGATGTACGCCTTTCATATAATAATGTTTTAAGATTCTTCGACTCCGCTACGCTTCGCTCAGAATGACATCAGGGCCGTTTTGATTTAAAAAACTCAACCATAAGATTGGAGCACTCCTCCTGCAGCACGCCGCCGCGGATGACGGTTTTGGGATGTAGCAGGGAAGGCTGGAACATGGAGAAGCCGCGGCGTGGATCCGGGGCGCCGTACACCACGGTTCCGGTCTGGGCCCATGCAAGGGCGCCCGCACACATGGGACAGGGCTCTACGGTAACGTATAACGCGCAGTCCGTGAGGTACTTGCCACCAAGGGCTTCCGTTGCGGCGGTGATTGCAATCATCTCTGCGTGGGCGGTGGTGTCACGGAGCCTTTCAGTCTGGTTATGGCCCCGGCCGATAATCCGGCCTTTCCATACCACGACGGCCCCGATGGGGATTTCTCCCTCCTCAAGGGCGGCATGCGCTTCACGCAGCGCCTCTTTCATGAATTTTTCATCTTGCTCCATGAGGCAAAGTTACAAAAAATCCTTATCTTTGTGTGTTAATGTCCGGGGGCATGAAAATCACAAAGGCAGAATTTGCAGGATCAAGCACCAGGGTAGGCGGAAAACCTGCCCGCAAGGCGCCTGAATTCGCCTTCATCGGCCGCTCCAATGTGGGGAAGAGTTCCCTCATCAATATGCTTACTGATAACGGGAAGCTTGCAAAAACATCCCAGACTCCCGGCAAAACCCAGCTTGTAAACCACTTCATAATAAACGATTCCTGGTATCTGGTAGACCTCCCCGGTTACGGGTATGCAAAGCTGCCGGACAGGGAAAGGGCAAAACTCAGACATATAATCTGGGACTACATCAATAACTCTGAGGAGCTTGTGATGCTTATGGTCCTTCTGGACTCAAGGCATGATCTCCAGGAGGTGGACCTCCGCTTCATCCGTGAACTTGGTGAGAAGGGTATTCCCTTCGGCATCATTTTCACAAAGGCCGATAAACTTGGCCAGGAAGCCCTTAGTGCGCAAATCCTCAAGGACAAGGGACGTTTACTTGAAGAGTGGGAAGAGCTTCCGCCCTGTTTTGTGAGCTCATCGGCCAAAAAGACGGGGAAGGAGGAAATTCTTGATTACATCGGATCAATTCTTCAGACACTATGATAAGCAATCTTCATGAGCACCGTCTGGCGCTGTTTACCTGTGATGCTTCCCGCTATTTTGCGGAAAAGGTAGTTGATGCAATGAACCGTATGAAGTCTCCCGAAGACCCTGAGATTGTCCTGGGCCCCCTGGAAATCGCCCGTTTCAGCGACGGAGAATTCCAGCCCTACTTCCAGGAGAGCGTCCGTGGAGCCACTTGTTTCATTATCCAGTCCACTTTCCCCTCCACGGACAACCTCATGGAGCTCCTGCTTTCCATTGACGCCGCCAAGAGGGCATCGGCCGACAGAGTGATTGCCGTCATCCCTTACTATGGCTGGGCGCGCCAGGACCGTAAGGACAAACCCCGTACGTCTATCGGCGCAAAGCTTGTTGCCAACATGCTCAAGGTTGCCGGGGCCGATGCCGTCATGACCTGCGACCTCCACGCAGACCAGATCCAGGGCTTCTTTGACCTCCCCGTAAACCACCTCTATGCCAGCTACGACTTCCTGGACATCCTCAAGAAACTCCAGAGAAAGTACAAGGACACCCTCACCCTGGCAGCCCCGGACATGGGCGGCGCAAAGAGGGTCCACTCCTATGCCAAGTACCTCCACACCCCGGTTGTGATATGCCACAAGACCCGCGCAAAGGCAAACGTCATCGAGCGTATCCAGCCCATCGGAGAAGTTGAGGGAAGGGACATAGTGATCATTGACGATATTATTGACACCGCCGGCACCCTTACGGAAGCCGCCAATGAGCTGCTGAAACGCGGTGCCAACAGCGTCCGCGCCTTCGCAACCCACGCAGTGCTTTCCGGCCCGGCATATGAAAGGATAGACAAGAGCGCCCTCACGGAGGTCTACGTGACGGATACCATTCCGCTGGATCCGGCTCAGGAGCACCTCCAGGGTAAGTTCCGCGTAGTTTCCCTGGCCGATACCTTCGCAAGGATGATACTCCGCGTGTACAACTACCAGCCCATATCCTCCGAATTCCCGCTGTAGGTAATAAGTCCCTCCCCCGAGGGGAGGGGTTTCGGGAGGGGGTAACGTATACATTTAAAGTTTTCATGAAATGAAAACATTTCTGGCAGCCCTCATTTTCGTTGGCCTGGCAGTGATCCTGCTGGGCGTGAATATCTTTTTCTTCAAGCGCCCGTTCCCAAACGGGGAAATCTCCACCAATCCTGAAATGCAAAAGCGCGGAATCAAGTGCGCAAAGCAGGAGGAACTGGAGATGCTGGCAGCTCAGAAAAGGGGAGGGAAGCCGGAACACTGCACCGGAGAATTCACTGATGCGTGCCGCAGCTGCGCGCTTTACGAACTAGAAAAAAAGTAACATATTATGGCATTAGTAGCGATAGTCGGGAGACCGAACGTAGGAAAAAGTACCCTTTTCAACCGTCTGGTGGGAATGCGCCAGGCCATTGTGGATGAGACGGCGGGCGTAACCCGTGACCGTCATTACGGCAAGTGCGAATGGTGCGGCCGTGAGTTCTCAGTGGTTGATACCGGTGGTTACACAAGTAACTCCGACGACGTCTTTGAAGACGCCATCCGCCGCCAGGTGGCAATAGCCATTGAGGAGGCCGATGCCATCCTCTTCATGTGCGAGGCAGCAACGGGCATCACGGACTATGACTCCGAGATTGCCGATATCCTCCGCCGCTCCAAAAAGCCCGTAATCCTCTGCGTGAACAAGGTGGATACGGGTGAGAAGATGTACGACGCCTACGATTTCTACGGCCTGGGGCTGGGGGAAGTGTGGAGCATATCGGCCGCAAACGGCTCCGGCACCGGAGACCTTCTGGACGAGGTCCTGAGGGTGCTTCCAGAGGATGAAGGTGAGGCCGATGACCACGCCGACATCCCCCACATTGCCATAGTGGGACGCCCCAACGTGGGTAAATCATCCCTCACAAATGCCCTCCTTGGAGAGGAACGCAACATAGTGACGCCCGTCGCCGGCACCACGCGTGATTCCATCTCCACCTATTACAATAAGTTCGGCCACGAATTCATGATTGTGGATACCGCCGGAATGAGAAAGAGGGGAAAGGTGACGGAAGACCTTGAGTTCTACTCCGTGATGAGGGCAATGCGCACAATTGAGCATTCCGATGTCTGTATCCTTATGATAGACGCCAACCTTGGTATGGAGGCCCAGGATATGAACATCTTCAACGTGATCCAGAAAAACCGCAAGGGCTGCGTGATTGTTGTGAACAAGTGGGACCTCTTTGAGAAAGGCGTGAACACCATGAAGGAGTACACGGAAAACCTCAAGGCCCGCCTGGCTCCTTTCAACGACATCCCCATCATCTTCACCTCCGTCCTCAATAAGCAGCGCATCCTGGATGTGCTTGACGCCGCTGCGCATGTGGCTGATAATATGTCCAGGAAGATCCCTACATCGGCCCTCAATGATGCCATGCTGCCGGAAATAGAGAACTATCCGCCGCCGGCATGGAAGGGTAAATACATCAAGATCAAGTATGTCACGCAGCTCCCCACCCGCACCCCGCAGTTTGCCTTCTTCTGCAACCTGCCCCAGTGGGTGAAAGACCCCTACAAGCGTTTCCTGGAGAACAAACTCCGTGAGCACTTCGACTTTGAGGGCTGCCCCATACAGGTTTACACCAGAGCAAAATGATGATATATGTTTGATGCTAAAAAAGTTAAGGACGCCTGCGTCCAGTGGATAAGGGACTGGTTTGAGGAAAATGGCCCCGGATGTAACGCCGTCCTTGGTATTTCCGGAGGTAAGGACAGCAGCGTCTGCGCTGCCCTCTGCGTAGAAGCCCTTGGTAAAGAACGTGTAATAGGAGTTACAATGCCCAACGGCGTCCAGCCGGATATTGCCGATTCCATAAAACTCATCAATCACCTTGGTATAAAGCGTTACGACATTAATATCGGTGCAGCCTTCGACGCCCTGATGGGGGAGGTGGAGGCAAAACTTGGGGAATCGGCCTCAAGCCAGACACGCATCAATATGGCTCCGCGCCTCAGAATGACGGCCGTCTATGCCGTTTCCCAGTCAAATAACGGCCGCGTGGTGAACACCTGCAACCTCTCAGAGGACTGGGTGGGCTACAGCACCCGCTGGGGAGACGCCGCCGGAGACTTTTCGCCTCTTGGCGGACTAACCGTTCAGGAGGTGGTTGAAGTGGGGAAAGTGCTTGGACTTCCCATAGATCTTGTGGTAAAAACGCCATCGGATGGTCTCTGTGGCAAAACCGATGAAGACAATCTTGGCTTCACCTATGCGGTTCTGGACAAGTACATCCGCACTGGCGTGTGCGAGGACCCCGCCACCAAGGCACTCATTGACCGCAAACATGTGATGAACCTGTTCAAACTCAAGCCAATACCTCATTTTGAGCCCGAGTTGTAGGCTGTTTTTGCTAATTGGTTTATTATCAATTAATTACGGGATTTACTCCAGTCTTTTTATCCGGGAGTAAATCCCGTAAACCTTTAATAGTGATTAAGTTAAGTGAAACGGGTGAAAGTCAATTATTTTTACTATATTGCAGTGCAAAACCTGACCTGAAATGAAAAAACCTGTTCCACGCTTTGATATGGTGCGTGACCCTATCCGCACCAGATGGTACCTGAAGCCGCTCACTAAGCTCCTGAGCTGGCCGGATATGCTGCTTCACAAGCCCATAATCCGCCGCCACGGCACGGAAGGCCTTAAACCTCCGTACATCCTTCTTTGCAACCACAACGCCTTCATGGACTTCAAGGTTGCCACCCAGATAATCTACCCCAACAGGGCTAACTATGTGGTGGCAATAGACGGTTTCATCGGCCGTGAATGGCTCCTGAGGAACGTGGGCTGCATCTGCAAGCGTAAGTTCACCAATGACACCGTGCTGGTGCGCCAGCTTCGTAAAGTACTGGACAACAAGGATATAGCCGTGGTCTATCCGGAAGCCCGCTATTCGCTATGCGGCACCACCGCCGTGCTCCCGGCATCCATCGGCAAACTTTGCAAGATGATGAAGGCGCCGGTTGCGTCCCTCATCTGCCACGGGCATCACGTGAATTCCCCCTTCTGGAACCTCCACAGCCGGGGCGTAAAGCCCACGGAGGCCGATTTTTCCCTCCTTTTCACCCCGGAGCAGCTTGAGGCCGCCACCGTGGATGAAATCAATGACAAGATAGTGGAAGCCTTCCAGTACGACGACTTTGCATGGCAGAAGGAGCGTGGCATACTCACACCTTATGAAAAGCGTGCCGAAGGCCTGCAAAAAGTTCTGTATCAGTGCCCTCACTGCGGAACGGAATACCATATGAGCACCCGCGGAGCCATGCTCTGGTGCAATCACTGCGGCAAGGAGTGGGAAATGACGGAACTTGGGGAGCTGCGGGCGTTGGAGGGAGAAACCGAGTTCTCCCACATCCCGGACTGGTATGAGTGGGAGAGGTCCAATGTCCGCAAGGAAGTCCGTGAAGGCCGATACTCTACCGGAGAACTTCCCGTCCACGTGTATTCTCTGCCCAATGCCCTGAAATTCATCAAGCTCGGAGATGGCAAGATGGTCCACGACGGAAACGGCTTCCGGGTATGGGGAACTGACTTTGACGGAGATCCCTTTGAGATGGTGCTGCCGGTCCCTTCCCTTTACTCCTGCCACATTGAGTATGAATATCTTGGCAAATATGGAGACTGCGTAGACCTCAATACGCTCCAGGATACATGGTACACCTATCCCTACGACTGCGATTTCTCCGTAACCAAGATGGCCCTTGCCACGGAGGAACTCTACTACTTCTACCGTGAATCCATAGGAAAGCCCTGCCGTCCGGGTTTGGCGTAGTTCGCTGGCGCGGAAGTGACTGATTCTCAGTGAATTGTGTATAGTCGGGTGCACCTGCAGGTGCACCCGAGTGTGTGTATATGGCTGAGTGTCAGCGTGTTATCGGCCAGGAGGGGGCGTGAAAAATATTGTGCCAGGGGTGTTCCGAATGAGGGAATAAATTGTTATCTTTGTAGGGAATGGGAGAGAGGGAATATATTGACCTCCTGGAACTTCAGACCAGGATTAAGGAAGGGATTCAGGATGCCTTTCCGGGGAGGTATTGGGTTAAGGCGGAAATCTCTTCCTGGAGCCCCAGGGCAAACGGTCACTGCTACCTCACACTCACCCAGTCAAGGGGAGGAAAGCCCGTGGCGGAATCCCGCGCCATGATCTGGAAATGGCATTACACCCAGATAGTCAGGTATTTTGAGGAGGCTACGGGCCAGAAACTCCAGGCCGGCATCACCGTCCTTGTAAAAGTGCAGGTGAGTTTCAGTGAGCTGTACGGCATTTCCCTATACATTGAAGACATTGACGCGGCCTTCACCCTTGGAGAGCAGGCCCTGGAGCGCAAAAAGGCCATAGAGCGCCTCACAAAGGATGGCTATATGGATATGCAGAAGGAACTGGCCATCCCGGATATTCCTCAAAGGCTTGCCGTCATTACTTCCAAAACTGCAGCAGGTTTTCAGGACTTCCGCAATCACCTGCTTAACAATCCGGATGGTTATGCCTTTACCCTGGATCTCTATGAGGCCACAATGCAGGGGGAGCAGGCTCCTGATTCCATAGCAGATGCCCTTTCGGAGGCTCAGGAGAAGGATTATGACGCCATCCTCATCCTCCGCGGCGGCGGCTCGGAAACGGACCTCCTCTGTTTTGACGATTTCTCTCTTGCCATAGCCATCGCCACGTGCCCGGTGCCGGTTGTTACCGCTATCGGCCATGACAAAGACGTACATATTGCCGATATGGTGGCCCATGAGAGCGTGAAAACGCCCACGGCCCTGGCCGATCTTTTCCTTGACGCCCTTGCTGCACAGGATGATATCACAGGCCGGTTGGCACGCCGCATAGCACAGGCCGCAGTGCGCCTTGCCGGCGCCCAGGAATTACGGCTGGAGAGCCTGGATTCCGCCATCCACCGCGCCATAAGGGGCAGGGTGGCGGCGCTGGAAGTGCAGCTCCAGAGGAGTATCGGCCGCATAACAAAAGGCCTTACCCAGAAGTACTCGGACGTTGCGCGCCTGAGGGACACTGCCGTCCACCGCATCCAGTTTGCCGCCCAGGCCCGCATTGGCTCCGAAGTATCCCGCGTGGCCCTGAAGGAAGCCGTCATCACAGGGTCAGACCCCCGCAAGATCCTTGGCCTTGGCTACGTCCTTGTTACCGGCAAGGATAACAAGATCCTCAAAACCGTGGACCGCGTGGCCGTAGGGGACCGCATAGGCGTCCGTTTCAACGACGGCTCTCTCACTGCAAAAGTGGATGAGATTTATTCTGACAAAATAGATAACACTAAAACAAACATAGCCTGATGGAGAAGAAATTTGATTACGCAAAGGCAATCGCGGAACTTGAGGAGATTGCAAAGAAGGTGGAGAATCCGGAAACAAAACTGGACGACATAGACGCCCTTGTGGCACGCTCCAAGGAGCTGCTCAAAGGCTGCCGGGATTACCTCCGTACCGTGAAGGAAAAGATAGATTCATTGGATAAGGATAACTAACCACATATGAAAAAGATTTACGAGACAGACCCCTGGCTCATGCCCTTCAAAGATGCAATAGATGCAAGGCATGAGCACATCTGGCAAACCCTTAAGCACATTGCCGGGGACGGAAAACTGAAGGATGCGGTAAATAACCACATCTATTATGGCCTTCACCGCTGCAAGGACGGCAGCTGGGTATTCCGTGAGTACGCTCCCAACGCCAACAAAATCTACCTCATAGGAGATTTCAACAACTGGAAGCGCACGGACGCCTATGCCCTGAAGCCTCTTGGCCAGGGAAACTGGGAACTCCAGCTCCCGGAGATGTTCCTTAAGCACGGCCAGCTTTACAAACTCTACATAGAGTGGCCCGGCGGCGGCGGAGAACGCCTCCCTTCGTATGTCACCCGCGTAATCCAGGACCCTGTGACCAAGGTTTTCAGCGCAGAGGTCTGGAATCCTGAAAAGCCATACCAGTGGAAGCACGGCCACGCCGGAAAGCGTCCCCATCCCCTTATCTATGAGTGCCATATCGGCATGGCCACAGAGAAGGAAAAGGTTGGAACCTTTGAGGAATTCCGTAAGGACGTCCTTCCGCGCGTGAAGAAACTTGGCTATGACACCATCCAGATAATGGCCCTCCAGGAGCATCCGTATTACGGCTCCTTCGGCTATCAGGTGTCAAATTTCTTTGCTCTGAGTTCCCGTTTTGGCACCCCAGAGGAATTCAAGGCCCTGGTGGATGACGCCCACGGAAAGGGCATAGCCGTCATCATGGACATAGTCCACAGCCACAGCGTTGAAAACACCCTTGAAGGCCTCAGTGAGTTTGACGGCAGGGAAGACCTTTACTTCCACAACGGCCCCGCCGGAAGGCATCCCGCCTGGGGTTCCCGCTGTTTCGACTACGGCAAGGACTGCACCCGCTACTTCCTCCTTTCCAACGTAAAATACTGGATGGAGGAGTACCACATAGACGGATTCCGTTTTGACGGAGTTACCTCCATGCTGTATTGGGACCACGGCCTTGGAAAGGATTTCGGCAACTACAGCCTCTACTTCGACGGCGGCGTGGACGAAGACGCCGTTATCTACCTCTCCCTTGCCACCCGCCTTGTTAAGGAAATGAACCCCAACGGCTTTACAATCGCGGAAGACATGTCCGGAATGGCCGGCCTCGCAGCCCCGTTCCAGGCCTTCGGCGTAGGCTTCGACTTCCGCATGAGCATGGGCATCGCAGACCACTGGATCAAGTGGATCAAGGAGCGCTCCGACGAGCAGTGGTCCATGGGAGAAATCTGGTGGGAACTCACCAACAAGAGGGCCGATGAAAAGACCGTCTCCTATGCTGAGTGCCACGACCAAGCCCTGGTAGGGGACAAGACCATCATCTTCCGCCTCATGGACAAGGAGATGTACTTTGCCATGAACAAGGCCTCCCAGAATGACATCGTAGACAGGGGAATAGCCCTTCACAAGATGATTCGCCTAGTAACCGCCTCCACTGCCGGAGACGCATACCTGAACTTCATGGGCAACGAATTCGGCCATCCTGAATGGATAGACTTCCCCAGGGAAGGGAACGGCTGGTCATTCAAATACGCCCGCAGGCAGTGGTCGCTGGTAGACAACGACCTTCTCCGCTATGCCCCGCTCAACAGTTTTGACCAGGCTATGATCCACCTTGTCAAGGAAGAAAAAATCCTGGATGAGCGTCCGGAACTCCTGGTGGCCGATGAGCAGAAGAAAATCTTGATTTTCCGTAGGAAAAACTGTATCTTTGCACTGAATTTCTCGCCAACGGGTTCTTATGCCAATTACGGCTTCAGCTGCCCGGAGGGAGAGTATGAGAACGTACTTGACTCGGACGAGCAGATCTTTGGCGGATTTGCCCGTCTCAAAAAGGGTGAAAAGCACGTTGCAATGCCCGGGAAATGTCCCAACGGCAACCAGGCCTACAATCACACTATGAAAGTGTACCTGCCGGCCCGTACCGCTATGGTTTTGAAGCAAGTATAACGTTATATTTATGGCTTTTCTGAAATTCAACAAGTCGGAACTGGTCAACCTTGAGTATTCCCTCAAGAGGGAAATCATCCTGGCCAACAAAACCGGCGCCTATTGCAACACGTCCATCGTGACCTGCAACACCAGGCGTTACCACGGCCTCCTGGCCGTACCGGTAGAAAAGTTCGGCGGCTTCAGGCATCTCCTCCTCAGTTCCCTGGACGAAAGCCTTACCCTAAGGGGCAAGCGCTTCAACCTTGGAATCCACTGCTACGGAGACATCTATGAGCCGCGCGGACACAAGTACATTGTGGATTTCGACGCAGATCCGGTCCCTACCGTTACCTACAAGATCGGTGAAATCGTTTTCCGCAAGCAGATTGTCCTGAGCCCGGACGCAGATCAGCTCATGATCCACTATGAACTGGTCAATGCTCCCGCAAAAGTGAAACTGGAGCTCAAGCCTTTCCTGGCTTTCCGTAACGTTCACGGTCTCACAGGAGAGAATGACGCCGCACGCACGGACTTCAAGCCGGTCCAGAACGGCGCAGCCTTCTGTCTCTATGAAGACTTCCCGGAACTGAACATCCAGCTCAGTTCCGCCCAATCGGCCTACAGGCACAATCCCGTCTGGTACAAGGGCATCACCTATTCAGACGAGATGCGCCGCGGCTTCGACTGCCGTGAGGATCTCCTCCAGCCCGGCGTCTTTGAGATAGACCTAAAGGCGGGAGATTCCATCGTAGTCTCCGCAAGCGCCGGTGACAACGTGAACGCTTCCGGCCTCAAGCGCCGCTTCGCTGCGGTAGTTGAGAAAATCGGCCCCATCACGTCTTATCATGATCAACTTGTAAGGGCCGCGGACCACCTTGTCCGTGAAAGTGCCGGCCGCAAGCAGATAGTTGCCGGTTACAGCTGGCTGTATACGGGTCTTCTCCGTGAAACCCTGGGTTCAATCGCCGGCCTTACCCTGTACGCCCACAATGATGCCAGGGAGTTTGAGGAAATCCTGGACAACCTCATCGAGGACAACCAGGAGCGCTTTACCCGCCGCACCACCCAGGTTGAGGCTCCGCTCTACCTTGCCGTTGCCCTTCAGCAGTACATCGCCTGGGGCGCCAAGGCCAAGGATGTATGGGCCAAATACGGCCCCGTCATGAAGGCTGTCATCGAGAGTTACCTTCCCGGCGTTCGCCAGGAGGTTGCAATGCAGCCCAACGGCCTCCTCTGGGCCCAGAAGGACGGTGTTGCCCTCAGCTGGATGAACGCCTACATCAATGGCCGCGCTGTTACGGAGCGCGCCGGATACCAGGTTGAAACCAATGCAATGTGGTATAACGCCATTGCATTCGCCCTTGAAAACGAGCGTAAGAACGGCAGCTTCTACAAGAAGTGGGCTCCCATCAAGGAACTCATTGAGAAGAACTACCAGCCCACGTTCTGGAACGCGGATATGGGTATTCTGGCCGATTACGTTGATAACGGCGGCCAGCACCTTGAGGTCCGTCCCAACCAGCTCTGGGCCGTATCCCTGGACCACATCTGCGTGTCCGACGACGTCGTGTCGGAGGTTATGAGAATTGTGAACGCAGAGCTTGTGACCCGCCGCGGCATCCGCACCCTCAGTCCCCGCGACGTCCGCTACAAGGGCGTGTATGAGGGCAACCAGGTCCAGCGTGACGAAGCCTATATGAACGGCTGCGCATGGCCGTTCCTCCTTGCCCAGTTCTGCTACGCCAGTTTCAACATGATGGGCAAGAACTTCATAAAGAGAGCGGAATGGCTCACTGAAGGATTCTACGAGGATCTTTTCAAGCACGGTGTAGGCTGCTTCAGTGAACTCTACGACGGAGACCCGCCCCACGAGCCCCACGGAGCAATCTCATCGGCCATGACCACAGCCGCCCTTCTCAATATCAACTGGCTCATTGAAAAATACAGGGAGGAATAAACTATGAGAGTACTAATGTTTGGTTGGGAGTTTCCTCCCCATATCGCCGGCGGTCTTGGAACTGCCTGCGAAGGCATTGTGAAGGGTCTTGCCCATAACGGCGTAGAAACCCTCTTTGTGATGCCGTCGGCCTCCGGAGATGAAGACCAGAGCGCCACAACCATCATAAACGCCTCGGACGTTGCCGTAGACACCGTCACTGAAACCGTGGACCAGTTCCTTGACAAGGTCAAGTTCATCCACATCGGTTCCAACATGGTGCCCTACGCAGACCCCGAGGAATTCGGCCGTCTTGTGGAAGAAGAAAAACGCCGTCAGGTGAAGGACTTCTCCATAAGCTATGGCCAGAAATTCAAGTTCTCCGGCAAGTACGGCGCTAACCTCATGGAAGAGGTTGCACGTTACGCCATGGTGGGCGGCACAATCGCCATGCAGAAAAAGGATGAGTTTGACGTCATCCACGCCCACGACTGGCTGTGCTACTACGCCGGCATCGCCGCCAAGGAACTCACCGGAAAACCCCTCGTGATCCACGTTCACGCTACGTCCTTTGACCGAGGCAGCGTGGATAACATAGACACCAGGGTCTTTGCCATTGAGCAAAGGGGCATGCAGTTGGCCGATAAAGTTGTGACCGTGAGTGACCTCACCCGCAACATCGTCATCACCCGCTACGGCATTGATCCCGCCAAGGTTGTTACGGTCCACAACGCCGTAGACTTCAGCGGCAGGGAGAACCTGGAGGTGGAGCGCGGAGTTAAGGAACCCGTTGTTACTTTCCTTGGCCGTATCACCTACCAGAAGGGCCCGGAATACTTCATCGAGGCCGCCGCAAAGGTTCTCAAGCGCACCAAGAACGTACGCTTCGTGATGGCCGGCAGCGGTGATATGATGAACCGCGCCATCCGCCACGCCGCCCGCCTTGGCATCAGTGACCGTTTCCACTTCACGGGCTTCCTCAGGGGCGCAGACGTCCAGAAGATGTTCGCCCTCTCAGACGTATACATCATGCCTTCCATATCGGAGCCTTTTGGCATTTCCCCTCTGGAGGCCATGCGTACGGGAGTCCCTTCCATCATCTCCAAGCAGTCCGGCGCCGCGGAGGTCCTCAAATATGCCTTCAAGGTAGACTTCTGGGATGTGGATGCAATAGCAGACGATATCTACGGTCTGCTCAGCTACCCGGCCCTTGCGCACTTCAGCACCGCAATGGGATACGACGAGGTCAACGCCCTCAAATGGAATGGCGCCTGCGCCAAGCTCAAGAAAGTTTATGAATCAGTTGTAAAATAAGATATTATGGCAACAAAGAGCATCTGCCTGTATTTCCAGGTCCATCAGCCCACAAGGCTTCGCCTGTACAGATTCTTTGATATCGGCAAAGATTCCCACTATTACGACGACTTTGCCAACCGCACCATCCTGCGCCGCGTGGCCCAGAAGTGCTACCTACCCATGAACCAGCTCATGCTGGAACTTATCAACGCAAACAAGGGCAAGTTCAAGATCGCTTACTCCATCTCCGGCAGCGCCCTGGAGCAGTTCCAGAGGTTTGCCCCCGAGGTGATTGACAGCTTCAAGGCCCTTGCCGCCACAGGCCGCGTTGAGTTCCTCGCAGAGACCTATTATCACTCCCTTGCTTCCATCGGCTCAGATTCAGAGTTCAAGCATCAGGTTGCAAAACACGCTGCCAAGATTGAAGAGCTCTTTGGCGTGAAGCCCACCGTTTTCCGCAACACTGAGCTTATCTATGACAACTCTATAGGTGAGGTTGTCTATGAGATGGGTTACAAGACCATGCTCACAGAGGGTGCCCGTCACATCATGGGCTGGCAGAGCCCCAACTTCGTGTACACAAGCGCAACCCAGCCCCGTCTGAAGCTCCTTCTCCGTAACTACACCCTTTCTGATGACATCGCATTCCGCTTCGCTCAGAATAAGGTCACCGCAGACCAGTATGTTGGATGGCTCAAGGAAAACGCCAAGGATGGAGATGTGGTGAACCTCTTCATGGACTACGAGACCTTCGGAGAGCACCAGGCCGCAGACACCGGCATCTTCGACTTCATGAAGGCCCTTCCCGCTGCAGTCCTGAAGGACGGCACCTTCGGCTTCGCAACACCTTCAGAGGTAGTGAAGAAGTACAAGCCCGTGGCCGATATTGACGTTGAGGACACCATCTCCTGGGCCGATGAAGAGCGTGACGTTACCGCATGGCTTGGCAACGAGCTCCAGAGTGAGGCCTTCAAGAAGGTTTACGCAATGAAGGAGAAGCTTGCTATTGTGAATGACCCTGACCTCTATGAGGACTGGGGCCATCTCCAGGAGAGCGACCACTTCTACTACATGTGCACAAAGTTCTTCAGTGACGGTGAAGTGCACAAGTACTTCAACCCCTATGATACTCCCTACGAGGCATTCATCAACTATATGAATGTTATCTCTGATTTCCAGATCCGTCTGGATGAAAAGCGCGCGGCGTTGGATTAAGTGATGGCAACTCAGAAGAAAGAATTACTGCAACCGGATTACCTGTTTGAAGTAAGTTGGGAGGTTTGTAACAAGGTTGGCGGCATTTACACCGTCGTGGCCACCAAGGCCCTGCATCTGAGCTCGCAGCTTGGCAGGCGCCACATTTTCATCGGCCCGGATGTCTGGATGCACAGAAGTGACAATCCGGATTTTCTGGAAGACCCCATGCTATACCGCTCTTGGAAAGCGCAGGCTCTCACTGAGGGCCTACGCTTCCGCGTGGGGCGGTGGAACATCCCCGGCCGTCCCGTGGCCATCCTTGTGGATTACAAACAGTTCCTTACCCAGGCCGATGATATCCTGGGTGCCCTCTGGACAGATTTCGGCGTAGACTCAATCTCCGGAAACTGGGATTACAAGGAGTCCGCCGTATTCGGCGTCATCGCAGGCCGCGTCATAGAGAGTTTCTGGAATTATAACCTCAAGGGTGGAGAAAAGGTTGTGGCCCAGTTCCATGAATGGCAGACCGGCGCCGGTATCCTTCACATCAAGAAAGCCCAGCTTCCCATTGCAACGGCGTTCACCACTCACGCCACAATGATGGGCCGATGCCTTGCCGGCAACAATCTCCCGCTCTACGACAAAATGTCACAGTACAACGGCGATGAGATGGCACGCCGCTTCAACGTTACTGCTATCTACTCGCTGGAGAAGAAATCGGCCCAGAATGCCGATGTATTCACAACGGTGAGCGATATCACCGCAAAGGAGTGCGCCCAGTTTCTGGAGCGCCCCGTGGACGTCGTCACCCCCAACGGCTTCGAGAACAGCTTCACACCGGCGTCGGACGCCGCTTATGACACCCTCCACAAGGCTGCCAGGGAGTGCCTGGTGAAGGTTGCCACCGCCATGAGCGCAGAGGCTGTCCCGGAGAACTCCATCTTTATCGGCATTGGTGGCCGTTATGAATTCCGAAACAAGGGAATTGACGTTTTCATCGACGCCCTTGACAAGCTCAACCGCACCGGCTTCGAAGGCCGTCCCGTCCAGGCTTTCATCATGATTCCTTCAGGCCATCACGGCCCGGACAAGGAGCTTGTGGCAAAGCTGGAAGGCCGCGGAGACGAGCACTACCAGACCCAGACTTCGCATTATCTCATGAATGCGGAGTACGACACAATTACCCGCCGCCTGAGGGAAACCGGCCTTGTGAACTCAATAGGGGACAAGGTGAAGGTTTACTTCATCCCTTCATACCTTACCGGGGAAGACGGCGTTTTCAACATGTCATACTACGACTTACTGTGCGGGCTTGACCTTGCCCTGTTCCCGTCGTATTATGAACCCTGGGGTTACACCCCGCTGGAGGCTCTTGCCTTCAGGATTCCCACCCTCACCACAGACCTTGCAGGCTTTGGACTCTGGGTGGAGACCCATTACAAGAAGAAACATACCGGTATCACCGTCCTTCATAGGGATGAGACCAATTATGAAGAGGTTGTGGACGGCGTTGCTGCCCGCGTCAAGGAAATCGCAAACCTTGACAAGACTCAGCGCAAGGCATACCGGGAAAATGCCCGTGAGGTTGCTCAGATAGCCCTCTGGGATAATCAGATAATATACTATAAGGAGGCTTACTCGCTTGCACTTGAGAAAGTTCAGGCCCGCAGGGACTCCTACAAATCCAAAGACAAGACAATGCAATATTTTAAATCAGACGTAACTTCTCCCGCATGGCGTTCCATTATTGTTACACGCCATCTTCCGGAGAAGCTCTCCCGCCTGGAGAAACTTTCCAAGAACCTGTGGTGGTGCTGGAACGAGAGCGCAAAGGATCTTTTCCGCTCCATCGATCCCGAAATCTGGCACAAGAGCGGCCACAATCCTCTTGCCGTGCTGGATACCGTAAGTATCAAGCGTTTCCAGCAGCTCTCCGAGGACGCAGAATTCCTTGCCCGCATGCGCAGGGTTCTTGATGAATTTGACACTTACATGGCCGCAAAGGCAAAGCGCAAGGATCCTTCCATCGCATATTTCTGCATGGAATATGGTCTGGACACTTCCCTGAAGATTTACTCCGGCGGCCTTGGTATCCTTGCTGGTGACTACCTCAAGGAAACCTCCGATATGAACGTTAACCTTGTGGCCGTGGGCCTTCTGTACCGCTACGGATACTTCAACCAGGTGCTCAGCGCCCAGGGGTATCAGGTGGCCGGTTATGACGCCCAGGACTTCACCAAAATTCCCGCTGTTCCGGTGCTGGACAAGGACGGCAACTGGGTAACCACTTCCGTGGCATTCCCCGGCCGTAACCTCACTGCACGCCTGTGGAAGGTGGAAGTGGGCCGCACGGACCTCTATCTTATGGATACTGACTATGAGGCCAATATCCCCGAGGACCGCGAGGTTACCTATCACCTCTATGGTGGCAACTGGGAAAACCGTCTCAAGCAGGAACTCCTCCTTGGCGTGGGCGGTATCCGCGCACTCCGTAAGCTTGGTCTGGATCCCCAGGTGTATCACTGCAACGAGGGCCACGCCGCTTTCATCGGCATGGAGCGTCTCCGCGAGTACATTGAGAAGGACAACCTTGACTTCTCAGAGGCCCTTGAGGTTGTGCGCGCAAGCTCCCTGTTCACCACCCATACTCCCGTTCCCGCCGGCCATGATGCCTTTGAGGAGGGTCTCCTGAGGCAGTATATCGGCCATTATCCGGAGCGCCTTAAAGTGGACTGGGAAACCCTCATGTCCCTTGGTAAGGACAATCCTCTGGATCCCCATGAGAAGTTCTCAATGAGTAACCTTGCCGCCAACATCTCCCAGAATGTAAACGGCGTGTCCATGCTTCACGGAAAGGTGTCCCAGGAGATCTTCCAGCACATGTACCAGGGTTATCTCCCGGAGGAACTCTTTGTAAGCTATGTCACAAACGGCGTTCACTATCCTACATGGTGCGCTCCTGAGTGGAAGCCCGTGCACGCACGTGTGTTCGGCCCTGCATTTGCCACTCATCACTATGACAAATCCTGCTTTGACGGTATCTACGGCGTATCAGACGCAGAGGTCTGGGGCGTGAAGAGCATCCTTAAGTCAAAGCTCATCAAGTTCCTCCGTGAGAGGCTTTCCGACAGCTCCATCAGCAATCACTACAGCCCTTCGGAGCTTGTGACTATCATGGACAACCTCAGGGACGATGTCCTCACCATTGGTTTTGCCCGCCGTTTTGCAACGTACAAGAGGGCAACGCTTCTGTTCCGTGACCTTGACCGTCTGGACAAGATTGTGAACAATCCCTCACAGCCCGTTCAGTTCCTCTTTGCTGGTAAGGCCCACCCTGCCGACAAAGCCGGCCAGGACCTCATCAAGCAGATCGTTGACATCTCCAAGGATCCCCGTTTCATCGGCAAGATTGTGTTTGTCCCTGGTTATGACATCACCCTTGCAAAGCGTATGGTCCAGGGCGTAGATGTGTGGATGAACAATCCTACCCGTCCTCAGGAGGCTTCCGGTACTTCCGGAGAAAAGGCCGCCATGAACGGAACCATGCACTTCTCCGTGCTTGACGGATGGTGGGTAGAGGGTTACAAGGAAGGCGCCGGCTGGGCTCTCCCCATTGAGCAGGCCTACGAAGACAATAACTTCCAGAATGAACTTGATGCCGCTACCATTTACCAGATCATTGAGAACGACATTGCACCTGCATATTATAATGTAGACCGTATGACAGGTCGCAGCTCTGAGTGGATTGGCTACATCAAGAACACCATTGCAAAGGTGGCCTGCAACTTCACCACCAACCGTATGCTCACAGACTATATCAATCAGTACTATGAGCCTCAGTCCAAGGCGGTTGCAGCCGTAAAGGCAAAGGATTTTGCCAAGGCCCGTGAACTTGCCGCCTGGAAGACTCACGTACGTCGTGAGTGGGAGAATGTACGCCTTGTTTCCCGTTCCCAGCCGGATACCACTTATGACCTTTCAGTGGCTCAGCCTTACCACGCAGAGATGGATCTCCAGCTTGGAGACCTGACTGCAAAGGAAGTGGGCCTTGAGATTGTGTTCGCACAGTCCGACACCCGCGGAAAGGTACACATTGTGGATGTCCAGGAGTTCAAGGTTGTGTCCGTGAAGGACGGTGTTGCACACTACGAAGTGGATGTCCTTCCTGAAAAGACCGGTTCATACCTGGTGGGCGCCCGCGTGTTCGCAAAGCACCCGCTCCTTGCGCATCGCCAGAGCTTTGAGTGCGTGAAGTGGCTGTAGTAACCACAGGATTCTTCGACGGTGTCCATCTCGGGCACCGTCGTGTGCTTGAGACAGTGGTCTCCTCTGCCCGTGAAAGGGGGGAGGAGGCCGTTGTGGTTACATTTTGGCCTCATCCAAGGACTGTCCTTCAGCAGGACGCCAGGGATTTCAGGCTCCTCACTTCCCTTGAGGAGAAGAAGGCTCTTATTGAGGCTGTCGGCATAGACCGCGTGGAGGTTATTCCCTTCAACCGCCGCTTCGCATCCCTCACTGCCGCAGAGTATCTTGACCTTCTTCAAACCCGTTACCGTGCTTCGCTCATTGTGATGGGGTATGATAACAGGATTGGGAGTGACAGGAAGACGTTTAAGGATATGGAGGCCTATTGGTCTCCGAACCCTTCGTCGCTTCGCTCCTCGTCCCTCCCAACGGCCTTGACGGCCGTCGGGCCCCTCCCGTTCACGTGGCCACGGGCGGCCACGGGTTCGGAAGACCAACAGGCCTCCGTTTCTTCAACCAGGATCCGGAAGGCACTGGAGGAAGGGGACGTGGAGGCGGCAAATGCTATGCTGGGATATAGTTACGGGCTGCACGGAGTGGTGGTGGCCGGCAACAAGATGGGAAGGACCATAGGCTTTCCAACGGCAAATATCCAGCTTTATGAACCTTTGAAGCTGGTGCCGGAAAATGGCGTTTATGCCGTGGATGTTGAGGTGACGGGAAATCTGTTCAGGGGAATGTGCAATATCGGCACAAGGCCCACGGTGGGCGGGACTTCCAGAACCATTGAAACCCACATACTTGGGTTCGATGAGGATATCTACGGCCTGCCGCTGAGGCTCCGTTTCCTCCGCCGCATCCGCGATGAGCGCAAGTTCCCCTCCCTGGATGCCCTCCGCGCCCAGTTGGAGCAGGACCGGGAATTGTGCCGCCGATAGGTCCTTGCCGTGTTGACACGTATAACGCTTCTATGGCCGATTTCTATGCCGACACGGCAAGGGAATCGGCCTTTTTCCTGAAAAACCTTGCCGTGTTGGTCCCCAAAACGCCAATAGGGGCTTTCTGGCTGTCAACACGGCAGCGGGGCCAAGACGGGGAAGGTTTTGAATTGTAAAAAGTAATTGCTATCTTTGCATACACATAAACTGCGACGGCCTCAAAGGGTCGTTGCAACTTTTTTTGACAACGTAAAACGTAAAAAGAAAAAATAAAAGGTAAATCTAATATGCCAATTGAAATGATGACTCAGGCGGGTCTGGACAAGATCAAGAAGGAACTCGCCGATGCCCTGGCCCAGAGGCCGGTTATCGCCGCTGCAATTGCAGAGGCACGTGAGAAGGGAGACCTCTCAGAAAATGCGGAATATGACGCAGCGCGTGACGCTCAGGGTCTTCTGGAGGTGAAAATCGCACGCCTTAAGGAGAAGGTGGCAAACGCCCGCGTGATCGATGAGAGCAAGCTCAGCGCAGACAGCGTGCAGCTCCTTTCCAAGGTTAAGGTGAAGAATCTCACCAACAAGATGGTGATGAATTTCCAGATCGTCCCTGAAAGTGAGGCCGATTTCTCCAAGGGCCTCCTTGCAGCCACAACTCCTATCGGCAAGGCCCTTATCGGCCATTCAAAAGGTGAGGTTGTTGAGGCAAAGGTGCCCAGCGGTATCATGAAGTTTGAAATTGTGGAAATTTCCCTGTAAGATGGCTACTATCTTTACAAAAATCGCCAAGGGCGAGATCCCTTCCTACAAGTGCGCGGAGTCCGATGATTTCTACGCCTTCCTGGATATTTCTCCGCTTGCCGCAGGTCATACCCTGGTGATCCCCAAGAATGTTGAGGACGACTACATCTTCCATCTTGATGAGACTACTTACGCCGGCCTATGGGCCTTTGCCCGCAAGGTTGCCGTAGCGCTTAAGGCGGCCGTTCCCTGCAAGAGGGTAGGCGTTGCAGTGCTGGGCATGGAAGTGCCTCACACTCACATTCATCTGGTTCCTCTTCAGACTGAAGGAGACCTTGATTTCAGGAAGGCAAAGCTGCAGCTTGAGCCTCAGCAGATGAAGGAGATTGCCGCTAAAATCTTTGCAGAGTATGAGAAACTTTAGCCGCATTATCCTTGGTGCTCTCCTTTGCACCATCCTTTTCTCCTGCGACCCTGAGAAAACTTACATCAACGGTGTTCTCAAGGACGGCCCTGATTCAGAGCTCATTGTAAAGCTCCTGGACGTGAACCGTTTCCAGGTGCTGGATACCCTGAAGACCGAGGAAGACGGCGCCTTCTCCTACACCATGGACATCAAGGAGGCCCAGCCGGAGTTCGTATACCTTTATTATAAGGACCGCCAGGTTGCGTCCCTGCTTCTTCAGAAGGGAGACGTAGTGGCTGTGGAGACCGATACCCTTGGCGCATACAAGGTGGAGGGGAGTGAGGAAACCCTCAATCTCCAGAAGGTAGAGAATGCCTACAACGCCTGCGTACGGGATATTTCCCGCATCATCACAAACCCTCTCAAGGGCAATGCCGCCATCTCCCGCAGGTATGTGGCATATTATCGTGACAGGGTGCAGTATGTTATGGCTCATCCCTATTCACTTACCGTTGTGCCTGTCTTCTTCCAGAAGATCAACGATGGTCTTCCTGTGTTCGCTCAGTCCACAGACGGCCTTCTGATGCGCAGTATCTGCGATTCCCTTAAGACTGTGTATCCGGATTCCAAGTACGTGAAGGCCCTTGAGAAGGAGGCCGATAAAAGGGTGTCGGAGATGGAATTATCGGCCCGTATAAACAAGGCCCAGGAGGTTGGCTACATAGATATCAATCTCCCCGGCGTTGACGGTAAGAAGGTGAAGCTCTCAGAGGTTGAATCAAAGGTTACCATGGTGTATTTCTGGGCCACCACCGCAGAACAGAAAATGTTCAACCTGGATGCCCTGAAGCCCATTTATGAGGAGTTCCATGACAAGGGCTTCGAGATTTACGCCGTGTCCCTCAACGTGGATAAAGCCGAATGGGGAAAGGCCATGCGCAACCAGAATCTTCCCTGGGTGAACGTGTGCGACATCCGCGGAATTGACTCCCCGTACATCGGCCTTTATGGTGTCACGTCCCTTCCTATGGCCTGGTTCATTGTGGACGGGGAAATTGATGCTGCCGCCAACGTCCGTAATGCGGCCGATATACGCAAGTACCTCAGGAAGAAACTCTAATCTTTCTGGCGTATAAACCGCTGATTCACAGCATGTTATAAATAGTCGGGTGCACCTCCAGGTGCACCCGACTATGTGTAAAATATTGATTATCAGTGGATTATATGCCAGGTAAAATTGACTTGCGTGAGACGGTAGCCACAAAGTCTTTCAGGTAGAAGGGCTCGAAGTATGCAAGGTCTTCGAACCGGCCTTCATTGAAGGCTTTCTCTGCCAGGGGGGCCATATTGGAAGCAATGGGCCAGGCCTCACTGAAGCTGGCGTTGGGGTGGGTGATGACGTCCTTGCATTTCAGGGCTCCGTCCCCAATAAACAGCACCGGGCCTTTCTCAAGATATTCTGCAAAGGAATCTGGGCCGATAATTTTAGCCTCCACAGGCGAAAGCTGCTCTCCGGCAGGGGAGAACACCGCGGTGTAAACCTCCATGCGGCGGGCGTCGATCATTGGAATTACTGTGTGGTTCCCGTCTATTGCGGCATGAGCAAGGATATCCAGCGAGCCTATGGCTATCAGCGGCAGTCCGGCGCCAAAGGCCAGACCTTTTGCAGTGGATACTCCAACCCTGAGGCCGGTGTAGGATCCGGGGCCTTTCCCAACGCAGATAGCATCACAATCCCGGGCCGCAAGACCTTTTGAGTCAAGTACTTCCTTCACAAGTGGAGCGGTAAGTGATGCCTGAAGGCGGGGCTCACGGCATTCACGGGATGTAACCACGGTACCATTCTCTGACAAAGCCACAGAGAGAACCGCAGTGGAAGTTTCTATTAAAAGGATTCTAGCCATAAATTAAACGGCTGCTGCAGCAGTCTCAGAAGCGGTTTGGAACAGTTCCTTCAGGAAGGGGAATACGGTGTAGCCAAGGTCACGGAGGGCGCCGTAGAGCACGGACTCCGTGAGGACGGGGCTTGTCACCAGTTCAAACTTCTCATTTACGGTATCAAAGAGGATGGCAACAAGGCCGATAACCACGGCCGACAGAGCCACGGCGAAGACAAAGCCCAGAAGGCGGTTCACCCAGCCAAGATTGGCCATCTTGAAAAGCCCCGTGAGAAGTTTTGCAATAAGTAGCACCACTATTGACACCACTATGAGAATGATGATGAAAGACACTATCTTGAGAACGGTGTCCGACACATTTATATAGGCGCTAAGTTTCTCACTTACAAGAGATGAGAACTTGAATGCCATCCATACGCTGGCCACTATTCCGGCCAGTGAGACCGCCTGCTCAATGAAACCCTTCGAAATACCCCGGATGATGCCCGGGAGGAAGAGCAGAAGAATCACTATATCGAGAACGTTCATATTGCGTATGAGAGTTAAAATGATTATCTTTGTACCCTAAAAATCGGCAATGCAAAATTAGGAAAAATTATATGACATTCAAAGAATATAAGGGATTGGACCTTACTCAAACGGGAAAAGAGGTCCTGGAGAGATGGAAAAGGATGAACGCCTTCGGGAAGTCACTTGAGCTTCGCGAAGGTGCTCCTGAGTTCATATTCTTTGAGGGTCCGCCGTCTGCAAACGGAATGCCAGGCATCCACCATGTCATGGCCCGTTCCATCAAGGATGCCATCTGCCGTTACAAAACCCAAACCGGTTACCGCGTAGCTCGCCGCGCCGGATGGGACACCCACGGACTCCCCGTAGAGCTTGGCGTAGAGAAAAAACTTGGAATCACCAAGGCCGATATAGGCACAAAGGTGAGCGTGGATGAATACAACGCCACCTGCCGCAAGGAGGTGATGAAATACACCGCGGAGTGGGAGAACATGACAGAGCGCGTAGGTTACTGGGTAGATATGAAAGACCCTTACATCACCTACGACAACCGCTATATTGAAACGCTGTGGTATCTCATAAAGAAGATCTATGATAAGGGCCTTCTTTACAAGGGATACACCATCCAGCCATATTCTCCTACTGACGGCACCGGCCTCAGCTCCCATGAGCTCAACCAGCCCGGCTGCTACAAGGACGTTTCTGACACCACTGCCACCGTGCAGTTTGAGATAATAAAGGACGGAGTTTCCCAGCCTCTTTACGGCACGGAAACCGTTCCCGCATACTTCCTGGCCTGGACCACAACTCCCTGGACCCTTCCTTCAAACACTGCTCTCTGCGTAGGTCCTGAGATTGAGTACATCCGCGTACTCTCCTTCAACCCCTACACCGGAGATCCTGCAGTTTACGTGCTGGCAAAGGACCTCCTTGGCGCCTGGTTCAATCCCAAGGGCGCGGAAATCCCCATGGAATCATACCAGAAAGGAGATAAGATTGTGCCCTACAAGGTGCTGGAGGGCTGTTTCAAGGGCAAAGACCTGGTTGGTATCCGCTATCATCAGCTCATTCCCTGGTTCAAGCCAAACGGAGACGCTTTCCGCGTAATCCCCGGAGACTATGTCACCACCAGTGACGGTACGGGTATCGTCCATATCGCCCCCACCTTCGGCGCCGACGACAAACGCGTTGCCGCCGCTGCAGGAATCGGCGCCATCATGCCCATAGACAAGGACGGCAACCCTCAGGCCCAGGTAGACCGCCAGGGCCGCTTCATGCGCCTTGAAGATATGGATCCTGCTTTTGCTGCCACCGTGGAGCCTTCATATAAGGAGTACTCCGGAAGATACGTTAAGGCCGGCTACAAGCAGTACTTCGAGCACGTGGATGAAGAAGGCACCCTGGACATAGACCTCTGCGTAATGATGAAAGCGGATGGCCGCGCATTCAAGGTCCAGAAACACGTCCACAGCTATCCCCACAGTTGGCGCACGGATCTCCCGGTGCTGTATTACCCGCTTGACAGCTGGTTCATCAAGGCATCGGCCGTAAAGGATGAGATGGTGGCGCTCAATAAGCAGATCACCTGGAAACCCGCCAGCACCGGTACCGGCCGCTTCGGCCAGTGGCTGGAGAACATCCAGGACTGGAACCTTTCCCGCAGCCGCTACTGGGGCACTCCGCTGCCCATCTGGCGCACAGAGGATGGAAAGGAAGAGATCTGCATCGGCTCCGTTAAGGAACTTTATAATGAGATTGAAAAGGCCGTAGCAGCCGGCGTCATGAGCTCCAATCCGCTTAAGGACAAGGGCTTTGATCCGGAGGACATGAGCCTTGAGAATTACAATAAGATAGACCTCCACAGGCCGTATGTAGACTATATCTACCTTGTATCGGCCTCCGGCAAGAAGATGACAAGGGAGACAGACCTCATTGATGTGTGGTTTGACTCCGGCGCCATGCCTTATGCCCAGGAGGGCCTCCGTAACCTTGGAAAGCCCGGTTTCGGCGCCACCGCAGATTTCATCGCGGAAGGCGTTGACCAAACCCGCGGCTGGTTCTATACCCTCCACGCCATCCACACAATGATAAGCGGCACTCCCGCTTTCAAGAGAGTGATTTCCAACGGTCTGGTGCTGGACAAGAACGGCAACAAGATGTCAAAGCGCCTTGGAAACGCCGTGGATCCTTTCCAGGCACTGGATAATTACGGGGCCGATGCCCTCCGCTGGTATATGCTCACCAACGCAGAGCCCTGGGACAACCTCAAGTTTGACGAGGGCGGGGTGAGTGATGTCCGCCGCAAGTTCTTCGGCACCCTGTATAACACGTATGCCTTTTTTGCAAGGTATGCCAACATTGACGGCTGGAAGCCTGAAAGCTGCGCCGCAGCCGTAACGGAACTTGACCGCTGGATCCTTTCCAAGCTAAACACGGTCATCCGTGACGTGAGGGCGGCTTATGAGGACTACGATGTAAAATCGGCCGGCCGTATCCTTGAGGCATTTGTCTGCGACGACGTCTCCAACTGGTATGTGCGCCTTAACCGCCAGCGTTACTGGGCAGGGGAAATGACCCCTGACAAGAAAGCGGCCTACGAGACCCTCTACAAGGTGCTTGTAGACGTTGCCGTACTTGCTGCGCCTATTGCTCCGTTCTTCATGGACCAGCTCTACTGTGACCTTGTTCCCGGCGCAGAGAGCGTGCATTTCACGCTTATGCCGGAGGCTTCGGAAGAGGCCGTGGACAAGGACCTTGAAGAGCGTATGGCTCTTGCCCAGCAGGCAACGTCCCTTATCCTTGGTATCCGCAAGAAGGTGAATATCCCTGTGCGTCAGCCGCTCCAGAAGGTGATGATTCCTGTCATTTCAGACAAGGTGCGCCGTCAGCTGGATCAGGTGAAGGGCATCATCCTTACAGAGGTCAATGTGAAGGAGATGGAGTTCATTGAGGATGCTTCCGGCATCATGACTCTCCGCATCAAGCCCAACTTCAAAGTGCTTGGCAAAACCTACGGCGCCCGTATGAAGGAGATTGCCGCAGCGTTCGGCGCTCTGGACCAGCCTGTAATATCGGCCATCCAGAAGGCAGAGACAGCAGGGGAGACATATACCCTTGCACTTTCCGGCGGTGACGTTGTCCTTAATCCCGGAGATTACGCCATTTCATCGGAGGATGTTGAGGGCTGGCAGGTCGCATCTGAGGGCTCCCTCACCGTTGCCCTTGATATCGAGGTCACGCCAGAGCTAAGGCTTGAAGGCCTTTCCCGTGAGCTTGTGAACCGTATCCAGAACCTCCGCAAGGCTTCCGGCTTTGAGGTCACGGACCGCATCCACACCGTAGTTTATTCAGACGATCCTTCACTTGCAGAAGCCCTGCAGGTGTATTCAGACTATATCAAATCACAGACACTGTCCCTTTCCATCGGCCTTGAAAAGGCTGCCGATGCTCCCGCAGATGCGGCGGAGGTTGAATGGACCGAGGGCACAATAAAGCTAACCGTAAAAAGATAAGAATATGGAAGAGAACACAAAGACTCGCTATTCCGACGAAGAGCTTGAGGAATTCCGCACCATCATCAATGAGATGCTGGAAAAAGCCCGCGCAGAGTACGCTACCCTCAGGGAAATCGTCACTCACGCCGGCGGTAACGACATCCTTGACACCGCTCCCACATTCAAGACTGTGGAAGACGACGGCGCATTCCAGCTTTCAAAGGAAGAGGCCGGCGCACTTGCACAGCGTCAGTACAAGTTCATCCAGAACCTTGAGGCTGCTCTTGTACGCATTGAGAACAAGACCTACGGCATATGCCGCGTAACAGGTAAGCTCATCCCCAAGGAGCGCCTGCGTCTGGTTCCCCACGCTACAACAACCGTAGAAGGCAAGGCAATACTTGAAAAGACCGGCAGGAAGTAGTACTGTCATTTCGAGCGCAGTCGAGAAATCTCATGAAGAGTAAAGGACAGTTTCTAATCTTTCTTGGCGTCTTGCTTGTGGTCATAGACCAGGTCATAAAAGTCCTGGTCAAGACTAACATGACCCTTGGGGAAAGCATTCCGGTGCTGGGCAACTGGTTCCAGCTGGTGTTTGTGGAGAACAAGGGTATGGCCTTTGGCATGGCCTTCGGCGGAGTGATAGGGAAGTACATCCTTACCATTTTCCGAATTGTGCTGTTTGGGGCGCTCTGCTGGTGGATTTCAAAGCTTCTGAAGCGCACTCCGAAGGTGCCCATGGGAGTCCTTGTAGGGCTCACGCTCATTACGGCCGGTGCGTTTGGCAACATTGTGGATTGCCTTTGCTACGGCCTCATCTTCAGTGAGTCCACGTACACCACAGTAGCTACTCTTGGTTCATACGCTCCTTTTATGCAGGGCAAGGTTGTGGATATGTTCTATTTCCCGCTCTGGACATGGCCCAGCTGGGTTCCCGGCCTTGGAGGGCACATCTTCTTCGAGCCCGTTTTCAACTTTGCCGACAGCTGCGTAACCTGCGGAGCAATTTATTTGATACTATTTCACTGGAAGTTTTTTGCAAAGGAATAAATTTTTCCTATCTTTGCACTCCCGTTTGGAGGAATGGCCGAGTGGTCGATGGCGGCAGTCTTGAAAACTGTTGTACAGCAATGTACCGGGGGTTCGAATCCCTCTTCCTCCGCAGAAAACCGCT
>JAEESO010000015.1 GCA_016286385.1 Bacteroidales bacterium | reverse complement strand
GTCCTGCCTCCAGGGCTTTCCGGACCATTTCTACAGTTGTTCCCACGTCAAACTTGACACGGAGCCGCTTCCTATACCATTTAATGGTGGGCAGGCTGAGGCATAGTTTCTCCGCAATAATCTCGCTGGTGTGCCCCTGGGCAATCAGTTGCAGTATTTCCCGTTCCCGGGCTGTCAGGCGTGGGGTGCTTTGTTCCATCTTAGATTTAGATAGGGTAAACGTAAACGTGTCCTGCTTCTGCTGTGCCGGAAGCATAGTTGAAGATGGGTTTCTTAGAACCGTCTGAATATGTGCCTTCCGGGAAAGCCTCAAGCGGAGTATAGTAGTCTGAAGAGGCCGAGGTATAATAGAAGTTACATCCGGCAAGAACGTTGTAGAACGAGTCTGCGAAAGCATCGGCAAGAGAGGTAATTCTGGCCTTTTTAATCTTCAGGCCGCGGAAATATACGGTCTTGAGATTGGTGCATCCGTAGAACAGGTTACTGTAACTGTTTGCGTTATCGGTGTCAAACGTCGCCGGCAGGTCAATGGAGGTGATGGAACTGCAGCCGTTGAACAGATTGTTGATAGATGCTCCTGATCTGGCCGTAAGGTTGCTTGCATCAAGCGTTGTAAGGGCGCTGCAGTTCCAGAACATACCATCCACCATTACAAGCGATGTTGAAGTGGCCGGCAGGGTAATGGAAGTAATGCTGGAACTGCCCCAGAACATATAACTTGCACTTGTAATGGAAGTGGCGTCAATATCTCCAAGGCCGGAAATGTCTTTCAGAGCAGTCAATTTCTGGAACATTGCCGATGCATTTGTTCCCATATAGATTTTGCTCATCGCCGTCGAGATGGTGATGGTCTTGGTGGAGGAATCCCAGGATGCGTAAACAGTTCTGGGTGAGGATCCGTCGCTGATCACGGTTTCGCTTGTTGCCGATGAACCAGTGGCAAACACGATATGCTGGATCAGGGCGTCGCTGTCATTGGAGCTCTTGTCTGTTCCTGCGGCAAGAGTCTTGATGGCGGCATTGAACTCGGAACCGGACTTCAGAACGGCCGGTTTTTCAGTACGGTTCTCAAAGTTTGTGATAGTGGTAATGTGGCCCACTGTAGGTGTGAAAGGATTATTATAGATAAACTTGTCAATCTCTTCATTGCTGCTGTTACGGATGCTGATGGTGAAACCGTGGGTGAACGAGTAGTAGGGATGCAGGGTAATATATGTAGCCTGGCCAGGGACAATGTTTTTCTCAATATAACTATATTCCGTATATGCACTGCTCAGTTTTGTTCGGGGGTTCATAATCGGATAGGCCGATCCGCTACGGCTGCAGCAGTCATAATTACCGGCGATGTAATTATCATCGTTGTCTGTAATAATGGCTTTTGCGGCATTGTCATTGTTTGTCGTAAAGGTCAGAACCGGATTAAGATTCTTGAACGACAAACTGCTACCGCCATTGTTCTTGGCAAATGCAAGATGATGGAATCCGCCGCCCTGGCTATATAGGAACGGACAGTAAAAATATGAGTATTGGATAGATGTCTGTTTATTGAATTTATAATCGTCGCTAAAAGCATAATTTGCGAAACCGGTGCCTGCATAGACAAACGCCACATAGTAGTCGGCCTCCGCTATTTTTTCTGCATCACTGGCACTTACGGTAAACGTAAAAATTGCGTTTTTCCCTCCTGTTACCAGCGCGTCTGAGAGTTTTTGCATTCCTGTTGTAACGTACGACCGCTTCAGCATCGAGCCGGTTTCGTTTTTCAAAGCCGTCCAAGTTTCGTCATCGGCATAGGATAGGTCGGTATATTTCATCGGGAAGAGCACAATCTTATCTCCCGCCTCCCAAACAACGGAGTTGTCGTCAAGCGTGGTCTTTGTTTGGTCAAAGTCCGCATTGAATTCAACGGTTACCATAGGCTCCTCAGCATCAGGAATCTCCGGAGTCTCGGGAACATCTGCAGGCTCTTCTTCTACGGCCTTTTCAACCTCTTTTGTGCATCCCCAGGCCAGGACTGCCAGGGCTGCCAAGATAAAGAATACTACTTTTTTCATAATCGTTTAGATGGTGTCAGGAATGTAATCTTCATTTGTACTCTCAAACCCGTCCGACAGGGTCATCACGGTTGCCTCCATCATTACAGGAACAACCAGGCAGAGTGGAGTTTCGTATTTTTCCATAATTATTGTTTTAGATTGTGCAAATTTCGGCAATCCTCTATCTAAAAACACCATCCCAAAGGATAGAAAAGACTATACTTTAGTATAGAATTGCGGCCTTTCGGAAAGTATTTTATGCCGATTGCCGCATTTTCGCTAACTTCGTAAACGTGAAAAGAATAGTTTGCATAGGAGCCCTTCTGCTAACCTTCATAAGCGCCTGGGCATATATAGATCACCGCGGTCACAACGTGGATTCCCTGGAGCAGGTGGTGGCGGGGCTTACGCCGGAGCGTATAGCCCAGGCGTCGGAAAAAGAGTGCGAGGACTACGTCTTTGCCTGCTACAATCTCATGCACGGCTACTGCAACATAAACGCGGAGCGTTCCATGTACTTTGCCCGCAAGTGCTACGCCATTGCTCTCCGGTGGAACTGGCTCGGCAAGATGGAGGAGGCCTCGGCCGGAATAGCCCTTATGTTCTACGGAAGCGAACAGTACGACAGCGCCCTTTTCTACTACAATCGCGCCCTTGCGTTGGCCAACCGTATGGCCGCCGGGGAAACCTCCCTCACCAACGACCAGCCTTACGCGCCAGAAAACGTAGATGACGCCTATTCCTCCATCTACGGAGCCATCGGCAACCTCTACAACGTAATGGACTCCATCCCAAAGGCAATGGAGTACTACAAAAAGGCTGGGGAGATCTTCACAAAATACGGCTGGAACGAGTCTAACGCCATCCTCTGGTACAATATGGGGGAGACGTGGTTTGAGGAAGGAGAGCTGGAAAAGGCCCTCCCCTGTTACCAGACCTCCCTTGAGTACGCGCAGGCAAGCGGTGACTCGCTGCAGATATCATCGGCCTACAAAGGGCTGGGAAGCTATTATCTGGCAAAGGGAAAGATTGGAAAGGCCATGAAATATATTGAGGAGGCCGATTCCTATTATTCCCTCCACGAGGATCAGGAGTTTGCCGCAAGGATTGAGACCCTTGGCCTTACCAACAAAATCCTTGAGCGGCAGAAGAAAATCTGGAGGCTGGCGGCGCTTGGAGGCGCAATAATAATCGGCCTTATCCTTGCGCTTGGGCTTATCCTCCGCCGGAACCGGAAACTTTCCAGGGAAAAGGCCGGGGCCGATGTAGTCATAGAGGAAGCCCTTCAGGAAAAACCTCTGGCTCAAGAACTTACAGACAGGGAAAGGGAGATAGTGCCCCTTCTTGCGGCAGGCCTTACCAGCCAACAGATCGCAGATAAAGTTTGCCTCTCCCTTGCCACCATCAAGTGGTACAGGAAGAGGCTTCTTGAAAAGTTCCAGGCCTCAAATTCGGCCGAACTTGTGTCAATCCTGAAGGAGAAGGGCCTTCTGTAGCCGCCATCTATCCCCTCCAGCGAAGGAACGATTACTTCAAGCCAAGGGTATCCCAATTGTAGAAAACGCCTATATTTATGGACGTTGCATTCATCTCACCCAAATCTCTTGCAACGTAGGCGCGAATTCCAAGGCCGTGTTCCGTGGCATCAGAATTACGAAAGACGCGCCAAAACTTAAAGTGGGCTTCGGCGCCGCCAAGGACCACGAAATTTCCCAGGGTCTTATTATTATCGTCTTTCCCCTGCCTTGTCTGGACAAGCATACGTCCGGAAAGCCCCACAAAAGGTTTCAATGAGAAATAAGTACCGTCGTAAAACCGGTATCCGTATGTTAATCCAATATAATTATGGTTATATTCTTTTCCCTTCCGGAAAACCGCATCACCATAACTGTAATCATCAAGAATAGGACCGGTCCCGGCGTTTATTATGGTACCGAACTCATGCTGCTTGTACCCGCAAAAGAAATCCAGCATAATTCCGTGGGTCATTGCAAAAGTATTTGCAGCCTGCCCCAAAAACAGACTTCCGCTGTAACCCACATTAAACGTCATAAGGAAAATCTTTTGGCTCTTTGTAATCTGAGGATAAGATATCTGGGCCAACTCTTCCGCAATTCTTCCGGAATGATAGGCAACCATCGTGGAATCTGTACCGTCTTCAGTGTCCTCAACTATCTCTCTCCATCTGCTTTGATTCTGGTCACTGTAGAAAGCATAGAGCGCGTCTGCAGACCTTTTGTTATCTGTGCTGTACAGTTCCGTGAGCATCTTTCGGAAATACAGTTCATTGAGATCGAACAGGACCTGGTCATACGCAAGGGCGCAAGGATACATCCTTTCCAGATTGTGCCAGGAAAGGGATTTATCCATAGCAACCGCGGGCTTTGACACATACTGAACAGTGTTCCAGGACGGACGGGTCTTTTCAGAGTTGGTCAGCCAGCGAAAACTCAGGTTGCTGGTCCTGAAATCTTTGGGCGACTTGAAATTAAGATCGTCCCAAGTGAGAGGACCGTCTGTCCAATAACGCATACTCTCCTCAAAACTCTGAGCAGAGAGGATGGTGCAGGATAAAGCAAAAATGACAAATAATGCTATACGTTTCATTATGCTCTTGTAATATGTGCCCCGAGGGCATTGAGGCGGCCCTCAATGTCCTCGTAGCCGCGGTCTATCTGCTCGATGTTGTCAATTGTTGAGGTGCCGCGGGCGCTCATTGCCGCAAGGAGCATTGCAATACCCGCGCGGATATCCGGGCTCACAAGGCGGGCGGCCTTGAGGGTAATGCGGTGATCGTGGCCGATTACAACCGCCCTGTGGGGGTCGCAGAGAATAATCTGGGCGCCCATGTCTATGAGGCGGTCTACAAAGAACAGCCTTGATTCAAACATCTTCTGGTGGATGAGGACACTGCCCTTGCACTGGGTGGCAACAACCAGCATCACGGAAAGGAGGTCAGGGGTGAGGCCAGGCCAGGGGGCATCGGCCAGAGTCATTATGGAGCCGTCCAGGAAAGACTCAATCTCATAGCTATCCTGGGCGGGGACGTAGATGTCGTCGCCCCTCTGCTCCAGCTTGATTCCAAGGCGTTTGAAAGCATCCGGGATGATTCCAAGGTCATACCAGGAAACGTCCTTGATGGTGATTTCGCTCTGGCAGATGGCGGCCATGCCGATGAAAGAGCCAACCTCGATCATATCCGGGAGAATCCTGTGCTCCGTGCCGCCGAGTTTCTCCACGCCGTGAACGCGGAGGAGGTTGGAACCCACGCCGTCTATGAAGGCGCCCATGCGGTTTAGCATCTTGCAAAGCTGCTGGACGTAGGGCTCGCAGGCGGCATTATAGATGGTTGTGGTGCCCTTTGCAAGGACTGCGGCCATCACTATGTTGGCAGTACCGGTGACGGAGGCTTCGTCAAGGAGCATGTATCGGCCCGTAAGACGACCCTCGGACGTGAGGTGGAACGCACGGCGCTTAGGGTCATACTCCATATCTGCGCCAAGGTTGCACATACCGTCAAGGTGGGTGTCAACCCTGCGGCGGCCAATCTTATCACCGCCCGGCTTGGGGAACCACGCGTGGCCAAAACGGCTGAGGAGCGGGCCGACGACCATCACGCTGCCGCGAAGCTTGGCGCACTTTGCAACGAATTCCTCCGTTTCAATGTAGGAGGTGTCCACTTCATCGGCCTGAAAAGTGTAGGTGCCCTTGGAATGGCGGGTGACTTTTACTCCCATATTCCTTAAGAGCTCTATGAGGTTCTTTACGTCAAGGATCTCCGGGATATTGGTCATTTTCACGGGCTCCGATGTAAGGAGAACCGCACTGATAACCTCCAGGGCCTCATTCTTTGCGCCTTGGGGAGTGATGGTGCCGCTGAGCCTGTGGCCACCCTCTATGATGAATTTTGCCATTTTGAACAGTTTATCTACAAAGATACGTTTTTTCCGGAAATAATTCATACGTGTTTCGGATGGTCCGTGGATGTATTGGATTTTTGTGAGAATTGGATTAACTTTATTGGCATAAAACATTTGACATATGGCAAACATTAATGACTTCATTCAGAAGGCCGTCAGTGCGGCGGCAGGTAAAGTAGACATCCCTGCAAACATCAAGGACCAGGTTCTTGGCGGGCTGGGAGATTCCATCCTGGGTTCACTCACACAGACTGCCGCAAAATCCGGTGGTCTGGATGAGATCAAAAACCTTCTTACCGGTAAGACAGATGCTGCAAAGAGCGGCATCACCGCCCTGGCAGGGGACCTCTTCACCAAGAACATCGTGAGCAAGCTGAACCTTGGTTCACTGGCTCCGGCCCTTACTGCACTAATCCCTGGTATTATCGGCAAACTCTCAGGCTTCATCAAGGATCAGGACGGAGACGGAGATGTTGACATCAACGATATCCTCCTTTCTCTCAAGGGCGGCTCAGGCAGCGGCCTTCTTGGCGCTGCAACCAGCATCCTGGGCGGTTTGTTCGGCAAGAAAAAATAATGTGATATGAAAAAGACCGGAGTTCTTGCAAAATCCTCCTGGATTGCACTTGCCGTAACTGTGGTTGTGATAGGCATCATGGCATCCTGCTGCACCACAATTGACTCTGCATCGGTTGGTATCAAGTTCAAGAAGTGGAGCTCCAATGCTGCCCTTAAGGGCGGTGTTGAGGGCACCTGCCGCGGTTGGGTGTGGTACAACCCCATCACGGAGAGTATCTTCGAGTATCCCACTTACATCCAGCGTGTAACCTATGAGCCCTTCACCGTGAACCCTAAGGATGCAGCTATCTTCTCAATGACTCCTACCCTTGCATACCAGATAGACGAGTCTAAGGCTGTTGATATCTTCGTGAAGTACCGCAAACCGGTGCGCGAACTTGAGATGGGCTACATAAATACCTGTATCTTTGAGGCTTACCGTACCTGCGCCAACAACTACACCTCGGATGAACTGATGGCCAACCGCGCCAAGTTTGAGAACGAGGTCCGCGCCCGCCTGGATGAGTCCATGAACCGCGAGGGCTTTATTGTCCGTGAGTTCACCACAAAGATAGACCCTCCGGCATCCCTTACTGCCGCCATCAACGCCAAGAACGAGGCCGTACAGAACGCCCTCAAAGCAGAGAACAAGGTGAAGGAAGCAGAGGCCGAGGCCAAGATTGCCATTGCCAAGGCAAAGGGTGAAGCTGAAGCCCAGCGCATCCAGGGTGACGGTGAAGCATACTACAACCGCGTAGTTGCCGCTTCCCTCAATGCACTGCTGGTCCAGCAGTACGCCATTGAGAAGTGGGATGGCAAACTTCCCACCTACAACGGCTCCAACGCGCTGCCGTTCATTAACCTGACAAAGTAGTTAGATGTGCTCAACCTCCGGATGGAGGGTGATACCGTATTTGGATTCTATGGCCTGGATAACTTCGGTTTCCAGGCCTATGATTTCTTCCGGGGAAGCCTCCCCGCTGGCATTCACAATGACCAGCGGCTGATTCTGGTAAACCTGGGCTCCGCCAAGGCGTTTGCCCTTGAAGCCGCACTGCTCTATCATCCAGGCCGCCGGAACCTTGATCTGGTCCCCCACCTCATAGTGCGGCACCTGGTAGTCCGGACCGTTGTCCTGACGGGCGATGTCTTTGATGCGTTCAAAGTGCTCCTTGCTTATCACCGGATTACAGAAGAAACTTCCGGCCGATCCAGTCACCGCCGGATCCGGCAGTTTTGCATTGCGGATGTCGATGATGGTCTGGCGGATGATCTGCGGTGTGAGAGTCACCCCTCCGGGGGCTTGTCCACCCCCGGACAAGTGTAGGGGGAGGGGCCCGCTGGCGAAGCCAGTGGGAGGGGCCGGAGCGGAGCGAAGCGAAGCGGAGTCCCCCGGAGGGGTGACTCTCACACCGCTTGCCTCCAGAGCCTTCCGGAGGCCACCGTAGTCCAGGCGGGGCTGGGGTTCACGGCTTAGGCGGTATGTGACGGCCGTGATGATGTATCGGCCTTTCCATTCAGTTTTGAACTTGGATGTGCGGTAGCCGTAGGCGCAGGTGGCGGGGCCAATGTGCACGAATCGGCCTTCTAAGCGGTCCCAGGCGCGGATTCCCACAATAATATCCTTTGCCTCAACGCCATAGGCGCCGATGTTCTGAACGGCGCTGGCACCGCATTCCCCGGGGATGAGCGACAAGTTCTCCGGACCCCAAAGGCCTTCAGCTGCCGCCCAGGCGCAGAAATCGTCAAAGACCGTTCCGGCGGGCAAGGTGACAAAGCACCCTCCGGCGGACGTGTCCACCCCCGGACACGGGTAGGGGGAGGGGGATGATATGTGCAGCACGGTTCCTGGGAAGTCTTTGGTGAAAAGGAGGTTGGAGCCGCCGCCCATGACCATCACCGGCTGGGGCAGGGCGCCAAAGTCCATGGCCGCCAACTCTTCTTCCGACTCTATCTCAACGTACAGCGCGCATTTCACCTTCATTCGGAAGGTGTTGCGGATGGGGTAATTGGAGACCGTTTTCATTAAACCGCTGATAATGAGGCGTTTATACATTTTCCTCCCAGCAAAACAGCCAGGAGGAAAAGTTGTAAATAATTGTTACTGAGCGTTTTGAGGAGAACGTAGTGAAATCTGCAGTTCATCCAGCTGCTCCTGATCGATCTGGGACGGGGAATCTATCATCACATCCCTGCCCTGATTGTTCTTGGGGAAGGCGATGTAGTCCCTGATGGTGTCCTGCCCACCCATGAGGGCGCACACGCGGTCAAAGCCGAAGGCCAGGCCTCCGTGAGGCGGGGCACCGAACTTGAAGGCGTTGATGATAAAGCCAAACTTGTACTCTGCCTCTTCAGGGCCGATTCCAAGGACCTCGAACATACGCTTCTGCATATCGGCATTATGGATACGGATGGAACCGCCGCCAAGTTCGTTGCCGTTGAGGACGAAGTCATAGGCGTTGGCGCAGACGCGCTCTAGGTCTTCCTTGGCGTTGCTGTAGAACCATTTTTCGTGCTCCGGCTTGGGGGCGGTGAAGGGATGGTGCATAGCGTAGAAACGCCCTGTTTCGTCGTCCCACTCAAGAAGCGGGAAGTCCACGATCCAGAGGGGTGCGAACTCCTTGGGGTTACGGAGGCCCAGGCGGCCGCCCATCTCAAGGCGCAGGACGCCCAGCATGGTCTGGGTCTTGCGCTTGGCACCGCTCATCACAAGGATGAGGTCTCCAGGCTTAGCCTCTGCGGCTGCGGCGATGGCTGCAAGGTCATCGGCCCCGTAGAATTTGTCGATTGAACTCTTGAAGGAGCCATCGGCATTAACCTTGATGTAGATGAGGCCTTTGGCGCCAACCTGAGGGCGTTTAACCCACTCTGTGAGTTCATCAATCTGCTTGCGGGTGTATTCCGCGGCGCCGGGAACGGCAATTGCGCCGATATATTGGGCGTCATCCAGCACGCTGAAGCCCCTGCCCTTAGCGGCGGCGGTGATCTCATGGATCTTCATGCCGAAGCGGACGTCCGGCTTATCTGAGCCGTAGTTATCCATGGCGTCGTACCAGCTCATACGGGGGAGAGGATTGGGGATGTCTACTCCAAGGACGTTCTTGAAAAGGGTTCTCATCATGCCCTCGAACATATTCAGGACATCCTCCTGCTCCACAAATGACATCTCGCAGTCTATCTGGGTGAATTCAGGCTGGCGGTCTGCGCGGAGGTCCTCGTCACGGAAGCAGCGGACAATCTGGAAGTAGCGGTCATAACCGGCAACCATAAGGAGCTGCTTGAAGGTCTGGGGGCTCTGAGGCAGGGCGTAGAACTGACCGGGGTTCATGCGGGAAGGGACCACAAAGTCACGGGCGCCTTCCGGGGTGGACTTGATGAGGTAAGGGGTCTCTATCTCCATGAAGCCCTTGGAATCCAGGTAGTTGCGACACTCGTGGGCAACCTTGTGCCTGAGAGCAAGGGCCCTCTGGAGCGGGCCGCGGCGAAGGTCCAGGTAACGGTACTTCATACGGAGGTCTTCTCCGCCGTCACTTTCTTCCTCAATGGTGAAGGGCGGGGTAACGCTCTTGTTGAGGATATTTATGGCCGATAGTTTTATCTCAATGTCTCCGGTGGGCATCTTGGCGTTTTTGGCCTGACGCTCCACCACTTCTCCCGTGGCCTGGATCACAAATTCGCGGCCCAGAGATGTGGCTGTCTCTACAAGCTCTGCGGGGGCATCGGCCTCAACAACAAGTTGCGTGATGCCGTAGCGGTCACGGAGGTCAATGAATGTCATTCCACCAAGCTTGCGGGCTTTCTGGACCCAACCGGCCAGGGTAACCTGCTGCCCTTTGTTCTCAATGCGGAGTTCACCGCATGTGTGCGTTCTGTACATATCTATAGTTAAGTTTTTTCTTAGCTCACAAAGTTAGCAAAAAAATGCGTATCTTGCGGAAAACTTTTAACTATGGCTTGTTTTGTAGCGCCCCTCGTTCAGGCAATCGCAACCACCGCATACCGTAAACTCAGCCGTAAGCCCGTTCCGGCTTCCCTCAAAACCCTGGAAACCATGCTCTGGGGCGGTTCTGTGATGCTTATCGTGGACCACGTAATCAACGGAGAACTCACCTGGCAGTTCCCCTTCTTCACGGCTTTGTCCCAGACTGGCGGCGCCGCACAGATGTGGCATGAAATCCTCACCGTGGGCGTGCCCATGTGCCTTGTCATCACGGCCGTATGGGCGGTGTGGGCGCTTGTTGCCCGCCGCCGCAAAGCCGTTGCATAGCGCCATCCCACTTTAGAGCATAACTGATTCAATCTTAGTCACAAAATGACTCAAAAACTTGACTAAGATTGTTTATTCTTACCATCTTAGTCAAGTAATCGGCCCAAAACGTGACTTTGACGGTACCGGATTGGGGAAATTACGCCAACAGATTAGTAAGCGCCACAAAATCCTCCACGGAGAGCTGTTCCGGGCGCTGGGAGAAGACGGGCTGGGAGAGGAAGGCCGATAATTCTTCGGGCGGCCACCCTTCGCGAGTAGCTTTAGCAGCGGCAAGTGGCTTAAGTGGATTTCGCATCATCTTGCGGCGCTGGCCAAATGCCGTTTTCACAACGGTCTTGAAGAGTTTTTCGTCACAGCCAAGGTCTGTGCGGCCGTTGCGGCGCAGTCTTATCACGGCGCTCTCAACTTTGGGCGGCGGAGCAAAGCAGCCGGAGCCCACGGTGAAAAGGTACTCTATGTCATACCAGGCCTGAAGAAGCACGCTCAAGATGCCATAGGTTTTGCTTCCGGGCTTTTCTGCAATGCGCTCTGCAACCTCCTTCTGAACCATGCCCACAACCTGCGGGATGTGATCCTTGTGGTCCAGGACCTTGAAGAAAATCTGGGAGGAGATGTTGTAAGGGAAGTTCCCTATGACGCAGAAGTCTCCGGGGAATATCCGCTCCAGGGGAAGGGTGAGGAAATCGGCCTCCATAAGACGGCCCTGCATACCCTGGAAGTGCGTGAGAAGATACTCCACGCTCTCCGTATCTATCTCCACAAGTTTCAGGTCAATGTCTTCTCTTTCCAGCAGGTACTGCGTAAGTACGCCCATTCCCGGGCCCACTTCCAGGACCGGGCCTTTGGTCTCTAACGCATCAACGATGGCGCGGGCCACTTTCTGGTCTGTGAGGAAATGCTGCCCAAGGGCCTTTTTTGCTCTTACTTCCATACTGCAAAGATAAGAATAATTTTAAAGGGTAGAGGTTAGAACTGGAAGTAGATGAAGGACTGGAGGTCGGCGGTGATGAACTGGTAGAAGAAGATCACTATCAGGACCACCACAAGGGCCATGACTGGCAGCGGGAGGGCGCTGAAAGTGAGGCGATAACGCCTCTTGAAGCGCTCCGGGAGCCAGTGGATGAGCATTCCCAGGACAAAGAGGATGAGCACCGCACGGTGCTGGTGGATCATTGCCGGAACAAGGCCGATGTCCCAGTGGGAGCCTATCTGGTTCACCATATTCTTGGCGGTGTTCCAGGCCTGCTCGTTGGCAAGGGCAGGGTCAAGGTTGGAGCCGCTGCGGAAGAAAAGGCGGGTGAATGTGATGAACACGAAGGTCTGGAAGATGTCCCAGGCGTTGCTGCACCACTTGGCGGCGGGAGATTCATGGCCAGGCCGGGAATGACGTATCAGGGCTTTTACAGCCGTCCCCACCAAGATTATCATCGTCCACACAAAGAACATGTTCCAGACGGGATAGTGCAGGGTGAAGGAAAGCGTACCGCAAAGGGCCGTAACAAGAGAAATTATGAGGAGCTTAACGCCCATCGAGCGCTTGGTCCATATCTTATAAATCACCATCCCGATGCCGTTGAGACCGCCCCAGATCATGAAATTCCAACTTGCTCCGTGCCAAAGGCCACCAAGGAGCATGGTGTTCATGGAGTTGATGTTGGTGGTGATGAGTTTGCGGTCAGAGGGCTTACGCCAGGCCCATATGCCGATACCAGCCGCAAGAGCCGCCACAGCCGCCGCAACCCACCAGGAACCGCTGAGGAAACTGCCTATCACCGCAATGGCTGCAATGATGATGAAAGTGCCCGCAGAAGCGTTTCTGTTACCGCCAAGGGGGATGTAGAGATAATCCCGCAGCCAGCGGCTGAGGGTCATATGCCAGCGGCGCCAGAAGTCCTGCGTATTGGGGGCCTTGTACGGGGAATTGAAGTTCTTGGGAAGGTAGAAGCCCATGAGCATCGCTACGCCCGTTGCAATGTCCGTGTAGCCGGAAAAATCGGCATAAACCTGCAGGGAATAGCAGAAAAGGGCCGATAAATTCTCAAAGCCGCTGTAAAGGAGCGGGTTCTCGAAGACCCGGTCGGCGAAGTTCACGGCCATGTAATCGGCCAGAATTAACTTTTTCAGGAGGCCGTTCATTATCCAGAAGATGGCTATGCCAAACCACCTGCGGCTAAGGTTGTATGGCTTATGGAGCTGCTCCACAAACTCTACGGCGCGGACGATGGGACCTGCAACCAGCTGAGGAAAGAAGCTGAGGTAGAACCCGAAGTCCAGGAAATTCTGGACCGGGGCAATCTTCTGGCGTTTAACATCCACTATGTAACTTACCGCCTGGAAGGTGAAGAAGGATATTCCTACCGGGAGGATAATGGCGTCTACGCGGAAAAGGGACGTTCCCGTGAGGGCGTTCAGGAACTCTCCAAGGACGTCGTGAACCTCAATGGACAGCCCGAAGAGGTTGTTCACAAAGTCCGTTATGAAGTACGCGTACTTGAAATAGGCAAGGACCCCAAGGTCTATCACAACGCTTAGCGCCGTGAGGGCCCGCCTCCAGCCTTCTTTCTTAAGCCGATACAGCCCCTTTGCAGCAAAGTAGTTATACACTATTACAAACACAAGAAGTGCCAGGAACACGCCGCTTGTCTTGTAATAGAAGAAAAGTGACACCGCAAAGAGAAAGCCGTTGCGGAGGAGAACCTTGCTGTGGAACAGGGAGAACACCGCAAACACCAGCGCGAAGAACGCCCAGAAGTAGAACTGGGTGAAAAGCAGCGGGTGCGCCTGGTCAAAGGAGAACAGGCTCACGGCAAAGTCCCGTATGATGTCTGCCAGCGTCATCTGTACTCCATTATTGCGTCAAAGAGAAGGTCCCCGATGAGGCGATAGCCGGCGGGGGTGAAATGGACTCTGTCACCCTGCATCAGGCCGGCCTCTTTCCAGGCATCGGAAGAGCCGTAGCCGCCCATAACCTCATACATATCCCAGAACACGCCGTCAAATTCATCGGCCAGTTCACGGAAGGCCTTTTCAACGTCAGGGGTATGCTGGTTCACGTGTTTTCCCTTGTAATAACTGTCGTTGATACCGGAAAAGAGTACGGCGCAGCGGGGGTTCACGTCCCGCACCTGGCGAAGGAGGAAGCGGTAGTTTTCCTTGAATCGGCGGGAATCAAAATCGTGGCCCTGGATGTCGTTGATGCCGATAGAGAATATCACGAGGTCCGGCATCACGCGGGAAAGGTCCTCTGCCCAATGGGAGCACTTTGCCCAGGATGAGGTGGAGGCGCCGTTGATTCCAGCCTCGCTGTAGGTGAAGCCGCCGCCGGTGCGGTCAAGGTAGAGGCCGCGGAGGGTGTATCGGCCCTCCCCCTTAAAGAATACCTGCAGCCAGTCCGTGTAGTACGGGAGGTCGAAATGGGTGTACTGGCGGCCCTTGACGCCGTAAACGGTGTCCCGGCCCTGAAGCAGGAGGACGGGCTCCATCTCCCCTTCCCCAAGGACGTCCACACGGTTGAAGGCGTAGCTCTGGCGGAGCACGGGACCGCCGTTACGGGCAAGGTCCACGGCTACGCGGGAGGCGGTGTCCTTAACCTCTGCGGCTATGCCGGTGAGGCCGAGGTCCCCACCATCGGCCTTTATGCAATTGTGGGATTCCCAGAGGCCGGAGTATGAGGTTGTGTAGCTGACGGGGGTGTTGGTGAGGGCGGCCGCAAAGGGGAAAACCAGGCCCCTGCCGCCGTCAAGGCCGTATCTGAGGGACAGGAAGCGGGTGCGGAGGCGGTCACTCCAGGTGCCGCCCTGGACGTGGGAGCCGCCAACGTGGAGCACCCTTACGTCTCCGGTGCCCCAATGCACCAGGGAGTCCAGCTTTTGCCTGAAGGCGGTAAAGGAGGCCGATTCCCCCTCAAGCCCGCGCGGAATGAGCACGGGAGGGCGCTGGGCTGCGCACGGCACTGCCATGGCAAGGAGGACTATAAGGAGGAGGCGCTTCACTTGACCAGGCGGTAATAATCGTAATAGGTAAGGAGGGAATTGGAGAGGGCGTCTCCAACCTTCTGGGCACCGGCGGGGGTGAAGTGGATGTAATCAGGCCCGGCGTAAGGAGGATTGTGCTTAACCCACTGACCCATGGAGTTCTCCCCTCCCATCATGCGGAAGAGGTCCCAATAGGCTGCGTCGTTCCTGAGGGCCGTGGCCTTGAGGGAATCCACAAGTTCAGGGAGGCGGGGCCAGGTAACAATGCGGCCGCCCACGCTCTTTCCCATATCGGACGGGCCGATAAAGAGGATGCGGGCATCCGGGGCAACCTCATGGAAGTACTGGATCTGGGCCTCTATCTGCTCCTGGTACTGCTCGATGACCTTGGTGTTACGGACCACGGGCATGTAATTTCCGCCAAACTGGAGGATGATGAGACTGGCGTCCATCATTTCCAGGCAATCGGCCATAAGAGGCTTGTTGATACGGGTGAAAATGGTGCCTGAGCAGCCCCTGAGGGGGATGTTGTCTACCTGGACGCCGGAATCGGGATCGGCCGATATTCCGTAGATTTCAGCGTTCCCGCTGAAGCGGAGCACGGCTTTCTGGACGGGCCGGCCGAAGTGCCAGGTGACTTTGCGGAGGCCGCTCTCGCCCACTTCCTCTACGGGAACGGGGCGGAGGGTGTCCGATACCGCTTTTACGGAGAACCCGCCGCTGGGACGTCCGTAGAGGACGGTGACAGCCTCAAAGCTGTGGACGCCTTCGCGGGCGTTCTTGTTGCTGGTGGAACGAAGGGTTACGGTGCCGCCGCCGGTGAGCGTAACCACCTGGGCCAGAATGCCGTAGCGACTGTGGCCGGCGCGGACGGTGGTGGAGTCTCCGTACATGGTGTACTGGACAAAGCCGCCTGATGCCGCCTTGGATATGCTGGCCGACGGAACGTTGCTCAGGGCCGGGAAAAGGCCGGTTCCGTTGCCTCCAAACCTTGCCTGGAGATCCTGGCGGAGGTCCTGGGAAATGCGGTCAAGTTCTATCTGGGAGTCTCCGTAGTGGACTACGCGGCTGAGGCCCGGGGCCTCAAAGTCCCTGAAAACGGGGCGGAAAAAGTCTATATCATCCCCCGGAAGATAGATTCTGTCAGGGTTTTCCGTGAAAAACTGCCTGTAGTACTCCAGTGTGTCCTGCTTCATCTTGAAACGGGCCTGAACTGCATTGAGGACGGAGTCTACGTCTACCTTGGTCTCATTTGCATCCCTGAGGGTTGCCTGCATATTGGAGAAACGCAGGGTGAGCGGCCCGGCGGCTATGCCATCGGCCGGCATAACCAGCCACAGCACGCCCAGGGCGGCGAAAACGCTGAGAAGGAATATGAGTACCTGACGGGCTTTCACGGACTACACTTCCGTGGCGGTGGCGAATTCCGAGAGGAAGCGCATGTCGTTCTCGAAGTAATGGCGTAGGTCGTTGACCTGCCACTTGAGCATTGCGATACGCTCCACGCCCATGCCAAAGGCAAAGCCGCTGTACTGTGAAGGATCAATTCCGCTGGCCTTGAGGACGTTGGGATCCACCATGCCGCAGCCCATAATCTCCAGCCAGCCGGTGCCCTTGCAGATGTTGCAGCCCTTTCCCTTGCAGATGTTGCAGGAAACGTCTACCTCTGCGGAAGGCTCCGTGAACGGGAAGTAGGAGGGCCTCATACGAATCTCCGTATCGGCACCAAACATCTCGCGGGCAAACAGCAGGATGGCCTGCTTAAGGTCTGCGAACGTGACGTCCTTGTCAATGTACAGTCCTTCTACCTGATGGAAGATGCAGTGCGCGCGGGCCGATATTGCCTCATTTCTGAAAACGCGGCCGGGGCACACCACGCGGATGGGCAGCGGCTGGGTTTCCATTGTGCGCACCTGCACGGAAGAAGTGTGAGTACGGAGAAGGAGCGGGTTCAGATGGCCGGTGCTCACGAAGAAGGTGTCCTGCATCTCACGCGCGGGGTGATTGGGCGGGAAGTTCAGGGCCTCGAACACGTGGTAGTCGTCCTCAATTTCAGGGCCCTCTGCAACGTCATATCCAAACTTGCGGAAGATATCCACAATCTGCTGGCGGACAATAGAAACGGGATGACGCGAACCCAGGGGGAAAGCGTCTCCGGGCATTGAAAGATCCTCCTTGGGGGAATCGGCCACAGCGGCGGTCTCTGCAGCAGCCTTCAGTTCATCTATCTTTGCAATGGTGTACTGCTTGAGTTCATTGAGCTTCTTGCCGTACTCCCTCTTGAGTTCCGGGGCAATGTTGCGGAACTCGTCCATAAGGGCCGTGATTTCACCTTTCTTTCCAAGGAAACGTATACGGGCTTCTTCTGCCTCTTTCTGGCTGGTGGCCTTCAGCTCCTCCAGCTCTTTGAATATTCTTTCAATGGCTTCTTTCATTGCTTATCTTTATTATAGCTTACAAAGATAACTATTTTTTGCCGATTTCCGCCATAGAATTGCAGGAGCACCGTCTCAGGTTGCCTATATACGTCGCAGGTTGCACCTCTATGATGTCCCGGGGCAACGATTCACACGTTTTGGGCCGGTTTTGTGCTTTTCGTTGCCCGTTTGGGCAATGACTCACACATTTTAGGCGGTTTTTGTGCTTTTCGTTGCCCTATAAGCGGAGGGGAGGTGTTGGTGGCAAAACCTGTAGCCGCCCGCGGCTTCATGAGCGGGAGGGGCCCAGAGCCTGCGCGAAGCGCGGCGAATGGGAGGGACGAAGTGAGCGAAGCGAACGAAGGGTTTTGCCATCAATACCTCCCGCAGCGACAAGGGGCAACGAAAACGGCAATTGATGGAGGTTAAGTGGTTAATATACAACAATTTACCGGATCGTATGGGATTACTGGTTTTCCCAAAGGATCCGGTAAGTAATTGACGCACAACCACTTGGGCTCCACGGCGTCGGCATTACAATATGGGTAACAAAGTCCCTCCCCCGAGGGGAGGGATTTAGGGTGGGGGCAACGTGAGCTAAGTTACGAAGCGAGCGCCTGTGCGATGGTGTAACTTAGTGCAGCATCACGGTGAGTCCGGCCATGACGATGGAGACCATGCTCATGAGCTTGATGAGGATGTTGAGGGAAGGGCCGGAGGTGTCCTTGAAGGGGTCTCCCACTGTGTCGCCTACCACGGTGGCGTGGTGGCTGGAGGAGTTCTTGCCGCCGAAGTGGCCTTCCTCAACGAACTTCTTGGCATTGTCCCAGGCGCCGCCGGAGTTGGCCAGGAAGATAGCCAGGACGAAGCCTGCTCCAAGGCCGCCGGCAAGGAGGCCTATAACACCTGCAGGGCCAAGGATGACACCCACAAGCATGGGAACGATGATGGCAAGGAGGGACGGGAAGATCATCTCGTGCTGGGCAGCCTTGGTGGAGATGCGGACGCAGCTGGTGTAGTCCGGGCGCTGCTTTCCTTCAAGGATGCCGGCAATCTCACGGAACTGGCGGCGTACCTCGATGACCATCTTCTCTGCTGCACGTCCCACGGCATTCATGGTGAGACCGCAGAAGAGGAATGCCATCATTGAGCCGATGAAAATGCCCACCAGGACCATAGGATTCATGAGGGTGATGTCATAGTGCTCCACAATATCTGTGATGCTGCCGTGTGCAAGGCGGGTAAATTCAGCCGCCATTTCTCCGCCCTTTGCGGCAAGGTGGCCGAAGCCGATCTTGATCTCCTCAATGTAGGAGGCCAGGAGGGCCAGGGCCGTAAGGGCGGCGGAGCCGATGGCAAAGCCCTTGCCGGTTGCGGCGGTGGTGTTGCCGAGGGAGTCAAGGATATCGGTCTTCTCACGGACGGAAGGATCCAGCTCAGACATCTGGGCATTACCGCCGGCGTTATCGGCAATGGGGCCGTAAGCGTCCGTTGCCAGGGTAATTCCAAGGGTTGAGAGCATACCCACAGCGGCAATGGAGATGCCGTAGAGGCCCATACTCAATGTTTCAACGCCAAAGTGGAAGCCGGTTGCAAAGCCGTAGGCCAGGAGGATGGCGACGGCAATGGTGACCACGGGAACGGCGGTGGAGATCATGCCAAGGCCCACGCCGTTGATGATGACGGTTGCGGGGCCAGTCTGGGCGCTTTCGGCCAGCTTCTGGGTGGGCTTGTAGGAGTGGGAGGTATAGTACTCCGTAATCTTGCCGATAATAACACCTGCAAGAAGGCCGGAGAGCACGGAAAGTGCCATCTGCCACCAGTTGGGGAAGCCAAGGATGTAGAAAACGCCGAAGGAAACCAGGGCGATGAGCACGGCCGCAAGGTTGGTGCCGCGGCTTAGGGAACCAAGGAGGTCCTGAAGCGAAGCGCCTTCCTTTGTACGCACCACGTAAATGCCTAAGATTGAGAGGACTACACCAATTGCAGCAATCATCATGGGGGCAAGGATGGCCCTCATCTGGACGGCGGTTCCGTCTCCGAAGAAGGCCGATGCACCAAGCGCCATGGTGGCAAGGATGGAGCCGCAGTAACTCTCATAAAGGTCTGCGCCCATACCGGCAACGTCACCTACGTTGTCACCCACGTTATCGGCAATGGTGGCGGGGTTACGGGGATCGTCCTCGGGGATGTCCTGCTCTACCTTACCAACGATATCGGCCCCCACATCCGCAGCCTTGGTGTAGATGCCACCGCCCACACGGGCGAAGAGTGCCTGCGTTGATGCGCCCATTCCGAAGGTGAGCATGGTGGTGGTGATCACAACCAGGTTCTGGGCCTCCGTGGGCTCATAGAAGATCTTGAGGATGCTCCACCAGATGGCGATGTCAAGAAGGCCCAGGCCCACCACGGTGAGGCCCATGACGGCGCCGCTGCGGAAGGCTATCTTTAGGCCGGAATTGAGGCTTCGCATTGTTGCATTTGCTGTACGGGCCGATGCATAAGTTGCGGTTTTCATACCCACGAAGCCGGCAAGGCCGCTGAAGAAACCGCCCGTAAGGAATGCGAACGGCACCCAGGGGTTCTGTACGCCGAATCCGTATGCAAGGACGGCAAACAGGGCTGCCAGGACAATGAATACGATTACAACAACTTTGTACTGCTGTTTAAGGTACGCCATTGCGCCCTCGCGCACATACTGTGCGATTTCTTTCATAGTGACGGTTCCTTCACTCTCCCTCATCATCTGACGGAAGAAAATCCACGCAAAGAGCAGGGCCAGTACAGCCGCTGCCGGAACCAGATAAAAAAGATAGGTCATTTATAAAGGTTTAGTTAGTTGTAGTAGAAATAGGCGGTCTTTTCCTCTCCCCATACCTTCTTGCCGGTGCTTTTCAGGACGGCATAGGCCTGATACGTCATGGTTTGTACCACGTCTTCAAAGTACCAGGTCCTGTAGTCTGTAAACGTTCCGTCAGTAATGTTGTTCCATTTCCAGGATTTGCTTCCTTCCTTGAAACCTATTTCCGATGTCTCAGATGTTGAATAGTAACTGAAGGTGGCGTCAAGCTGCGCGGAGAAAGGATAATACTTGCTATCATATGTAACGCCGTAGGCCAGATTGGATGCGCTGAATCCTTCCGTAACGGCGTATGTCTGGATATAGTAACTTTCATCCGAGTACACAACTGTGCCGTCTGACATCCTGGCAAAAGCCCTGTAATAGAACAGTTGGCCGGGGCTCATGGGGATGTAGCCCAGCATAGTGCTTGACGTTCCCGCTATGGCAACTTTGTAGTCGTTCACCGTAGGTACTTCCGATGTGCCGTAACAGAATCCCCGCTCTGTACAGTCTCCAAAACTACCCTCCTTTAGGACAGCCTTCACATAACCGCCATCCTTGGTGTTGGACGTGGGATAACCGTCCAATTCAAGGGAAAGAATGGAAGCGGTGGCAACCTCAAAGGACTCACTGTAATAGGCCGTTCCGTCCGACGTCACAAAGAACGCCCTGCAGGTGTAAGTGGTGTTGGGGGACAATCCGGTCAAGGTCATTACGTCCGATAAAGGCGCCCCCTCACTTGCAGAGACCGCGTTGTCTGTAATAGTGGGCAGACGGAACAATGCACAGCATATACCATAACGGGTGACTACTGCGCCCGGGGCGTAGTAACGCACAGACTCCACCCAGATAGTAGTTGAGGTGGAGTGGAAATCCGACCGAACGGTTTGGAAGAAATTGTTGTAATCAGGATTCGGGAGAGGAATATTCTCATCCTTGACGGCGCATGATACGGCGGCAAAGGCCATTGCAAGAAGAAGAAAATACTTTTTCATAGGCCCTTTCCTTAAAAATTATATCCAACGCCAAGCGTTGCACGGACGCTTGGATATAGTGTGAATAAAGGAACAACACCCGCTCCTATCATAAATGACAGCTTGTTTACATGGAAAATTGCACCAAGCTCCGCGGTGGGGGACAGGCCGCCGGAATACTCTTTCCACTCCTTGTTCTGCTGCTCCACAAGGGTTTGAAAAATAGCCAGGCCACTTCCAAGATACAGGTTGAAATTATTCTTTATGCGCCATATGCCGCCTGCCACAAAGTTTACACGGGGGTCCTTACGCATTCCGGAAAGAATAGCGTCCCAGCGAACATCCTCAGAAGCAGACCCCTGAGGAAAGCCGCCAATGCCGATATCGGCCCCTACATAAAAGCCGAATTTCCAAACCATGCCAAACCTTGCGCCAAACATGGCCGTAACGTTGGATGCTTTATCATTAATGCCCGGGAAAATTTCCGGGGTGGCGGTGCCCACTACAAAAGTCTTGCGCTCATAGACTTTCTTCACACGTTCAGTGTTGATGGAAACGCCGGTAAAGTCTATGGTTTGGGCCTTTGCGGAAAACGCCGCAAGCAGCAGGCCCACAAATACCACAAGCCTTCTCATAACTACTTAACTTCAAGTTTGGTTTCTGCCTGAACAGCCTCCGTAGTGGAGATACTGCGAACGTTCTTTCCGCTGGAGAGGGCACTGTTGATATACACAATTGTGGTATCTGCAGGCTTCACGTTGCGGAAATTGGTATATTTGGCGGGATAGCCTTTTACCTTTACTGTAAGGTATATGTTCCGGCCGTCGCTCTTGTCTGTGACAACGGAGAAAAGGGGCGCCACTATAAGGTCTGCGCCGGCGCTCTCCGCGAACTCAAACAGAGCCTTTGCCTTCAGTTCCTCTATGCCGTCCATAATTACCTGCTTAGCATCTGCCGCATAACGCTCCAGCTTTGCAAGGTCTTTGGTATCAGGGACCTCAGGGATGGTGATGACGCCCTGGGTCTTGAAGCTGGAAGAGTTGGACTGGATTATGGTGATATCGGCCGCAATGGGAGTGATGAGCATCTTGGGCTGGGCTTCCACGGACGTTGCCTCGAATTTGGTAACGTTAACTCCGGTAACGGTAGTTTGTGCAAATGCCGATATGCCCGCAAGCAGGCCCGCCACGGCAATTGTTACAGAAAGGAGGAACTTGGTTTTCATTTGGCGTAATGGTTGAGTTTGCACAAATATAGTAATTATTTGATTTATAGTTACTCTTTTACTTCTATGATTTCTCCGTGCTCCTGGGCCACGGTCTCTTTCCAGAGCTCTGTGTAACCGGGCCACTCAATCTTTTCCGGGATGCCCTTTGAGAATTCCGAGTGCTTGAAGGAGCCGTCCGGGTTCTGGGGCTTGACGTTGCCGTCCATGAATTTTATAAGAAGCTCTTCCTCCAGTTTCTGCCATGCGGCAAACTGCTCCTGGGCTGTGTTCACGGAGTAATCCGTGACGTACTTCACAACCTTGGCAAATGGTTTGGCCGATACCATGACATCCCCCTTGGATGAGAGCTTCTTCTGGAGCTTCACTACCACCTGGTTGTACATGACAACGGCCATTGAGTCTACGGAATGGGTGCGGCGCTCCATCTGGTCACGCTCGAAGGAATCCACCTTTGCCCTCACATAAGGAGCCATGATGTTGTACATCTTGTAGCAGGCGTTTGAAATGCGGTTGTTGATCCAGAAAGATGCAGTGGGAGAATAGTGAAGGAGGTCTCCGTTACCTTCACGGAAGCATTCCGGAATCTTGGTGACGGAAGTGTAGATGGGGGAAAGGTAGGAGGTTGCGGCGTCGTCCGTGCCGAACCACAGGATGCCGCCAACAACGTCAGGGACGTAGTTACGGGCCTGACCCACGAACCAGAAACCTGTCTGCTGGGTGGCGATTGCGCGCTCGTTCACATAGGTCTTTCCGTCAAACTCCCACTCCATGGGCCTCCAGCGGTACGGAAGGGCGTTTCCGCCGGCGCCGATATCCTGGGTCATGTCCATGGGGGTGCCTTCGAAGTGGTCCCTCATAACATCGGCCAGTTCCTTTACGCCAACTTTCTTGCGGGGGTACACGAAGAGCGGAAAGTCCCCTTCCAGATTATTGCCCATCACGTAATCCAGATAACTGTAGGCGTCCTTTGTGACGGCGTTGCCTTCCTCATCGTAGAAGGAGAACCAGCCGTCCGTGAGGATGTTGAAGGCGCTCCAGGCGCGGGCGTCGCAGCCGCGGACGGTGCCGAAATCGGCCGGACAATAAGCCTTCTTGAAGGAAAATTCGGAATCGGCCCCGTCAAAATAGCCCTTGCGGCGGGCGAAACGGATTACGTCAGGGGCGTAGAGGCAGTTATCAGGGTCGTCCAGCGGGAAGGTGCCTATGCGGGCCTGGTTGGCGTGGGCGCAGATTGCGCCGTCGGGGACGCGGCGGGCCACCCACACGATGCCCTTGTTCACGTTGACGCCGTTGCGGATATTCATACCCTTGCCGATGAGTTCCATGATCCAGGCCTCGTTCTTATCGGCAATGGAGAAGGTCTCTCCCTCCGACGCATAGCCGTAGGTGTTGGCAAGGTCCACTATGATGTCAATGGCTTCACGGGCCGATTTTGCCCGCTGGAGGGTAATGTAGATGAGGGAGCCGTAGTCTATGCCTCCCTTCTTGTCCTCAAGTTCCGGACGGCCGCCCCAGGTGGTTTCTCCGATGATCACCTGGTACTCGTTCATGTTGCCCACGGTCTGGAAGGTGTGGGGAACCTGCTCTATGTCTCCGATGTAGCGGTTGGAGTCCCAGTCGTAGATGTTGAGGGTACTGCCGGGGTCCCAGTCCACTGCGGGGCGGTAATAGAGCTCACCGAAGAGGTAATGGGAGTCTGCGGCGTAGGACACCAGGACAGACCCGTCCTTGCTGGCGCCGCGGCTTACGATCACATTGGTACAAGTATTGCCTTCTATGTTGGCGGCAAGGAGTGCACCTGCCACCAGAAGAGATTTGAGTATTTGTCCTTTTTCCATTAAATGCGTATTTTTGCATTTGAGTTTACAAGACTACAAAGATATGAAAATTTGTAAGATTATCATTGCTGCCCTGCCTTGTTTGTTCCTGAGCGCGGGAGTATCGGCCCAGAATCCGCCCCAGACTCCGGAGCAGAGGGAAAAGCAGATGACAGAATTCATTGATAAGGAGGTTAAGCGCCTCACGGATATGCTGGAACTTGAATACTGGCAGGAATTCTACGTGGATTCCACGCTTAACCACGACTTACGCGCCCGCCAGGCGGAACTCCTTGATATGCAGAAGGCCCGCGTTGAGAACTCAGACCTCTACATGGCCATCTCAGACAAATGGATGGAAAAGATTGACTCCGCCTACAGGCGCTTCTTCACCGAGGAGCAGTGGGAAAAGTACTGGAAAAACGGCGGAAAACGCGCCAGCAAGGAAAGGGAAAAGCGAAAAAACAAAAAGTAGCCCGGCGGGCTACTTTTTCTATTTTAGCATTATGGACCGTAGGTCGTCTATGTCTTTTTGCGGGACTCCTATCTTTAGGAGATACTTCACTATCCTCTCCTGATAGGTTCCGCTGTCCGTCTCCTTGAAGATTGTGGTGTGGATGGAACCGTAACTGTAGTTGTCGTAGGTGTGCTTATACAGCGTATAGTTGCCGTTATCGTCCTTTGACATACCCCAGTCGGTGGGAGTGAAGTACGTAAGTTCATAGTCCTTTGCCATATCGCTCTCGCTTATGCCAAGAGCCCCTTCCAGAAGCACCGCAAGCGTTGCCGTGCGGTCACGTCCTGCGGCGCAGTGGAAGTAGACGGGCTTCCCTTCGCGGAGTTTCTGCACAACCCACATGAAGGTTTCCTTCACCTTGGGCTGGTTGTCGCGTATCATCTCATTGTAGCCGCTGTCGAAGCCCGGGGCGTAGAAATCCACTTCGCTTCCAAGAGGTGACGATGATGGCACGTCTTCGGCCTCACGGAGGTCTACCTCGGCCCTGATACCCTCGGCCAGCATTTCCTTCCTGCCGCTTGAACTGGTGCGGGAGCCGTGGATGGCACCGCCGCGGAAGAGCTTGTGGTATACCACGGTCTTGCCGCCATAGCCCTTGTAACCGCCAAGGTCACGGCCGTTGCGCACGTTGGGCTCATAATATACCTGACGCAGGTGTCCCCTGGTGGGGAAACTGCCGCTTGCAACCACAGCGCCGTCAGTGGAAGTGACCCTCCACTGGTAGGTGGTATTGGGGACGAGGTTGGTTATGTCCTGGCTGGAAACGCCAGAAGAAAGGCTGTATTCCCTGCTCCAGTCCCCTTCGCTCACCACCAGCTTCTGGGCGCCGCTTGCAGCGTTCCAGGTGATGGTGTAGGTGGGAGGGATCTCCTCATTGTTCACGCTGGGGCCGCCGCCGGGGTAGCCTTTAACCTTGGAATGTCCTTCCTCTCCATAATACAGTGTGTTGCCGTAGTCCACCTCAGACAAGAACTTCTCTACATACGCGTTGGTTGCGAGGAAGGCCTCTGAAGCATCCGGTGTCCAGCCAAGGAGCGGACCGGCAATGGCCTTGGACAGCGTCCAGTTACTGTCATCGCCTTCTATGGCCCAGTACATTGCACCTTTCAGACCCTTTTCCTTGATGTAATTTGCCTTGAGGCTTATGGACTGCTCGTTGTCATAACTGAGGACCATGGTGCCTGAAGCATTGGTAAGATAAGGCACAAGGGCCTGGCTGTCCCAGCGCTCCACATAAGAGCCAACACTTATGTCGTGATAATAGACATAATTGTCGTCATCCCCTTCCGTGAAGGCATGGTGATCGTCGCGGCCGTAGAAAGGCATTCCAAGGACTATCTTCTCATAGGGAACACCGGCACTATTGTGAAGGGCTACGGATTCGTCGCAGCTGCGCTTTGTCATGGACGACTTGTAAAGGCCGGCATTGTGATAAGGCGGGTTACCCATATCGTAGGTCATGAGGTTCACCCAGTCCATATAGTCTATGAAGTCCTTGAAATTCACATACTTTGCATTGGCCGATGAAGCCATGGTGATAAGGAGGTCATTCCCGAGAGCCGCACGGAGGTCCTTCACCAGGAGGGTGAAGTTCTTTGTGTCGTCCGGGGAGGACGATATTCCCGCGCTGCTGCTGGTAGGATACTCCCAGTCCAGGTCTATGCCGTCCAGGCCGTACTGGTTCACCGCCTTAAGGCAGTTCTCGCAGAACTTTTTGCGGTGGGATTCATCGGCCGCCATCTCTGAGAAATTGCCGGCTCCCCAGCCGCCTATGGACAGCAGGACCTTCAGGGAAGGATTGGTTTTCTTGAGGCCGACAAGCTTTTTCAGACGGGAATCCGTATTGATTTTGAGGGTCTCGAAATCACTGCCTATCTTTCCGAACGCATAGTTGATGTGGGTGAGCAGCGACGGGTCCGGCATAGTGCTTTCCCAGTAGGTGGCATAGCCGATAACGACATACTCGCCGGGGGTTCCGGGATTTGTGCCGGGGTCCGTACCAGGGTCTTCGCCGGGGTCTGTGCCGGGATCCGTGCCGGGGTCGTCGCCGCTAGGGGGCGGCGGCGGAAGAGGTTGAGCGTTTTCCGGCGTGGCGCAGGCCAGAAGGGAGGAAAACAGCAGAGCCGCTGCTAAGAATTTGACTTTCATAACTATATGTTTTTTTACTATAATCCGGTAAATGCTATCTTGTAAATCTTGGAGGTGGAACCGTCGTCTCCAACCCATACGCAGCCACGCTGATGGTCTACGCAGACGGATTCCGCATTCCCGATGAAGGAAACGTCGTAGATAGCCTGGAGCTCCGTGACCTCTCCGTCAAATACAAATAGTTTGCAGGCCTCGGAGTCCGACACCCAGAGAAGGTCTGTCTCCGAATCATAGAAAAGGTCTCCCACTTCCTTGATTCCGGGCGCCAGGGCGCCGAGTTGCTTTTTCCACACCTTGGTGCCATCCAGTTTATACCTCCACAGAGTTGCTCCGCTCTGGGCTCCAACGTAAAGGTCTCCCTTATACCAGGTTATTCCCTCAACGCCGGAATTACCCATATTTGCGGCATCGTCAATGACAAAGATAGTGGTTTTTGAATTATATGGCGACTGCACCCTGTAGACGCGGTCACTCTCAATTCCAAGATAAAGCGTAGTGGAACCGGGGTCTATGGTGACTCCTTCCATATCGGCATCGTATTTCCACACGCTGGTGTAGGTAATGGCCTCCACTCCGCCGTCAAGGTTTGTGAACTTGTACAGTTCTCCTTGGTCTCCAACGCCCCAGAGATAGGTTTTATCCCAACTGAGGCACAGGCCGGAGAGTTCCTCAACTCCGGAATCGAACACCTTGCGGGTATAACTGCCCTGGACGGGCATTCCGGGCTTGTTTTGGAACTGCTCCTGCTGCTCTGAGATACACCTTACGCTACCGCCCTGGGCCGCTTTCTGTGAGCTCTTTGAAGAAGTGCTTCCGTTAAGGAACACTCCGTAGCCCTGGTTGTTGGCGGAATCCATGTGGGAATTCCATATCTTGGTCTGGGTTCCGGCGCCCACGTAGGTTCCGGTAACGTCAATGTAACCAGTGTATGGGAACCAAACCTGAGGTTCACCCACCGCAAAAGCATATCCGGCCGCATATTGCCAGCCCTTGGCCGATGACAGAGGATCTATTGGGAAGAATCCGGAAAGGTCTTCGCGCATAGGAACCTTGTATCCCGGAGGACAGGGGTCGTAGATGGTTTTGGTGGCTCCGTCTCCCCAGACGGTCTTGTCCACGGAACTCATCCAGGTGCCGTCGGTATAATAGAACGTATCCGGATGAGTGATTGTCTCCTGTCTGGAAACCGGCCCGGGAACGCGTTTTGAAGGGGTTTTACAAGGGAATGGGTCCTTTCTCCCCCACTGGTAAAGGAGACCATGGGAATCTTCTCCGGCCGTGGCCGATGCAGCCTCCAGCGCACCAAGGTTACGGTCCATGGTGGTGTAGAAGGAGAATCCATATTTGTCTCCACCTATTTCCGTTTTTGGAATCCAGATGTGCCAGCTCCAGAGAATGGTTCCGGAAGCATCCTTGGCTGCCACAAGGGCATTTCCCGGCATCAGGGGCTCCTTTGTGGAGAAGATCACATACCCGTTGTAATACGAGGCGTCTTCAAGGCACTCCCCTCCCCAGAGAATATCTGCGGTGGACGCCGTTCCCACCGACGCGGTGCCGTTACCCTTTACGGCCTTGAACTTGTAACTGTCTGCAGACGTTACGATGTAGCTGTTGGCAGTTCCGTTAAGCCCAAGGTCCGTGGCCAGTGACGGATCCGGAGGATTGGGATTGTTAGGGGTGTCGGGATTGTCTGTAGTGCCGGGATCATCGGTAGTTCCGGGATCATCGGGATTGTCGTTCTTACCCCCGGGGTCTTCTGAGGAAGGAGGAGGCGGAGCGGGGAGATTACTCTCCTTGGTACCGCCGCAGGCAAGCAGCAGCGGTACCAGGAAAGCAACCAAAAAGACTGTCAGTTTTTTCATTTAGATTAAGCCTTATTTTATTCCGCAATGCAGCGGACAGAGGCCAGGCGGGCCTTGGGAGCGGAACCCAGCTTGAATGTGCCTTTGTCGTAACGAAGGTCTGCACCTGCGGCTTTTGCCTCGGATCCGTGAGCGGTCCAGTAGAGGGTACGTGCACCCACCTTAGCCATTCCGCCAACATCATAGTCATCGCGATATCCGGCAATGGGGAATACAGCTACGGGATCTCCGATTGTAATCCAGCCATAAGCGTTGTTTACGCCCCAGCCTGTCTGGGACGTGAGGTCTCCGCTCCAGAATGGCTGGTTGCTGTCGCGCGGCGGCACACGGTAGCCTACAGGGCAGGGGTCATAGATGGTCTTGGAGTCGTCCGACCACAGGGTCTCGTCAACCTCGTCCATCCAGTTACCGTCGTTAATGTGGCCGAGCAGGCGCGGGTGGGCTATACCATCGGCAAGGGAAATCTGACCTGAGGCAACCTCCTCGGACTCTCCAACCTGTGACGCAAGGTCATTCTTCAGGGCGGTAGGCGAGTTCACGAACGGATCCTTGCGGCCCCACTGGTATACAAGACCGTAACTAAGCGGATCCACCACTTCCATATCGGCCTTGGTTGCCACTAGGGCGCCAAGGTTGCGGTCCATGATTACGCCGCCCATGATTCCGCCATATTCTCCGGTCTGGATGGCAGTCTGGGGAATCCAGATGTGCCAGCTCCAAAGGATCTTGCCTTCCTTGTCCTTGGCCGCGATCACGGCGTTGCCGGGATGCAGCGGTGTGGCGGTGTGGAAGATGATGTAATCCTCGGCATAGGAAACACTGGTGAGTACGCAGCCGGGCTCTAGCTCGGAAGCATCATTCCAGGTTTCCCAAAGCACCTCGACAGAATCTATGTCATCAATGAAGCTCGTGGGAACATTGCCGTAAACGGCTTTGAACTTGTAAACTCCGGCTTCTCCAACCACATAACTGTTGGCGTTGCCATTATCATCGAGATCAATGATATCGCTGGAGAACGGGTCGTCATAGTCCTTGATCTTGGACGTGATGTCTTCAAATGACACCTCCTGGGCATTGCCCACGATGAAAGGATCCTCCGTATGGAGAGCCTTTACAAAAGCGCCGTTCTTGCGGAACTTGATCATCAGTCCCTCCTTGAACTCTGTTCCGGCAGGGAGATAGATGGTGTTTTCTGCTCCGGCGGGCATATCCAGGGTAATGACAGGATTCTCGTTGTACTGGTTGAAGATCTGTTCCTTATCCGTAATCTTTACCTGGATTTGGCTGTAGCCCAGGTTCTCCTTCTTGTTGCCGGTGATGGTGAATGAGTCGTAACCGCCGTCTACGGAAAAGGTGAGCTTGCCCAACACTTCCTTGAACTGGAACTTGTTACCGGCATCATTGCACGCGGCAAGAAGGCATCTGTCGGTTGTGTTGAACTTGGTATAGAAGAAGCAGTGGGGCAGCAGCTCTACGGCCTCGGCCGGCCAGCCGGCATACAAGGTGCTGGTGACATCCTCGCGCACATAGGGCTTGAGGTTGTCCACTGTGAGGGTGGCGGTCCTGCCACCGTCCTTGATGTCTCCTTGGGCAAGGGTTACCGTAACCGCGTCCTTTGCATATTCGCCGTGTACCACAATCTTGTCTCCGGCCACCCAGGAGGTCTTTTCTCCGCTACTGGGCAGTTCAAAGGTAAGCTCAAGGGATACCGGTTCTACTTCCTGCTTCTCGTTAGGCTTATCCTTATCAGGATTGCTTTCCGGCTTTGCGCAGGAGAACAGGAAGGCTGCTGCAGAAACTACTGCTATGATTGCAAATATCTTTTTCATATGTCTTCCTTTCTTTAATTAATCACCCCAATCCATTGGAGCCGTGTATTCATACCATTCCATTACGCCGCTGCCGGATTTGTCCACACCGACGTACATATTAATCTTGCCACCCCACTTGACAGAGCGCAGCATATCGGCCGAAGTATCAAAGCTTCCGGCCACATTGCCGTTGACAAGATATGTTACGTGGCAATGCTCGGCACCACTGGGATCGAACTTATATGTAATCTCAATGGGTTGGCTGAAGTCTACGGCGGTGTAAGCGCTGACGCTGGGCTTGTTACCGTCTCCGGCGGCATTGAAGTCAAAGCTTATCTTGCCGTCAACGGGACGGATGTCGAACTTGAGCTCGCAGCCCTCGTCGAAGCAGAACCAGTGCCTTACACGTACTCCTTCTGCCGCGGCGGGATCGGCGGTGATGTCTTTCCAGCGGAAGGTGTAGTTGCCGAAAGGCATACTGCCGTTGTGCAGACGTGCCTTGGCGGTGAAGAGCGTTCCGTAATCCTTGGTGTATGTGGGAGGATTTTCCCAGTCGGATTCCCAGGCGCCCATCTCGTCACTGTCCATCTCCTTGCGGACGGGGGTGATGGGATAGGCCTGCTTGAGCACGATGGTCTTCGACAGGGGTTCTGCGCCTTCGGCGGGAACGGTGGAGAGGACGATCGCGCCCCTGCGAAGTGCGGTACCGGCCGAGTTGTCAGTAAGAGTAACGTTGATGACTCCGTCTCCGTTATGGCCGGAGGGATTATCGATAGTGTACCAGGTGTCTTCCTCGCTCTGCTTTTCGGCAGTCCAGCTGGCGTTGGAAACAACGTTGAGGGAAACGGCAAGCTGGTCATAACCCGCACGGATCTCAAAGGTCTCGGGGTCAAGCTGTACGCCGTCCTGGGTGATCTTGATCATGGCGCGTTCTTCATCGTGGCGATCGTAGATGGCGATATTGGCATAGCGCTTTTCGCCGGGGTTCTCCTTAACGGACACCTTTACGGTGCCGTCAAGCTCGCCGGTTTCGCCTTCTGCTATGGAAAGCCAGTCTGTCTGGCCGTCCCCTTCAGGAAGAATCTTTGCGCTCCATTTCTGGTTGGAACGGACATGAACCTCAAACTCCGATGCGGGCTTAAGGACAAATATTCCGCCTTCGATATCGGCCTCAGGCACATTCAGGTAGGCGATACCGCTCTGATAAACGGTAACCGTCTTGCCAAGATAACCGTCGCTCTCAATCTTGATTTTGTCAACACGGTCGTCAAGGTCTGTATTGTTGTAATACTGGACCTTAACGGTTGTGCTTTCACCCTGACCTTTATGCACCAGAGTATCGGCAACGGCTTCGCCCTCTTCCTTCTCTATGATGCACCAGTCCGGATGATCGCTTGTAATGGTCCACGGACGGGAAGACTTTACAACAATGTTGAAAGGCTTCGCCGAGGTGGCGTCAAGATGGTATTCGCTCTCTACACGGTAGCGGAGATCCACTACGTCCGTGTTGGCCTTCGGAATCTCGTTTTTCTGCGAGCAGGCGGCCATCACCACGGCAAGAGTGACACCAGTCAGAATGAAATGAAATATCTGTTTCATAACGTTCATCATTTAATCATTAGAAAACTACCATCCGGGATTCTGAGGACCCAGGTTGGGGTTACAGAACAGTTCGGACTGAGGGATGGGATAGAGGTACATCTTGTTGTCCCAGGTGCGGTTCTCCACAAGCTTGCGGGTATAGGTTTTTGTTCCACCAGCATTTGTGATTTCCACGCCGGAAACAGACTTCTGGGTATCGGCCGCAATTTTCCAGCGGCGCACATCCCAGAAACGATGGTCTTCAAAAGCAAATTCCACGCGCCATTCACGCTGCACGGCCTTGCGGAACTCATCCTTTCCGGCCACAGTCACGTTGGGCATTCCGGCATTGGCGCGAACCTGGTTAAGGGCCGCGCGGGCGCTGAGGGTAAAGTCAGCGTCTGTACCGTCCGGGCCAAGAACCTCATTCACAGCCTCGGCATAACTTAGAAGAATCTCGGCATAGCGGGAGATAATCCAACTGTGCTTTCCGGAAACCTCGGCCTCTGGAGTGAAGTCGCAGGACTCGATGATGTAGCGGCGGAGGTAATAGCCGGTTACAGTACCAAGATCCTGACGGGTGGCCGAATAGTCAAGACCACCTACGGAGACGTCGATGGTTGATCCCTTGAACGGCATGCCGTCGGCCAGGATCGCACGCTCGAAGCGGGGATCACGGCCGGAATAAGGCTTGGTGGCATCAAAGGCGGGATCTGCGCAGTGCCAGCCATCGGCCTCCAGGGTTACGTCGTAACCGGCGGCTGTCTGGAAAGCGTCCACCAGATTCTGCGTAGGATAGGTTCCGGCCATGGAAGAGCGCCGGCCCATGGTGAATCTCACGGGGAAGTTGTACATTTCAAAGCTGTTACTCTCTGAACGCATGATCTGGAGAATGACTTCGCTTCCTGCCTGATACGCGGCGGCGGGCTGATAGTTGGCTTTTTCACCGGGCTCAAGACCATAGACGGACAGGCCGTTTTTGTCCTTGAGCTCAATGACGGACTTGGCTGCGAGGCCTGCCTTCCTCCATTTCTCCGCATCTGCATCGGAATTATGGAGAGGGCTGGCGGCATACAGGAGGGCCTTGGTCTTGAGGGCCAGGGCAAAGCCTCTTGTCACGCGGCCGTACTCTGCATCAAGCATGTCAATATAAGAGTCTGGCAGATACTTGGCGCAGGTGTCGCATTCTTCGGCGATGTATGTGATAACATCGTCAAAGGGAGTTTTGCCGATTGTATTGGCCTCTTCTACGGAGAGCATCCTGTCTACCGGCATGGCGATGTCGCCGTAACGGCGGGCCAGTTCAAAGAGATAGAATGCACGCAGGGTTCTGGCCTCATAGGGATACAAGGCCAGGTGCTCCAGATACTGAGGATATTTGGCATCGTATCTATACCTGGAAATGTCCACGGTTTTTATAGACTCCAGGAACTCGTTGGACGAGCGGATTGCGTTGTAGAATGTCCACTTTGTATCAACTGTCTGGACAGCGCTCCAGTTGCCGTTGGTGAACAGCTGGACAGAGGCATCGGGATCGGCATATTCTGCGTCATCGGAGCCACAGTCGCGGAGGGCGCTGCTTACGTCGGCAATTTCCTTGTAGGGCATATATCCGTAGATGTTTGTAAGCATCTTCTGGATATTGCTGTAGGTGGAGTACATATCGTCCCTGTCATAGAGCGATGATGTCTCATCGAAATCCAGGAAATGGCAGCCTGCTGCAAGCAGAACTGTGGAAAGTATGTAAATAATCTTTTTCATTTCGTTTCCCGGTTTAGAAGTTGAACTTTACACCGGCCCAGAAGACGCGGGTGGTTGGATAGTTGGCTCCAAGCTGCTCCGGATCCGCAAACTGGATAGTATCGGCACTGAACAGGTTGGTGGCGTTCAGGGACACGGTAGCGTCGCAAATCCTGAGGATGCTTCTGGGGATTGTATAGGAGATTCCTATATTACGGAGCTTGAGGAATGAACCGTCGCGGTAATACAGGGAGTTGGAGCGGAAGTTGTTCTCTCCGGACTGGGTGGTGAGACGGGGCATAGTTGCACGGTCGGCATTTTCCGGAGTCCATGGTATTTCACGGCCCAGATAAGTGGTGGAGATGGTGCTGTTGTTTGCCAGAGGCTGGTACAGCGGGGAATCAAGAAGGCTCATGGTGACTCCTGCCACGCCCTGGAAATCGGCAAAGAAGCTGAGTCCCTTCCAGGATGCCTGAAGGCCGAATCCATAGTTGAGAAGCGGAGTGGTTGAACCCATTATCTTAACCTTGTCCTGGCTGTCGATAACGTTGTCACCGTTCTGGTCCTTGTACTTGATGTCGCCGGGGCGCACGTCGCCGAAGGTCTGGCGGGGGCTGGCGTCGATTTCGGCCTGGTCCTTGAAGAAACCTATCGCCTCAAGGCCGTAGCACTGGCCCACGGGATTACCCTTGTGATAGAGGTATTCATATGCCTGATAGGCCTGGCCGTCGTCTATCACCTTGCTGGTAAGGAGACCCATATTGCCGTAAACGCCGTAGGAGAAGTCTCCGATCTTGTCGTCCCAGGCAAGGCTGAGGTCTACGCCGGCATACTTGTTCTGGCCAAGGCTCTGCTCGCGGGACCCGATACCTATTACACCGGAAATGTTGGCAGGCTCTATGAGGATCTTGGTGCGGTCTTCAAGGAAGCCGTCCAAACGGGCGGTGAGACGGTTTGAAAGGAGGCTGGTCTCAACGCCGATGGTGGCGGTTGCAGCCTGCTCGGGGGCAAGTGTAAGGGCAGCCATATCATCTTCTGCGCGGCCGGAATAGCCGGACACGGAAGTCTTGAAGTTGTAGCTGTGGCCGTTTGAAGAACTGTAGTTCTGGCGCCATAGCTCGTGCTCAAGGTCTGCGTCTGAGCCGGAAAGGCCGATGGAAGCAAAGGCTTTCACATAAGGTTCCGTTGAGATGATGCCGGCAACGCTTAAGGCCGGATACAGGTTGAAACGCCTGCCGGGAGCCAGGTAGGCCGATCCGGAGCAGTTCAGGACTGCATCGGCAAAAACGCGCTTTTTCCAGTTGTAACTTGCGGTTGCAAGGATTTCCTGAGTCTTGGAAGACGCATTACGCTCGGCCTCAACCCAGGAGCGCTGGCGGTATGCCAGGTGTCCCTCAAGGTGATGATCTCCGAAGTTAGTCACATAGTTCACGCGGGCCTGCATGTCAAATTTCATTGACAGGCTGCTGAACCAATGGCTGTAATCAACCGTCTTTGAGTTTGTTCCGTAGTAATTGAGCGCTCCGCCCACTAGTTCGGCATACTGGAACTGCTTTGTTGCGGTCTCCGTCATCTTGCCGATATAGTCGAAGGCTACGGAGATATCGGCCGAGAGACCCTTCACCAGGGAGCCGAAGTCCTGACGCAGGGTTACGTCGGCAAGCACCTTGGGACGGGAGTACTGGTTTTGACCGGACTCCTGGAACTGGGCAACGGGGTTGGAAGCGGCGTAGATTGCGCTTCCGCCGTAGGTTCCGTCCTCCTGCTTGATGGGGAACGCGGCCGAAGGGAGCCTGTAGAGGACATTCTCAATGGTGTTGCTCCTCATATAATAGGGCTTGTTGTCCTCTGACAGACGTGCCATCACACCAATCTTCATTGCAGTAGAGTTGGTGATATTCACGTCCACGTTTGCACGGATGCTGAGGCGGTTGTCGTAAACGTGGCCATTGTAGCGGTTGTCGGATGACGGCGTTACATACATGGCGTTGTTCTTGAGGTAGTCCACTGCAGCATAGTAGCGGAAATTGCGGTTACCGCCGGTGAAGGTGAACTGGGCGCGGTGATCGTCTCCGTGGTTACGGAAGATCTGGCCCCACCAGTCTACGTTTGGATAGGCATAGGGGTTTGCATCGGCCGCACCGTTCACGGTACTGTAGAAACCGTTCAGGTCGGTATTGCTGTAACGGGCTGCAAGACCATCAAGCTGGCTGGCCTGGTTCACATAATAAGCGTAGGTGTAGGCATCGGCAAACTTGGGGGTACGGGTGGCAAGTGACAGGCCGTACTGGTATTTGGCCGTTACCTTGAGCGGAGAATCCGTACCACGCTTGGTGGTAATCATAATTACTCCGTTGGCGCCCTTGACGCCGTACAGTGCCATGGCGGCGGCATCTTTAAGTACCGTGACCGACTCTATCTCCAATCCGGTGACGTCGTTCAGTTCACGCACAAAACCATCCACCAGGATAAGCGGACTGTGGCTGTGGAGGCGGAGCTTGGACTGGTTGTCCTCACTGCGGCCGCTTCCCTGTTTTACAAGGAGGCCTGAGAACTGTCCGTACAGAGCCTTGGCGATGTCCACTTCGGGGCTCTTCTCAAAAAGTTCGGAGCCGGCTGTTGCGTTTCCTCCCGCCTGGAAGTGGAACTGATTGCCGAGGTCGATTGAATCAATCTGACACACCTGCATCGCGTCCTGTGCGAAGGCGGCTGTGGAAACCAGCAGCATAGGAAGTATGATGTATGTTAATATTCTTTTCATCTTCGGGTACATTTAAAGATTACCAACCCGGATTCTGAGTCATACCGTAGCCCTTGTTGATCTCTACGGCAGGAATGGGTGCGAGATACCATTTGGTATCGAAGGTGTTCTTCCACCATGTGCGGGTGGGCATAGTTACGTTCATTACCTCGTAAGTGAAGCCCGTCGCGTTCTTCTGCTTGTTACCAATTACATACAGACGCTTGAGAGGGGTGGTGAAAGCATCCTTGAGTCCCCAGCGGACCATGTCGAACCAGCGCACCTCCTCGAAGCCAAACTCAAGTTCACGCTCAAGTATGAGGGCGTCGCGGAACTGCTCCTTGGTCATTCCGGTTGCCACGGGAGGAAGACCTACGCGGGCACGCACGGCGTTGAGCCAGGACTCGGCCTTGGCGTCGGGACCACCGTTGGACTCGTTGTAGGCCTCTGCCGCGTTGAGAAGGACCTCGGCATAGCGCATAAGACACCAATGATGAGGCAGGTTACGGTCGTTCTCCTGCTGCATGATGAATTTCATCTGCAGGAAACCGGTGTTACCGTCCTGGAAGTTAGGGCTCTTTGCATTCTGGTAGTTAGGACCAACGACACCGTTTTTCCAGATGTCGCCGGGAACGCAGAGGTTCTCATACAGGCGGGGGTCACGGGTTTCGATGCCGGGGATGGCTGTGGGATTGGCGGGATCGGCCTTGAAGAAAGGCTGATAGTCCGTACCAAGGGCGCTGGGATGACTCCAGTCAAAGTTCTCCGGGAAAGGAGTGCCGTCGGCATATGGGAACTTGTTCACCCAGTTGAGCGAACCGCCGCAGCCGAAGTCGTCCTGGAGGTCCATGTTCTTGTCGTGATAGCTGGTAGAGTTACTCTTGCGGATGGAAATTATGCTTTCCACCGTGCCGCGTTCGTTGTAGGCTTTGCGGTATGCAAGGCGATAGTCCCTGGGGGTGCAATATGTGCCCAGAACGGCATCAACACCTGTAGGAACGGCCTGTACGAGTCCGTAGAATCCGCCTGAGGCAAGATTTGTCATAAAATCATCGGCCGCAGCCTTAGCCCTGTCCCAGAGGCTCTTGTCATAGTTTTGGCCATAGCGGACGTACTTGCCACAGGACTCCCAGTCGGCCGCGGCGGGATGCCAGGGCGTATCTGAGTTGAAGGTAGGGGAAGCCGCAAAGCACAGGATGCGGAGCTTGAGGCCGATGGCGGCAGCTTTGGTGAGACGTCCGTCTTCAGTGGCCGGTACGCTCCAGGGAAGGTCCGGGGCGGCTTCGTCGCACATCCTTACGATATAATCGATGGTCTCGGCAAAAGTGTTGCGGGGGAAATGCATGTCCTCGCTGGTCTCGATGGGGTGCTCGATGATGGGAACTCCGCCAACGTAGCGGACCATATTTGCGTATGCTATGGCAAGACACATCTTTGCCTCGGCCTTCTTGCGGGCGAGGGCAGCCTCGCTGAAATCCTTCGAGTCCTTGGGAATACGGTCTGCATTCTGGAGGAAGAAATTAGCGTAACGGACTGTGGAATAATCCTTTTCGCTGCCAAAACGATATGCTTCACCGCCTGCTGAGTCGCCGGAGATGTTGGCGCCAAGGGAACCTGTATAATAGAGGTCGTTAGGGCCGTCACCTTCAGTGTGCTTGTTGGAGATGAAGTGGTCTGTAATGGATTCAAGTATATCCTTACCCATCTTGCTGTCGAAGTCGGAGATAAGGCCGTAAGGAAGATAGTAGTAGGCCGATGTGAGGACCTTGTCGGCATCCTTGAGGGAAGCGAAGAGAGTGTCCAGGGTTGCACCTGAGCTCTCCGGGGACTTGGACAGGCCGGCGTCGCCGAGTTTCAGGCTTTCACACGCGACCGCACCTGCGGCAAGCAGGGCAATAATGAGTATTTGTATGGTCTTTTTCATTGTGCAGCCTTTTAGAAGTTGATATTGAGGGACAGGTTGTAGGTCTTCACCAGCGGGTATGTACCCTTGGAACTGCTGGACTTGGCCTCAGGATCCTGGAGTGTCATCTTTGAGAAGGTGAAGAGGTTGTAGCCGGTGAACATAAGGCCCACTGAGCCAATACCAAGCTTGTCAAAGAACCTGTTGCGTGAGAATGTATAGCCAAAGCTGGCGCTCTTCAGACGGAGGTAGCTGGCATCAACTGTCCACAGGGTGGAGTCTTCCGAGTTCCAGGGATAGTTGGTCTTGGTGAAACGCGGGAGGTCGCCGTCTTCACGTCCCGGAGCCCAGGGGTTGTCGTTGTCAATCCAGCTGCGCTCTGCAAACATCTGCAGCAGGCCGCGGTGACCGGAATTGGTAAACGGAATACGATAATCTGCGTTCCATACGCGGTTCACGTTGGTTGCTGCAACCCAGTTGAGAGCCAGGCTAAAGCCCTTGTATCCGAATTTCCAGTTGGAACCGAACACGTATTCGGGACGGTCCGGATAACCGGTGTACATCTTGTCGCGTCCGTCGATGATTCCGTCGGGTACGGGATTGCCGTTCTCGTCAAGGGCGCCGCCGATATCCTTGTACATACAGTCACCGGGATAAACGGTGGTTGTAGGCTGGGGAAGTTCGGGATTAAGATGCTGCACACCGTCGGCATCCGTATAGAAGTCGGACTTCTGGTACAGGCGCTCGAAGATGTAGAGGAGGTGACGGTTGGTGGAACCGCCAGTCTGGTTCTGGTAGGGCATTTCGGCCGGAACCTCATCCATGAACTTGATTCGGTTGCGGGCGAAGGTGACGTTGGCGTTGAGGTCATAGGTGAAGTCGCCGATATGGTCTCTCCAGCCAAGCTCAACCTCGTAACCGTAGTTCTCAACCTCGCCGCGGTTCATGTTCTGAGGGGTGAAGGCGATGACTCCCGGCAGGGAATTTGGTTTCACAAGGATGTTGGAGCGGTCTTCCTTGAACACGTCTCCGGAGAAGTGGAGCCTCTTGCGGAAGAGCTCGAAGTCAAGGCCGATGTTGGACTTGACGGCAGTCTCCCAGGTAACGCCAAGGTTTGCAGGAGTACCAAGCTCATAACGGGGAACACCGCCGGAGTTGTTGGTGCCGAAGTAGTATGATCCGGTTTCGTCCCAGGTTCCCTCCATGTACATGAAGCGAGCCGAAGAACCAAGGTCGTTACCTACCTTTCCGATGGAAGCGCGGAGTTTGAGGAAATCAATCCATGGAACACGCTTCATCCATTTTTCTTCCGATATAACCCAACCCACTGAAGCAGACGGGAAGAAACCGTAACGGGTTTTTCCGGGGGCGAAGTTCTCGGAGCCGTTGTAACCGGCGCTGAGGTCGACAAGGTATTTGTCCTTGTATCCGTAAGTTACGCGACCCACGAAGCCGACATATCCGCGCGGAAGGTATGCAAGAGCCGCCAGGGCGCTGTCGTCGGAATCCTGGTACGGATAGTAGTCGCGGGACTGGTTGTACAGCAGAAGAGCGGTCACCTGGTGGGCGTGGGCAAACTTGCGGCTGTAGTCTACGCGGGCTTCCAGATACCAGCTCTTGTCGTCGGAGGTTGAAGGGTCTTTCCAGCTGAGGGGAGCCTCGCTGCCGGAAATGACGGTTTCCAGGGTACGGTCGAAGTCGGGGTCTGCGATGCCAAGTCCGGAGTCGTTGTTCCAGGACGTATACTCATAGGTGTAATGCAGGCCGCTTCCGCCGATACGCTTCTTGGTCATTGACATCGAGGCGTCGTAGGAGCCCTTGATGCTGGCGCTCAGGCCTTCCGTGATGAAGTCAAGCTTCTGGTTGATGGTAAGGTCCATTCCCAGGGTTGTCTTGTACTTGTCGGTGTAGCCCGTCCAGTAGTAATACTCCCAGCCGTTCCACTTGGTAAGACCGGAAGGAAGGGCGCTGGTGGACACGCTGGTGAACACCTGGTCTCCCACAACACCGGGGCTGGCCACAGGGTGGGCCCACAGCATGGTGAGCGTCCAGATGTTGTCACGGTCGTTGTAGGGCTCGTGAGTGTTGCCGATAACACCGCTTATGTTGAAGTGCATATCGGTGGTCTCAGTGAGCTTGAAGTCCAGGTTGGCGCGGTAGTTATAACGGTTGTACGTATAGTTGTTGTCGTAGTTTACGCCAGGGATGGCCTTCAGGAGGCCGTTCTGGAACATATAACCCATAGACACGAAATAACGCACCTTGTCTGAACCGCCGGAAATGTTGATGTTGTTCTTGGTCTGGAGGAATGCCTTGCGGAACATTACGTCGTTCCAGTTGGTGCTGGGGAACATAATGGGGTCGGAGCCCGTGCGGTAAGCCTCGATGGCCTCCGGAGTAAAGTACAGACTGGCATCTTCCTTGCCGTCGTTCCACTGGTAAACATTGTAGTAACGGGCAAAGTCGTAGCCGTTACTCTGTTTAATATAGGACAGGGGCATCTGGACACCGGTGATGGAACTTACGGAAATCTTTGGCTTGCCCGCATCACCGCGCTTGGTGGTGACGATGATGACACCGTTAGCGCCCCTCACGCCGAACACGGCGGTTGAGGCTGCGTCCTTGAGGATAGACAGGCTCTCGATTTCATTGGGGTCTACGGTGTTGAGGGGACGCTCCACGCCATCCACCAGGATGAGAGGGGTTGAAGCGCTCTCGCTGAGGGAACCTACGCCTCGGATGTAGATCTTGGCGTAGTCCTCACCGGGCTGACCGGTTTCCTGGATGGTGGAGACACCTGGCATCTGACCGGCCAGCACGTTGGTAACGTCTGCCACAGGTGCCTTAACCAGGGTCTTGGAATCAATGGTGGTAAGAGCACCCGTGACCGTTGCTTTGGTCTGGGTACCATACGCCACCACCACGGTGGCCTCAATGGACTGGGTATCATCCTGGAGGACCACTGTCAGTGTCCGCTGTTTGCCGATTTTCACTTCCTGAGTGGTGTAACCCAGGGCGGAAACCTCAATCACAGCAGTCTCTCCGGGGACCGTGATCACGAATGATCCGTCCACCCCGGCGGCAACACCGGTTGTGGTACCCTTCAGGGTAACGCCGGCGCCGATAACCGGCAGACCGTCCGCATCCACCACCGTACCCTTGACGATGATGCCCTTCTGGGAGAACGCGGGAACGCCTGCCAGAACGGCCAGGAGACACGTGACAGCAGCCAGTCGGAGAATTTGGACTACTTTGTGTTTCATTGGTTAAATAGTTAATTATTAGGTTAAAAAATTATTCCAAAACGGATTCTTTATTGTAAATACCCTTCACAAGTGCCTTGAGCAGGGCGTGGTCGTCAGTGTCGCAACGGTATTCCCAGAACATTGCTCCCAGCATTCCGTTTGCCTTCACATAACTTCCCTTGGCAGATACGGATTCAGGGTCATCATATGAAAGTACGTTCTTGCCGGCGGCATCTATAAGGTAAGGAACCATTGATGAGGGTTCCCAGACGCGCGTGACGGGACGTGCCAGGTCCTTGCCTTTGTATTTTCCCTTGTTCAGGATGTCCGGGATCTCATAATACCTTACTGAATATTCAAAAATCTTTGTGCCCTCTGCGGGATTTTTTTCGGCCTTTCCGTAGAAAGGAACGCCCATAACCATGCGTTCACGGGGAACGCCGCCGTCCTCGTGGGCCTTAACGGACTCGTCCCAGCTGCGGTGATTGAACTTTGCAGACTTGTGAAGCGGGGAGTTGTGCCCGTTTGGGGCCGCTCCCATATCGTAGGTCATCACATTCACATAGTCAAGATACTTCATTGCATTGGGCCAGTCAACATACCTTGCGCTGGAAGAAGATGCAAACGAGATAATCTTGTCCTGGCCCAGCGTTTCACGCAGTTCCTTCAGGACAAGGTTGAAGTTGCGGGTGTCGGAAGGATCGGCCCCTGTTTCGTTGTCGGCGCTTTGGGTGGGATATTCCCAGTCTATGTCAACTCCGTCCATCTGGTTCTTTTCCAGAAGGCTCTTTACACTCTGGCAGAATTCCGTGCGCTTTGCAGCGTCACGGGCCATCATTGAAAAGCCGTCGGCGTGGCCGCCCCAGCCGCCTATCATCAGACATACCTTGAGCCTGGGGTTGACGCTCTTCAGGGCCACCACATCCTTGATGGGGGCCTTCTTGGATTCAGTGATCACAATGCCGCCGTCTCCGGTGGAGGGGTTTGCGAACCTGCCGTGGGCATAGTTGATGTGGGTGAGGAGCCGTACCTCCGGAAGAGACTCAGTATACTCCGTGAAATACGCAAGGATAATGGGTGTCTGGCCGATGTCCTTGCAGTGAACGCCGTCATCGGTACCAGTTCCGGAGCCGCCAGGGTCACCGGAGTCACCGGAGCCTCCGGAGCCACCACCGCTTCCATCATCCGGCGGAGGCGGAGGAATGACAATGTTGCTCACCGTTGGCGCCGTGCAGGCGCACAGGGCCAGAAGGGAAAGTGTTAACAGTTTCTTTATCATAGGGTTCTGTATAATCTGTCTGTCCTTATTGTGTGGAAATCCGTTTCATCGGCCCTTCTGTAGAGAAGATCTCCGCGGTTGCGGGCAGTGATCCACCCGCCGTGGACATTGCTGAGGAAACGTATCTTTATGGCGTGGCCACCCTTCTGGAGGGCTATGCTGTTGTCGGCGCGGGAGTGCTTTTTAACTTCCGAGCCATTGTCTATGAGCAGTTCCCCGTCTATCCATAACTGGTCAAAGACGGTGCTGAAAATGTAAACGCCATCCTTGGGAACGTTGACATAACCAGTTGCCTCGGCCGCATAGAAATTCATACCCGTCATATTGTAATGGGTGGGTTCCAGCTTGGGGATTTCCCTGGTGCCTTCTATTGGCATTGGCGCCGTCCAGGATGCGCTGGCGGGGATATCGGCCCAATTGAGGAAGAAACCGTAGGTGGTGCTGAGGTTAAGTCCGTGCTCCCCTTCTGCCTTTACAGAGGGCCTGAGTTGCTGCTTTTCAATGTTCAGAGTACGCACCGGACCAAGTTTTCCGTAAGATGTGACGCAGGCAATCCGGAGGGTTGCGTCTGAGGTGAACTCCAGCGGCCCTTCATAGGCGGCCGATTCCGGAGTGGGTTCAGAGCCGTCCAGGGTATAGACCATGCGCATGGGCCTTGTGGTAGTGAACTCAAGGACGGCCTTGTCAAGGAAAGCGACGTGGTTGTAACTGCCTCCTGGCTGCTCCGGCATGGGGATGTGATAGTTTATGCCGCGGGCGTCCAGGTCCTCGCAGGCGCGGTCCACGGCCGTGCAGAAGGCCGTGAAATCCTTGTTTTCCGGAAGGGTCCAGCCAATTTCCGCTATGGCGAATGCGCGCGGGAAGAACATATACTGGCGCTGGGCTTCCGAATATATGTATTCGCTCCAGAGATTACCCTGTACGCCTTTCACGGGGATGGAAGGATTGTATGAGTACACCTTCTCAAGGGTATTGTCTCCGGAAATGGTCTCCGGTTCAATCTTGGGATCTCCCTGGTAGTGGTCCAGGTACATTCCGTCGTGGGAAGGGGTCATAATGACCTGGTGCCCCTGCTCTGCGGCGGCAATTCCGCCCTTTTCCCCGCGCCAGGACATAACCGTGGCGTTGGGGCTGAGGCCTCCTTCAAGGATTTCGTCCCAGCCGATGAGTTTCTTGCCGTACTTCGCCAGTATTCCCTCCATACGCCTTACGGCATAACTCTGGAGGCGCTCCTCCGGCGTTGCATCGGCCGTGGCGGAAAGTCCTTCGGCCTTTATGCGGGCCTGGCAGGCGGGGCACTTCTGCCAGCGGGTTTTCTTGCACTCGTCCCCTCCTATATGGATGTATTCTCCGGGGAAAAGGGCCGATACTTCCGCAATTACATTGTCCAGGAACTCGAACATTTTCTCCTTTCCGGGGCAGAGGACTATGTCCGGGGAGCCCCATGTGGAGAAACTTCCCACGGGCTCTTCCGTGCAGGAGAGTTCAGGATATGCGCGGATAGCGGCAACGGAATGGCCGGGCATCTCGATTTCCGGGACGACGGTGATGAAGCGCTCGGCGGCATATTCCACCACTTCACGGACCTCATCCTGAGTGTAGAAGCCGCCGTGGACGCCGCCGTCCCATTCCGTGCGCCAGGCGCCAACCGATGTGAGACGGGGATATTTCTTGATTTCAATGCGCCAGCCTTGGTCGTCCGTAAGGTGCCAGTGCATTGTGTTTATCTTGTACTGCGCCATCACGTCTATCATGGCCTTGAGGTCCTGAACGCTCTGGAAATGGCGGCAGGGGTCTGCGTGGAAACCGCGCCAGGAGTAGCGGGGATAGTCCTTGATCCTGGCGCATGGAACAAGGCCGTCACTTCCGACCATCTGGAGGAGGGTCTGCCTTGCGTAGAACAGCCCGGCGGGGGTTGAGGCCACCGCACGCACACGTGTGCGCGTAATATCAAGTGTATAGCCTTCCTGAGGGATTGAAGACGCTGGTTCCAGGCGGTATTCCACCTTTGAGGGGTTGTAACGGAACGAACCTCCCCGCTCCTGCACAGAGACAGGGGCAGGGATGATCCGCGCCACCATAACCAATATTACAACCAGCCATTTCATTTCAGCAACCTCCTCACTATCTGGCCAATTTCTGCATTCTCATGTACACCGGAAAAAGCCTCTGCGCCGGGGCCGTATGCAAACACGGGAACAACTATTCCGTCGTGACCCCTTGTGGAGTAGTGCACCTTGACGTTACGTTCATCTATGCTGCCCTTGAGGAGGGTGAGGCCGCCGGTATTGTGATCGGCCGTCACAACCACAAGGGTGTGACCGTCTTTTTCGGCCCACTTGAGGACGGCGCCTATCACCTTGTCAAAGTCAAAGAGTTCCTCGCACATATAGCCAACCTTGTTGCGGTGGGCCCAGTCGTCTATCTGGGAGCCCTCGATCATCAGGAAGAAACCCTTCCTGTTATCCAGCATTTCAAGGGCCTTCATTGTGCTTTCCATAAGGATGGGGCCGCGGTCAAGGGCCGGCTTCAGGTCATATTCGTCGTAGAGGCCAAGGAACCTGTCTCCTTCTGCGCCGGCGATGTCTTCAAGTTTGTCAACATAGGTATAGCCCTTGGCCTTCATCTCCTCAATGAGGTTCCGGCCGTCGGAGCGTTGGTTCCAGAAATGGGTGCCGCCGCCGGAGATGAAGTCAACGTCCGCGTCCACGTACTGGGCTGCCAGGCCTTCCTCATCCTTGCGGGATGGGCCGTGGATGCAGTAATCGGCCGGGGTGGCGTCATTTATACGGCACGTAACCGTTACGCCGGTTTTCATGCCCTTTACGCGCTTGGCGTACTGAAGGACGGACTCTACGGGCTCTCCCTCTTCATTTAGGCCGATATACCCGTACTTTGTCTTCTCCCCTATTGCCAGGGCGGTGCCTCCGGCGCAGGAATCAGTGATGAGCTTATCCGTGCAGTAGGTGCGGGAAAAGCCCGCTACGGGCATCTGATCTACATTCAGGGCGCCGCCGTTTGCCACCCAGCCCACATTCCACTGGGTGAGGCCGGTGCCGTCTCCAATCATAAAGATGACGTTCTTTATCTTCTTTCCCTTGGGCTGCTTTACCGTAACGGTCTCATAGGGAGTCTCGACTGTGTATTGGTCGTCCTTGGAAAAACTGTATGTAGCATACTTGGACTGGTCCCTGTCAAGGGGATCAATCTCCTGTGCATAGGCCGATACAGCAGCAAGCCCGAGGGCTATTAAAAGTAACTTTTTCATATTATTCTGCTTCTATGTTCCATCCGGAAAGGGTAATCTTTGCCTCATTGCATCCTTCCGGGAGGGTGCAGTGAATGGTGCGGGACTCTCCGGGCCGCAGGGCCAGGAAGTTATCTTCCCAGAATGTTCCGGGAATAAGGTCTCCGTTGGAATCAAGGGCCTTCAGGATATTCTGGTAGGCTATTACATGGGCCTTATTGATGAGTTTCACATCATAACCGCCGGCCACCTTTGACACCTCCATTTTGACGGAAGCCTTGGGAAGGGCGCACATAAAGGATTTATCGGCATACCTGAGGATGTCTACGCCCCACCAGTCGGCGTGCTTCCAGTCATAGACATTGTTGCTGCCGGAGACGCAGTAGAAATTGTTCTCCACCTTACCGTCTACGGTGAATTCCAGGGATACGTAGCAGGGGCCGGGGATGTCGCCGAACACCTTCAGGGGCTCACGTTCCAGGCTTGTGACGGTGCGGTGCTCCTCACGGATAAGTTTGGACGCGGTGTCATACACGCGCAGGACGGCCGATACTTCCGCCCTGGCCACAGCATCGTTAACCACATAGACGGATGCGTCTCCGTAATTATACACCAGCTGGATGCTCTTGCAGGCCTTCTTTACGCCGTAATAGCCGGCGGTGGGGATGCCGTACCAGTCATAGAGCTGCCAGTAGATTGAAGGCCAGGCGCTGTTGAGCATCCACTGGACTATGCCGGTGGTGCGGGGAAGATTGCAGCGGAAGGCTTCAAACATGGCGCGCTCGGAGTCATAATCCATATCGTGGGCCCTGTACATGTAGTCTTCAAGGTTCTGGGCCTTGCCGTAGAGGCCTATCATGGACTTCACCTGGAACTCCGTGGTGTTCATGTTGGAGGAAGAGGCCGTGCAGTGGTATCCCCAGTTCTTATCCTGAGGCCACAGGTGATCCTCACCCACCATACGGCGTACGCTCTCAAGCTGGGGGATGTTGAGGCCGGGGCCGGTTTCAGTATTGAAGCCGTATGCTCCGCCCCTCTGGGTGTCTATATACCAGTAATCCGGGGCCACATATTCATAGGGACCTTCCATCTTCATGCCCGACGGGCCGGCAAGGCTGGTAAGACCTTTTGCAGAGCAGACGTAAGGCCTGTATTCAAGTTTTTCGTAGATTTTCAGATACTGCTTCTCCAGCCTTTCATTTGGAATTCGGTCGCTGCCGGTGAGCCAGCAGATGATGGACGGATGGTTACGGAGACGGATGATCTGGTCACGGAAATAGCGCACGGCAAGTTTCTCCGACCTAGGATCGTTGATACAGCCGTAACCGCGGGTTTCCGGAATGCCGCAGTAGGACTTCCACTCCCACTGGCAGCTCCAGCCCACCATGGAGAGGATGCCCATGCTGTCGCAGAGGTCATAGACGTAGTCGTCCTTGCCCCAGATGTTCTCAAAACGGATGCAGTTGAGGCCCATATCACAGACCATGTCCAGTTGGGCCTTGATGGTTTTGGGGGTATCCTGCATAAAGATATCATCCGTCCAGCCGCCAGCCTTAACAAGGACCTTGCGGCCGTTGAGGATGAAGAGGCGGTGGCCATAGCCGTCTATGACGCCCTCTATCTTGCGGATGCCGAAGCTGGCGCCCCTGGAGTGGCTCACGGCCTTCCCTTTTGCAAACTCCACGTCTATGTGGTACATTTCCGGAGAGCCCATCTCCCTGGTCCACCAGATACGCGGGTTTTCGATGGTTTTCCTCACGCGAACCTCCTTTGTGGCCGATGCCGGAACCTCCACCTCTTTCTCAAAGAAGCCGCCGTCGTCCCATCTTGCCCTGAGGGTGCCCTTCACGGGTTTTGCAGAACGGTTGACAAGGGTTGTGACAACTTCGATATCGGCCTTGGAGAAGTCTTCAGTATTCACATAGGGCTTCACGAAGACGTCCTGGACCTCTATGTCGGGGGTGGTGATGAGGGTGACGGGGCGGATGATGCCCATGCTCTCATCGATTGCGCGGGGGTTCCAGTCCACGTAACCGTGGTTGAGGTCTCCGTCCACGGCGCGGCGGAGGGTTACCTTAAGGTGGTTGGTGCCCTTCACGATTGAGGTGACGTCAAATTCCCTCACGCTGAACGTGCCGAATGTAGTATCGGCCGATGCTATGAGTTTTCCGTTGAGTTCTACGTCGGCGTAATAGTTGAGGCCGTCGAAACGGAGGACGTGCCTGAGGCCCTTGCGTGCCTTGAAGGAGGTGGTGTAGACCCAGGGGGAGTCGAAGGGCGTTTTGTCAAGCTTTGAATAGCGGTCCTCATCCAGGACGTTTTCCCCAAAGACTCCGGCCTCATTGAGGGCGCCGGCTACGGTGCAGGGAACGGTAACTTTGTAGGAGGTCTTGTCACCGTCTTTCCTGAGCGTCCAGTCCTTCAGTTCATCGGAGGCGCCAAAGGCAGCCGATGAGCCGGAAAACAGGAATGCAATGAAAGACAGAGAACACATAATTAAGCGCGCGTGTTTCAATGTTATTCAGTTTTATGGTTAGCTAATGCAAAATTAGCTTACACGCACGCGCAAGAAGGGGAATTTTGCGTATTTATTCACTCATTTTGCGCAAATATTTACGCCTATACTCCCTGGGAGTGCATCCTTTGATGGCCGCAAAGCGCCGGGAGATGCTTTTTGTATCGGGCTCGTCCATAAGCGCGGCTATCTGGGAAACAGTGTCCGTGGTGGTTAGAAGAAGCTCCGCAAAGGTGTCTATCCTGACCTTTGTAATGAACTCGTAGACGCTTAATCCCGTGGCTTTAAGGAAGCGCTGTTCAAGGGAACGGCGGGACATGGGGACGTGGGAGAGGACATCCGAAACCTGTATTTTACGGCGTGGATTCTCCGTTATGAAACGTATGGCTTCCTGGACGGATCTGTCTCCCGTCACAACTATTCCGGAAGACTGCCTTGTCACAATTCCAAGGGGCCGCATCACTATGTCCTCACCTTTGTAAGAGGGGTCTTCTACCATACGGGCGGCCATTGAGGCCACGGCATAGCCCCCGCCTTCCATGTCCACATCCACGGAAGAGAGCTGCGGCTGGGTCATGGTGCAGCGGACATCGTCATTGTCCACCCCTATGACGGCTATCTCTCCGGGAACGGCTATCTCAAAAGTGTTGCAACACTCAAGGAGGATATTTGCCTGGGTGTCGTCGCAGGCCATAATCCCGACTGGCTTCGGGAGGGACAGGAGCCAGTATCCCAGTTTTGCCTCGTCATAGCTCCAGAGGACGTCCGTCCGTATCCTCACGCCCTCCTCAAAATAGTCCTTGAGGCCCTGGGAGGCAAGGTAGTCCACGAATCCCTCCCTTCGGCCGTCGCTCCAGACCACTCCGTGGTACCCGAAGAAGGCAAAATTGCGGTACCCGCTGGCCACGAAACGGGTTGCCACCATCTCCCCCGTCCTGTGGTAATCCGAGGTGAGGCTGGGGATTTGGGGAAAGGGGCGGATATGGTCCATGGAGATGGCCACAATGCCGTTTTCACGGAATTTCTCCACGGGGTCATCGAGGTTGAAAGGGGCAAGGACTATGTTTGCGCGCCATTTCTGCGCCCAGGCAAGGAAGTCTTCAAAACTGTGGGTTTCCCTGTAGGAAGAAGGCATTGTACAAACCACCCAGGGTTCATCGGCCTCCTGGGAATATTTTCGGATTCCGCGCAGTATCCGGTTTGGAAACTGCTCGGAGAAATCCCCCATGAAGATAAGTCTCATCTTGCCTTTTCCATAAGACGGGCCCGGATGTCTCTCCAGTCATAGTACGGGAAGCCTTCAAGGCCGATAACCCTTGTTTCACGCTCGTTCAGAAGCACTTTTACCTTGACGTCGCCGGCTTTGTTCCTGTAGAATATGAGCTGCAGGTTTCCGGCGAAGGGAGTATACTTCCAACCCGGCCAGTTGGCGCATTCCTCAGCGTCAAGGCGCTCTCCTACGCCTTCAATCCCCAGCCAGGAGGAGAAGGCCAGAAGCTGGTAGTCGTGGCCGAAACGGAGGTCTGCGGCATATTCTCCGGTGGCGATTGCGGAATCGGCCTTTTCAATCACGTCCTCCGCCAGCGGCTGCACGGATTCCATACGGGCGTCCCCGAAGGGCTTGCTGTTGCACTGGGTGAGGTAGAACTCCATATTGAGCGCCTGGGCATACCAGTAAAGTTCATCCATGGAGAACACGCGGTAAAGGGTCTCGGGCATCTGGAATGCGGCGGTGCCGGTTGCCATATCATAGGTTTCCTGCATCATTTCTATGGGGTCTCCGCATATCCGACGGCCCTTTTCCGGGTCAGAGAATATCTTGTTCTTGAAGGCGGTGGTATCCGGCACGTGGGCGGCCCTCTGGCGTTCAAGGATGGCCCATGTGCCTTCCCTCACCCAGCGGGGGTCATCCGTGGAAAGGATTTTCATAAGTTCAGAGCCCGTATCCCAGTGTATGTCCAGTCCGTCTTCCCTTTCCATGAGTTCCCCGGTGAAGGCGCACATGGAAATGATGCAGCGCTGCACGGTGCTGGAACGGGCGGAGATCTTCTTGCTGCCGTTATGGAACACGCGCCTGTAGTTTTTGTACATACGTGCGGCAATCTGGCGGTGCTCCTGGGTGCCTAGGTAGGTGAGGCGGCCATCCATGTTGTCGTGGTATTTTATGAGGAGGTCTATCTGCTCCCTCACGGCCTCTCCCTGGGGGGTAAGTACGCCCGCATTATGGGCTTCACGGTACTTGCGCTGCACATTGTCATACTCCGTCCCGGCCCAGTTGCTTCGTGAGCCGTGGCGGCCGTAATGGCTGATATAAAAGGGTTTGTACCCCTTGGGGGCGGGCGTCTGCGGCCCGGGAAGGTATTCGTAGGGGTCCATGTTCACGCCAGCGCGGAAGATGCGCTGGGCGTACTCCGCCTCAAGCTGAGGATCTTTTTCCTGAGCGAATGCCGCTGCTACCGGAAGCAGCACGGCGAGTAAGGTTACTAGTTTTTTCATAGGTGCTTGCGCTTTTTTACCCCATAAAGGTACAAAAATATCCCAACATCACTGCAGTATTTTTCTTATCTTTGCAAACTGAACATTAATCACTATGGCAGAATCATTCTCCGAGATAGGAAAGATTGAGGCTATAGAGCAGCTTTACAGGCTGTCGGCCTATAACCCCGTGAGCGGGCTAAGTTACACTTCCAAGGGCGGAAGTATCATCACGGCGTCCAGGATGTACCTGGAGGGGCCGGATTTCAATCTGGTGTACTTTCCCCTGAAGCACCTGGGCTATAAATGCGTGGTGGGCGTTGTTGGCGAGCTCTATGCCGCCCTGGCAAAGCCAAAGCTCCTGAACGTGATACTTGGGGTATCGGCCAAACTGGACCTTCCGCAGGTGAAGGACCTTTGGATGGGAATCACCGTGGCGGCAAAGGAGCACGGCTTCGAGGCCGTGAACCTTGACCTCCAGCCTTCCCAGAACGGGCTTTACGTGAGTATGAGCGCTACGGGTGAGACATCGGCCCTCACCGCAAAACGCCGGATGGCGGCAAAGAGCAAGGACCTTATCTGCGTTTCCGGTGCCCTTGGAGCCGCTTTCCTTGGCCTGCAGGTACTGGAGCGGGGCGCAAAGGAGTTCTCCGAGAAAGGCACGCAGCCGGATATGAAGGAGTATAAGATGCTGGTTGGAGACTACCTTCGTCCGGAACTGGAAGCATCTGTGGTTGAAAGACTTGAGGATGTTGAAATTTACCCTTCCTACGGCTATTTCGTGACGCGGGGGCTGGCCGACGCCCTGAAGAGGCTCACGCGTGACAGCGGCCTTGGCGCAAAGGTTTATGCCGATAAGATCCCATTCGAAGGCGGCAGCTTCCAGCTTGGGAAGGAACTGGACCTGGATCCTGTATCGGCCGCAATGAACGGCGGAGACGACAACCGGCTGCTGTTTGTGGTACCTATCCTCCATCTTGAAAAGTTCAGGAGGGAGTTCCAGACATTCGACATCATCGGACACCTTGCTCAGCCGGAAGCGGGCACGGTTCTTGTTACTCCTGAAGGCGTTGAATTTCCGGTAAAAGCCCAGGGCTGGACGGATGAAAATGAATAATTTTTGCTAACTTTATCGGCCGAAAATATCTAATTAACAAAATAAAATGAAAAAAGTTCTTAGCGTAATCGCCCTTTCCGTGGCCTTTGTCGCCACAGCTCCCGCACAGAGCATTCTTGGCGGCCTCCTTGGCGGAAACACTTCCTCCCAGGATTCAAATGCAACCCTCAGCACCCTTGGAAACATCATCTCCGGCCTTGCCGGCACAGTTTATTCGGCACCCGTAAGCCTTGACGGCACCTACACCTACAACGGTGTGGCTTGCTCCGCTTCAAGCTCCGAGGGCAACGTCCTCACAAATCTTGCCGGTACTGCCGTTACCGCAGGTATGGAATCCAAAGCCGACGAATACCTCGCAAAGGTTGGCATCAAGCCCGGTGCCATGACATTTACATTCAATGCTTCCGACAACAGCTTCGTCCTCAACTGCGGCCCCCTGGCACTGCCCGGCACATACAAAGTTGGTGAAGGCGAAAAAACCGTCACCCTTACCTTTGGAAAGACCATGAAGTTCCTCAGCATGACCGGCACCCTTGAAAGCAGCCTCACCGGCGCCAAGATGCTCTTCACCGCAGACAAGCTCCTGGACATGATGAAGAAGATCTCTTCCCAGCTTGGTGAGAAATCCAGCCAGATCAAGGCCATCGCAGGTCTTGCCGACGGCTACGACCAGTTCCGCATTGGCTTCAAGCTCGTGAAGTAATTTGCAGCGCGCGTGGTGACAACACGCTAACTATAAAGCATTTACGTAAAAACGTCTACCTGGTTTCGGGTAGACGTTTTTGCATAACGACTTGTGCTTCAGCCGTTTAGCTCCACGGCAGGAGATTTCTCGACTCCGCCCTGCGGGCTTCGCTCGAAATGACAATCCCGTCATGCCCGACCTGATCGGGCATCTTGTGCCCGGGACGGAACCATCACTGCCAAATTGTCAGAAAAAGCCGGGACGGAACGGAGATTGAAGACTGGTCCATAGAAAAGGAGAAAAGAATATGGATCAGAACAACAATAATAATCAATCATTCCTGCAGAGGTTTGCAATAAACCTCAACGAGAGGGCGGCTCAGGGGAAACTGGACCCGGTGATTGGCCGTGACGACGAAATCCGCCGTGTGCTTCAGATCCTAAGCCGAAGGACAAAGAACAACCCCATTCTGGTTGGTGAACCGGGCGTGGGTAAAACCGCAATATCTGAAGGCATCGCCCAGAACATAGTGAACGGGCAGGTGCCGGAAAACCTTAAGAGCAAGAAAGTCTACTCCCTGGACATGGGCGCCCTCATTGCCGGCGCAAAGTATCAGGGCGAGTTTGAAGAGCGCCTGAAGGGCGTTGTGAAGGAAGTTGTGGACAGCGCCGGTGAGATAATCCTTTTCATCGACGAGATTCACACCCTGGTTGGCGCAGGCCGGACCAGCGGCGCAATGGACGCCTCCAACATCCTCAAGCCGGCGCTGGCCCGCGGCGAACTCAGGACCATCGGCTCAACAACCCTGGACGAGTACCAGAAGTACTTTGAGGCCGACAAAGCCCTGGAGCGCCGTTTCCAGATGGTGATGGTGGACGAGCCTTCCCCGGCAGAGTCAATTGCCATCCTGAGGGGCCTCAAAGAGCGTTATGAGAACCACCACAAGGTGCGCATTGAGGACGACGCCCTGATTGCCGCAGTGAACCTGAGTCACCGGTACATCACCAGCCGTTTCCTCCCGGACAAGGCCATCGACCTTGTGGATGAAGCCGCCTCAAAGCTCCGCCTGGAGATGAATTCCGTGCCGGAGCCCATTGACGAGCTAAATTCGGCCATAAGGCAGAAAGAAATTGAGCGCGAGGCTATTAAGCGTGAAGGGACATCGGCCAAAATGGAAAAACTGGAGGCCGAATTGAAGGACCTGCAGGGTAAGCGTGACGTCCTCATGAAGCGCTGGAACTCCGAAAAAGAGATTCTGGAAGGGCTCCAGACCGCCCGCCAGCAGCTTGAGGAACTGAACATCCAGGCAAAGGCCGCCGAGCGCGCCGGAGACTACGCCAAGGTGGCCGAAATCCGCTACGGCAAGATGGCAGCAACGCAGAAGCGTATAGATGAGCTCACCGCAAAGGCGGAGGCTATCAAGGAACCAATTGTCACAGAGGCTGTTACCCCGGAAGACATTGCGGAAGTTGTAGCCAAATGGACCGGCATCCCCGTGAAGCGTATGCTGGAATCCGAGAAAGAGAAGCTCCTGAGGATGGAGGCCGAACTCCACAAGAGAGTCGTGGGCCAGGACGCCGCCATAAAGGCCGTGGCCGATGCCGTGCGCCGTAACCGCGCAGGGCTTTCCAACGAGAAAAGGCCTATCGGCAGCTTCCTCTTCATGGGTACCACCGGCGTAGGCAAGACTGAACTTGCAAAGGCCCTGGCAGAGTTCCTCTTCAACGACGAGAACATGATGACGCGTATTGATATGAGCGAATATCAGGAGCGTCACACTGTGAGCCGTCTTGTAGGTGCGCCTCCGGGATACGTAGGCTACGACGAAGGCGGCCAGCTCACGGAGGCCGTTCGGCGCAAACCCTACTCAGTGGTGCTTCTGGACGAGATTGAGAAGGCCCACCCGGACGTATTCAACGTGCTTCTGCAGGTGCTTGACGACGGCCGGCTCACGGACAACAAGGGCCGCACCGTGGACTTCAAGAACACCATCCTCATCATGACCTCCAACGCCGGAGCGGATATTATTCAAAGCTACATGGAGCGTCTCCCGGAGGTGAACGGCATTGACATGGAGGCACTTACAAAGCGCCGCCAGATGCTTGACGAGTGCAGCGCCCGCGTTCTGGACGTGCTCAAGCAAACCGTTCGGCCGGAATTCCTCAACCGTATCGACGAGATAATAATGTTCGACCCCCTCACCAAGGCCGATATCCGCGACATCCTGCACCTGCAGGAGGAGGAACTCCGTAAACGCCTTGCAGACAGCGGCATAAGCGTGGAATTCACCGCCGCCTTTGAAGACCACATGGTGGAGAAAGGCTATGACCCGGCATACGGCGCCCGCCCTGTGAAGAGGGTTATGCAGCGGGAGTTGGTGAACCTCCTTGCCAAGGCCATCCTTGACGGCACCGTGAAGAAAGACTCCACCGTGCACGTAGACGCCGTGGGCGGCGAGGTTGTGGTGCGGTAACTGCCCTTACTTCCTCAGGACCTCATAGTGCTCTATGCCGATTGAATGGAGTTCACGGATGAACTCAGATGTGACGGCTACCTGGAACTTCTTGGAGTAGAACTGGATGCGGTAGCGGGTCTGGGGGTCATAAAGATACAGCGTGAGGGGTATATTGCCCTTATGGTGCTTCACCACGTTCACAAGGTCTTTACGGAACTTGTCCGTAAGCATGGGAGTGGTGATATCCATTGAGAAGCCGCCAAGGAGGTCTTCGGCCACATTGCCAAGGAGAGTGACCTTACGGAGTTTGAATACGTACGGAGGCGCGGGTTTACCCTGCGCCTTTTCTTCCGGCTTCAGGAAATACTTCTCTGCAATCTCTCCTTCAAGGAAAAGGGTGGCTTTTGGCTGCATGTACTGCATGAAGACCTCGTGATCCTTCCCGAAGAGAGTGAGTTCAAAGGAGCCGGAATAGTCTTCCAGCATGGTGCGTGAATAGGGTTTCCCAGCCTTTGTGGTGAGCTGCTTGAAATCCGTCACAATGCCGGCAATGGACACTTTGGCGGTCTTTTTCTTGGAGTCGCAATCGGCAATGAGATCCTGAAGGTCATTTATCTTGCAGGTGGCGAAATTCTTTATCTCAAAGTCATAGCGGTCCAGAGGATGCGAACTCAGGTACATCCCCACAAGGTCTTTCTCCCTCTGGAGTTCCTCCATTATATCCACGTTGGGGACGCCTTCGGGGAGACCCGGGCGCTCCGGCTTCATTTCCTCTGCATCTCCAAAGAGGGAGGCGCCGGCCTGAACGGAGTCGTTCTTGTAAAGGTCTCCGTAGCGGGTGATCTGGTCTATGAAGAGGTCTCCGCCGCCCTTCCCGGGAAGGAAGTACATTCCACGGGGATGGCCGAAGCTGTCCAGCGCGCCGGAGTTTACAAGGTTTTCAAAACTCTTGCGGTTTACGCAGCCACTCATCCTCTCCACAAAGTCATAAACGTCTGAGAAAAGGCCGTTTTCGTCACGTTCTTTCACAATTGCATCCACAATATTGCCACCGAAGCCCTTGATGGAACTGAGGGCAAAACGGACGTCTCCCTTGGCATTTACCGTGAACTGGCCGGAACTTTCGTTGACATCCGGGCCAAGGATCTTGATGCCGTGGCTCTTGCAGTCGTCCATTATCTTTACGGTTTCCTCCATTGACTTTGCGCAGTTGAGGCAGCTGGCAAAGAATTCGGACGGGTAATGGGCCTTGAGCCAGCCGGTCTGGTAACTCACCCAGGCGTAGCACGTGGCGTGGGACTTGTTGAAGGCGTACTGGGCAAACTTCTCCCAGTCTTTCCATATCTTGTCCAGGACTTTCTCCGGGTGGCCGTTGGCCTTGCCTCCTGTCATGAACTTGTCCTTGAGGGAGTTCAGGATGTCTATCTGCTTCTTACCCATGGCCTTGCGGAGTTTATCGGCCTCACCTTTAGTGAAGCCCGCAAGTCTCTGGGACAGAAGCATCACCTGCTCCTGGTA
>JAEESO010000068.1 GCA_016286385.1 Bacteroidales bacterium | reverse complement strand
CATCATCAATGAGATGCTGGAAAAAGCCCGCGCAGAGTACGCTACCCTCAGGGAAATCGTCACTCACGCCGGCGGTAACGACATCCTTGACACCGCTCCCACATTCAAGACCGTGGAAGACGACGGCGCATTCCAGCTTTCTAAGGAAGAGGCCGGCGCACTTGCACAGCGTCAGTACAAGTTCATCCAGAACCTTGAGGCTGCCCTTGTACGCATTGAGAACAAGACCTACGGCATCTGCCGCGTAACAGGTAAGCTCATCCCCAAGGAGCGCCTGCGTCTGGTTCCCCACGCTACAACAACAGTAGAAGGTAAGGCAATACTTGAAAAGACTGGCAGGAAGTAGTACTGTCATTTCGAGCGTAGTCGAGAAATCTCATGAAGAAAAAAGGGACGTTTTTAATCTTCCTTGGCGTCTTGCTTGTAGTCATTGACCAGGTCATTAAAGTCCTGGTCAAAACCAACATGACCCTTGGAGAAAGCATTCCAGTGCTGGGCAACTGGTTCCAGTTGGTGTTTGTGGAGAACAAGGGTATGGCCTTTGGAATGGCCTTCGGCGGCGTGATAGGGAAGTATATCCTTACAATCTTCCGCATTGTGCTGTTTGGGGCGCTATGCTGGTGGATTTCAAAGCTCCTGAAGCGCACGCCCAAGGTGCCTATGGGTGTCCTTGTGGGGCTTACGCTCATCACTGCCGGCGCATTTGGCAACATTGTGGATTGCCTGTGCTACGGCCTCATCTTCAGCGAGTCAACCTACACCACGGTTGCAACTCTTGGTTCATATGCTCCATTTATGCAGGGAAAGGTTGTGGATATGTTCTATTTCCCGCTCTGGACATGGCCCAGCTGGGTTCCCGGCCTTGGCGGGCACATCTTTTTCGAGCCCGTTTTCAACTTCGCCGACAGCTGCGTAACCTGCGGAGCAATATATTTGATACTATTTCACTGGAAGTTTTTTGCAAAGGAATAATTTTTTCCTATCTTTGCACTCCCGTTTGGAGGAATGGCCGAGTGGTCGATGGCGGCAGTCTTGAAAACTGTTGTACAGCAATGTACCGGGGGTTCGAATCCCTCTTCCTCCGCAGAAAACCGCTTCTGAATATGTTCAGGGGCGGTTTTCTTATTTTATATCCCAAATCGTATCCCAAAAATTGTTTAAAAAACTCCATTATATTCATTTGGAGTCATCTGGTTTTTCCCGGATTTCATTCTCGTATGATTTAACCTTGGCTTTTACTAGTTCCTTCTGTTTACTCCACATCTTTTGAACATAATCATAAGCTTTTTCAGGCTCATCCATACCCAATTCAACGGATACGTAGTACGCACGCTTGGCATAAGCGTCCTTTGTGTAATAAAGTTGATAACAGCTGTAAACGTATAAGATTGAACTTATTACTATCATTGCAATCGCGACATAGCCTAGGCGCTTTGTTCTTATCTCCCCAAATAAGGGACGCCGGTTAATCGACCGGTAGTTTTTAGAGAAGTCGCGAAGGACGTCTTCCGCATCTTTTGTCAAGCTGGCCATCGGACGTGGAGTCTCTCTCATAGCTGCCATTACGGCAACGCGAATATCACTAAGGTCGCGTTCTTTTTGCTCTTTTTGAACGGGAGGAATAATGTTTTTTCTCTTAATTTCTTCTTTAAGGCTTTTTATTTCAGAAGCAAGGAGAGTGAGAGCATCTGTGTCATCAATATAGTTATCCATAGTTCAATTAATGTGTTTTTATTTGATACATTCTCTAAAACTCTCTCTAAATCCAGATGCTTTTTGTCTGTGCTTGCCATCCTTTTGCTCCCCTTCAGTTGAATGGTTTGGCTGATATTCTTCCGTTTCAGCTGGAGGAATGAGAGAGGTTATCAGTGAGATGATGTGTGAAACAACAACATTGGCCGACAATCTGGTTTCTCTGGCCATGGACCGTCGGTTATCGTTCTCATGCTGGAAGTAAGCATTAATTTTGGAGCAGGTCAAATGTCGGCCAAGACGAGAACCGGCGAAAGTATATTGATTGCCATTCGTTCCATTAACAACGAACAGAATGCCTTCTCGGCTTCCGTGCCGGATTTCACGTATTTGAATTCCTCTGCTCATCAGATTCATGCGGAATTCGGACTTGTTGGAAGAATAATAGAGTTCTTCCGTGACGACGCGGGCTGTTTGGTAAAGGATTTGATCCTCGGGCTTATGTATGGCCTCCAGTTGGCTCAAAGCCTTTTCTGATCCCCAGTGCAGGTCGTACTTTTCAGTGATGGCCCGGCAGACCTCAGTGCTACGTTTCTTGAAAAACTTTTCTTCCACCGGCTTGCCATCGTTATTTACATGGTTATAGATAATATGGATGTGCGGGTTGTCTTTTTCTTTGTGGGCAGCAATGATGAACTGTGTGTTGTTAATGTGCATACCACACATGTATTCTTTTGCGATCTGCACCCATAATCTTGGACTGAGTTTCTCCCTGTCTTCCGGAGGACATGACAGGATGAGGTGTCGGACGGGCTTACTTATTCCAGGTCTCATGGCGGCCTGGATTTGGAAGCTTTGTGCAATGGAATGAGTGTCGAAAATGGGATGGTTCTTATCGTCCAACGGAATGTCTACACCTTCCGATCCCAAAAGCTGTACTATCTTGTTATTCATTCCTTCGGCATCAAGAATATAATCAATGGCACCGGAGAACCCGGATCCTTTATGACAAAATGCGTACATAAGTCAGACTAGTTTTTGTTTGTATGAGTTGATGATCTCCCTGAGATTACGGATACAGTCTGCCGTTTGATTGGGATCCGCAGGACTGTTGCCGATTAAAAGGTTTTTGGCAATAGTGTTCAGATTTCCTCCCAGCCCCCGCAACTGTTGGACAAGCTGCTTCAAGAGATCAACTTCCTCTGGAGAGACCCGCTGGTGAGCTTTTCCTTTCAATGCAAATTCCCGAATAAGAGATGCCCGCGGAATACCGCTCTTTAGCTCGGCCTCCTTCAGTGTTGCCAGTTCGGCCGCCGTAAATTTGACAGTAACGGAGAACAGCCGGCATTCCTCTGTCGGCTTTTTCGGGCGTCCGCCCCTGCTATGTCTGTTATCGTTGCGCATGGTCGCAATAACCGTTTTCGGAACCCGGAAACACAAACTCGCTCCCCTTCTTAAACCCCATATAGTTCTTACCTGGCTCTGCCGAGGAATAGTAGTGACATTTTTGATATTTTCGGCATTTGTGACATTTTGCGAAAATGTCAATATTGTCAATAATGTCGAAAATATCACTATATTTTCTCGTATCGGCCATGGGCCTCCCAGATGAAAAAAACGCCCTTGCCTTTCTTCAGAATCCGGTTGACGGTACTTGCCGAAAGGCCAAGTTTTGCTCCGGTACGGATGGCTTCCGCGGTGTCAAATCTTTGAGGCAGGGCAAGTATGAAGTCCCC
>JAEESO010000067.1 GCA_016286385.1 Bacteroidales bacterium | reverse complement strand
GGAAGGCTTCACAACCGGCAACGCCACCACCCAGCGCTACATGAAAAAGATGGAGGAATCCCGCGCGCTGATGGACTCCATAAGCCGCCACATGATGCCGGGAGATACGCTCCTGAACATATTCAGGGCCAAGTTGGCGCTGGTATCGGCCGAACTACGGGAGGTGGAGATGAGCTTCCTCATGAACGGTGCCGTGGGCTTTGAGGAGGACAAGGAGGTTGCGGGTGCGGAACTTGGCTATACCTTTGCCAGGGGCTCCCTGGGGCCTGATTTCAAGCCGAAGTTTGCAGTAAAGGAGGCCGCCCAGTCTTTCCGCGTTGCTCCCGTGGGCCGATTTGCCCAGGATAACACCCTTCCGCCGGGCCTTGTGTTCCAGATCCTGCTGTTTGATTCCCCCACCCACGCAGACCTTGAGGACATAAAAGGACTCACGCCCGTCTATGAGAGACTGGGCGTGAATCTACGCTACAATTACTATGTGGGCATGTTTTCTTCCTACGAAGACGCCCTTGAGGAGCTGAACGTGGTGCGCATGCTGGGATTCCCCAAAGCCCGCATCACCGCCTGGCAGGACGGCCGGGCCGTGCCGGTGAGGTAGCTAATCCAGGAACTCTACAAAGCCGTCAGTGCTGAGGTTATACCCGCGGGGGCCCTTGAGGATATTGCCATCGGCATCCAGAATGAAGTAATTGGGCTGGGCATTAACCCCAAAGCGGTCCAGGACCATATGGGAATTAACCCTGCCAACGTCCTTCAGGACCCTTCCTTCCGGAGTTGTAACCCATTTATCCTCAGGGAGCGGAGTTTTGTCATCCACATAGAGTGAAACAATCACATAATCCCTCCTGAGGCGCTCCAGGACACGGGGGTCACTCCACACGCGCGCTTCCATCTCACGGCAGTTAACGCAGCCGTGACCGGTGATGTCCACGAACACCTTCTTTCCCTGTGCTGCCGCGGCGGCAATGCCGTCTTCAAGGTTGTCATAGCCCGTGAGGCCGTGAGGAAGGGCAACCAGAGATTGCCGGTCGGGGCCGGCAATGACGGAATGGTCCCCGGCAATGACGGAACCGCCGCCGACAATGACGTACGTGCCGTCATCCCCGGCTTGACCGGGGATCTGTCCCAGCACAAAGTCCTGCGTCTGTATGGGCGGAAGATAGCCGCTGAGGGCCTTGAGGGGCGCGCCCCACATTCCGGGAATCAGATACACCACAAAGGCGAAATCGGCAATTACAAGCGCCAGACGGCCCACGGAAATGTATTCCATGGGGGAGTCGTGCTTGAAGCGGATCTTGCCAAGGAGATACAGTCCAAGAAGGGTGAATACCACTATCCAGATTGCAAGGTAAACCTCCCTGTCAAGGATGTGCCAGTGGTAGGTTTGGTCCGCCACGGAAAGGAATTTGAGGCCAAGGGCAATTTCCACGAAGCCAAGCACCACCTTCACGCTGTTAAGCCAGCCACCGCTCTTTGGAAGCTTGGTAAGGATGGACGGAAACAGTGCCAGAAGCGCAAAGGGCAGGGCAAAGGCAATACTGAAAGCCAGCATTGTGACCATGGGTGCCCAGAATTCTCCCTGGGTGCTCTTTATGAGGACGGTTCCCACGATTGGGCCTGTGCAGCTGAAACTCACAAGGACCAGGGTAAGCGCAAGGAAAAACACGCCCAGAAGGCCGCCCTGGCCGCTTTTTGAATCGGCCTTGGTGGTCCAACTTGAAGGAAGCGTTATCTCAAACGCGCCAAAGAAGGACGCCGCAAACACCATGAAGATCACAAAGAATATGATGTTGGGGAGCCAGTGGGTTGCCAGCCAATTGAATATATCGGCCGTGACGGTTTCCCCGCCAAGGGCCCATGTAAGGCCGATAATAACGCAGATTGGAACCGTGTACAGAAGCACTATGAAAAGGCCGTACATGGCGGCGTTGAAGCGCCCTTTGGCGGCCGATCCGCTCCGTTTCAGGAAGAAGGACACGGTCATGGGGACCATGGGGAAAACGCAGGGCGTGAGGAGCATCAGGAAGCCCCAGAGGATGGCTTCAAGGATAAGGCTCCAGAGGCTGCCGCCGGAGGAGGCCGATGCCCCTTTCACTTGAATGGTTGTCTCAAAATCTGCGGGAGGAAGGCAGTTCCCGTTGTTGCAGGCCTGCCATTCTATGGCCACATTAACGTTGCACGGGCCCTCCTGAAGGGTCTGAATGCGCTGAACGATGACCACGGGGGACTCGCAGGTGCCTATCTCCATACGGAAGATGTCATCATACTCCTTATCAACCTTAGAGGTGATTTTGGCCGGAGCCACGGCCTCTATGGCGTCTCCAGTTACAGTGAAGACGGTGGGGTTAGGGCCAAGCTCATACTCCTGAAGGTCATAGATGTGCCAGCCGGCCTGGATACTGGCCTGCGCCTTTATCTCATAGACGTTCTTTTTCACTTTTTTGGCGCTCACCTCCCACGTCACTGGGTCTTGCGGCTGCGCCTTTACGGGTGCAATGAAGGCCAGAAGGGCCGATATAAGGATGACAGTTCGAGTTCTAAGCATATGCTACTTTTTATCGGCCTTGAAAAGGCGAACGCCGCCCCAGGCAAGGAGGCACTGGGCGGCAACGTAGGTTACCATTACCAGGAATTCCAGGATCACTTTTGCGCCGTGGAAGGTCTGGACGGCGATGAGGCTGTCGGACAGGGCAAAGAGAACGGCACCCACGGTGAGGATAATCCAGGTGGCCTTTTCTTTCTCACGGAGGACTCCCGCAAGGGCGCTCCAGATAAGGAGCATGAGCATCATTCCGTACACGGCAAACGGCACCAGGAAGGTTCCCTCAACGCCGATAGCCATCAGAAGTCCGGCGGTTGCTGCTACCATAATCACCAGGGCTATGGCCCACTGGACGGGCTTCAGGCCTTTCCAACTACGGCCTCCGAAGTTGATACAGTAGAAAATATGGCCAACAAGGAAGCACACAAGGCCGCATGCAAAGGTGGGGAAGCCGTCAGGGATGAGGAGGATATCACCTGCTGCACCAAGAAGCTGCGCTATGACAAGAAGACGGATGGTTCTTGATTCCATCCCGCCTGCCGCCGCCACGGTTGTGAGGGCGATAAGGGGAAGAAGGGCGGGCTTTACAATTGCCGCCACTGCGGCATTTCCAAACCAGCGGGCCACAAAGTTCACAAGAGCGGCTACAAGAAGCGCTACGGCGGGGATGATCCAGGACTTTTTCATATTCAAGGTCAAATTTTGGCTAAACTTACAAATTATTTTTCAAAAACTTGCTGTTTGAGTAAAAATTCGTATCTTTGCAGTCCCGCTTCACCGCGGGAGTTTCAAACGCTTTAAGCCCGGAGGGGTGGGTGAGTGGCTGAAACCAGCAGTTTGCTAAACTGCCGTACGGGTCATTCTGTACCGGGGGTTCGAATCCCCCCTCC
>JAEESO010000066.1 GCA_016286385.1 Bacteroidales bacterium | reverse complement strand
CATAATGGTAAAAGCCGCCAGGATAGTACCCAGACGCCTCCCCTGATGGGAGATTAGGATCACGCTCTTCATGCAGCATGGCATCGTGAGGGAGGTCTATACTGATGCGTTGCTGGTCCCTCTCCGACCAGAAGGTCCATCCGCCATTGAAATTGCTCTCCGCAGCCAACGCCGGCAGAGAAAGGATGACAGAAAGGAGAACAAATATTTTTTTCATTTCTTCAGTTATAAAGCTTGATTGACTGGAAACACCTTTCGAGCAGGAACCGTAAATTCACTTGCATCCTGCTCAGTGCGTACATCCGTGCAGAAGCGGGCGTTATAGGTCCCCTTCTCAGTAACAAAGGCCGATGCATCTTCGTCAAAAGAAGCCAGGTCATAGGTTGTAAAAGTCATTTCTACAGTCTGGGACTCGCCGGGGGCCAGTTCAGGTGTTTTAGCAAATGCCTTGAGTTCCCGTTCCGGCTTGTCAAGAGCACCTGTTGGGGCCGTGACATAGAGTTGAATCACCTCACGGCCGGCCACGGAACCGGAATTCGTCACTTTTATACTTGCCGTATAAGTATTCCCATGCCGCTTTACGGAAGGTTCACTGTACGCAAAGGAAGTGTAGCTGAGGCCATAACCAAACGGATAGGAAACGTCTACACTCCTGGTCTGATAATGCCTGTAACCCACATAGATTCCTTCGTTATACTCTGTATAATCATAGTTCCTGGTGTTTCCGTCGGGCGATTTCGCAGGATGCAACAGCGCACCGACAATGTCGAAACGGTCTTCAGGCCCGAACCCATTCGGGAAGTAATCGGCCCCGGGAACATCCTCATAACGGACAGGGAATGTGATGGGAAGGCGGCCTGAGGGATTCACCTTTCCGGTAAGGACATCGGCCACCACGTTACCTCCTTCCTGGCCGGGCATCCAGGGCAGAAGAATGGCATCCGGCCAGGCTTTCCAGGAGGCAGTTTCCACTACGCCGCCTACGTTCAGCACCACAATCACTTTCTTTCCGGCGGCATGGAAAGCGTCGCAAACACCTTTGAGAAGATGCATTTCAACATCTGATAGATTGAAATCGTCCTCTATCTCCCGGTCAAATCCTTCACCGGGTTTACGGCCGATTGTAACCAGCGCCATATCGCTTTCCTTGGCCGTTGCACTGTACACATAATCAGGGAATTCCACCTCATAGACAGGAGCGCCAACACCGATGGCCTCCATCAAGGACCACTTGCCATAGGGATGGAACTGCCACTTGGCTTTGTCGGCCAGAATATGCAGCCGATAAGTTTCTGCCAGGGGCTCATTGCAAGTAAATCCCTGAGCTTTCAACGCATCTACCATATTCACGACGTATGGCGTATTCACATGTCCGCTGCCGATTCCATCGTGCAGGAATTCGTATGACTGGATGCCGAAAAGTGCCACATTGCCCGCCTTGAGCGGTAGCACGCCGTCATTTTTCAGAAGGACTACGCCCTCTTCCGCCGCTTTGCGGGAGACAGCAGCATGCGCCTTCAGGTCCGGCTGCTCCGAATATTGGTAACTATGGAAACGAGGGGTCTTGACAATGTACTGGAGCATCCTGCGGACGCAGGCGTCTAACTCTTTGCTGTTTAACCGACCCTCATTCACCGCTGCCACAATCTGCTCAATCTGAGCCTTGCGGCCGGGCATCAGAAGGTCATTGCCGGCGGCAATCTGCTTCTCGCTTTCGCGCGGAGCCGTCCAGTCCGTCATGACGATGCCTTTGAACCCCCAGTCTTCGCGCAGGATGTGCGTGAGGAGGTCCTTGTTGGACTGGGAATACTCCCCGTTCACTTTGTTATAGGAGGACATGATGGTCCAGGGTTGCGCCTCCTTGACGGCAATTTCAAAAGGTTTCAGGTAGATTTCCCGAAGGGCGCGCTGGCTCACGCGGGAATCGTTCTCGCTTCGGTTCGTTTCCTGATTATTGGCGGCAAAGTGTTTTACTGATGTACCGACCCCTTGCGACTGTACGCCATTGACCATAGCAGCCGTCATCTTACCGGCCAGGACGGGATCTTCACTGTAATACTCGAAATTACGGCCGCACAAAGGGTTACGCATGATATTGGTAGCCGGGCCCAGGATGACATCCACACCATACTCCCGGATCTCTTCACCCATGGCACGCCCTACTTCATACAAAACATCCGTATCCCAACTGGATGCGAGGAGTATTTCCACAGGGAATCCCGTGCAATAATAATCCCTTTCATCCCCGGGACGGTGGGGCGTGATTCTCAGTCCGGCAGGGCCATCGGCCACTACCGTGGGCGGTATTCCCAGTCGGGGAATGGTATTGGTCTGTCCGGCGGCTCCGGGGACACGCTGATAGCCCGCCTCGTCGCCAGTAGGAGGCAGAGGGACACCGGTGTAATTCATGCCCTCAATGGAACCCACCAAAAGCTGCGCTTTCTCTTCCAGCGTCATCGCCTGCAGGACTTTATCAATGTTCTTTTCCGAGAGCTGCGGCTGTGCCAGCGCCGTAACAGACACGGCGGCACTCAGCAGAATGGTTGTCAATCGTTTCATGCGTATGCGGTTTTAAACGGTGCAAATATCTTCCGTTTTTTCCCCGCCTGCTGAACCGTCCGTCCAAACTTTCCGACGATTTGTTCAAAGTGCTCCGGCAAGCTTTTGTACCTTATTTAATTGGATTATATTTGCTCTATGAACATGAAAACCCTAACTGTTGCCGCCGTCCTTTTCGTTACGGCCTGCACTCCCAAGTCCGGCATGGACAAATACATCGATGACCTCATGTCGCGGATGACCCTGGAACAGAAGATCGGACAGCTCAACCTGCATTCCGCGCCCGGCTTCATATCGGCCGAGAAAGTGACAGATGAGGATGAGAATGCCAAACTGCTGAGGCAGGGGCTCCTGGGGGGAATTTACGGATCCGGAGATCCGGAACTCCTCAGAAAGTGCCAGGAGATTGCCCTTTCTTCCGGTGCCGGCATTCCGCTCATCTTCGGGATGGACATAATTCATGGCCATGAGACCGTTTTTCCCGTCCCGCTGGCGCTGTCCACCTCTTGGAATCCGGAACTTGTAGAGCGGATGGCCCGGATTTCGGCCAAGGAAGCCGCTGCTACGGGTATAAACTGGGTGTTCAGTCCCATGGTGGACATCTGTCGGGACGCCCGATGGGGCCGCATTGTGGAAGGAGGCGGTGAAGACCCATATCTGGGCGGCGAACTGGCCCGGGCAATGGTTCGGGGCTATCAGGGAACAGATGATGTATTTGACACCGACGAAGTCCTAGCTTGTGTCAAGCACTATGCCCTTTACGGCGGGGCAGAGTCGGGTAGGGACTACAACCAGGTATTCCTCTCCCGCCAGGAGGCCATGAACGGTTATATGGCTCCTTATAAGGCCGCTTGTGAGGCCGGTGCCGCCAGCTATATGTCATCATTCAACGAG
>JAEESO010000065.1 GCA_016286385.1 Bacteroidales bacterium | reverse complement strand
CTTTCCCTTCTTTCACGCCTTGGATCATTCCGCCCTCAACGCGGATGACAGGGCTAGCGGCAAAGGCCGTACAGCAGGCCCATACGGCCGCAGATATCAATGCAATCTTTTTCATATCAGAGGAATTTATAGTCTTTCAAAAAGGCGCAGAACAGATCGATCCAGGCATCTTTGGCGGTGCCATTCTTGTCGGCCCCGTATCCATGCTCGGCCATGCTGAAATCGTGGATTTCTACCGGAACATGGGCATCCCGCCAGGCCTTGTACACCCACCAGGACTCCTCGGCGGCAAAGACATCATGGACAGGGGAACTCAGGAAAAGCGGCATGGCATCCTTCGGCGCATCCAGCGGCTCGTACCAGCCGCCATAGATGACACCGGCAAAGTCCGGACGCGTTTCTTCCTGATGGTTCAGCGCCTGATGCAGCGTAATCATGGCACCGGCCGAGAAGCCTACCATCCCCAGCTTTTTGATGCCGTACTCCCTGGCATGGGCACGGATATAGCGAAGAGCATTATCTGCATCTTCAAAGGCAAGCGGAGAGCAGGGCGTATGCAAGGCCTGCCAGCTGATTCGCTTTTCTTTCTCCTCGGGAAGATTGTCGACAGGGGCCAAATCTTTCAGGTAAGTGGTCTTGTACACTTGGGCCAGTTCCACCAGATTGGAAGCCTGCTTCCCGTCTTCCTTGATCATCGGATTCAGGCGGTATTTCAGGACGAAAGCCGTGATTCCCGTCTTGTTCAATTCCTTGGCGACATCGACACCCTCTCCGGCATAAGAAAGCATGCAGAAGCCTCCGCCAGGCACGACAAGTACGGCCGTCCCGTTGGGCTTTTCCGCCGGGAACACCTGCAGGGTTGGATCCTGCACATTGAAAAGAACCTTGTCCCCCAGGTTTACCTCCGACACGCGGACATCGCCGTAACCGGGAGCATTCTCTTCATAGAGCCGGATGATTTCTCCTTCCGTCAAATTTTTGCCAGTAGTGCCGCAAGCCGCAAGGAGGATGACTGCGGCAAGGATACTACTGATTCTTTTCATTTTCTTTCTGTGCGGCTAATTGTTGTAACATTTCAGGGGTAAGGCCCAGATAGTGGGACATGAACCAGACGGCGTTGTGCGGGCCTTCCAGGCTGCGCTCGGTAAAGCGGGCCTGAATCTGTTCTCCGTTGGTGGCCACGCGGTCAATCAGACCATCCAGGAGCACATTCAGGTAGCCGGTAGGAAGTCCGGCCCAGAGATGGTCACTTTCTTCCACACTATACAGGATGTAGGTAGCGCCCGCTTCTTCCAAGCCCTTCAGCATGCTTCCCGGACCGGAAAGGGTAACACCCGCTTTCTCGCATACGGTTTCTTCAAAGGGGATGATGGAATCGGCCATTCCATGAAAGAAAATCAGCGGCGCGGGTTTGTTCTTCCAGACAATGGGCTCGTCCGTCTTGTGCCAGATGGCTCCTGCACAGGGGATGACGGCCGAATAGGCAAAGCCCTTGGGAAGGTGCTTCCTGGCCAGTTCGGTGCCGTTCGCCCTCCAGTACTCGCCGGTAAGGACGTTTCCCGCTCCGGCGCTGCCGCCCATGGCAATGATGTTCTCAGGATCGATGTTCCACTCTTTTGCGTGCTTCACGATGAAACTCGTGGCATCGTACATGTCCTCCACGGCCATTTCGATGGCATCCATGGTAGACGATGTCACGGCAGGGTCGTCAAGCTGACCGTCTTCGATGACCTTGGTGAGGGACACATCGGCCACGCGGCCTGATTTGCGGGCCTGAAGATATCCAAGGCGATAATCGATGGAAACCACCACATAGCCCATCGCGGCGAAGGGACGGAAGAACGGGAACAAGTGTCCGTCCATATCCTTGCGGGTGCCACCTTCCCAGCCGCCGGGATACTGATACATCAGCACGGGGCGCTTGCCGGTAAAGGAGGGATCGCGATACACGTCCAGACGGAGGGTATCGGCCCCTTTGATGGCATAGGTGAAGGTTTCCACGGAGACTTCCGCCCCGGAGGAATACTGCGGCAGGGCACCGGTGTTAACTTTGCCGGAAGCCATCAGTTTCAGGTTTTTCCCGAAGATCTTCTTCAAATCGCGGACTCCGTCCAAGTCCTTTTCCTTATAGTCAATCTGCATTTTCTGGCCGTCCAGGATGAAGCGGTCGATGAAATCCAGCATCTGGCCGGTGTAATCTACCTTTTCATTGGGTACGGACTCCATATAGGAAGGGCCGCCTGCCATGTAATGGTCGGCCTCCTCTACAAAGAGCGTCTCGTACGGCCAGCCGTTCTCCCGGAAGATGGCAGACAACGTTTCGGGGCCGTAAGCGCCGAAATTGGACGCGGGAATCATCTGATCCCAGAACGGGACAATCCAGTCTTTGGTGCCGTGGCAGAACATGTGCGGAGCAGGCTGCTCTTTCCACTCAGGCCTTTCCATGCCGATTTTCCAGACACCGCCGGCCCAGGGGATAACCCCGGCATAGCGGAAGCCTTCCGGCAAACGGGATGTGGCTATCTCCTCACCGTTACAACGCCAGTATTCGGCCATAATGCAATTGGTCGCACCGGCGCTGCCGCCGGAGATAATCACCTTGGCAGGATCCACACCCAGTTTTTCACCGTTGTCCAGCAGATAGCGGGTGGCATCGTACAAATCTTCCACGGCAACGGTAATGGCATGGCTGAACTGCGCACCAAATACGGTGGAATCGCCAATCTCCTTTCCCTTGTTGGCAAGCCGATAGCTTATACTCACGGCGTTCATCCCGTGCTTGGCCACACGGCCGATCCATTTGGCATCTTTTCGGGTACCGTCGGACCAGCTGCCGCCATGGACATAGACGAATGTGGGCTGGGGGCCATTCAGGGTGGCATTCCGATATAAGTCCAACTGAAGGGTATCGATTCCCTTCACGGCATATGTGTAAGTTTCCACCGACACTCCTTCCGGAAGCGCCACATAATCGGCCGGGACTTTGTGCCCCCGGGCACAGGCAGCCAGCGAAAGAAATGCTGCCGAAACGATAACGAACTTATTCATTGTCCAATAAATTTAGTCCTTTTGAATACACTTCTCCCCTGACGGCTGAAGAAACCCATTCCGCGATGCTGCCGTTCCCGGCCCTGTCATCAAAGAAATGGTGCGTCATTTCAATGGTATGTAACGTCAGCTGCTCCTTCTCGTCGGAAACAATATCGTCCCAGAGGAAAAGGCCGCCTTCCGGAATGGCTTCCCGGAAATCCTTCACCATTTGCTTGAGATAGCCATTGAAGCGGTCTCCATCGGCCTTTGTGGTCGTCATATTGTCACCCCGGTCGATATAGGCCTGGTAGTTGGAGAAAGCGGCGTCGCGGACCGAGCATTCAAAAAGAATCTTCACGTTTGAATGCTTGCGGCGGAGGGTTTTCAGCCCATCCAGGGTAATATTGTTCGACACGATGAACGATGCGATGGAGTCAGGCGCATGCCACGGGTT
>JAEESO010000064.1 GCA_016286385.1 Bacteroidales bacterium | reverse complement strand
GCTGTCGCAGATGATGACGGGCATATCGACATGATGCTCCTCGTCCACCTTGATGCCCATGGTCATATTGATCATTCCGGGGATACCGCGGCCGACACCGGCCTTGGTCACAAAGGGAAGCTGCTCCACCTTGTCCTTGAAGAGCTTCATGGCGTCGTAGTCCTGGGCGGAATACTCGATGTAGTAGCGGTTTTCCACGGCGGAATGCATCGGCCTTGTAAGCATGTGACGCATCTGCAGTTCCATCACCAAGGCCAGGGCAATCAGGAATACCGACAGGACGTTCTGCACCACGATGAACACCTTGCTCAGGACCATTTTGTTCCGCCGCCGGAGCGTGCCTTTGATTACATCTATCGGCTGATAACGCGAAGCCGCAAAGGCCGGAAGAAGTCCGTTGATAACGCCTAGCACCAGAATACCGGCCATATATGCCAGAATATAACCGGGCGTGAGCATAAAGGAGAGCCTTACGCTGGTGTCTCCGATGCCCAGCATCAGCTCGTCCGGATCACTGGAGGAAACCAGGTTGTTCATCATCGGAACCAACAGATCGGCCAGCAGCAGCGCCGCTCCGAAGCAGACGGCGGTAAAGGCCACGGATTCACCGATGTATTTCCACAGGATGCCGGTCTTATCTGCCCCAAGAAGGCGTCGGGTAGCCATTTCCCTGGCCCGTTTGCCCGTCAGTGCCAGGCTAAGGTTTACATAGTTGAAGATGGCCGAAAGCAGAAGCAACAGGACGACCGCGGTGAGCAGGCGCAGCATCTGGACATTACCTGTGCGGGTGAGCCCATCACTGCTGCCCGTGAAGAAGAAAGCCTCATCGATGCGGTAAGCCCGCCAGGCATCCACCTCCTCTGCGCCCCAGGACGCATCGTAGTTCTTGTGCAGGAGGGCTTTCACCTTGGCCTGCACGTCCGCAAGGTCCGCATCCTCCCGCACCCGGAACCAGGTGGTGTAATTACCGATGCTGTTGAATGCTTTTCCCTGCCCGGCCGCCCAGGTGGCCGTGATGTTCGCAATGATGTCCGCAGGCATAAAGAAAGCCCCGTCGAGATCGGCAAAGATGCCTTTGATGGTACGGTCCTCTTTGTCTACCTTGATGACCTGGCCGATCTCAGCGCCCATTTTCCTGGCCAGCGACACACTGATAAGGATGTCCTCCTTGCCCACGAAGTCCTCCAGGTTTCCTTCCAGGAGATGATATTCCGGGAATACCTTGAAGAAATCGGCATCGGTCTCGATCCCGGATGCCTGGATCGGCTGTGCTCCATTTTGGACGACCGGCTGCCAGAGGAGGGCCATATGCGTGGCCGCCTCCACTTCCGGGATATTCATTTCCAGCTCCTCCTTGTCCCAGTAGGTCAGGCCCAGGAAATCGCCATTTCCCAGCACGAAGGTGCGCTTCCACTGCGGCGATTCGTGCGCCACCTCATACTGCTGCACCACATAGCTGCCAATCAGGATCACAAACGCCAGGCTTACGGCCAGTCCCACCGCCTCGATGGCGGTGTAGAGCTTGTTGCGGGATAAAAACTTCAGATAGCTCTTCATACTACTCGTTCTTTAGCGATTCCACGGGATTCGCCTGTGCAATCTTTAGGCAGTTCAGCACCACCACGCCCAGCACGATGGTGAGCACCAGGACGGCTCCGCCAATGAAGTAGAGCGGATGCAGCGACACTTTCTCGGCAAACTGCTCCAGCCACTTGTGGGCTACAAAGTAGGCGGCCACGCAGGCAATCACAGCCATTACAGCCGATAGTTTCATGATGTCCTTCGCAAAGACGCTCAGGATGTCCCTCGTAGTGGCGCCATTGATCTTACGCACAGCCATTTCCTTGCTGCGGCGCAAGCTTTCGTCCTTGATGAAGCCGATGAGGCCCAGCAGTGCTATCAGCAGCGAGAACACGGAGCCGATGGCCATGGTATTGCGCATCTTTTTACTGTCGGCATAGGCAGCGCGCATCTGCTCCTCGTAGGACAGGATGTTGATTTCCCGGCCGTCCAAGGCCTGCTCCAGAGCCTGATGAACCTTCGGCAACGCTTCCGGCCTTACCTTGAAGAAGGTATGCGGCATCCAGGAACTCATTGAACCAATCTCCCCATAGAAAAGGGCGCTAGGGCGCTGGTCCACCCCTTGCAGATTGCCGATAAGGTAACTCTTGTACACACCAGAAATGGTGAAATAACTCCGCTCCGAATCGCGTGAGCGGTCGTGACCGGTAATGAACACTTGCTTGCCAACGGCGCCGTCGCTCCAGTCAGTAAACTCCGCCATCTTGGTCACAAACTTTTCGTCCACCACGATTTCAGAGGAGTCCCGGGGTGCACGGCCTTCCAGAAACTGGATATCCATCAGGTCATAGAAATCTGGAGAGCATTCATACTGGTCTGCAATGTTAAATAGTTCCCGGTTGTCATCAGGTAGATAAACATTATCACCGTTGGAGCCTTGGAAGGGTAGATTGTAGGCGGCTGCCACAGCGCTTACTTCCGGAAGACTTTTCAGCGTCTGGTGTGCCCGCGTCAACGCCAGCCGGTCTCCGTCAAACATGTCAAAGTAGTACAGATTCTTGTAGTCGTAACCTGTATCGGCATGGGACACTTTCTGGTATTGCCGGCCGATGATGAGCATCATCACCACCAGAAACACGTTGATAAGCACCTGCACGCCCAGCAGACCGAGTTTCCAGTTGCGGGAGTTCTCGGTATAGTTTTTAAGCGCTGCATACACCGGAATCCGCTGATAGAGCTCTGCCGGAATCACAATCGAAATCACCAGCACAAAGAGGATTACAGCGACGATGGCCACGATGCTCTGCGGCACCAGGAGCGTGGTGAACGGCACGCCCAGCAGGTTCTCCACGAGGCTTCGGCCTGCAAAGATGATGATGACGGCCAGGGCCAGCGAGAGAACAATATGCAGCAGGGCTTCCTTCGTCAGCATTCCATAAATGTGCTTCCCTTCAGCGCCGTAGCACTTGCGCACGCCCACTTCTTTGGAGCGCTTTACCATCGAGGAAATCACGATGAGGATGTAGTTCAGCAGGCTGATGAGGATAAGCAGCGCCGCCACAATGGACAGCAAAATCACCGTCTGGCGCACTTGTGGGGCCGATGTGTGCAGCTTGCTAAAGGGCTTCAGGAAATAACGGAAGGTGTTCCCCTGCGCCTCAATCATCTCCAGCGGCTGATGGGCTTCCTGCATCTTCCGGATGCCATCGGTCAGGGTATTCGGGTCCACGCCCGGCATCAGTTTTACATAGCCCTTGTACCGGTCGTTGCCATTCCAATTATCGGTGCTCTGCTTGCCATAGGTCTCCATCGAAAGGAGAATGTCGTAGTCCAGGCTGCCATTTTTCGGAAAGTCCTCAAACACGCCCTCGATGGGCAGTTTCAGCCCCGCCATGTCTTCATTGTAGATCTGTTTTCCGATGCATTCCTGCACTCCGCCCATCTTCTCCGCGAAGCTCCGGCTCACCATCACGCCGCCCCATTTACCCAGGATCTTCACC
>JAEESO010000035.1 GCA_016286385.1 Bacteroidales bacterium | reverse complement strand
GGAATAACCATCCTCAAGCAACTTCATATACTTGAGGCGGTCTTCATAAGTGTGTTTTTTGCGCATAACAAAACCCCGAAAGTTTTTTGTCTAACTTTCGGGGGTCATGTCATAACGGCGAGGTTTTTTTATTTGTCAAATTCATCTAACCCGGTGAATTCGTAGCGGTACAAGTAGGAAGTATCGCCGTAGTCATCGGCCACCCATACGCAGTTGTTGATGCGGTCTACGCCGACTGCCTCAGGGTTACTTCCTGCTACGGGATAAGCGCCGATGAAATCCATCTTCACTGAATACTTCCCCTCCCCGTCCTGGGAGTGGTCTACGTCAAATACGAATATCTTCTTTGCCTCGGAGTCTATGATCCAGAGCCATCCTGACTTGGGGTCGTAACTGAGACCGGCAATTTCCGACACACGTTTTACGTCGTATAGTTTTGCCTCCCAAAGAACACTCTTGGATTCAAGGCTGCAAAGGAAGAGGTGGGAGTTGGACTGCGCGCCCATAAAAATCAGCCCGTCCTTGTAATAGGTAAGGCCCTCTATGCCGGCATTGCCATAATTCTTGCAGGCAGAAAGCGAGAATAGCGTAGAAGCCCTCTTGTTGAAATCGGGAGCAAGGACAACGCCTGCGCCATCCGGTTCAAGGCCGATAAGTAGGTCGTGTGTGACGGGATTGATGGAAACATCCTCGGCATCCCCGCCAATATGGAAAGAATAGGTGATATTACCATCAAAATCCAGTTTTGCAAGGTCTCCGTTGTCTCCTACGCCCCAAATGAATTTTCCGTCCTCAGAGATGCAGACTCCGGAAAGTTCATTGAACCTGACCGTATACTTCTGGGAATCCACCATCTTGGGCATTTTTGGAGGGAATCCGTCATAAGGAGTGAGAGATGAGGTGATATTTCCAAGATCCGTCTTTTCCCCTGAAGTGAAAGTCTTCGATCCGCTGACCGTGTAGGTTGCAGTCCAAGATTCACCCTTGCCAAGGAAAATGGTGTAGCCGTCAGGCATACTGAAGTCTCCAGGGAACCAGATTTCCGCCTTGCCTGATTCAATGCTGCCATAGCGGAAAGGATAACCGTCATTCTGCTTGTAAGTGAACTTCTTCTGAGCGGAGCTGAATTCCGACTCAAAACGGGTGATACAGATACCATTACGGTTATTTGAACAGATGGCCCAGTTGTCATAATCACCATCAACAGAGAACGTGACAAGGGATGAGATGTCAATGAAAGTGAATGTGTCATCTTTCAGATAAGCCTGTGTCAGAAGGACCTCACTATTTTCAAACGTAGTCTTTGTCTTAAGAACACCCTTGAACATGTACACATCATCTGCAGGCCAGGCGGCGTAGAAGCCATCAGGCTCTGCTGGAGAAGACAGGGCATCGGCATCCAAAGTAGCGGAAGCAGTTTTTCCATCGGCAGAAATACCGGAAGCAGAGAGAGTAATAATCTGTGCCTGAGTGCCAATATTGCCGTGAACGTAAATCTGGTCCCCTTCCTTCCATGTACCCTTCATAGGTGAAGCCACAAACTTGTAAGTGCCGGGCTGGGGGCCTGTAGGCTCTGTAGTAGATGGATCTTGCTTTCCTGGATCTTCTGTCTCTTGTTCATCCGGTCCAGGAACCTCAAGGTCATTGTTTACGGGGCTGCAGGAATAGCATGAAAAAACTGCTGCGCCCACAAAGGTGAGCGCCAGCAGCGATAATATTGAACGTCTTCTCATATTTATTTTATTTCAAAAAGTTGATTGAGACCGGTCTTGGCATTAAACACATTACTGTTGGCAAATGCTATGCTGAAGTCTGGTCTGTCGGGAAGAAGCGGATCTGAGAGTTCAAGATAAAGTGTTCCTTTGTCTGTAGAAGGCGTGAATGAACTCACGACGGCGTTATAGCCAGTATGCCACTCACGGGGATCATAGCCCAAAGGGCTACGTACCATCTTACCGTCACTTCCCTTCCACACAAGCCATGCTTCACGGGGATTCATAGGTGCAGCATAACCATTGTTGTAAAGACGGATGGTAATTTTGCAAGGTTTCCCGGCTTCAATGACTCCATAATGGACATCGTCAAGAATCAGACGGTAGCCAAGATTCTCTTCTATCTCGCTGAAACAACCATCTCTCTTCCAACGGTTCAGGACATCCTGGTTGTACCCGTCATGGAGATATGTCCAGTGATAGTCCTGAAGATCCTGCAAAGTCCGGGGACAGAGGCAGAATTCAGACACGGCGCAGGTTTCGCCTCCCATAATGGTATAACGGGTCTCTTTCTTCCAGAATTCGCGCGTATCATCACCATCAAAAGTACCCTGATCATTGGCACTTGCGCCAAAACAGTCATTGTGGCCGGCAAGCCTTGAAGACAAGGAACCGTCGTGGGCTTTGGCAGATGTAAGGGTGTCCTTCAGGGACATACCGTACATCATCATCTTGAATTTGGGAGTACGGAGTTCAATCTGGCGGGATTCGGGAAGGGCGGCTAGAAGGGCATCTGTCACTTTTTTACGTGGAGCATAGTCATTTGCGCTCTTGGGCCCCTGAATGAAGTGGGAAGTGTAATACCATTCGCCCCAAACCCCCACAAAACCTGCCTGGAGGACAAAGATTACATCCTCATACTTTTGAAGCGTGGGCTTAAGCTGCTCAATGTGCTTGAGAACATGCTCTACATCGGCATCCTTTACGTCCGCGTACTGATCCTGGGTATAGGCAAAGCGGACGATAGCCTTACAACCACCTTCACGCATAGCATCCAGACTAGCCTGAATATTCCTTATGTACTTAGGGGATAAGTTTCCGTTGATATAATCAGTAAGGTAGAATTCAAGAAGAAGTAACGAGTGCCCTGTTGAACGCCTTGCCCTCACGTCTCCGGCCTGAAGAGGTGAGTCTTTGTCGGAGTGAACCTCATGCGCAGAATAGAGGCCCCTTTCAGGATTTACGATAGAAGAGGATGTTCCTTTGAAAGTTACTTTTGTACCTTCTATACTGTCATTAGGGCCAGGGATTGCGCTTTTGCCTATTCCCTTTATCTTGAAGTCGAAGTCCTTGGTTGCGGCCGAATAATCTCCGGATGCTTCCTGAGACACATTGACGGTAACTTTAGTATCTTCAATCGCAAAAACAGACACTTCGTATTCCGTGGCGCTCTTGGCCCTGACGCCGGCCTGGGCCGGTTTATCCGTAACAATGCGGACAGCACCTTCAGACTTTGAGCCGATGGTCAGCGTGAAAGACGTTCCGGCCTCTACGGCTGCCGTAGGTGCGCCGCTTACTGTGAGCTCGGGATCGGCCTTTTCTTTTTTACCACCGGGAGAAGACGGGGTTTCTTTCTGGGCGCAGCCTGTCACAAGTAACAGCATGGCCGCGACGGTTGTAATATACTTCAGCGTTTTCATATACTAGTCGTTTGTACTTACATTATTGACTCTGGGATCATTCTGGGGTATTCCGCTGGAAAGGATCTCGTCCGAAGGGATGAGCAGGGCTATGCGGGGATCATCGTAGTTGATGGTGGTGAAAGGGTGATAGCCTACGTAGCGGCGGTCAAGGGTCTTCTTGTTGCGGAAGATGGAGAACATGCGGTCTCCTTCGAAGCAGAGTTCCATGCGGCGCTCGTCAAGAACCACGTCAAGCGAGGACTCGTAACCACGGGCCGACATATTGCCCGTAGTGAACATGGCATCATTGGGTAGCCCTGCACGTTTACGGATAAGGTTGACATCCTCAAGGGCGTCTTCGTCTTTGTGGAGACGGGCATTAGCCTCGGCCCTGTTGAGGAACACCTCTCCCCAACGAAGAATCACTGGAGAAGAAAGCGTCGCCTGGCCGTCCTGTAACGAGAACTTGGTGTTCATATAAGGCATGTACATGTTTGAGCGGAAGCCCCATCCGTCATCTTCATCGATGTCAGGACGGATATAGGCAGGAGTTTTTCCGCCAAAGAAGGTTGCATCTCCGGTGAAGTTGTGATCAATGAAATACCGGGTGTAGCCATTGACTTCTGTCTTCTTTGCGACATAGTTTTCCGGAACACCGTCTTCATCGCTGTCATACTGGAAAGCATAGTCTCCGTAAGCATCAGGTGTAAGACCTGACACATGAGCCGTGTAACATGCATCATTCTCAAAGGGAACCGGGAAGCACACCGTCTGCTTGCCATTGTTGAGAACTACAGTATTTGCAGGCATGCCTGTTGCCGGCCATTCGGACGTTGCGGGGAACCACTTGTAAACGAAGTAGGAGTTGAAACGGTTGTCTGCGCATGTGCCGTCGGGATTCTTATAGCGGTTGAACAGCTCTATGAGTTCATCGCTCCAGTACCATTCTCCCCATCCGTTAGTCTCGTATTCCTTACAGAAGTACATGGCACCGATAGTAGCCTCGGCCGAAGGATAATCCTGAGGATTGAGGAAATGTACGCACCAGATAGTCTCAGGCGAAGACCACGTTGCCTTTGGATAATCTTGAAGGCTCTGGAGGGAATACACGCCCTTGACCGAGGCCGGAGCCTTGTCAATGAGTTCGTTGCATACCGTCACACAGTCTTCAAGATGATCATCTCCCATAAAGAGGTAAACCCTGGCAAGGAGGGCGCGGGCTGCCGTTGCCGACACATAAGAGGCATCGCCGCGCGGGCTTCCAGAGTCCATATATTCGATAGCCTTCTTAAGGTCTGCCACAATGGCGTCAAACACCTCGCCCACGCTGGCGCGTGTGGTAGTGGAATAGTCCATGCCGATTCTCAGGGGAACTCCCGGAAGGTCTCGGCCACAGACATAGGGACGCGCAAACAGCGTCACCATATGGAAATGTGCTATGGCACGGAAGAAATAGTTCTCTCCAAGAAGCTGGGAGGTCTGCCCGGGATTGTCACTGGCGGAAGGGTCAAGGCCCTCGATGTTGGAATTGGCCGCATAGATAATCTTGTAGGCCATCCACCATGTATAGGTCTTGTTCTTACCGTGGTCCACGTCTTCATAACGATAAGGGGAAGTGAACGGGTCTTCAGAGTAACCTGAAATGGTCACGTTGTCTCCCCTGCTCTCCGACAGCTGGAAAATATGACGCAGGTAGATGTTTCCGGCATCAGTTGTACCCTTGTAATCCAAATTATCCTTGAAGAGGGCATAAATGCCGTCCGTGGTATATATGGCCGATGAAGGATTATCCTTCAGGGCTGAAGAGGTCATTGCATCGGACGAATAGAAGTCCATCTTGCACGACACCATTGCAAGGAGTGAAATACCTATTACAAATATCTTTTTCATAACAATGCCTCCTTTTAGAATTTGATGTCAATGCCCATCACTAATGACATCGGAACGGGATAAATGTCTGAATACATGCCGGGTAGGCTGTAGGAGCCCACCTCCAGATTCACTTCAGGGTCCATACCTGAGAACCTTGTAAAGGTGGCCAGGTTGTCGGCCGAAACAAATACCCTGGCTCCTCTCATCTTTATCCTGCCGACAAGCTGCTTGGGGAAGTCGTATGACAGGGTTACGTTTCTGAGACGGAAGAAACTGCCGTCTTCAAGGTAACGGGAAGAGAGTTCGTGAGCCTGGCTGTTTCCACCTCTCTTTGCCTCCGGATGGGTTGCCATGTAATTGGTTCCGTCAGGGTCTCCGTCTTTCCAGCGAACCCAGCCCAGACCGTTGTTGAGGCTCTGCTGATTGTACTGCTGCTGCGCGCCGTCGGTGTCCAATATAGTCCATCGGCTACGGTTGAATATCTTGTTGCCGACTATAAAACTGCCCGTTGCGCTGAGGGTGATTCCCTTCCAGCTTACGCCAAGGTTGAGGCCGCCCGTGAGCCATGGAGAAGCACTTCCGACAAATTGTGAGGTGGCCTCGCCGTAACTGCTGGTGATAATGCCGTCTCCGGCCTTGTAAACCTCAGGATCGTAAATCTCGTCATCAAGTTCATCCTGAGTTATGATGTGCTCCCACTGAGGCTTGCCGTTTTCTACGTTAACGCCCATCCATTTGGGCATATACCATGAATAAATCTGGCGGCCTACCGTTATCAGCTGGGTAACGTCGGCACGCTGCAGAGGCATGGTTTCATCAGGCAGTTCCAATACGCGATTCTGGTTGAGACCGGCATTGAAGCCAACGTCCACCTTCCAGTCACGGTTCTTGAAAACAGTACCGTCCACGGCAAGTTCAAGGCCGATGTTCCTCACTTTACCCACATTGTCCATCACGGAGAAGAATCCGGTTGACGGCGACGTGGGCTTTGCAAGGAGAAGGCGGGAATTGATGGTATGATACAGGTCCAGGGTAACGTTCCAGTTGTTCACGATGGCGGCGTCTACGCCGAGGCTGGTCATATAAGCCTCTTCCCATCCCAGATTGAAGTTTGCCTGACGCTCGACGAAGGCGGCCACCACGTTGTTGTACTGCGCAGTAAGCGTGTAGGTGTCCTGATACTGGAAAGCGGGGATGTTGTCGTTGCCGGTTTTACCAAAACCTGCACGGAGTTTCAGGAAGGTGACAGCGTTGTTCCCCTTCAGGAAGTCCTCATTGGACGCCACCCATGCTCCGGAAACACCGGGGAAGAAACCACCGCGGTTAAGGGGGCCGAATTTGTAGCTTTCGTCGTAACGGAGCGAAGCGGTTACGATGTATTTGCCAAGATAAGAATATTGTGCCTGGCCAAGGAGAGCCCATGCACGCGTATGGTAATCATTGCTCTTGGCCTGGATGGTAGAAGGGACGCAGTTGCTGAGCGACCGCTGTCCGGCAGGGAATCCGGAGCCTTCGGCATAAAGGGAACGTGCATAGCCCTGACTGTACTCCCAGCCGACAATTGCATTCACATCGTGACCTGCTCCAAAAGTCTTATGGAACTTTGCAATGTTGGTAGTGCCCCAACCGTTCCACTCTCCGTCTCCGTTGGAGAATCCGCCCTTGCCGCCTTCAACCTCCATCGCCCTTGGATCGTAATACTCTTCAGAATAAGAGTTGGAACTGTCATAGCGGTTTGTAGAGGTGAGAGTAAGCCAGTCGGTAACATTCCAAATCAGTTGAAGGTCTCCTGTAAATTCTTCACCGTGACTTCTGGCGTAATCGTACATCTCATTGTGCAAAATATTTACCGCATTCTTGGAATACCATTTTTTACGGTTATCCGTACGGGTATTGGAATCTACTTTTAGAAGTTCGCCGGTATAATTACCGTCTTCATCCATGACGTAAGGCACGTCAAAAGGCATCATCGTATAAGCGCGCTCCCTGGTCTGCCATTTTTCGGAATCGGTATTATCCTTGGAATAATTCATGCGGGCGTTAATCATCAGCCGGTCCGTTATAGGAGCCGAAAGATTGGCACGGGCTGCGGTGCGCTTGTAACCGGTGTTAATCATAGCGCCCTTCTCATTGTAATGGTCCAGGCTCACATAGTAGTTGACCTTTCCCGCCTTTCCGGAAACAGAAGCATAGTAATTCTGTACCAGGCCGGTTCCGAAAACTGCGTTAACCCAATTGAAATTCTGAACGTCGAGCATATCCTCCGCAGGGGCATTGTTTCTGATGCCGCCCTTGTAGAGAGTCTTGCAGAAGTCGTACATCTCGTACGAATCCATTGGCTTGAACCGGCCCGTAAGAGCTTTCTTGAAGCCGACGCTTGCCTTGAAGTTCACCTGCACCTTGTCCTGCCTGGCGCTCTTGGTTGTGACAACGATGACGCCACCTGATGCGGCCGCACCGTAAAGGGCAGTGGCCGATGCATCCTTCAGGACCGTGAGGGTTTCAATGTCATTGGGATTGAAGCTGCCTCCGGCAACACCATCGACCACATATAGCGGTCCTGCCCCGGCAGTGATGGATCCTGTGCCGCGGATACGGATATCGGCACCCGCTCCGGGCTGACCGGTGGAGTTCATGACCATGACTCCTGCAACCTTGCCCTGCAGCATGTTGCCGACATCGGCCGTAGTGACATCCGTCAATTTGTCTCCGTCCATTGAAACGACGGCACTTGTGAGCTCGGCCTTCTTCTGGGAAGTAAAACCAAGGACCACCACTTCTTCCAGGAGTTGGGTGTCCTGACTGAGTTCGGCATTAACAATGGTACGGCCGCCAATCTGGACAGTTACGGAAGTGTAGCCAAGGCTGGAGAAAGTAATTGAGGCGTCCTTGGGGGCGGAGATTACATATTTGCCTTCGTAGTCAGTTACCGTACCGGCACCGGACGGAAGGGTAACACCCGCGCCGATGATGGGTTGTCCGTCTGTTGCATCTACCACGGTACCGGACACATTGATGTTCTGGGCCACAGCAAACAGTGACAGCGAGAGAGTCGCCGCCACCATCAGAGCACGCATGAATGGTTTTTTCATTGGTTATAGTTTTTCTTTTTTACAGCAAATCATTCACCCCCACAAGGTTGAACGCACGGAAATACTTGTCCATGTCCCTTTCTATGCGTCCAAGGACAATTTCCTCTGCGTCTACACCAAGGCGTTCAAGATTTGCATATAGGAAGCCGCGGGCTGCAAGGGTGCGGGGCTGCTGCCAGATGTATCGGCAGCAGGTGGCAACAATCCAGTCCTGGCGCTCCGGGGTAAGTGCGTGGAGGGACTTGCCCAGCTCATCCTCATGGAGCCATTTTTCCCAGCGGTGGCTATCCTCAACCTCCTGGAGAAGGACTTCCTTCATATGGGAAAGCACGGCTACGCGGCCTTCCGCGTGGTGCTTTTTCTCAAGCTCCTCAAGCTCACAGAGGGCGCGGTATTCCGACATAGTGAATTCAGGGCCCACGTTGGCGGCACCCATGCCGCAGAGAGGATACTCCTCAGGGTTAGCTACATCGTCGGTGTAATGACCCTTGATGTAGCTACCCAGAGGACGTACCTTGGACGTAAGCCGGCGTGCAACCTCTCCGTCGAAGATGGTGGTGTCAAGGTCTGTTCCCACCTTTCCTACGATGAAGCAGGGCCAAACATCCGGCAGTCCTGCAACCATTAACCCATTTTTTAAATCACTAATGAAAGTGTCAAAAGTAGTTTCATCGGCAAGGCCGCCGTGCACTTCCTCCGTTCCCACCTCATAGGAGATGGGAGCGATCCCGTGCTCCTTGCGGAACTTCTCAACATGGGCGATAAGTTCCACGGTGCGGGCTGCCACAACATGTATATCAATGATTTCCCCCTTTGGGACGTTGATGTCTACGGTAGGATCCACGTGGATGAGGTCATAGCCGGCAAGCACCGCTGCCTCAAATGACTTCTTCACGCCGTCCATGGCGTCCTTTACGCTCCACTTTTCCACACGCTGCTTGTCCTTGAGCCAGGGACCGCCGTGGTCAATTGCTATGATAACGTCTCCGTTGAAGTTGACGCGCTCCGTCTCAAAACGCACGGTGCGAACAAAGTCTTCCTGGGTCATGCCGGTGTATCCGCCGTCACAGTCTATCTGGTTGAGGGTTGCGGCAAAATAGATGGGCGCATTGTTGCGTTTTGCAGCCCTCAGGGATGCGCGGATAACGGTGGGTGAATTGGGGCATGCCGCAAAAATGGTACGGGGAATACCGGTCTTTTCACGGATAGCGTCCAGTTTGTGGAGAAGTTGTTCTGTCTTAGGCATCTTTCTAATTATATAAGGTTACGCCCTCCACCACCCTGGAGATGTTTCCGGAGATGGAAGGAGAGTCCGGGCTCAGGCCCAGGTCCAGCGATTTGAAGAATCCCAGGAGCTGCCCCACCCAGGCGAAGCTTACGCAGCCATAGCACGGAGGCATTGAAGGGTTCATGCCGGTTATGATTCCAAGGTCATAGTAAGAATCCTCAATGGAAGGGTCATCGGCCGATATGACAAGGGTTCCCTTGACGTTGTTGTTGGCCTTTACCTGACGGATGAGGTCAAGTTCATAACGGCGCACCTTGGGGTTGGGTGAGAGGAGGTATACCAACAGGGAGTTTGGCTTTACCACAGCCTTGGGGCCGTGACGGAAACCAAGGAAGGAGTCAAAGGAGCACATGACGGCGCCGTCTGTGAGTTCCTGGAGCTTGAGGCGGCATTCCTCCGCTACGCCCTTGAGAGGGCCGGATCCAAGGAACACGGCACGCTCAAAGTCACGGGATGCAAGATCCTTTATAGCGCCTTCATACTTGGCAATGGATTTCTCTACGGCACCGGCTACTTCCTCAATGAGTGGAACATCCTCATCAATATGATCTATATTTGCTATCATGGAGCATGTGAGGAGCATAGTTGAATAGCTGCTGGTCATGGCCAGGGAAAGGTCATTGGTTTCCGGAGGAAGGAGGACACAGAGGATGTTCTCTCCCTTCATCTGGGCCAGTTCTCCGTCCTTGTTGCAGGTGATGAAGATATGTGCAACCTTTCCGGCACTTCCCTCCACCGCCCTCAGGGCACCAACGCTTTCCGGGCTGTTGCCGGAGCGGGCGAAACTCACAAGGAGAACTTTGCTGGACTGATCAAAGTACATCTGGGGATTTGTGATAATATCAGTGGTGGCAATGGCGCGGGCACCCTTGAAACTGGTTGTATAAAGCGCAGGCTCAAGGGCATCACCAATATAGGCCGATGTACCAGCACCGGTAAGGACTACCTCATAATCATCATTGAGGTATTTATCCTTGAACGCTTTGATTTCCTGCTTGTGTGCACGGATGGAATCCAATGTCTTGAGCCAGACTTTGGGCTGCTGAAGGATCTCCCTGTAAGTGTTATAATTGTAGTTCATTTGCGTTATTATCAGTAAGCAAATTTAGTTTTTTTTATCCAAAAAGTTTCGGTTTGAGTTTTGATTTTTCTTCTCAACTCAAACCGAAACACATATTGCTACAACATATATAACTGACAATCAATGTATTATCTCGTATTCAAAAACCGTTTCATCAGGTTTCGCTTTTATTACGGAATTACCGTCTCCACATTGATATTCATTGATTTCAACTGCCGTTTTACATTGGCAGGCATATTATTGTCCGTAACTATGGTGTTTATCTTATCAACGTCTGCAATGAACGCCAGGGCACGCTTGTTAACCTTTGAGGAGTCAAATACGCCAATCACCTCACGTGCGCGTGAAATCATCACCTGATTGGTGCTGGCTTCATCAACGCTTGGAGTGGAAAGACCCGTTTCCACGGAGAAACTGTCCACGCCAAGGAACAGTTTGTCGCAGTAGAAAAGCTTCAGGTTAGATTCTGCCAGAGGGCCAACCATGGACATACTTGCTTCCCTTACGGTTCCCCCAAGAAGAATAACGTTAAACCGCTTATACTTAATGGCTTCCGTCATTGCGCTTATTGAATTTGTAATGATGGTGAGGTCATCAAACTGCTGGAGGTTCTTTACCACTTCCAGGGCAGTGGTGCCGGAGTCTACAAGGATTGTATCTCCATTCCTTATATATTTTGCGGCTGCACGGCCTATGGCTTCCTTCTCTCGCATGTTGACCATCTTCTTGAAACTGAGATGGCGTTCCTCCGCGGCAGGTTCAGAGGCGGTTGTCGCCCCAAGGATGGCACCTCCGTGCACCCTTACCAGAAGCTTCCTTTCCTTCAATATGCGAAGGTCCTTCCTGATGGTAACTTCCGAAACACCGAAACGATTGCTAAGTTCAGTAACATTTACCGACGAATCGCTCTTTAAAAGTTGAAGAATGGCTGATCTTCGGCCCTGAGCGGAATCATATATATCCATGGCTTATAGTTTTTAGTGCAGTTGCAAATATAGAAATAATTTTAACTGAAACAAAACGAAATGCTTTTTTCTTACAAAAAACGAAACCAAAATGAAATATTTACGCGTTTTTTTGCTATCTTAGCAAAGTTAAATAACACTAAAATCTATGAAAAAATACCAAATAGCCGCCATAGGGGAACTTAACGTGGACATCATCCTCAACGGAATTGAGTCGGAGCCAGAGATTGGCAAGGAGAAATTCTGCAAGGACATGACCGTAACCCTTGGAAGTTCCACCGCCATCTTTGCAGCAAACGCTGCAGCGCTTGGAAGCAAGGTTTGCTTTGTGGGCCTTGTAGGCAAAGATTCCTTTGGAGAGCTTGTAAAGAGCTCGCTGGCCGCCAAGGGCGTGGCCACCCATTTTATCGGCACCGGAGACACTCCCACAGGCGCTACAATATGTATGAACTACGGGGAGGACCGCGCAAACCTCACATATCAGGGCTCCATGGACGTCATGGGGTTTGATGAGATTGACAAGAGCGTGTTTGACCTCTCACAGCATATCCACCTCTCTTCACTGTTTATGCAGAGCGCGCTTCTCCGTGATATCCACAAGGTGCTTGACCTTGCAGCGGAAAAGGGGGTCACCGTTTCCCTGGACACCCAGTGGGACCCTATGGAAAAATGGGCCATGGATTACGCAAAGGTACTTCCCAAGATTACCGTGTTCATGCCCAATGAGAAGGAACTCTGCGCCCTTACCGGCAAGGCTACGCTTGAGGAAGCCATCAAAGAGGTGCGTCCATATCTTGGCGGAATAATGCTGGTTAAATGCGGCTCAAAAGGGTCCCTCCTTGTGAAAAAAGACGGCTGGCAAAAACTTCTTCCCGCCTTCCTCAATAAGAACGTAGTGGATGCCATCGGCGCAGGAGACAGCTTCAACTCAGGCTTTATCAGCGCCTTTGTCAGAGGGCTTGACCCTGAGATTTGCCAGATTGCCGGCAACCTCACCGGAGCCGTAAATACCACGGGCGCAGGTGGCACAGGAGCGTTCACTTCCCTTGAGGCAGTACGCGCAATATGCAAGGAACGTTTTGGACAGGAACTCCCATTCTAAAAGTATGAAAAAGGTTCTCATAATAGCATCCGCTGCCGTTTTAGCCGCAGCATGCACCGGTCCCGCAGTCCAAGACTCCATTTTCTATAAAGGGAAGGCCGTGAAAGGATTTGAAGTTGTGGTAGACGCCGTGCCCGTTCCGGGACATGACGGAATGACCCTCAGGAACATCGGCTTTGTGAACACCACCGGTAAGGACCTCCTTGTAGATGCCATGGAGACATCGGCCATAACTATTGAAGGAGAGGAGGTTTGGTCCCTCCAGCCTTCCTCCACCGCGGAACGGAAGGACTGGGTACTGCCTGTCACCAAGGATTTCTATCAGAAGAATTACCTTGGAATGAATGACCCTGATTACGGCGGCGGCATCCCCATGGTTAGCCTCTGGACGGCCGATAAAAACGTAAGCGTAGGCCTGGCGGAGCCCTGCCTTGAAACGGTGAACTTTCCCGTTAAGCGTAAAGGAAATACGGTCAGCGCCTCCATCCTCCTTGAACTGGGCACTCCCGTTGTCCTGGAGCCTGGAGACACCCTCTTTGCCCTCAGGCAGTTTGTATGGGAGGGGAAGGGAGACTTCTTCAAACCCGTGAGGGCTTTCTCAGAGTACATGCAGGACACATACGGATTTGAAATGCCCATATCACCTGAAGATGCCTACGAACCTGTATGGTGCGCATGGGGCTATGAGAGGAACTTTACCGTAGATGAGGTTATCGGCACTCTTCCAAAGGTTGTGGAGCTTGGTTTCAAGTGGGTGGACATTGACGACGGTTACCAGATCTGCGAGGGAGACTGGACCACCAACAGCAGAATCGGCCCCGAAGGGATGAAGCGCATGACGGATGCCGTCCATGCGGCGGGTTTGAAGGCCAAGATCTGGTGGGCCCCCATGGCCGCAGACCCTGAGAGCTCCCTGGCGAAAGAGCACCCTGAGATGCTTCTTGTCCAGGAAGACGGTTCCCATGAGGATATCTCATGGTGGGACAGCTGGTACCTCTCCCCCGTCAATCCATATACATGGGAGTACACGGAGGACCTTGTGGACATGTTCCTTGCAAAGTGGGGCTTTGACGGATTCAAGCTGGACGGCCAGCACCTTAACCTGAGCGCTCCGGACTACAACCCCGCCAGCGGCTTGGAATACCCCGGAGAGGCCCAGGAGCGTCATCCTGAATTCTTCCAGCACCTGTATGAGCGTGCCCAGGCCTTGAAGCCCGGCGCCGTAGTACAGATCTGTCCCTGCGGCTGCGCCGTGAATTTCTTCTACCTGCCTTATATGAACCAGGCGGTGGCATCGGACCCCACGTCCAGCGCCCAGATTCGCCAAAAGCGTAAGGTCTATGCTGCCCTGGCTCCAAAGCTGGCATACTACGCAGACCATGTGGAGCTCTCCGACGGCGGTCTTGACTTTGCTTCCCAGATTGGCGTAGGCGGCATTATCGGCACCAAATTCACCTGGCCAAAGGTAAATCCTGAAGCCAAGGAATCCGGCGGCAGCCTCCTCACCCCTGAAAAGGAGGAACTCCTCCGCAAATGGGTTCCCATCTATAAGGAAAAGATGCTCTCCAAGGGTATTTACCGCGGAGACCTCTATACATACGGCATTGACAAGCCGGAAACCCACGTCATTGAAAAGGACGGAGCAACGTTTTACGCATTTTATGCATCTTCCTGGAGTGGAGAACCCATAGAGCTTCGCGGCCTTGACCCCGCAAAGTCCTACATCGTAACCGAATACACTGAAACTCAGCCCCGCTCCTTTGCCCTTGACGGAGCAAAACCCATAATTACGCCCACCTTTGAAGGCAACTACCTCATTGAAGTGAAATAATCAAACTCCATAACCATTATGAAAAAGATTTTATCCCTAATTCTTATCCTTCCTCTGCTTCTCTATTGCGCCCCGCAGAATACAGAAGAGCCCAAGGAAGATGAACAAGAGCAGCAGCAGAACCCCGGCGAAGGCGAAGGGCAATCCGGCGGAGAACAAGAAACGCCCCCTGCAGACCCTTATGCGAAGGCTGCCCCTGAACTTATAGATGGTTCAGAGGTCCAGGCCTCCAACCCTATCGCGGAGAAATTCGTAAACGAGGTAACATACCCCGACAAAACCTACAACCAGTACACGGAAATCCTTAACTATTATGGCGGCTTCAACGGAAAGGCCTACAATGAGAACGGAGAAGAAGATCCAAGCGGCGTAGTCATCACCTGGAGCAATTATAGCAAGAAGGGCGTATGGCCCAACGGAGACAAGTCCATGCAATACAGCATCCGCTGGGCCACCGAAGACCTTGTTGAAGGCAGCGATATGACCCTCAAGATGCAGGATAACAGAGACTGGAGCGGAGAACTCCCTATCAAGGCCGGCCTGCTCTATGTGAATATCTCCAATCTGGTGCCCAATACGCAGTACACTTATTCCGTCACCGCAAATGATGGTGGGAAGGTGATAAAACAGGGCAGCTTCTCCACCAAGGCCAGCAGTACCCTGCATCAGGTGTTCTTTGAGCCCAGCTGCCGCAACGGCCGAGACCTCGGTGGCTGGAAAACCCTTGATGGAAAGACCGTCAAATACCATAAGCTCTACAGAGGCGGAAGGATGCAGGGCGAGACCCTCGGCACTACAGGAAAGAACCAGGTCCTATTTGAAGGGATAGGTGCCCAACTGGATCTCCGCAACAGCGACAGACTCACAAGGCCGGCAGTGACAAGTCTGGATTTCTTTGCTCCCGGAATTGAAGAAGGCGGCAAATGGATGCTCACCAACGGAAACGATAACGGTAACTTCGGCAAGCAGTGCTTTGAGTTCGTGGTTAACAGCCTTAGGAACAACAAACCCGTTTACTTCCACTGCTCCCTGGGCCGTGACCGCACCGGCACCCTTGACATCCTGCTCCTGGGTCTTCTCGGTGTCCCCGAAGGCCAGATTGGCGTTGCATATGAAGTCACATACTTCGCCCCAGTAGGATACAGCGTATCATCTTCGGAAAAGAGCGGCAACCCCGAGCCCATTTTCAAGAACACCCGTATGGCCTGGGCCTACTCAGACGTAGTTCCTTACTTCTGGGAACTTGCCGGTGACGGCACCTTCGCAAGCGGCGTAGAGAAATATCTCCTTGGCGTGGGCGTATCTCAGAAGGACATTGATGATTTCCGCAATATGATGCTGGAATAATTACACAATAAATATACATGGTTTTATGATTAAAAGATTTCTCACACTTTTACTGATTCTCCCGGTCATTGCATTCTGTGCGCCACAGGCTGCTCCACAGCAAGAAGAGCCCGACAACCAGGAACAAAAAGACCCTGAAAATGGTGATAATAACGGCGGTGAAGAACAGAATCCAGGTGATGATGCAGAACTCTATGCCGACGCGGCTCCGGAAGTCAAGAACGGAGACATTGTTCAGGCCACCAACCCCATTGTTGAGAAATTCCTGAACGAGGTCAATTACGAAGATAAAACATACAATGTAGACACCAAGGTACTGGACTATTACGGCGGCTTCAACGGTAAAGCATACAATGAGAATGGCGAAGAAGACCCCAGTGGGACAGTTCTGGACTGGACAACTGCAGCTTATTACCAGCATAAGGGAATCTGGCCCGACGGAGACAAGCCAATGAAGTACAGTATCCGTTGGAAGACAGCAGATCTGGGCGGAGAAAGCGGCAAACTCAATCTCCATATGGAGGACAGGCTTGGCTGGAAGGGAGATTTGGAAGTGGCTGCAGGTTCCGTCTATGTGGAAATTACCAACCTGGTTCCTAATGACAGCTACAATTACAAGGTAACCACCGCCGGCGGCAAGATAGTGGCAGAAGGCAGTTTCCAAACCAAGGCCAGCAGCACCCTGCATCAGGTGTTCTTTAACGGAGCCTCCAAAAAGTCAGAAGCCAAGAGCTATCAGGCTGCAGGTGCACGCAACTGCCGTGACCTGGGCGGATGGCCCACGCTGGACGGCAAAACTGTCAAGTACCGCAAGATTTACCGCGGCGGGCGTCTGAATGAAAGATGGGAACCATATCCGCTCAACAAGCAGGGCCAGAAAGAACTCCTGTTTGAAGGTATCGGAGCGGAGATTGATCTTCGCGGCAGCGATGACATAATCAAGGAGCCTGCGGTTGCCGGTCTGGAGCATTGCCATCCCGTAATCGAAGAAGGCGGCAAGGTGATGCTTGGCGTTACAAATCCTTCCAACAAGAACTGCGCAAAGTGGCTCAAATTTGACCAGGGAAGAAGCGACATCTCAGACGTAAGCAACTACACTCCTACCGCTGATGAGCTTGAGGCTTTCCAGATTGCGTACAGAGGAAAAATGAAGGAACTCTTCCAGTTTGTGCTCACCAATGTGAAGAATAACAAACCTGTACATTTCCACTGCTCTCTGGGGCGTGACCGTACCGGCACACTTGACATCATCCTGCTGGGTGTGCTTGGTGTTCGTGAAGGTATCATTGCCAAGGAGTATGAACTTACCTACTTTGCTCCCGTTGGTTACTGCGTCTCTTCATCAGACAAGGCATCCAACCCCGGCCCCATTTTCAAGAACACCCGTATGGCCTGGGTTTACAGCGACGTTGTTCCATACTTCTGGCAAATGGCCGGTAGCGGGACCTTTGCCAGCGGCATAGAAAAATACCTGACGGAAGTCGTCGGCATAACCAAGGCGGAAATTGACGAATTCCGGTCACTGATGCTTGAATAATCAAAAACGGAGCGGTTCGTGACATGAACCCCGAAAGTTAGACAAAAAACTTTCGGGGTTTTATTATGTCAAACAAACGCAAAAAACACACTTATGAAGACCGCCTTAAGTATATGAAGATGCTTAAGGAGGGGTATAG
>JAEESO010000063.1 GCA_016286385.1 Bacteroidales bacterium | reverse complement strand
GGGAACCAGCTTTCAATCTGGATGTTGTACTTGGCTGCCATTTCCTGCCAATGCTCGCGCTGGGCGTAAGGATGGCACTCGATCTGGAACATCTGGGGCTTGACTTTCGCGGGGACTACGATGGACTCGAAAAGTTCGTCATTGAAATCGAAGTCGCTGATGCCGATGGCGCGGACCTTACCCATTTCAAGGGCCTTCTCAAGTTCCTTCCAGGCACCGTTGTAGTCGCCCAGCGGCTGGTGCAGGTAAACAAGGTCAAGGTATTCGAACCCAAGGCGTGCAAGCATCTTGTCCAGTTGCTTGAGCGTTACGCCCTCACCGTACTCGTTGGGCCAGAGTTTGGAGGTAATCCAAATCTCCTCGCGGGGAATGCCGCTGTCTTTGACGGCCTGCCCAACGCTGCGCTCGTTCTGATAAGCGTGCGCAGTATCAATGTGCCGATATCCGGCTTTGAGAGCGGCGAGAACACTGTTGTAAGTTGTTTCGCCTGCGGGGATGGAATAGACGCCTAGGCCGAACTGGGGAATGACGACGCCGTTGTTGAGTGTGATGGTTGTCTGGTTCATAGGAAGGGTTGTGTTTTGATTGATTTCAGGAGTTTTTGTGTTTTGCGTTGAGCATCCGGCTGTCAGGATGAGCGCAAGGGTAAGTAGTGCTTTCATTGATATTGGTTTTCTGATGCAAAGGTAAGGGGCTTTCAGCACAGCATTGTTACCCTGAATGCGGAATGATTTACCCATTTTTCCGTTTTGGAGGAAAATGCGTATATTTGCCTTGTAAAGCAGCTAAAAGCAATGCAAGACTTCTTGATTTATAATACCATTATCGATTTCGTTCGTCCGGATGCTTTTCACAAGGACTACCACATCCATCTACTTTGCAAGGGTGGGAAGATGTCTTTTTTCTGTGCCCACAAACCATTTGAGGTCATAGCTGGAGACTTTCTTATCTGGCAGATGACAACCGAATTTGCGGACATCTCGTACTCTGAAGATTTCGATGCAGACCTGCTGATGATTTCCAATCCTTTCTTGGGCAGGCATAATCCCGAAATGATTTGGGCGACGAAAGGGTATATGTACATCAAGGAGCATCCGGTGTTCCGTCTTGACCCGGATGAACTGGAGATTATCGGCACGGATTTCAGGCAGTTCTTTCAGAGGATACGCGCTCCGAGAACCCTTTTCGGAGAGGAGATTGTCGGCTCGCTGCTGGGCATTCTCCTCTATGACATGTGGAATAGCTATTCCCGGGAAATCGAGAAGGCGGAGATTGAAGACATCACCTCCCGCCATTTCCTGCGATTCCTAATGTCTGTCCAAGAGCACTGCCGGGCTCGGCGGGAAGTGGCCTGGTACGCGCGCGAACTGGGCCTTGCCCCCAAATACCTCTCCGAGATCAGCAAGTCCATCTCCGGCCATCCTGCCGGGGACTGGATTGACAGTTATGCCGCTCACGAACTCCAGAAACTCCTGTCGGATCAGCGCCTCACGCTTACTGACATTGTAGACGCTATGCATTTCTCCTCCCAGCCTGCCCTCACGCGCTATATGAAGCGGGTAATGAACACAACGCCCAGCGAATATCGCAATAACTCATTAAAATAGCCCAAACACTCCGAATCTGGAACCTTCGCTTCCTGGATGGGCTACGTGTATTAAAAATGAGTATATTTGTGCCCTGGATTTGTTGTTGGTTATGAAAACTATTCTTCATACGGACAAGAGGCGTCTGCTCGGGTACATCGCCGGCATTCTTGCCGGTGTCTCTTATGGGACCAATCCGCTTTTCGGAAAGGCTCTGATGGAGAGTGGCGTACCCATCATGGTCATGCTCTTTTTCCGATATGCATTCGCCGCCCTCTTCCTGGCAGCGCTGATGCTGTTCAAAAAGGAATCCTTCCGGGCTACCCGGAGCAACCTGGGGCTTCTGATCCTGCTGGGCCTGTTTTTCGCGGGAAGCAGCATCACCCTGTTCTGCTCGTATGAGTATATTCCGTCGGGGCTGGCCACTACGCTCATTTACCTGTACCCCGTCATCGTCGCCTTGATGATGGTGTTTCTCCGAATCTATCCCGGCTGGCAGACCTGGACGGCCATTGCGGCCACCTTCGTGGGCATCGTCCTTCTTTCCACGCCTTCCGGGGATGTTCCCATACGTCCTCTGGGCGTGCTGCTCGCTGTTGGATCGGCCCTTTGCTATTCTTTTTATCTGGTCATTATCAACCGGAGCAAACGCATACGGAATGTTTCCGAACACACGCTCACCTTCTATTCTTTGGTTACGGGGGCTGTACTGTTTGCCATCATCCGTACCATCCAGGGCGGAGGGATGCTCACGGGGGTGGACACGTTTGCCGACTGGGGGAATCTCATCGGCCTGGCCCTCATTCCCACAATGGTTTCGATGCTCACCATTGCCATCTCTTCCCGTTATATTGGCCCCACCAAGACAGCCGTCCTGGGCGTGTTTGAACCGCTGACGGCCATCCTGATTGGGACAATGGTATTTGGGGAGGCCCTGACCACCAAGATGGTCGTAGGAATTGCCATCTGCGTGGCCGCCGTTGTCTTTATGATCCTTAAACCGGGAGGAAAGGCGAACCGATCATAGTTCAATATTTGAACAGCGCCGGAGCATCGCTCTCCACCCACGGCCGCAACAGGATTCTATCGTTTTCCATAACGCGAAGATAACAAAAAAAGAGACCAAACCCTCCGAATCTCGAGCCTCTCGTTCATTGAAGGACTGCTCCATATACAATCCTTCATCGATGGGCAAGACCGATAAATTGGTATTTAGCGGAAGAAATAGTATCCCGCTGCAACCAAGGCAATTCCGGCAATGACACTCAAAGCAATGTATCCCGCAAAGCCCCAGAGGTTTCCGGATTGCAGCATCATCAGTGCTTCTTTAGAAAAGGTGGAGAAGGTGGTGAAACCTCCGCAGAGTCCCACTGTCAGGAACAAGGCCCAATTACTACCCTCGCTGGCGGTCCGGCTGAACAGGCCCCACAAAAACCCAATCAGGAAGCAACCGACCAGATTCGCGGACAGCGTCGCCCAGGGAAATCCCTTACCAATGCCTTTCATCAGCAGTGAGACAAGATACCTTGCTGCTCCACCGATGAAACTGCCAGCGCCGACGACTGCGACATTCTTGATGATATCTAAAACCATTGAATTCCGATTTATCCAACTTTCAAAGGTACGGGGTTTAACCACATTTTGAGAATGGCCTTTACCTCTCGATATTCTTGATAAGCGACAAATCACCACTAGATAGAGCCTCAAAGTTGGACTCGATCTTCTCTATTTCCCAATCCCACCATTTCAAGTCCAGGAGATAGGCGATGAAGTCGTCATCAAAACGCTTTCTAATAACCCGACAAGGATTCCCAGCAGCAACTGCATAAGGGGGAATGTCGGAGGCTACAACTGAATTTGTTCCTATGATAGCACCATCACCTATATGAACCCCAGGCATCACGGTTACATTCTGTCCTATCCAGACATCATTACCGACAATAGTATCGCCCTTCAGGGGAAGTTCATCTTTTACTGGTGCTATTGCGCTCCCCCAGTCTCCTCCCATAATGTAGAAAGGATATGTGGTCACCCCATCCATTCTGTGATTAGCGCCATTCATCACGAACTCTATACCTTTTGCTATGGCGCAGAACT
>JAEESO010000014.1 GCA_016286385.1 Bacteroidales bacterium | reverse complement strand
CAAAAAAGAAGGTGACCAATCAGTCATCTGACTTTTTAGTCACCTTCTTTTACCGAAAAGGTTATCTTACTCTGCTGCAGGAGCTTCTGCTGCAGGAGCTTCAGCTGCGGGGGCCTCTGCTGCGGGAGCGGCTTCGGCCTTCTTTGCGCGGCTGCGGCGGGTGGTCTTCTTGGCCTCTTTCTTGCCGGAAGCAAGTGCTGCCTCGTTGAAGTCCACGAATTCTACAAGAACCATTTCTGCGGCGTCACCCTGGCGGAAGCCGGTGTGGAGGATACGGAGGTATCCACCGGGACGATCGGCCACCTTGGGAGCGATGGTGCGGAAGAGTTCTGCAGTTGCCTCTTTGTCCTTCAGATAGCTGAAGACAACGCGGCGGGAGTGAGTTGTATCTTCTTTTGACTTGGTCACGAGGGGTTCAAGGTAGGGCTTGAGGGCCTTTGCCTTGGCCTCGGTGGTGGTGATCCTCTTCTTCAGGATGAGGGAGGATGCCATATTTGCGAGCATGGCCTTGCGATGACCGCTCTGACGACCAAGATGATTGACTGCTCTATTGTGTCTCATTGTTAAACGATCTTTTTCTTAGGTTCAATATTGTACTTGGTGACATCCATACCGAAGGAAAGCTTCATCTTCTCTACCAGGAGGTCAATTTCGTTGAGGGACTTGCGGCCGAAGTTGCGGAACTTCATGAGTTCTGCGCGGCTGTAGGACACAAGGTCTGCGAAAGTGTCGATATCGGCAGCCTTCAGGCAGTTGAATGCGCGAACGCTGAGGCCCATATCGGAGAGTTTGGTAAGGAGGAGATGACGCATCCTCAGGGACTCCTCGTCAAGCTCCTTGCTGTCAGTTTCCACTGCAGACTCGATGGCGATCTTTTTGTCGTCGGTGAAGAGCTTGAAATGATAGATGAGGATATTTGCTGCATCCTGCAGGGCGGCCTCCGGGGAAATGGAACCGTCGGTTACAATCTCAAGGTTCAGTTTCTCGTAGTCGGTCTTCTGCTCCACGCGGTAGTTCTCCACGGTCCAGTTGACTTTACGGATAGGGGTGTAGATGGCGTCCACGGGAATTGTGCCGATGGGCGTATTCTCATCCCTCTGTTCCTCTGCGGGCACGAATCCACGGCCCTTGGTGACTGTAAGGGAAATGACGATCTTTACGGAAGGCTCCAGCGAGCAGATGTGAAGCTCAGGATTCAACACCTTGAAAGAAGACAATCCTTTGGAGATGTCCTCAGCGGTGAATTCGGATTTTCCGCTGATTGTGATAGAAGCCACTTCTGAGTCTACGGTGTCAACCATCCTGCGCAGGCGGACCTGCTTGAGGTTAAGGATGATGTCCTGCATTCCCTCGATCACGCCGGGGATGGTCTGGAATTCATCCTGGACACCCTCGATCTTGATCTGAGAAATGGCGAATCCCTCCAATGAGGCGAGGAGAATGCGGCGGAGAGCGTTGCCGATGGTCTGTCCGTAGCCAGGCTCAAGAGGTCTGAACTCGAAACGTCCCACGGTGTCGGTGCCTTCGAGCATAATCACCTTGTCGGGTTTCTGAAATGCTAAGATTGCCATAAGTTTTACGGTGTTAAATTCTATTACTTGGAGTAGAGGTCAACGATAAGCTGTTCGTTAATGGTCTCGGGAATTTCTTCGCGGGCGGGAACATTGAGGAACTTGCCGGAAAGGGCGTTCATATCGGCCTCAAGCCAGGAGTACTTGGTAGCGGATGCTACGGAAGCCTGGATAACCTCAAGGCTCTTGGAACGCTCGCGGACTGCGATCACCTGGCCGGGCTTCACCTGGCATGAAGGGATGTTGCAGACTGCGCCGTCCAGGGTGATATGACGGTGGAGGACAAGCTGACGGGCAGCGGGGCGTGAAGGAGCGAAGCCAAGACGGTACACGAGGTTGTCGAGGCGGCTTTCGAGCAGAAGTATGAGGTTCTCACCGGTCTGGCCCTTCATGCGGGCAGCACGGGCGTAAGTGTTACGGAACTGACGCTCCAGAACACCGTACATGTACTTTACTTTCTGCTTCTCCTTGAGCTGGGTGCCGTATTCTTTCTGCTTCTTGCGCTTTGCAGCCAGACCGTGCTGTCCGGGAGGAGTGTTTCTCTTCTCAAAGGCCTTGTCCGGGCCATAGATGGGTTCGCCGAATTTACGGGCGATACGAGTGGTAGGACCAGTATATCTTGCCATAATTCTTTTTCAATTAAATAATTAAACTTTACGGCGACCCTTGGGACGGCAACCATTGTGCGGCATAGGGGTTACGTCGATAATCTCAGTTACCACGATACCTGCGTTATTGATGGTGCGGATGGCGGACTCACGTCCTGCACCCGGGCCCTTTACATAGCACTTAACCTTGCGAAGACCGGCATCGAAAGCGGTCTTGGCGGCATCTTCTGCTGCCATCTGGGCGGCGTACGGAGTGTTCTTCTTGGAACCACGGAAACCGCACTTGCCGGCAGAAGACCAGCTGATCACCTGGCCCTGAGCATTGGTCAGGGACACGATCACGTTGTTGAAAGTGGAGGAGATATGAGCCTGGCCATAAGCCTCTACCTTCACAACTCTTTTCTTGGTAGTTGTTGTTTTCTTTGCCATAGCTAGTCAGATTACTTGGTTGCTTTCTTCTTGTTGGCAACGGTCTTCTTCTTACCTTTACGGGTACGGGCGTTGTTCTTGGTGCTCTGGCCGCGCACAGGGAGACCTGCGCGGTGGCGGATACCACGATAGCAACCGATATCCATAAGGCGCTTGATGTCCATCTGGACTGAGGAACGGAGCTCACCCTCGATCTTGAACTCTTCGTTGATGAGGGCACGGATAGCGGCGATCTGATCGTCGTTCCAGTCTCCGACTTTGATAGTAGGGTCGATGCCACAAGTGCTCAGAATCTTCTGGGCGCTGCTGCGGCCGATTCCGTAGATATAGGTGAGACCTATAACTCCGTGTTTGTTGTTGGGTAAATCAACACCGGCTATTCTTGCCATATTCTATCTGTACTTTTATTAGTTACACTTAATTAACCCTGGCGCATCTTGAACTTGGGGTTCTTCTTGCAGATAACGTACAGGCGGCCTTTACGCCGGACAATCTTGCAGTCTTCACTGCGTTTCTTGATGGAGGTCTTGACTTTCATCGTTATCTAGTTTTTATTTGTATCTGAAAGAAATTCTTCCTTTGGTTAAATCGTAAGGTGAGATCTCTACCTTTACCCGGTCACCGAGAAGGATATGGATAAAGTTCATCCTCATCTTACCTGAAATGTTGCAGAGGAGGACGTGACCATTCTCCAATTCCACGCGAAACATTGCGTTGGGAAGGGTCTCAATCACAGTACCATCCTGCTCGATAGCTACTTGTTTGGACATAGGCGGAACGTTTTTCCTTAAAATTTAATCAAACCATCTTTCTCAATGTAATCGAATGTCGACAGCTGCTCAGCCCGGCCTTTCCGGATAACAACCGTAAGCTCGTAGTGCGCCGCGTTCCTGTGATCGGCGGTGTGTACTGCCCAACCATTTTTTGCAAGATACACACCTCTGCCGCCTGCACAGATCATAGGCTCAATACAAATAACCATTCCGTCAATGAGGCGGGCGCCGTGACCCCTTCTCCCGTAATTGGGAACACCGGGTTCCTCGTGCATCTCCCTGCCAAGGCCGTGTCCTTCAAGTTCGCGGACAACGGAAAAACCGAATGATTCTGCGTACGACTGCACCGCGTATCCGATATCGCCCGTGCGACCTCCTGCCACAGCCGCTTCAATACCCTTGTACAGGGATGCCTTGGTGACATCCAGGAGTTTCCGGGTCTCGGCGTCCACCTCCCCGACCGGGAAGGTGTAGGCCGAATCTCCGTTGTACCCTTTGTACAGGGTTCCGCAGTCTACTGAAAGGATGTCTCCCTCTTTGAGGACGTAATCGGACGGGAAACCGTGGACTACGACATCATTCACTGACATGCAGAGCGCTGCCGGGAAGCCTTCGAAACCCTTGAAGGAAGGTTCTGCTCCGTGATCGCGGATAAAGGTCTCGGCCACCTCATTCAACCTCTCGGTTGTCACACCTGGGGCGACTAGTTTTCCGACCTCCGCCAAGGTACGGGACACAAGGTCTCCGTTGATCCTCAGAAGCTCGATTTCTTCACTGGTTTTAGGCCTTACCATATCGAAAATCGATAGTACATTCATTAATTACATTCCGGACCTGCCGGTAAGGCGGCCGGTTTTCATAAGTCCGTCGTAGTGGCGCATGAGCAGATAGCTTTCAATCTGCTGGAGGGTGTCCAGGATTACGCCCACCATGATCAGCAGCGAGGTGCCGCCGAAGAAGGAAGCGAACTGGTTGTTCACACCCATTACATTTGCCAGGGCCGGCAGACAGGCGATGATGGCCAGGAAGATGGAGCCCGGGAGGGTCACCTTGGTCATAATGCTGTCAAGGTATTCGGCGGTCTTCTTGCCGGGCTTTACGCCGGGGATGAATCCACCGTTCTTCTTCATATCCTCTGCCATCATTGTGGGGTTCACGGTGACGGCGGTGTAGAAGTAGGTGAAGATGATTACCAGAAGGCCGAATACGATATTGTACCAGACGGAAGTGTAGCTGGAGAAGGCAGCGGCGATACCACGAGTGGCATCATAGCGGCCCAGCAGCATAGGGAACATCATCAGGGCCTGGGCAAAGATGATAGGCATAACACCAGCAGCATTGATCTTGAGGGGGATGTACTGACGCACACCGCCGTACTGCTTGTTGCCGATCACGCGCTTTGCATACTGTACCGGAACCCTGCGGACTGCCTGGACGAGTGCGATGGCTGCAAGGATGACAAGCACCCAAACTACCATTTCCACAACGAACATCAGGGGACCGCCCACACCGTTACCGGTGAACTTCTGTGCACCTTCTGCGAAGAGGGCGTAAGGAAGGCGGGCTACGATACCGATCATGATGATGAGGGAGATACCGTTACCGATACCGCGGTCTGTAATACGCTCACCAAGCCACATCACGAACATGGAACCGGCCATCAGGATGATGGTGGAAACCAGGTTGAACACGAAGGGCGTCCAGGTAACTGTGCGTGCTGCTGCGGGAATCATACCTGCAACATAGGCGGGGCCCTGGATGGCGAGGATTGCTACGGTGAGGTAGCGGGTGATCTGGTTCATCTTTCGGCGGCCGCTCTCACCCTCCATCTGCATCTTGCGGAAGGAAGGGACGAACATACCGAGGAGCTGAACCACGATGGATGCCGAGATGTACGGCATCACACCCAGAGCGAAGATACTGGCATTACCGAAAGCACCGCCGGAGAACATGTTAAGAAGCCCGACGAGGCCTTCCTGGGTACCAGCGATACCGCCCTTCAGAACCTCAGGATCGAGGCCCGGGAGGAGGATGAAGCTACCCAGACGGTAAACCAGCACAAGCAGGATAGTGTAACCTATCCGCTTGCGCAGTTCTTCGATGTTGTAGATGTTTCGAATTGTCTCAATAAACTTCTTCATTGTGACTGAGAATTATTCGATTACGGTTGCTTTACCGCCGGCAGCCTCAATCTTTGCGATTGCGCTCTTTGAGAAGGCGTTTGCCTTAACCTCTACCTTTGCGGTGATTTCACCATTACCAAGCACCTTTACGAGCTCACCCTTGGAGGCGATGCCTGCTGCGATGAAGGTCTCAACGTCGAATTCCTTAAGGCCGAGTTTTTCGCTGAGGGCCTGGATGGTAGCAACGTTAACGCCCTTGAAAGCAACACGGGTGGGGTTCTTGAAGCCGAACTTGGGAAGACGCCTCTGGATAGGCATCTGACCACCTTCGAAACCAACCTTGTGCTCATATCCGGCACGTGCCTGGGCACCCTTGGTACCACGGGTAGCAGTGCCACCCTTACCGGAACCCTGACCGCGGCCTACGCGCTTGCTGTTATGGGTTGCGCCCTTTGCGGGCTTCAGATTTTCAAGTTTCATCTCTAATCCTCCTCTTAGTCAATTACTTCATAAGAAACCAGATGCTGGACCTTCTCAAGCATACCCCTGGTGATAGGAGTATCCTCTACGATGACGGTCTGGTGCATCTTGCGGATACCGAGAGTCTTGAGGTTTGCGATCTGACGCTTGGTCTCTCCATTCTTGGAGCGGACCTGAGTAATCTTAAGCTTTGCCATAGTCTCTCTCAGATTAACCGTTAAAAACTTTAGACATGGGAATGCCGCGAAGACCAGCCACGGTGTAAGCATCACGCATCTCGGTGAGAGCTGCGATGGTAGCCTTAACCAGGTTGTGAGGGTTGGATGAACCCTTGCTCTTTGCAAGCACGTTCTGGATGCCGGCGCTCTCAAAGACGGCGCGCATGGCACCACCTGCCTTTACACCGGTACCGGGAGCTGCGGGCTTCATGAATACTTCGGCGCCGCCGAAGCGTGAAACCTGCTCGTGGGGGATAGTGGTGTTGATGACGGGAACCTTCACAAGGTTCTTCTTTGCATCCTCAACGCCCTTTGCGATAGCGGCGGTAACCTCGTTTGCCTTACCGAGACCGTAACCTACGACACCGTTTTCATCGCCGACGACGACGATAGCGGCAAAACGGAAGTGACGACCACCCTTGGTGACCTTGGTAACGCGGTTGATGGCTACCAGTCTGTCCTTGAGCTCAAGGTCAGAGGTCTTAACTCTTTTTACGTTTGAATTTGCCATAGTTGTCTCTTGTTATTAGAATGCGAGGCCGCCTTCGCGGGCAGCGTCTGCGAGTGATTTTACCCTGCCGTGGAAGAGGTAACCTCCGCGGTCGAAGCAAACGGCGGTGATACCGGCTGCGAGAGCGCGCTCTGCGATAGCCTTACCTACGATTGCTGCAGCTTCAATACCGCTCTTGCCCTTTGTCTGGGCGGCGAGTACCTTATCATTGGAGGCGGCTGCCACAAGGGTCTTGCCCTCGAGATCGTTCACCACCTGGACGTAGATCTGCTTGTTGGAGCGGAACACAACCATGCGGGGACGCTCTGCGGTGCCGTTTACGTGCTTACGGATTCTGTAGTGAATCCTTCTTCTTCTTTCAATTCTATTCAGTGCCATAATTCTTTCCTCCTAATGATTATTTGGCCGAAGCGGTCTTACCGGCCTTGCGGCGGAGCTGCTCACCGGCGAACTTGATACCCTTGCCCTTATAAGGCTCAGGACGGCGGAATGAACGGATCTTGGCGGCTACCTGGCCAACCAGCTGCTTGTCGCGGCTCTTGAGGATAAGAACGGGGTTCTCACCCTTACGAACCTGAGGAGTCTCTGCAGTAACCTCTGCAGGAAGCATGATCTGGATGTCGTGGGAATAACCCAGAGACATGGTCAGGAGCTGGCCCTGAGCTACCACGCGGTAACCTACACCCACAAACTCCTGCTTGATGGTGAAGCCTTCGCTGACGCCCACAACCATGTTGTGAACGAGAGCGCGGTACAGACCGTGCATGGAGCGGAAGCGGGGGAGGTCGCTGGGACGCTCGAACTTGATTTCATTTCCCTCGATGGTGACCTTGATGTCTGCATCCACTTTCTGGGACATCTCACCAAGAGGGCCTTTCACCTTCACTACGTTGCCGTCAAGGAGTTCAGCCTTGGTGCCGGCGGGAAGGACTACAGGTAATTTTCCGATTCTTGACATAATGTTTGGATTCGCTTATTAGTATACATAGCAAATAACCTCACCGCCTACGTTCAGCTCCTTGGCCTCTTTGTCGGTGATGACGCCCTTTGAAGTGGAGAGGATAGCGATACCCAGGCCGTTGAGAACGCGCGGCATGTTCTGGACATCGGCATACTTCCTAAGACCGGGGGTGCTAACGCGCACAATGCTCTTGATGGCGGCAGCCTTGGTCTGAGGGTGATACTTCAGAGCGATTTTGATAGTGTTCACGGGCTCACCCTCAACAAGCTTATAGCTGAGGATGTAACCTTTCTCGAACAGAATCTTGGTGATAGCGAGCTTAATGTTGGAAGCGGGGATTTCAACCACCTTCTTGCCAGCCATGTAAGCGTTACGGATTCTGGTCAGAAAATCTGCAATAGGATCAGTCATTTTTTTGTCTTTTTGTGGACCGGCGCGGTTTCGCGCCCGATATCCGATTGTTTATAAAAATAATAATAGGTAATACTACCAACTTGCCTTCTTTACGCCGGGGATGAGACCCTGGGAGGCCATTTCGCGGAACTGGATACGGCTGAGGCCGAAGTCACGCATGTAACCCTTGGGACGACCGGTGAGAGAGCAGCGGTTGTGGAGACGTACGGGGCTTGCATTCTTGGGGAGCTTGTCAAGGGCGGCGTAATCACCGGCCTCTTTCAGGGCAGCCCTCTTAGCGGCGTACTTTGCAACTAATTTCGCGCGTTTTACTTCGCGAGCTTTCATTGATTCCTTTGCCATGCTGTTATCTTAGTTATTGTGTTTCTTGAAAGGAAGACCGAAAGCCTTGAGAAGGGCGTGAGCCTCTTCGTCGGTCTTTGCGGTGGTCACAAATGTAATCTCCACACCGTGGATGCGGGGGTTCTTGTCGATCTCGATCTCAGGGAAGATGATCTGCTCCTTGATACCAAGGGTGTAGTTGCCCTGACCGTCCATTTTCTCGGAGATACCGTTGAAGTCACGGATACGGGGGAGAGCTACACGGATGAGGCGCTCCAGGAACTCATACATCCTGACGTCACGCAGGGTAACCTTTGCGCCGATGGGCATGCCCTTACGGAGCTTGAAGTTGGAGATATCCTTGCGGGAGTTGGTGATAACGGCCTTCTGACCGGCGATGATGGAGAGCTCTTCAGCGGCTTCCTCAACCATTTTCTTGTCCTGGGTAGCGTCGCCGACACCTTCATTGAGGGTGATCTTCACGAGCTTGGGGACCTGCATAACGGTGGTATAGGAGAACTGCTTTACAAGAGCGGGAACGATCTCCTCTTTGTAGACCTTCTTGAGGTCCGGGGTATATCCCTTAGGAAGTGCCTGCACTTCTGCGGGTTTTGCTGCTTTCTTTGCCATAATTACTTAATCTCCGCTCCTGTGGTTTTAGCAATGCGGACTTTCTTTCCATCAACTTCCTTGTGGGCTACGCGGGTGGGCTTGCCACTTGCGTCCATAAGGTTCACGTTGGAAATGTGAATGCCTGCTTCCTGTTTAACAATACCGCCCTGAGGGTTCTTGGGGTTGGGTTTGGTGTGCTTTGACACCATGTTCACGCCCTCTACGATGACGCGGTCTTTCTCACGGATTACTTCCAGGACCTTTCCGGTCTTGCCCTTATCGTTACCGGCATTTACATACACGGTATCGCCTTTCTTGATGTTGAACTTTTTCATACTCTTAATCAAATTAAAGGACCTCCGGTGCCAGTGAAACAATCTTCATGTAGTTCTCGCGGAGCTCGCGGGCCACAGGGCCGAAAATACGGGTTCCACGGAGTTCGCCTGCGCCGTTGAGGAGGACGCATGCGTTCTCGTCGAAGCGGATGTAAGAACCGTCCGCGCGACGGATTTCCTTCTTGGTGCGAACGACCACGGCCTTGGTGACAGTGCCTTTCTTGATGTCACCACCGGGGATGGCGCTCTTCACGGTCACGACGATGGTTTCGCCGATAGTTGCGTAACGGTGGCGGGTACCGCCGAGGACGCGGATGCAGAGGACTTCCTTAGCACCGCTGTTGTCGGCAACCGTTAAACGTGATTCCTGCTGTATCATAATTACTTGACTTTTTCTACGATTTCAACTAATCTCCACTTCTTGGTCTTGCTCAGGGGACGGGTCTCCATGATGCGGACTGTATCGCCCTCGGAGCATTCGTTGTTAGCGTCCTCTGCAACAAACTTGGTGGTCTTCTTTACGAACTTGCCGTAAATGGGGTGCTTCTCATGGGTTTCTACTGCAACCACGATGGTCTTGTCCATCTTGTTGGACACCACGATGCCGACCCTTTCCTTACGAAGATTTCTTTCCATAAGTCTGCCTTATTAATTAGTTCTGCTTTTCTTTTTCTGCCAGGATGGTGATCATGCGAGCGATATCCTGACGGGTCTTGCGAATCTTGGAGGTGTCCTCCAGCGGAGAGATCGCGTGATTGAGTTTCATGGTGTCAAGATTGCTCTTTTCCACCTCAATGCGGTCGCGAAGATCTGCGACTGACATTTCACGTACTTCAGATACTTTCATTTTCCTAATCTCCGTTAATTATTCTTCTACATAATCCCTGCGGACCACGAATTTGGTAGCAACGGGAAGTTTGTTGGCTGCAAGACGCATTGCCTCTTTTGCAACGGCGAGGGATACGCCCTCTGCCTCGAAGAGGATACGACCGGGGGTGATAGGAGCAACGAAGCCCTGGGGGTCACCCTTACCCTTACCCATACGGGTATCGAGCGGCTTTGCAGTGAACGGCTTCACAGGGAAGACACGGATCCAGATCTGACCTTCACGGTTCATCCTACGGGAAATGGCCTGACGGGCTGCCTCAATCTGCTGAGCAGTGAGCCAGCAATTCTCAAGGTTCTTAAGGCCGAAAGAGCCGAATGCGAGCTGGTTTCCACGACCGGAATTGCCCTTCATGCGGTTTTTCTGTTCCCTTCTGAATTTTGTTCTTTTAGGCTGTAACATTTTCTGTAATGTTTTAAAATTTCCTTTTTAATCCCTAACTCATTGAAACTCAGCTGGTTGGGTGCTTTTTGCTCCAATTTCGGGATTGCAAAGTTACAAAAAAAATCTGAATCACCAAATCTTTTTGATGATTTTTTCAGATTTTTCTACCGAGGATTTTAAAGGTAAAGTTGCGTTAAATCAGATAGTTACGCACTTTGTTGAAAAAATTTCCCGCCGATTTTCGACAATGCTATTTGCTGAGTTTTATTTCGCCTATATCGGCCACGGGAGGATCCTCCCAGAAGACGGACCAATACAGGGCCGGGAATTCGCCGGCTTTCCAGGCCTGGACAAGGAGTTCTGTGTCGGAATCGGCCCCTGTGGGGTCATAGGTGCTCTTTAGGTCGTTCTCGAAGAGTTTGGCAATTCCCTGCCAGAAGCCTGCAGCAACGCCGTTCTTGTACTCCTTTATGATATCATAGGAAGACATCCCTGTTTCACGGTCTATGAGTTTCATCATGAGGGCGCCGTCATAGATGGTCATCTGGCGGAAGATGCCCTCATAGCTCTTGAACAGCTGTTTCTGGATATCCTTTATGTAGCGGTCCTTCTGGACGGAGTTCATATGGTTTGCCTTGATCACGCTGTCGGCGCTGGCAACAATGGGGCCGGCGGCCTCTGCGTACGGGTACACACGCGCGAACCTGTACACAAGTTTATAGTAGTCACGCCACTGCTTTTCCGACGTTCCTTTGCGGCGGCTCACTATCCAGATGGGGCGGAGTTTATCATAATAAGTAGTGTCCCCGTTCTCAACCACCATACGGAGATATTCGCCCTGCTGGGGGGCGTCACTTTGCTCACGGATGGCCTGCGCACGGCTCATCGCCTCACGCTGGGCCTGGGCCCGCTGCATGGCCTTCTGGATATGCCCCTGCGCTCCCGCCGTAAGAGACAGCGAGAGAAGAAGGCCGATAAGCGCAATATTCCTTGCCATTTTTTTCATAGCAAAGCAAGCATTTTGCAAATAGTCTGCCAAAGTTATTTACGGCCGGGCGCAGAGTTCTCCTGTGGCGGAATCGAAGACTATCCAGTTGGGCTCCTTCCAATCGGCCATAACCATCAGGCGGGCATCCCCTACCGGGACGTCCCAGCAGGTGTGATAGTGGCCGAAGATAAAGTAATCCACTTTTTCCGGGCAGGCACTGCACCACTGGAAAAGAGGCTCGCTCTCCCCTTTGAAGACGTACTTAGGAACGGGCTTGTGAGTGCGGGACTGGCGGCTCCAGGTTTTTCCCCAACCTATGCCGATACGGGGATGCAGCGAGGAGAAAAGCGCCCTGAAGAGCTTGTTATGGAACATCCACTGGATGCGCCTGTACTTGGGGGGAACGTTTCCCAGCATGTCTCCGTGGCCAAGGCAGAAGCGCTTTCCGCCAATCTCCGTATAATAAGGCTGAGTCTTGGGGCAGGTCATCCCAAGCTCTGAGAAATAGCCATAACTCCATTGGTCGTGATTTCCCTCAATGAAATACACCTTCACACCGGCATCCATAAGGTCAAGCAGAGCCGCAAACACCTGGGCATAGCCCTTTGGCACCACATCCTTGTACTCATACCAGAAATCCCAGATGTCGCCAAGCATGTAGAGCGCCTCCGTCTTATCCACGGGAATACCCCTCAGGAACTCCACAAAACGCCTCTCCCGCTCCGGTGCTTCCGGAAGGCGGAGGCCCAGATGGACGTCGGACACAAAATACGTGAGGTTTCTCATTAGGCAAGGATAAAGATAAGCGCAGCCACAACAAGGCAGTAGAGGGCAAACCACAGGAGTTTGGCCTTCTTCACCATGGCAATCATAACCTTACATGCAAAAAGGCCGCTTACAAAGGCCGATATAAACCCAAGGATAAGCGGCAGGGAACCTACGCCTGCGCCAAAGGTCTCTGAGCCTGCGGCAACCTTTAGAAGCTCCAGGGACTGCTCACCGATGATGGGGATAAGAACCATCAGGAAGGAGAACTGTGCCATAGCCTCACGCTTTACGCCGCAGAGAAGCCCCGTAGCGATTGTGCTGCCGCTGCGGGAGATTCCCGGCGCCACGGCAAAGGCCTGGGCTATGCCCACAACAAAGGCCTGCCAGTAGGAAATGCCGTTACGGGTATCCTTTGCTACGGGCACCTTGAAGCGCTTTCCGGCGCTGTCGGAAATCCACAGAAGCGCCGCAGTAATGCAAAGGCCGATACCCACGTTACGGAGAGAACTTCCAAAGAGGGCTTCCACCTGGTCCTTGAAAAGGAAACCCACAAGGGCAACGGGGATGAGGGAGACAAGGATCTTGCACACATAGTCCGTCTCATCGTTGTACTTGAACTTGAAAAAGCCCTTGAAGAGGTTCACTATAACGCCCCAGAACACAACTATGGTTGCAAGGACCGTTGCAAAGTGCACCGCCACGGTGAAATCCAGGAAGCCTTCGCCGTCGGCCCCAAGGATTTCCTTGAATATCATAAGGTGCCCGCTTGAGGACACCGGAAGGAATTCAGTTAGACCCTGAACAATACCTAAAATTATCGCTTGCCACCACTCCATATTATTTCCTGTCAAATTTTCCCATTATAGCTATTACTTCCAGCACAATACCCGCCACAATCACAAGCGGTGCGGCAACAAGGCGGCGGAAGTCGAACATTGCGTAGTTGAACACCTGAGGGTCATCTGAACCGCCTCCGGAAAGGAGGAGGAAGCCGGAAGCCATCACAATGAGGCCCGCAATCATCAGTTTCAGTCCTTTGGCCGATGTAGCCATCTTATCTTTGTTATCCATAGAGACTAATATGCGTAGAGTTGATCCCTGTTGTAGCCCACCAGGCGGCCCACCACAAAGAAGGTGCTTATGGCGCAGATGAGAACGCCGGCGGCAACCATGACGCCCATTGTAATAAGGAGGGTATCAAGGGTGAAGATTGAGAACATCTGGGCGAATTCATCCTTCAGGACAAAGAGCATCCCTATGAGAAGGATTATTGCAAGAAGTGCCGCAAAGAGGCCCTGAAGGGCCGCACGGCCCACAAACGGGGCACGGATGTAGCCCTTGGTGGCGCCAACAAGGTGCATTGTGTATATTGAGAAGCGGCGGGAGAAAAGTTCCAGACGCACTACGTTTGCAATAAGGACGAACGAGATGAAAAGAAGGAGCCCCACCAGCACCAGAAGCGCTATTGAGATCTTGGCCAGATTGGCGTTGAGGGCATCCACAAGGGATGTCTGGTAGTTCACTTCCTCAACAAGGGGGGATTCGGAGAGGATCTCCCTCATCATCTTGAGGGAATCGGCCTGAACATACGCGGCCTCAAGGCTTACGTCAATGGAAACGGGCACCGGCGCGGTTTCAAATACGTCCAGAAAGTCCCGCCCAAGGAGGTTTGACATCTCCTCAACACCCTCTTCCCTTGATACAAAGCGCGTTGCGCGTACGCCCGGAAGGGCCGATATCTTGGACTCATATGCAAGGCCGTCTTCCTCAGTGACCTGTTCCTTCAGGAGTACGGACACCTGCATATTCTCCTTGAAATAGTCCGTAACCGCCTTTGCGTTTACAAGGAGCAAGGTGCCCACGCCCACCAGCAGCAGCACAAGGGACAGGCTGATGACGGTAGAGATCCAGGCGCTCACAAGGCGCCTGCGCATTGTTACATTGCTCTTATACTTGGACATAACAGGCCATTTTCGCCCCAAAGTTACGCCAAACCGCGGAAAAAGTCAAAAAAAATTAGTAACTTTGTAAGCTAAAACATTGTAAAATGGGTGATTCTGCAAAGAAGATACTGTTTGTAAACTCCGAGATGTTCCCCTATCTGCCGGAAGGTCACATCGCCAACCTCTGCCGTGAACTCCCGCAGTCCATCCAGGAGAGAAAGAATGAGATCCGTGCGTTCATGCCGCGCTACGGCTGTATCAATGAGCGCAAGAACCAGCTCCATGAGGTAATCCGCCTGTCCGGAATGAATATCATCATATCGGACGTGGACCGTCCCCTTGTAATCAAGGTGGCGTCAATATCGGCCGCAAGGATACAGGTGTACTTCATAGACAATGAGGATTATTTCCGCCGCAAACACATCTACAGGGACGATCACGGCAAATTCTTCCCGGACAATGGTGAAAGGGCCATCTTCTTCGCCCGCGGCGTGCTTGAAACCGTAAAAAAACTCCGCTGGGCACCGGACATCATCCACTGCTCCGGCTGGATTTCCCACGTGCTTCCACTCTACCTCAAGAAAGCCTATAAGGAAGACCCTATTTTCACCAATGCAAAAGTAGTCCTGTCCCTGTTTGAGGACACCCCCAAGGAGTCCTTCGCCCCCGGCCTTGACAGCGCCATCCTCTTTGGCGGCATCAAGCCCAAGGATATCGGCCTCTCATCGGCCCCTACAGGCACAGAACTTGCAAAACTTGCCGCGCAGTACTCCGACGGAATCATCCTTGGCAGCGAGGAAATAGACCCGGAACTTGCAGCCCACGTGAAGGGCCTTGGCGTTCCGGTGCTTGACTTTGACAAGGAAATGTATTCATCAGACCTGTACGCAGACAAGTACAACGCATTTTACGACGAAATCCTGAAATGAAGCAAAGCATAGTCCTTCTCTCCCTGCTTACGGCGGGGCTCCTTGGCGCCTCCTGCGTCAAGGTGGACAACAGCCTTGGGAAAGGCCTTGTGGACAAAAACCTTATTTACAATACATACACGGAGGAGTTTCCGCTTGAGCAGATCAAGATGAAACTCTCTGAGGACCTTTCCGGTTATTCAGACTCCTATCTTACCATCGGCGCCATCAGGGACGAGGTATTCGGCCTCACCACAAGAAGCGCGGCTTTCCCGCTTATCCCGGCCCTTGATACCATAGACCTTGGCATTAACCCCAAGGCCGTGTCCTTCAATCTGTATTTCTCCCAGGATTCCATCTCATGCGCCAATGACAACCAGAAGGGAATCATCCAGAACATCTACGTGTATGAGCTCCTGGATTCCCTGAACAGGAACAACACCGTGGCTTCCCGTGACATCCCCCACGGCACCAAGACCATCACCAGCGGCATTCCCGTCTATGACGGAGTAGGAGCGCTGGACGTTAACCTCTCCGCGGAGTTCGCCCAGAAGTACGTGGACAAGATTGCGGAACTTGGCCCGGTGCTCAAGGACAGGAGCAAGACATTTGACATGTTCAAGGAGTATCTTGGAAGCCTTCCCGGCATCTACATTGAGACGGATGTTCCGGAAGGCAACGGCGGCCGGATCAACATGTTCGGTTTCTCCTGCCTGTCTGTTTCCAACAAATACTATTACCGCAACAACAATATAGCCCTTCTGAAGGTGAATTCAGAATGGAAAGGAGTGCGCAAGGACTCCACCTTCATGTTCATCCCCGGAGAGCCGGAGTTTGTGGATGAAGCATCGGCCATCAAGAATAATCAGAAATTCTACCAGTACTGCTTCAACCGTACGTCCCACTCAACTACGGAGTGCGCGCCCGGAGCAACCCTCCTTGTGGAAGGCGGCACCGGCCTCAAGCCCGTGATAAGTGCAAAGGAGCTGAGGGATAAAACCATTGAAGCCATTGAGAAAAACGGCGGAGACCCGGAGAAAGTGATCATAGTGAAAGCCACAATCGAGCTTCCCTATGAGAAGCCTGCAGACTACATGGACATGAAATACTTCCCGTCCATCCTCAGCCCCACCATCCGCCGTGTCATTGAAAGAAACTCGGAATACGAGCTTGTGACCTTCGCAGGCCTTACAGACGCATCCGTGAGCACAGAGGACCAGGGAGACATAGACCGCTCCAACCTCCTCTATAGCCCGGACATCACATATCACCTCCAGGAACTGCTGAAGCGTACGGACCTTGACACGGAAACCAATGCCGATATCTGGCTCCTTACCATCCACACCAAGAAGGAGGCCGATGCAGGCGGTTCGCTCTATGACAACAGCTATTACCAGAACCTCCTGTATGCCAGCTACTACAACAGCCTGTACGGCGGTGGATATGGCGGATATGGCGGATACGGATACGGTGGTTACGGCGGATATGGCGGCTACGGTGGTTACAACAACTACTATAACTATATGATGCTGGCCCAGATGATGTCCGCTTCCCAGCAACAGACCTACACCTACACCCAGGAACTGGACAAGGACCGCTACTACAGGGCTGTCCTGAACGGCCCTCTGGCAGAGCGGAAACCAATCTTCCGCGTCACATACGCCTTTCCCGGAAAGTAAAGACACAAAAAAAGACTGGCCTTCAAGGTCAGTCTTTTTTATCTAAGGGTTTTGGATTAGCCAAGCTTCTCCGCTACCTTTGCGATGGCGTCACCAACGGTGGCGATGCCGCTTGTTTCCTCATCGGGAATCTTGATACCGAAAACGCGCTCGAATTCCATAAGGAGCTCTACGGTGTCCAGAGAATCTGCACCAAGGTCATTGGTGAAGCTTGCGCTCTCAGTGACTGCGCTTTCTTCAACGCCAAGCTTGTCAACGATAATATCGGTAACCTGCTTTACGATTTCTTCCTTTGTCATAATACTAGGTTTTAAGTTTATTTTTACGTTTTACTCTTATTCTCAATTGCGTAATAACGTGCAAATTTAGTAAAAATTCTTTTAAATGCAAAAAGGCCTACTGTTTACTGAGTTTGTACCATATCCTTAGGCCGTTGAGGGAGTTCACAAGGTAGAAGCAGTATTTGATGAACATCACCACTGTATAGCTGGATGCGGCCGATGACATCATGGTTCCGCCCCAGAGGAAGATGGAGGAGATGTTCACAAGGATCCAGAGGTACCACTGCTCGTAGAAGGCCAGGGACATGAGGATCTGGCCGGCTATGTTGAATGTGGTGACGGCCGCATCAAAGAATATCTGGGAGCGGTTGATGTTCTCCGGGTCCGTGTGAAGGTGGATCTGGAGAAGGATGAAGTACACTGCAGCAAGGCCTGCAAGGACCGAAGCCACGGTTATCCCCCACTGCTTTGGCGTGAATCTTCTTGCCTTGACCTCAGTCTTCGCGCCCACGGCACCGCGCTTTCTCCACTGCCATATGCCCACGAACTGCATGGGAAGGAAGTAGAAAAGATGCAGGGCGAAGTTTCCCCATATCTCGTTATCGGCCGCAACTATGCAGCAGAAAGTAACGTCCAGGATTCCAAAAATGAAGGTCCAGATGATTCCATTGGCCGATAAAACCGTAGACGCCACGCCCATCACGGAGCCGAGCGCCGCTATGATGAGCATAACCACGCGCGCGTCCGGCTGCTGGAGCTTGAACACGGTTGTGATAACTATCACCACCACCATCAGGGCCATCAGGATGGTGCTGAACCACTTATTGAACTGCTTGTCTGTCATCTTACCGTCATTCCCGGCTTGACCGGGAATCTATACGTCATTTAAGTAATTATGAATTTTCACTGCTAATTCCGCGCCAACAAGGGCCGATAATTCTTCCAAAGGTGCAGCGGCTATGCGGGCAACGCTGCCATAGTGAAGAAGCAGGCGCTGCTCCGTCTTCTCCCCAACGCCCTTGATCTCCCTCAGGGCACTCTGGATGGCCGCTTTTGAGCGTAGGTTCCGGTGGAAGGTGATGCCAAAGCGGTGGGCTTCGTCACGGATGCGCTGCAGGACCTTCAAGGCCTGGGAATTGCGGTCTATGAAAAGAGGATACGGATCTCCCACCCTTATAACCTCCTCCAGCCTCTTTGCAAGGCCGATTACGGTTACCCTGTCAAGGATTCCAAGCTCCGCCAGGGCCTGGTGGGCAAACTCCAGCTGGCCTTTTCCGCCGTCTATCACAATAAGCTGCGGAAGGTCGTCCGGGGCCTCTTCCAGCATCCTCGAGTATCGGCGGTTAACTACCTCCTTCATGGAGGCGTAGTCGTTGGCGCCAACAACGGTCTTTATCTTGAAGCGGCGGTAATCCTTCTTGGAAGGCTCCGCGTCACGGAACACAACGCACGATGCCACAGGATTGGTTCCCTGGATGTTGGAGTTGTCAAAACACTCCATATGGCGGGGAAGGACGCTCATCCCAAGGGCTTTCCTAAGTTCCTCCATAACGCTCATGCGCCAGGCATCAGGGTCCGTGTGCTCCTTCTGCTTGAGAGAATTGAAATGGAACTCCTTGGCGTTTTTGGCCGATAATTCCAAAAGAGATAGTTTGTCTCCCCTCTGGGGGATCCTGAATTCCACCCCTGGGATCTCCACATCCGGCATGAACGGCACTATGACCTCCTTCGAGAGGGCGCCGAATTTGTCTTCAATTTCTCCGATAAACGTAGACAGAACAGCCTCCTGGGACTCCTCTATCTGGCTCTTGAAGCCAAGGTTTAGGGACTGGACAATGGCTCCGCTACGCACGCGGAGGAAGTTTCCAAAAGCCTCCCCGGAGTCAAAGACCATGGAGAATACATCGGCATCTACATCGGCCGCCTGGGTTATGATGCTCTTGGCATAGTGCTTCTCAAGGTTATGGAGTTTGTCTTTGTACTCCTGCGCTTCCTCAAAGGCAAGGCGCTCCGCGGCATCGGCCATAAGGGCCTTGTAATGCCGAATCACCTCCTGTCCGCGGCCGCTTAAGATGCGCACTATCTCCTCTATGCCGGAGTCGTACTCATCCTTTGAGATTTTCCCGACGCACGGGGCCTTGCATTTCCCTATGTGGAATTTAAGGCAGGGCCGATATTTTCCGCGGAGGATAGCCTCGGAGGTAATTTTGAGGTTGCATGTGCGGAGGGCCCACATCTCGTCAAAGAACTCTATGAGCCCGCGGGCGTGCATTACGCTGCTGTAGGGCCCGAAGTAGCGGTTGCCTTTCCCCTTTTCAATGCGCCTTGTGATGAACACGCGCGGGAAGTCTTCCCCCGTCACGCATATCCAGGGATATGTTTTGGAGTCCTTGAGGAGGATGTTGTACTTAGGCTTGTACTGCTTGATGAGGTTGTTTTCCAGAAGGAGGGCATCGGCCTCCGAATCCACTACGGAAAACTGGGCATCGGCAATCTTTGATACCAGGATGCGGGTTTTGGTATTGAGCCTTTCCGGCGGCACAAAATACTGCGCCACCCTCTTGTGGAGGTCCTTTGCCTTACCTACATAGATAACCTTTCCCTCGGCGTCGTAGTACCTGTACACGCCGGGGGAATGGGGAAATAAGGCTATTTTTTCTCTAACGGTCAAGGGCTTCTTTCACAGCCTCACGGATGTCATTGCCGCGGAGGCCACGCTTGAGGATGGTGCCGTCAGGGCCGAAGAGGATGATGTGGGGAATACCCTCTATGCCATAGATGTCCGTGGGGATCTGCTGGGCGTTCACAATCTGGTTCCAGACAATGTTCTCTTCCTCTGCGGCCTTCTTGGTGTCTTCCGGCTTATCCCAGACGGCCACGGAAAGCATATCGAACTTGTCTCCATGGAACTCATCGTAAACGGCGCGGAGATTGGGCATTTCCCTGCGGCAGGGACCGCACCAGGAGGCCCAGAAGTCCACAAGGACGTATTTTCCTTTGCCGATAAAGTCAGAGAACTTCACGCCGTCCACCTCGAAGTCGGTGAACATCTTGCCTTCCGAGGTGCCGCTCTTAGCATCAATGGCTGCCTTAAGTCCATATACAAAGGCCGAATCCTTTCCGTGGAGCGGAGCGGTGATTTTATCCAGGTACTCTGCAAGGTCATCATCGTCCATTATGCCGTACAGATTCTGGAGAGCGGCTACGCCAACCTCGTTGTCAAGGTTTGCCTTGAGGGCCTTGAGGTTGTAGTCCTCAACCACGTCAATGATGGAGTCCGTATATTCCTCAATGGCTTCCTGGTCTTCTCCAAGTTCCACAAGACGGGCGCGGTACTGCTCCATAAGGGAGTTATTCCAATTATTTAATTCGGCCAGTTTTTCCTCTACGGATTTACCTTTGCAGCCTACTGCACAAACTGCCAGGATTCCGGCAATAACAAGTAATTTTTTCATATATGCTTCATTTATAACGCACAAAGATAATAAAAAACGGCTGGTTTTCCACCAGCCGTTTCATAAAGAGCAAATGTCTTATCGACGTTCTCCGCGTCCGCCCTCACGACGACCACCACGGCCGCCACGGGCGCCACGCTCTCCGCGCTCACCGCGACCGCCTTCACGACGACCTGCGCCGGGGGCTGCGGAATTGGCTGCGAAGCCAGCGTTGGGGGAGAGGTCCTGCTTGCCGTATTTCTCGCCGTTGCAGATCCACACCTTGATACCCATGGTACCCATCTGGGTGTGAGCTACTGCAAGTGCGTAGTCGATATCGGCACGGAAGGTGTGGAGCGGGGTCCTGCCTTCCTTGAACATCTCACTGCGGGCGATTTCGGCGCCGCCTACACGGCCGCTGATCTGAACCTTGATGCCTTCTGCACCTACGCGCATTGCGGTGGCGATAGCCATCTTGATGGCGCGACGGTAAGACACACGGCCCTCGATCTGGCGGGCGATTGAATCGGCCACGATTGTGGCGTCAACCTCGGGGCGCTTTACCTCGAAGATGTTGATCTGGACATCCTTTCCGGTGACCTTCTTGAGCTCTTCCTTAAGTTTGTCAACTTCCTGACCGCCCTTGCCGATGATGACACCGGGACGAGCGGCGTGGATGGTGACGGTAACGAGCTTAAGGGTGCGCTCGATGATGATGCGGGAGAGGCTGGCTTTTGCCAGACGGCTGCCCAGATACTTACGGATCTCGTAGTCTTCAGCGATCTTTTCTGCGTAATTGCCACCTACCCAGTTGGAATCCCAACCACGGGTGATGCCGATACGGTTGCTGATAGGATTAGTTTTCTGTCCCATAGTTTATTCCTCCACTGCTTTTTTGACGTCAAGAACGATGGTGACGTGGTTTGAACGCTTGCGGATGCGTCCGGCACGGCCCTGAGGGCAGGGACGGATGCGCTTAAGGGTGCGTCCTTCGTCAACCATGATGGTTTTGACAATCACGTTTCCGGATTCGAGCTCCTTGGTCTGCTCCGGGTTCTTTGCTTCCCAGTTTGCAATGGCGCTCTTCAGGAGTTTCTCCAGGCGGATGGATGCATCACGCTTTGAATAGTGGAGAAGGTCCAGGGCACGGTTCACTTCCACACCACGAACGGTGTCTGCGACAAGGCGCATCTTCCGGGGGGAGGTAGGAACGTCGTTAAGTTTTGCTATAGCGGTTTGCTTCTTGGTCTCTTTCAGGCGCTCGGCCATCAGTCTTTTTCTCTTTCCCATAATGTCAATCCTTTAAACATTATTTCTTATTGTTGCCTGCGTGGCCGCGGAAAATGCGGGTGGGAGCAAATTCTCCGAGCTTGTGACCGACCATGTTCTCAGTAACATAAACGGGAATAAACTTATTGCCGTTGTGAACTGCGATGGTGTGGCCCACAAAGTCAGGGGAAATCATGCTGGCGCGGGACCAAGTCTTGACAACCTCTTTCTTCTTGCTGCCGTCATTCATAGCGAGAATCCTGTTCTCGAGTGCTTCCTGAATGTACGGTCCTTTTTTAAGTGAACGACTCATAATCTGTTAGTTTATTCCGTTATTTCTTACGTCTTTCAATGATGAACTTGTTGGACACGGCCTTCGGGTTGCGGGTCTTGTAGCCCTTTGCAGGCAGACCCTTACGGGAACGCGGATGTCCACCGGAGGCGCGGCCTTCACCACCACCCATGGGGTGATCATGAGGGTTCATCACAACACCACGGTTGTGAGGACGACGACCCTGGTGACGGGTACGTCCGGCCTTACCGTCGGATTCCAGATTATGATCCGGGTTGGAAACGGTACCAACTGTAGCGCGGCATGCTACGGGAACCATGCGGGTCTCACCGGAAGGGAGACGAAGGATGGCGTAGTTGCCTTCGCGGGCTGCAAGCTGAGCATAGGTGCCGGCGGAACGGGCCATTGCGGCGCCCTGTCCGGGACGGAGCTCAATTGCGTGTACCAGGGTACCAACGGGGATGTTGGCGAGAGGGAGGCAGTTACCCATATCCGGGCTGGCGTTTGCACCGCTCTCCAGAACCTGACCTACCTTGAGGCCGTTGGGGGCGATGATGTAGCTCTTCATACCATCCTCATACTGGATGAGGGCGATACGTGCGCTGCGGTTGGGATCGTACTCGATGGTGAGCACGGTTGCCTTGAATTCATCACGGTTGCGGACAAAGTCCACCAGGCGGTACATTCTCTTGTGTCCGCCGCCGCGGTAACGAACGGTCATCTGACCGGTGTTGTTGCGGCCACCGGTGCTCTTAAGGGGAGCAAGGAGCTTCTTGTAGGGCTTCTTCGCGGTGATTTCGTCGAAGGAGCTGATAGCCTTGTTGCGCTGGCCGGGAGTTACCGGCTTGTACTTCTTGATTGCCATAGTTTATTCTCCTTCTTAGATATTTGCGTAGAAATCAATCTTATCTTCACCTGCAAGAGTGACATATGCCTTCTTGAAGTGATTGGTACGACCTTTCAGAAGACCGGCCTTGGTGTAGCGCTGCTTGCGCTTTCCGTGGTAGTTGAGGGTGTTCACCTCTGCTACGGAAACGCCGTACATCTGCTCAACTGCAGCCTTGATCTGAAGCTTGTTGGCCTTGCGGTCAACGATGAAACCGTAACGGTTGAGCTTTTCGCCCTCAGCCGTCATTTTCTCGGTTACGATTGGCTTAATTAAAATACCCATTGTCTTTTCTCCTTTACTTTACTCTTGCTGCGAGGATGTCCTGCACGCCGTCCACAAGCACCAGGGAATGGGCATTCATAATGGCGTAGGTATTGATCTCGTCAACGGTTATAACCTGCACATTGGGCAGATTGCGGGATGACAGGAAAATATTGTTGGAGTTCTCAGGAAGTACAACAAGAACCTTGCGCTCACCGGCCTTGATGGCGGAGAGGATGTTCTTAAGCTCCTTGGTCTTGGGGGCGTCCATTGCGAAGGGCTCCACAAGGGTGATCTTGCCTTCAGCGGCCTTGTAGGAAAGGGCGCTTACGCGAGCGAGCTGCTTTACTTTCTTATTGAGCTTGAAGCGGTAATCGCGGGGCTTGGGGCCGAAAACGTTGCCACCACCTACGAAGATACCAGCCTTGAGGGAGCCGTGACGTGCACCGCCGCCGCCCTTCTGGCGTCCGAGCTTCTTGGTGGAATATGCAACCTCACTGCGGTCCTTGGTCTTGGCAGTGCCCTGACGCTGAGCTGCGAGGTACTGGAGAACATCCAGATAGATGACGTGGTCGTTGGGCTCTACGCCGAACACCTTCTCGTCAAGGACAACTTTCTTTCCTGAAAGTGTGCCGTCAATCTTATAAACAGAAAGTTCCATAGTTTAGTCCTCCAGAATTAAGTAAGAACCTTTGGCTCCGGGAACGGAACCCTTTACTACTACGAGGTTGCTCTCAGGGATAACTTTCAGAACCTCAAGGTTGAAAACCTTAACGCGCTCGTTACCCATGTGACCTGCCATACGCATTCCGGGGAATACGCGTGAAGGCCATGAGGAAGCACCCATGGAACCAGGGTGACGGAGACGGTTGTGCTGACCGTGGGTCACGCCACCGACACCGGCGAATCCGTGGCGCTTGACTACGCCCTGGAAACCCTTACCTTTAGAAGTACCAACAACGTCGATGAACTTAACATCCTCAGTGAAGATGTCAGAGACGGTGATGGTGTCTCCAAGCTTGACCTCTCCGGCGAAGTCTGCGGGGAATTCCACAAGCTTCTTCTTGGGAGTGGTGCCAGCCTTCTCAAAATGACCCTTCAGGGCCGCGCTTGTCCGTTTCTCTTTCTTTTCGTCATAGGCAAGCTGCACTGCGGCGTAACCGTCGGTTTCCACGGTGCGGATTTGCGTGACAACACACGGACCAGCCTCGATGACGGTGCACGGTATATTCTTACCGTCGGCACCGAAGACGGAAATCATTCCGACTTTCTTTCCAATAATACCAGGCATTGGTGTTTGTTAATTAATTGTTTATTAATACTTTAACGCTAATTGTAGGCCTCTTGGGCACAATTGCGGACCGCAAAGATACGGATAATTTTTTTATTTTCCAAAAGTTATAAACATCATTTTCAACAGGGTATCCCCATAAATGGTTATTGTGTCTTTTGGCAAAAACTTGTAATTTTGCAGGACGTGAAAAAGATAGGTATCATATTTACTCTGATGCTCTTGGCAGCCGTTACCGGCGCCGCTCAGGGACTGGAAATTTCCGGCAAGGTGCTGGAGGCGGGAACGGACCTGCCGGTGCCGGGGGCAATAGTGAGGCTGGACAACAACTACCTGTGGGCCGTGACTGATGAGGACGGAAAGTTCTCGCTGGACGGAGCACAGAAGGGCACTTACATCCTGGAGGCATCATGCCTTGGATATGTGACTTACAGCCGTGAGATAAAGGTGAAGGGGGATCTGACGGGTCTTGTGATAAGGATTTCCGAAAACACCCTTGCCCTGAAGGAAGTAGTAGTTACGGCAGAAACCTCCAAGGACAACCTCAACACCACCCAGAAGATTGGCCGCACAGCCCTGGACCACCTCCAGATGAGCGGTATGGACGGCATAGCAGCCCTGCTTCCCGGCGGCAAGACCATAAACCCGGACCTTACCCAGAATAACGCCCTGTCACTGCGTGCGGCTGGTTCCGATGCCGGCAACGCCGCATTCTCCACGGCCGTGGAGGTGAACGGCGTACGCATGGGAGACAACGCCAACTTCTCTGCGATGGCAGGTATCGGCACCAGGAGTATCTCAGTTGAGAATATTGAGAGCGTGGAAGTAATAACTGGCGTACCAAGTGCCGAATACGGAGACCTTGGTAGCGGCATGGTGAGGGTCACCACCAAGAAGGGCCGCACGCCCTGGAACATAGTGTTTGCGGTGAATCCGCGCACCTATGAGGTATCGGCCTCAAAGGGCTTTGAAATTGGAAAGGGCGTGATGAACGTGGGCCTTGAATGGGCCAACGCCACCTCAAAACTCACCTCACCTTATACATCATACACGCGCAGGGGCTTCACCATGGATTATACCCGTACCTTCGCAAAGGTGCTGCGCCTGGAGGCCGGCATGAACGGAAACATAGGCGGCATGAACTCCAAGAGCGACCCTGACGCATTCTCGGAGGCCTATTCAAAGGTGAACGACAACCTCCTCACGCCGCATTTCAAACTCACCTGGCTCCTCAACAAAAGCTGGGTCACAAACCTTACGCTGGAAGGCAGCGTCTATTTCCACGACACCCGCTCGCTGGACCACGCTTACAACTCCCACGCGGCCGTCCTTCCGGCGGTACACGCCACCCAGATTGGTTATTGGATGGCCGATGCCCTCCCCACCACCTACTACTCCGACCAGGTTGTGGACTCCAAGGAGCTGGATTATTCCGCCTCCCTCAAGTATCACTGGCTGCATCACTGGGGCGCCGTCAAGAACGTCCTCAAGGCCGGCGTGCAGTGGAAGGCCGATGGTAACGTGGGCCGCGGAGAGTGGTATGAGGATCCCCGCCTCGCGGCCAATGGATACCGCTCCAGGCCTTACTCCGATTACCCTTACATGCACACGGTCTCAGGCTTCCTGGAGGACAATGTAACCATCCCTATCGGCCACACAAAACTTAACCTCATGGCGGGCCTCAGGTATGAGAACGTGTTTGTGGCCGGGTCCATGTATAACGGCCTTAATATACTCTCCCCGCGTTTCAACGCCAAGTGGGAGCTTTCAAAAAGCGTTTCCCTCCGCGGCGGCTGGGGCGTTGCCGGAAAACTCCCCTCCTTCTACATCCTCTACCCCAAGCCGGAATACAGGGATATCCGCACCATAGACTACTCCCACGGGAGTTCCGCCTCCTATATCTATTATACGCAACCTTACAGGATGGAGTACAACCCTGAACTAAGGTGGCAGCGGAACCAGAACGCGGAAATCGGCCTTGACGTGGACTGGAAAGGCTTCAAGATAGGCCTTGTGGGATTCAGCAACATCACAAAAGCCCCCTATGAGATGGGCACCGTATACACCCCCTTCTCCTATAATATATATCAGGTGCCCGCGGGATACGCAATGCCGGATAATCCTCAGGTCCAGGTGGACCACCAGACGGGTATGGTGTATTTCATGGATCCGGAAGGATACTACGTGCCGTCGGAGCTTAAGCTCACGGACCGCTCCTTTGCCGCATCCCGCCGTCAGGAGAACGGGGCCGATATCCACCGCTACGGCATGGAACTCACCGTTGACTTCCCGGAGATCAGGCCCATCAAGACCACATTCCGCCTGGACGCCGCATGGAACCACACGCAGTACACTTCAGACGTCTCCTCCAACCTTTACAGGGATGGATGGTCCCACAGTACGCTGCCCGGAAGGTCTTACGAATATGCCGCTGTGTACCGCGGCGGCACAAACGTGTACAACGGCCGCATTACGGACAACGTAGACGCCAACCTCACCGCCATCACCCACATCCCCAGGGCACGTATGGTAATCACCGTACGCCTTGAGGCGGCGCTTCTGAGAAATTCCCGCTACACCTCCGACAAAGCCTTCACCGTGGACGACAAAGGGAACAGGACCGGCGGCAACATCTATGACGGCAATTCCTACACTGCAATATACCCGGACGCCTATATTGACCTTGACGGCGTGGTGCACCCCTGGACTAGTCAATCGGCCCAGGATCCTGCCCTCCAGAGACTTATCATACGCTCCGGCAACATCTACACCTTCGCACAGGACGGATACAGTCCCTACATGTGCGCAAACCTCAGCGTGACAAAGGAGATAGGAAGCCACGTTTCCCTGTCCTTCTTTGCCAATAACTTCACAAACGCCCGTCCCATGGTCACAAGCCGCGCAACAGGCGTGAGCGCAATCTTCACCCCTAACTTCTATTACGGACTCCGATGCAGAATAAAATTCTAGGTTTATTTGCCGCCCTGGTCCTTGTGGCCGGCTGTATGGACAACGGAGAACCGTATTCCCCGGGCAGCCTCAACATCCTCACGGTAAAGGCCGTGTATCCTGACGGCATCGCCGCAAAAGGCGGCGCCACCGTATCCGTTGTGGAAGTGTCCGGCATCACTTCATACACGGTCAGTACTGGGGCCGATGGCAGCGTTGTCACGGAGGTTCCAAACGGAATCTACCGCATCACCGTAAGGGACAGAAACGACGATTTCGTGTTCAACGCCACAAAGGACAAGCTCCTCATTTCCAATGAGAATGTAAGCCTTGACATGGAGCTCAAGGCATCCAAGGCCGGCGCCATAGTTGTGAAGGAAATCTACTGCGGAGGCTGCTCCAAGGCTCCCAAGGAGGGCACCTACCAGAGCGACAAATACATCATCCTCCACAATAACAGCCTGGACACGGAATATCTTGACGGCCTTTGCATGGGAACCCTTTCCCCCTATAACAGCAATGCCGCAAACCCGTGGCTTAATGATGGGGAACTCCCGGAATTCCTCCCTGTAATCCAGGCCGTCCTGGCCATTCCGGGACGCGGCACGGATTTCCCGCTTGAGCCGGGAGAAGATGCCGTGATAGCCCTTAACGGTGCCATAGACCACACTGCGGAATATCCGCTTTCTGTTAATCTGAACAGGCCAGACGTATTTGCGCTCTATGACTCCGTCCTCTTCCCCAACGCCACCTTCCATCCGGCTCCAGGGCCCCTTGTACAGGCCGCAAGGTATCTTGACATCATAATAAAGACCGGTCAGGCAAACGCCTACACCCTTTCAGTCAACTCCCCCACCTTCATCCTGTTCAGGGCTCCTTCGGGCACGAACATCAGGGATTACGTGCAGCAGGCCCAGAACCAGCCGCAGGTGCCCGGCAGCAGCGAAAAAGTGGTTGCAATCCCCCAGGACTGGGTAGTGGACGGAGTGGAAGTATTCAACGGCGGCTCCTCCGGCAACCAGAAGCGCCTCCCCGCCACCATAGACGCCGGCGCGGTATCGCTGAGTGAAACCTACAAGGGCAGAACGCTCATGAGAAAGGCCGATGAATCCCTCTCCGCGGAGCAGGGCTTCGAGGTACTTCAGGACACTAACAATTCTACAGAAGACTTTTATGAACGCGAGACACAGTCACTTCACCAGTAGAGTTCTGCTGGTCATCCTGGGCGTGTGTCTATGCGCTCAGGCCGCCTCTGCCCAGGGTCACTGGGAAGATGGCATCAACATAGCCGGAGAGGCCGTAAACGCAGGTCTTGGCCATGAGGCCGAAGCCTCCGTGGGCGGCACGTTCACCTCCGGAAACTTCCGCTCCCCTTCCATGGGAAAGACCGTCTGGAGTACCAAGGCGGAGGCCGCGGCAACATCGGCCTTTGAAGACCTCTATCTTACAGGCGTCTTTGGCTTTGACCTCTCCTACGGAACCGGAATGATGGGTTCCATGTTCTCAGACCCCGGATTCTATCCCATAGACGTGCTGGAATTCACCCCCGGAGACAAGGTGAAGCAGACCTATACCATTGGCGGCGGCTTTGCCTGGAAAAACGGCAGCCGCTGGACTCCCGGCGCTACGGCCTCATTCCAGGGCGTGAACTACGCAAAGCGCAAGGACCTCCGCCACACCACCTACAGGCAGGAATTTGAGATGGCCCCTTCCGTCCACTACGGCGGAGACGGCTTTGAGCTGGGCCTTACCGGCATTTTCCGCAAGGATTCAGAGTTCATCACCGCAGAGCAGGTAGGCCAGGCTAAGGCAGAATCCTACCAGGCCTTCCTTGACAAGGGCATGCGCTATGGCACCATGCAGGTTTGGGACGGCAGCGGCATCCATCTCAATGAACCCGGCGTAAACCGCCTCCCCGTGAAGCAGTACACCTACGGCGCGGCCCTTCAGGCAAGCTACGGCAAACTCCTCTACGGAGACCTCCAGTACACACATTCTATCGGCGAGGTTGGGGAAAAAGGCTACAACTGGTTCCGCTTCCCCGGCAATAACCTTGAGACAAAACTCATCCTCACCCTCCCCGGAGACGGCATGGTCCATAACATAACGGCAAGTTATGAATGGCATTCCATGGAGAACTATGAAACCGTCACGGAGAAAGTTACTGAGGGCGGCGTCACAACTCCACGCACACACGGAAGCAACATCATCTACAGGCATAAGGATATGACCGCCGGCGTGCAGTATGCCCTTGGTCACAAAAACGGCTGGAGGGCCATGGGTGGCATTTCCTTCGATCACACCCGGGACCTCAGCACCCTCATGTACCCTTATTATGACGACGATCGCTCCCTGCATATGAGCCTGAACGCAGGCGGTGCGGTGGCCGTAGGCCGGTTCCTCATAAGGGGTAACGTGAAGTATGTCCAGAAGATTGGAGAGCACAGCCATGTTGTGGATGTAGCCGATGCCTCCCTTGGTGTCAAAGAGCCGCCCACCCGCCTCCAGGACTGGTGGGACAGGGAGCAGGAAGCGGCCGATGCAACAAGGTTCATCCTTATAGCGGCCGTAAGGTACAGCTTCCCAAGCGGCATTTACCTTGAGGCCAACACCTTCTGGATCCACGCCTTCAAAGTGGTCCTGATTTCCGGCAACGACCGCCAGACCTCAGGCCTTAAACTAGGTTATAATTTTTAATCTATATGATGCTTATGAAAAAAGTACTTGTTTTCCTTGCTTTCGCAGTTGCACTTGCAGCCTGCGAAAAGAACCAGGTTCCCACATGGACCAACCCTGACCAGCAGGCTGTAACCCCTGACGGCCAGGCCTATGACGTACGTATCCTTCCCGTGATGACAAAGGTCACGGACACCGCATTTGAGAGCGGTGATGCAATCGGCGTATCCATTGCCCGCACGGCCGGCGCATATGCCACCAATGAGAAACTCACCTACAACGGGACGGAGTTCTCCGGCAGCCTCAAGTGGTATGCAGAGGGCACTGATGGTGCAACCGTAAGCGCATACTATCCTTACGCCGCCACGGTTCCCGCTTCCTTCAGCGTCCAGGCCGACCAAAGCGCCGGAACATCGGCCTCAGACTTTGTGGCAGGTGCAAAGACTGGCGTCCTTCCTTCAGCCTCACCCGTTGTGATCCCCTTCAAGCACAAGCTCACCAAGATCATCCTCAACGTCACAAAGAATGTTGAAGGAGACCTTGGCGCCGTAAAGCTTGGCGGAGCACGCCTTGCCGCAAATCTGGATGCCGATTTCAATGCAACTGCCGACGCATCCGCCGCAGAAGGCACAGTAACCGCCTTCAAGAAGGATGCATCCACCTACTGCCTCATCCTTCCTCCCCAGACCGTAGCTCTTGTTGCTACCGTAGTTACAACCGGGGACAACGAGCTTTCCCAGATCCTTGAGGAAACCGCCCTTGCTGCCGGCAAGCAGTACACCATCAACATGATCGTAAACCCTTCAGACCTCAAGGTCACCTTCTCCGGAGACATCGAGGACTGGGAGGACGGCGGCACCCTTGGCGCCGACAACACCCTCATCGAGAAACTCTCCGACGGCTATATCACCTATCATGAGGCAAAGTACACCGTCGCCAAGATGAAGGACGGCAAGTGGTGGATGACCCAGAACCTCCGCTACGTTCCGGAAGGAATCACCGTAGACGGCTCCCTTGACGGCAAGACCGTCACCAAGGTTGACGCCGGCATCTACTACCCCGTGGTTGTCAACGCTGAAAACACCCAGGCGGTATTCTCCAAGGACGTTGAGGTTATCGCGGCACGCGGCTACCTGTATCAGGCCGAAGTAGCCCTTGGACTGAGCGTCGGCGCAATCACCTCCGTAGCTCAGGCCCAGGCACTTGAAGGTGCACAGGGTCTCTGCCCTAAAGGCTGGCACGTTCCCACCGGTGCCGATATAATCGGCCTTGTAGGAAAGGCTGTGAGCCCGCTCACAAATGACACTACCGCCCCTTACTATGACGGAGCAAACGGTTCTATCGCGCTCCTGAATGCCGACGGCTTCAACATGGACGCATTCGGCGCCGTTTCCATCCAGGACAACACAAAGACTTCCGGAACCCTTATGGGCTGGGCATCAGGTTATCCTTCAAAGATTTCTTCCGGCATGTTCATCGGCTCCACCTATGGCGGTGTAACCTACAACACCAGCGGCGACGAAACCTCCGGCATCAAGAACCTCCAGTTCATGGGATTTATGCCTATGACCAACAAGGCCACTGAGGCAGAATACACCTGCAACGGAACCAAGGTGAGCTACCGCATCGCCGGCCCTCTCCGCTGCGTGCGCAACAACTAAAAAGCCATGCGTAAGTGGCTCATAGCCATTGCCCTCGGCCTGTGCATCCTTCCGGGTGCGCGGGCCGATGAGGGTATGTGGCTGGTCCAGTGCCTGGACAGGGCCCTGGAGAAGAACATGAAGGCCCGCGGCTGCAAGCTTGGCGCCCGCGAAATCTACAACGAGGAAGCAGGCGGCCTCTCCGACGCCATCGTGTCACTTGGCTTCTACTGCTCCGGCAGTATGATTTCCGACGACGGCCTCCTTATCACCAACCACCACTGCGCCTACTCAGACGTATCAAGGCTCTCCACTCCGGAGAACAACCTGCTGGAAAAAGGCTTCTTTGCACTCTCCAGGGCCGATGAAATCCCCGTTCCAGGTCTGGAGTTCTTCTTCCTTCGCCGCGTACTTGACGTAACTGATGAGGTGGCGGCGCTTAAAGCGGAACTTGAAGCCGCCGGGAAGCCCGCCGGAAGCCGCAGGCTGAGTTCCATCCTTGAAAAGAAGTACAAGGACGAAACCGGCCTGGAGGCAGGTCTGCAGGGCATGTGGGCCGGGGAGAAGTACTACATGTGCCTCTACTCCAAGTACACGGACATCCGCCTTGTGGGCGCCCCGCCCGTGCAGGTTGCGGCATTCGGAGGGGATGAAGACAACTGGGAATGGCCTCAGCATAAGGCCGATTTCGCGCTGTACCGCATCTACGACGGCGGTGAGCCCCTGCACCCCCGCCGTCACCTCAAGATAAGCACAAAAGGCTACAAGGAAGGCTCCTACGCCATGATCATGGGATATCCGGGCCGCACGCAGAGGTATATATCGGCCGCGGAACTGGAACAGATGATTTCTGTGGAAAGGCCGGAAGTTAACCGAATCAGAGCCGCCCAGATGGAGATTATCCGTAAGTGGATGGACAAGGACCCTGCGGTGCGATTCAAGTACTCCGACAACTTCTTCTCCCTTTCAAATGTTGCAGAGCTCCAGGAAGGGGAACTTGACTGCGTGAGGCGTTTTGGCGTCATTGAAAAGCGCCGCGCCTTTGAGGCCGGAATGCCTGACCAGGATCTTCTGAGACGGCTTCAGGAGGAGGTATCGGCCACATCTTCCATAGAGAAGCAGAAGCTGTATTTCCGCGAGGCCATCATCCGCGGGCTCATCATTTCCCGTACGCTCATGCGCATTGGGAGCGCCTCCAAGGACCTTTCCCAGCAGAAACGTTTTCTTGCCCGGGGGCTTGCCGAGACAGACCCCAGGGTGGAGCGTGAACTCCTGGAGGCATCCGTGAAGGAACTCTTCGGGGGCATTGACCCGGAACTCCTTCCTCCTTTCCACAAGGACTTGCTTGAGCGTTTTGGGCAGGATTACAAGGCCATGGCGGCATGGATATGGGAGGGCTCTTTCCTGAAGGATTTTGGCAGCGTGCCGGATTCAGTAATCGTGGAGGCTTTTGACGGCAATATAGCCGATGACCCTCTTTTCCGCTATGTGAAAGACATCAACATGAACATTTTCAACGGGAGGGAGCAGCATGCGGGGGATCCCATGCAGCTGCATAGGGACTACGTCCATGCACGTTACCGCTACCTCCAGAGCCTTGGAGTGCCGCAGTACCCTGATGCCAATTCCACAATGAGGCTTACCTATGGCAGGGTGTGCTCCATGCGCCCCCGGGACGGTGTGTATACCCACTGGCAAAGCACAGCGGCGGGGTTAAGGGAGAAATACTCAGAATCGGCCTATGACTTCCACTATCCGGATGCTTTCCGTGACGCCCTTCCTCCCCTGGATTTCCCCGTGAACTTCCTCACGGACAACGACATAACGGGCGGAAACTCCGGTTCTCCTGTTCTCAATGCGCGCGGGGAGCTGATCGGCCTTGCCTTTGACGGCAACAAGGAGTCCCTGGCCTCCAACTTTGAGTCCGTTCCCGGCTACAATATGTGCGTTTGCGTAGACATCCGCTATGTCCTCTGGATCCTGAAGCACTATGCACGCCAGGAATATGTCCTCAGTGAACTGGATTTGCACTAATTTTGCTATATTTGCATAGGAAAACATTTTAAAATCTAATAGTTATGCTTGGAACAATCCTTTACATCGCCGGTCTGGTACTGGCCATCCTTGCGGTTCTTGACATCCTCAAGAAGCCCATCTCCCTTGTTGGAAAGATCATCTGCTGCGTGCTTGTGCTTATCACCAGCTGGGTAGGTCTTCTGGTTTACTATCTCTACGCAAAGGACCATATCGTAGAGTGGTTCAAGTAAGATAACTCTATGAAAAAACTCATTTTAGCGGTTGTACTTGCGTGTATGACCGTTATTTCTTATGCCCAGCGTGATGTCAAGCCGGGGAGCAGCCTGGAGGTTGCCAGCGTGGAGCAGAACGACAACAACCTTTACATCTACAAGGTAAAGGACAATGAAGGCAACCCCGCTTACTACCTCAGCGTGAGCCGTGTGGAATACGCTTTTGAGGCGGAGATCCTGAATTCCACCACCACCTTCAGCTCTTCAAACGGCACGGTGCTGCTGTTTGGGGAAACCTATGAGGATGCCCTGGAAAACCTTGAAGAACTCCTTGAGATGTTCACGGAGGAAGACGGTGAGCAGAAGGAATTCACCTCTATTGACGGCACCAAGGTTCTCTGCACCCTCCACAGGGGCTGCCTTGGAAAGCACCTCAGCATTGGAGAGGCTACTCTCACAAAGGGTAACATCAAATCTCTCCGCTACTCCCTGAAAGTCTCCAAGAAACTCCACCCGGATATTTAATCCATAAAATGAAGGTAGACCGCCGCGGCAGAAATGACTGCGGCGGTTTCCGTCCTTAACCGTGATGGGCCAAGATGGACGGGAATGTATCCGGCCTCAAGAGCCAATGAGGCTTCTTCCTGAGAAAAATCTCCTTCCGGGCCGATAAGAACCGTAACGTCTTTCCCGTCAAAGCCCTGCAACGCTTCTTTGATGCTCCTACGCGGATGAGAGCCATCTTCAAAGCAGTATGCGATAAGGCGGAGGGAGGCCGCGTCCTGACCGACGAAAGAAGTAACGCTCACGGGCTCTGCTATTTCCGGGACAACGGCTTTGAGAGACTGTTTTGTGGCCGATAAAGCGATGCGCCTTGCACGGTCTGTCTTGTAGACTTTTCGCTCAGAACGCTCCCCTATGAGCGGGACAATACGGTCCACACCTATCTCCGTGGCCTTTTCCACGAACCACTCAAAGCGTTCATTGTTCTTTGTGGGACAGCAGCCTATGGTAAGATTGTAAGGATGAGAGCCCCATCCCCGAACTTCGGAAAGTATGGCGGCCTGCGCTCCTTTGGGGCCAGCATCAAGCAGGCGGCAGTGATAAAGAGTGCCTATGCCGTCAATGACATCTATCTGGTCTCCGGCCCTGTGCCGAAGAACCTTTACACAGTGAACGCTCTCTTCCTGATCCAAAAAACAGATTCCGTCACTGATTTGATATGTGTAAAACAGTTCCATCTTCGCAAAGTTAGCAAGTTTTTTAGTAACTTTGCAGTCTTATGAGCCACATCAGAGACATAAACCTGTGGGAAAGCGGAGAACTCAAGCTCAGCTGGGTACGCTCCCACATGCCCCTTCTGGACGGAATTGAGAAGGATTTCCGTAAGACACTGCCCTTCAAGGGCCTTAAAGTAGCCCTCAGCGTGCACCTGGAGGCCAAGACTGCGCATCTTTGCGAGGTTCTGGCGGCAGGTGGGGCCGATATGTATATCACCGGCTCCAACCCCCTGAGCACCCAGGACGACGTAGCGGCAGCGCTGGTTCACGAAGGCCTCAATGTCTTCGCCATCCACGGCTGCAATGAGACGGAGTACTTTGAAGATATCCGCAAGGTCTTATCGGCCGGCCCCAATATCATAATTGACGACGGCGGAGACCTTGTGACCACCATTCACAACGAGTTTCCGGAACTGATCCCCGGGGTCATTGGCGGCTGCGAGGAAACAACCACCGGCATCCTGCGCCTGAAGGCAATGGACGCTGCCGGAAAACTCCGGTTCCCCATGATGCTGGTCAACGACGCAGACTGCAAGCACCTCTTTGACAACCGCTACGGCACCGGCCAGAGCGTATGGGACGGCATCAACCGCACCACCAACCTGATTGTGGCCGGAAAGAACGTGGTTGTGGCCGGTTACGGCTGGTGCGGCAAGGGCGTTGCCATGCGCGCCAAAGGCCAGGGCGCCAGCGTCATCGTCACGGAAATTGACCCCATCAAGGCCATGGAGGCCGTGATGGACGGCTTCAAGGTAATGCCCATGAGGGAGGCTGCTCCCCTTGGCGACATCTTTATCACTGTTACGGGCTGCGAGGATGTTATCGGCCCGGAAGAATTCCTGCGAATGAAGGACGGTGCCATCTGCTGCAACGCCGGGCACTTTGACGTGGAGGTTGCCGTGGCAAAGCTCCGCGCCATGTCCGTAAGCCACGCCCCCGCAAGGGCCAACATAGAGGCCTATACCCTTGAGAACGGAAAACGCATCTACATCATTGCAGAAGGCCGATTGGTGAACCTTGCCGCCGGAGACGGACACCCCGCAGAGATCATGGATATGTCATTTGCAATCCAGGCTCTGAGCGCAAAATATCTGGCCGATAACAAGGGCCGCCTCACCAGCAAGCTTAACCTTGTCCCCAGGGAAGTGGACCAGGACGTAGCACGCCGGAAACTCTCCGACTGGGGCATCGAGATTGACACTCTGACAGAAAATCAGCATAAATATCTGTTTGGATAATGGCACTAATTCCTATTCACTGGTGGAACAAAGAAGTCCGTAACTTCAAGATTTCACAGGAAAGCTTCAGAAAACAGCCCTGGGCAAACGGCGTTATCCTGCTTGGATGCGTGGTGATTGCAATGCTCCTGGCAAATCTCCCTTTCACAAAACACCTGTACCACGGATTCCTGCACACGGAGCTTACCATCCATGTGGCGTCCCCGGACGGCCTTCTGGACTGGTACTTCCCGCACGGAATGACCATGGAGAAGTTCATCAACGACATCCTCATGGTGATCTTCTTCTTCACCGTGGGCCTTGAAATCAAGCGCGAGGTTGTGTGCGGGGAACTTTCCTCCTTCAAGAAAGCCATCCTCCCCGTGATTGCGGCTTTTGGCGGAGTAATTGTACCTGCAACCATTTACGCCATTGTGAACCACGGCACAGCCGCCGCTTCCGGCTGGGGCATCCCTACGGCAACAGATATCGCCTTTGCTATCGGCATTCTGTCCATCCTTGGAGACAAGGTCCCGGTATCACTGAAGGTGTTCCTCACGGCACTTGCCATTGCCGATGACCTCATAGCCATACTTGTGGTGGCCTTCTTCTACGGAGGGCATATCAATCTTCCTTTGCTGTTCATTGCCCTGGTTGTCATCCTCTTCGTGTTCCTTGAGAAGAAACTTGGAGAAAAGCGCATCGCCTACTACATTGTGCCCGCAATCATAGTGTGGTTCCTGTTCTACTACAGCGGCATCCACGCCACCATGACCGGTGTTGTGATTGCCCTCCTCATCCCCATGGACGCACGCTACAACAAGGCAAAATTCCACCGCAGGGCAAAGATCCTCTACGAAGGCCTTGTGGAAAGCGAGGAAGTACACACATCCGAATCCTTCCCCAACGGCCCCCAGAGGTACTACCTCAGGCACCTCAGCGGCCTCACCAAGAGAACCATACCCCCGTCCTACAGGCTTGAGCACAGGCTTAATCCGGTCGTGAATTTCTTCATTATGCCGGTCTTCGCCCTTGCAAATGCCGGTGTTGAAATAACGGACATCTCCTACTTCAACGTGTTCCAGTGGAACCCCGCCCTTGGCGGAGTGGGCCTTGGAATATTCCTGGGACTGCTGCTTGGAAAACCTATCGGCATAACCCTTGCCTCATGGCTTGCAATCAAATTCAAGGTTGGCGCAATGCCTTCCAAGGCATCCTGGCCCATGCTTTTTGCCGTAGCCTGCCTTGGCGGTATAGGATTTACAATGTCCATCTTTGTGGACACCCTGTCTTTTGGCGGGGCCAATATCACCCCGGAACTTACCCAGCATCTGAGGGACGCCGGCAAGATTGCCGTGCTCCTTGGATCGCTTGCCGCAGGCGTACTGGGTTCACTGGCCATCACGGTTGTATCGGCCATAGAAAAAGGTAAAAAACATAAATAATAGAGATTCCCGGTCTGTGCCGGGAATGACAAGAGTACTATGGGACTGTTAAACGGAAAAGTTGCCCTGGTAACGGGCGCCGCACGCGGCATTGGCAAGGCCATTGCCCTCAAATTCGCCTCTGAAGGGGCTAGTATAGCATTCACGGACCTTGTCATCAACGAGGCCGCGGAGGAAACCGTAAAAGAACTTGAATCACTTGGCGTAAAGGTCAAGGCCTACGCCTCAAATGCGGCCGATTTCGAGGCCACGCAGGAGGTTGTGGCAGAGATAGAGAAGGAATTCGGCCGCGTGGATATCCTTGTAAACAACGCTGGAATCACCAAAGACGGCCTTGTGATGCGTATGAGTGAGGCCCAGTGGGACGCCGTCATAGATGTGAATATGAAGAGCGCCTTCAATTTCCTTCATGCCGTTGTGCCCATCATGGCACGCCAGAAGGGCGGAAGCATCATCAATATGGCATCCATCGCCGGCCAGACCGGCAATCCCGGCCAGGTGAATTATTCGGCCTCAAAAGCCGGCCTCATTGCCATGGCAAAGTCCGTTGCAAAGGAGATGGGGCCCCGCGGCGTACGCGCAAACGCCATTGCTCCCGGCTATGTCATCACGGAGATGACGGAGGTCCTGCCCCAGGCAGTAAAGGATGAATTCATCAAGCTTATCCCCCTCAAACGCGGCGCAACCGTGGAAGAGATAGCCAACACCGCCCTGTATCTGGCCTCCGATCTCTCCTCCTATGTCACCGGTCAGGTCATTGCCGTAAACGGCGGAATGTACTGCTAAGCAAAGCGCTGACACTGAGGCGTTTAACAAAAGTCGGGTGCACCTCAAGGTGCACCCGACTTTGCGTAATTAACTAAGAATCTGTTAATTAGATTACAGGCTGAAGATGAAGCCAAGCATGATGTTGGCGGAGTCTACGTCAAGACCAAAACGGCCGATATTGGAAGTGGTCCTTGAATTGTCGGGGTTGATACGGGTGTTGGAGATGTTCTGATAACCCAGGCTGCCGATATGGGCCATGATTGAGAAGTGGCCGTCAAACTTCACAAGGAAGCCAGGACGTGCACCAATCTCAAGGAGACCATACTTGGGACCTTCTACCCATGCGTTCTGAGCATTAAGATTCTGGGTGGTGATGGAGCTATAGCCGATAACACCGTCTACAAACAGATCAAAACGACGGGAGTTGACGATGGAGAAACGGAAATAAGGAGCAAAGCGGATACCGTCTACCCTCTGTCCGCCGAGGTTCTGACCATTTGCATTGGTAGCGGAAAGCTGGTCGCCACGCATACCGGCTGCGGCAAGGAGCATGCCCTTGTAGTCGTTAGGGTTGAGTGAACCGAGAGCGGCAAGACCGTGCATGTAACCCACGGTGCCACCAACTGCCATACGGTCGTTGATACGGAAACCAACCTCAGGCATGAACTTGAAGGAAGTACCGCTGGTGATGGAGTTGGCCTGATTCTGACCGTCATTCCATGTGGTGGTGGAGAAAGCTACGGAACCGCCAAAATAAAGCTGGGCGTTTGCCTTGGTGCCGATGAGCATCATAAGAGCAGCTGCAGCTGCAAAGATGATTTTTTTCATAATGGTTGTTTTAAGTTGATTTGTTTATATTGGTTTCTAATATTTGTCGTCTATATCCTCAATCTTGTTCTCCACGTAGCTTAAAAAGCGCTTGCGGAGGTTTTCTGGATAATTATCATTTTTCTTTACATCTTTCTCGATCTGGTAGATCTTAGCTTCAATCTGTCCGGCCTTGCGGAGGTCCTTTTTATTCACGGCGCTCCTGTACTGATTGAGAAGGCCGTTCACTCCGGTGCGCTTGCAAAGCCAGGGAAGGGTATAGGGAATATCCTCCGGCTTTGTTTCTTCCTCCACAAAAGTCTCCGAGTTAATGCTTAGGCGTGCTCCCTTTGTAGCCTCTATCATGGACTTGGCCTGTTTGTAGGGGAAACGCTTTTTACCTCCGTCCACCTCCGGCACGGAGAAGACAACGGCCTTTTCAACAGAGGGTGCGCTATTGAAAACCGGCACCAGATTCTCCATCTCCTCTGCCTGCAGGGAGAAGGAATCACGGACGCGGAGACCGTTCTCATCAAGAAGCGTTAGTTCCATATCCAGGGCCGATATTACAGCCTCCGTTTCCTTGCGTACAGGGACCACGGCCTGGATGTTCCATAGCTTGGGATTATCCTGGTCCGGGGACATATACACACGGACATCGGCCCCGGGAGAGAAGGAATCGAATCCGCTGCCGGCAAATTCCATCTGGCCTTTGGGGACGAAGATCTCAACAGGTTTTTTTGCGCAGGAGTAAAGCGCCAGGGCCGATAAGGCCACAAGGATAAGCTTTTTCATACCTTGGATCAATCGTAGCGGTCTTCAATTTGGTCTTCGCGGTCCTCAATGTACTCCACAAAGCGGTCACGGAGCCAGGACGGAACGCTTCCGTCGTTCTTCACCCGCTTTTCAATGGACCAGAGCTGGTCTTCGATCTGTTTTGCGCGGCGGCTGTTGTCGTTGCGGAGAGCGGCCTCATACTGGCCCAGGAGGCCATACACGCCGTACTTCTTGCAAAGGGCGTCAAGTGTGTTGGGGTTTTCCTGCTTGGGCTGTTCAGCCACAGCGGCGGTGCCATTACCGGAAGACACGTTGAAGTCCATCCTCACGCCCTTGGTATTGGCAAGGAGCTTTTCCGCTTCCTTCTTTGTGAAATACTTCTTGACGCCATCCTGCGCCACCGAGAACACTATTGTGCGCTCAATATTATCGGCCGAATTGTACACGGGGACTAGGTTTGCAAGATCCTCTCCCTCAAGTACAAAACCGTCACGGATACGGATTCCGCGCTCATCAAGCGGAACAAGGTTTATGCTGAGGCCGTCAATTGTCCCTTTCACTTCCTTGCGGACAGGGATTACGGCCTGGACTGTCCATTCCTTGGATGCGTCAGGATTCTGGGACGTGTAGAGTTTTACATCTGCGCCAAGGGAGAAGGATGTGAAAGCGTTGCCCGCAAACTCCACCGTGTTTTTGGGGACGTAAAGCTCTGCCGGTTTGTCATTACCGCAGGCCCACGCCAAAGCGGTGAAGCAAAAGAGAACGAACAGTTTTTTCATATGTTGAATGTGGTTTGTCTTACAAGCAACACAAAGATAGACAACCACACCCGCGTGTGCAACATACACGCGTTACCGTTCGTAAAAACTATGTTGCAAATCGTAAAAAGGAGCCTTATCCCTTGTGTTCCATCCACTCAGACGGGCTCATCCCGGTGATTTTCTTGAAACTCCGGTAGAAGGACACGCGGTCAGAGAAACCGGATCTGTCGGCCACTTCCGTAATGGAAAGCGGGGGCTTTTCCTCCATGAGAAGGCGGGCATAACGTATGCGCCAGCTGTTCACGTAGTCAGAGAAGGACTGCTTTGCAAGCTGGTTTATACAGGCCGATACATAGGTTCTGTTGGAGCCCACCGCCTCTGCCAGATCGGCAACCGTAAGCCCCTTGGAACGGAAAAGCTGCTGCGCCTGCATTTGTGTCCGGATCTTTTCCATAAGGGCTGCCCGTGACCGGTCGTCAGAGTCTGAAAAGCCCTCTGCAAACTCCTCAACCCTTACTTCATCGGCCGGAAATTCCGTCTTGTTCCCAAAAAAGAATATAGAGAAAAGGAGGGCCGAGAACGCCACCGAGGGAATAATAAGTTCCCAGGAGCCCATGAAGTGGTCACGGCCAAGGAGATTCACTGTGAAGGACATCATAGCCGTGACAACAAGAAGGAGGAGAAGTATGAAAAGAGGGTCCAGGCGCTTTTCCTCCGGGTTTGAGTAGAAGTTATTTACGCTGAGACGGAACCGGAAAAGGTCACGCGCCGCTATGATGCTGGAGTATATGGTGACAACCGGGAACAGGGCTTGGGCGGCCATCTGGGCACCGCCTATACCCTGCAGCCACCCGGCAAGGGAACAGATAAATACCGCCACTGCCGGTATAAACCACCAGAGATATGACCAAGCCCGGGGTACGCTCTTTCCGGTAAGGCACTTCACATAGAGGGCATAGAGAGGGTATACGGAGAGATTGCAAAGGTAGTATAGACTCTCTGAAAAACGGCTCTGGAGGCCGTTAAAATGGAGATAGTGGCAGAAATACAGGGCCGCAGTCACAATGCCGAAGACCGCCAGCGCAATGTGCGCGCGGTCTGCCTTCCTTATCTGGAAAAGAAGGATGGCGGTCCATACAAGACACACCATGAACGGCATTGTGGTGGCCAGAGAGTACATTTACACAAAGATAATCAGAATACCACACTATTGCAAAGCCGCGTGCACAAACTCCACAAAAATGGGCTGGGGGACTTCCGGCGTACTTTTGAGCTCCGGATGGAACTGAACGGCCACAAAGAACGGATGTGACGGGATTTCAACTATTTCCACCAGGTTATGATCCGGATTCACCCCGCTCACCACCATTCCGGCATCTTCAAAGGCCTGACGGTATTTATTGTTGAATTCATAACGGTGGCGGTGACGCTCGGAAATATCATCGGCCCCATATATCCTATGCGCAAGCGTCCCTTCCTTTATGTGGCAGGGATATGCCCCAAGGCGCATAGTTCCGCCTTTCATAGTTAGTTTTTTCTGCTCCTCCATCATATCTATTACCGGATATGACGTACCGGGGTTGTCTTCCGTAGAGGCGGCATCGGCCCAGCCAAGCACATTGCGGGCAAACTCAACAACCGCCATCTGCATGCCAAGGCAAATCCCAAAGAAGGGAACCCCGTGCTCCCTGGCGTATTTCGCCGCACATATCTTCCCTTCCAGGCCGCGAGAACCGAATCCGGGGGCAACCAGGATGCCTTTCATAAGGCCCAGGACCTCATCCACATTGGAAGGGTCAAGGTGCTCGGAATGGATGCAGTGAACGTTTACCTTGCAGTGATTGGCCGCTCCTGCGTGTATAAAGCTTTCCTGGATGCTCTTGTACGCATCCTGAAGCTCCACGTATTTCCCCACAAGGGCAATGTCCACTTCCCTCTGGGGATTCTTCAGCCTTTCCAGGAAGGCCTTAAGGCCTGAAAGGTCAGGCTCAGGAAGGCCCGGGATTTCAAGTTTATTCACAACAAGGGCGTCAAGATGCTCGGCCTCCATGTTGAAAGGGACCTGGTATATGCTCCAGGCGTCCATTGACTCAATTACGTGGCCGGGCTTGACGTTGCAGAAAAGAGCTATCTTGCGGCGCAGTTCCGGCGTAAGTTCCTTTTCAGTCCGGCACACGATTATGTCCGGATGCACACCCTGGGACTGGAGTTCCTGCACAGAATGCTGTGTGGGCTTGGTCTTAAGTTCCCGTGCGGCCTTGAGGTAAGGAATCAGGGTAAGATGAATGCTCAGGAAATCCTCTTCCGGCAGTTCCCACTGGAGCTGGCGCATGGCCTCCACAAAAGGCTGGCTTTCCATATCGCCAACGGTGCCACCAACCTCTGTGATCACAATGTCATAGTTGCCGGTTTGGCCAAGCAGAAGCATCCTGCGCTTGATCTCATCCGTTATATGGGGCACAATCTGGACTGTTTTTCCAAGATAGGCGCCTTCGCGTTCACGCGTTATTACCGTGTTGTATATCCTTCCCGTAGTAACGTTGTTGGCCTGGGACGTGTGAATGCCAAGGAAACGCTCGTAGTGGCCAAGGTCAAGGTCTGTCTCGGCCCCGTCCTCCGTCACATAACACTCCCCGTGCTCATAGGGATTGAGGGTGCCGGGATCTATATTGAGATACGGGTCAAATTTCTGGATAGTAACGCGTAATCCCCTTGCCTGCAGGAGTTTGGCAAGGGATGCGGCAATAATCCCCTTTCCAAGGGAAGATGCCACACCGCCAGTTACAAAAATGTATTTTGTGTCCATACTGGAAATTGCAAATCTTATCTTGTTACTCCCATTCAATGGTTGCCGGCGGCTTGGAAGAGATGTCATAGACCACCCTGTTTACCCCGCGCACCTTCCGGATAATCTGGTTGGAAACATCACGGAGGAAGTCGTATGGAAGAGGGAACCAGTCCGCTGTCATTGCGTCTGTGGAGATCACGGCCCTAAGGGCCACGGGATTCTCGTAGGTACGTTCGTCGCCCATTACGCCCACACTCTTTACCGGAAGAAGGATGACTCCGGCCTGCCAGATTGCGTCATAGAGGTTGGTAGCCATTTCTGCTGGATTTGCGGCCGATGGATACCCCATTCCAGTGCAGTCATAGCCGCGTAGGCCGCTTATGAAAATATCATCGGCCTCTCTGAGGACGGAGAGTTTTTCCTCCGTAACCTCCCCTATTATGCGGATGGCAAGGGACGGGCCGGGGAAAGGATGCCTGTTTATGAGCTCCGGGGGTACGCCAAGGGCACGGCCAACCCGGCGGACCTCGTCCTTAAACAGCATACTGAGAGGCTCCACCACCTTCAGGTTCATCTTCTCCGGCAAGCCGCCAACGTTGTGGTGGCTCTTGATTTTGGAAGCGATTCCGGGGATGCCGGCGCTCTCTATAATGTCCGGATAAATGGTGCCCTGGGCCAGCCAGCGGGCATTTCCAACCCCGGCGGCGTATTTCTCAAAGGTTTCCACAAAGAGACGGCCTATGGCCTTGCGCTTAGCCTCCGGGTCCGTAAGGCCTCTTAGGGCGCTGAGGAAACTTTCGGATGCATCGGCCCCAATCACATTGAGTCCCATCTCCTTATAGGAGGCAAGGACGCTTGTGAATTCGTTCTTTCTCAGAAGGCCGTTGTTCACAAAAATGCAGGTGAGCCGGCTGCCTATAGCCTTGTTCAGAAGGACGGCGGCAACGGTTGAATCCACTCCGCCGCTGAGGCCGAGGATAACGTTGTCACGGCCGATTTTCCCTCTCAGGGCTTCCACCGTTGTGGAAATGAAGGAATCCGGGGTCCAGTCTCCCTTGCAGCCGCATATCCCAAGCGCAAAGTTGGATAGAATGCGGGCGCCTTCCACGGTGTGGTAAACCTCAGGATGGAACTGGACGGCGAAAGTGGGCTCCCCTTCAAACTGATAAGCGGCGTTGCAGACATCCTCCGTAGAGGCTATTACAGAGGAGCCTTCAGGGAGGGCCGATATACTGTCTCCATGAGACATCCACACCTCCGTCTCCTTACTCACGCCTTCAAAAAGGGGAGACTCGGCAACAAATTTCAGGATGGCCCGGCCGTATTCGCGGGTGTCAGAGGCATCCACCTTTCCGCCGCACTTCCAGGCCAGGTACTGGGCCCCATAGCATATTCCAAGAAGCGGAATACGGCCACGGAAAAGGGAAAGGTCCACCTGCGGGGCATTGGCGTCTCTCACGGAGCAGGGGCTTCCGGAAAGGATAACGCCTTTTACGTCCCCGTCCAGTGCGGGAACTTTATTGTATGGGTATATTTCACAATAGACGTTCAGCTCCCTCAGGCGGCGGCCTATCAGCTGCGTTACCTGGGAGCCAAAATCCAGAATGATAATTTTATCCATTGTAATTTGGTGCTTTCTTGGCAATAGAGACGTCGTGCGGATGGTTTTCCTTCACGGTGGCGGGGCTTATCTTCACAAACTGGGCTTTGTGAAGGGCCTCAAGGTCCCTGGCGCCGCAGTAGCCCATTCCTGAGCGGAGGCCGCCCTCCAACTGGAAGATTACGTCCTCAACGGAACCCTTGTAAGGAACACGGGCCACAACGCCTTCCGGGACCAGTTTCTTGGCCCCTTTCTGGAAGTAGCGGTCTGCGCTTCCCGCTTCCATGGCATCTATGGAGCCCATTCCGCGATATCCTTTCATCTTCACGCCGTCCACCTCCACAATGTCTCCGGGGGCTTCGTCAGTGCCGGCGAACATACTGCCGCACATCACGCAGGATGCGCCTGCGGCAAGGGCCTTAACCACGTCTCCGGAATAGCGGAGGCCGCCGTCGGCGATGACGGGGATGTCCCCGGCAACTTCGGCAACATCGGCAATGGCGGTAAGCTGGGGCATGCCCACGCCGGCAACAATGCGGGTGGTGCAGATGCTTCCAGGGCCGATTCCAACCTTGAGGCCGTCCGCACCCGCGGCAATGAGATCCCTGGCTGCGGCTGCCGTGGCAATGTTTCCAACCACCACGTCAAGGGCGGGGAAAGCAGCCTTTATGGCCTTCAGGGCATCCAGGACGCCTTTTGAGTGGCCGTGGGCCGAGTCCAGGACAACGGCATCCACGCCGGCCTTAACAAGGGCCTCGACGCGCTCAAGGGAATCGGCCGTTATGCCAACTCCTGCGGCAACCTTCAGGCCTTCCGCCTTCACCTTGGCAACTTCCTCCGCCTGTCTGGCGGCGGGCATATTCTTATGGATTACGCCTATTCCGCCCTTCCGTGCCATTGCAATTGCCATCCGGGCCTCCGTAACGGTGTCCATGGCGGCCGATGCAAATGGGCTTTCAAGGCCGATATTACGGGAGAATCGGCCCTTAAGGGACACCTCGCGGGGAAGGACCTCGGAGTATGCGGGGACAAGGAGGACATCGTCGAAGGTAATGCCTTCCTGCATTATGCGCTCTTTCAGGCTCATCCTTCAGTTACGTGAATAAGTGATTTGACGGGGGCGATTCCTTCCAGCTTGGCGCGGCCGGGGAGGTCATCAATCTCTACCAGGAAAACAAAGTCCTTTACCTTTACCTTGTATTCCTTGCCGCCGATTGTAACTTTCTGGGCGTTAAGGCCTTCTGCGAGGCCCTTTGCGGTGCCGCCCGTTGCAAGGATATCGTCAAAGAAGGTTATTTCCACGGTGTCACCGGTGGGTTTGCTGGCAGCAAGGTCACTGTTACGGAAATACACATGGTCCGGGCCGTATTCCTTCATTATTTCCACCTGGACAAGGTCTCCCTCGCTGAAGGGAAGCTTACCTTTCTTACGGAGAGGAATCACGTTGTGAACGTTTGCAGCGCTGTAGAGCATGGGGGCGGCAAAGAGGAAACCGCGGGCCTCGGGGGCGGCCACGTTTGGCGCGGCGCACATTGCGGCAAGGTCATCCACAAGGCTCCTGAAGAGCTGTTTGTCCTGAAGGAAAGGGATGATGTCAACAAAGTTCACTCCCTTGATGGGGAAATCCGGATAGAATTTGATGAATTTAGTGTAGTCCATAACTTATTCTATTGAGTTCATGTCTATCAGGTTGTTAAGGAGGGCATACACCGTGAGGCCGGCAACGGTTTTGATGCCGGTTTTGCGGGTGATGTTCTTGCGGTGGGAAATGACAGTGTAGATGGAGATGTTGTAAAGATCGGCAATCTCCTTGTTGAGCATTCCCTTGGCAACGGCCACAAGGATTTCCTTTTCACGGGCACTGAGCTCCCCGCCTTCTCCCCTGGGGGCATCCGACTCATCCTCCATCCGGCTCACAACGGGCACCAGGATGCCGTCTTCTATGAAGGTGTGGCGCTCCAGGTCACTCTCCAGGCTGTAGAGGTAGAAAAGCACCCTGAAACAGTCCCGGGAACTGCTTTGGGAAGGCTGATACATGGTGACCAGTTTTTTAAGGTCGTCCAGCTTCTCCTCCACGTTGGAGTGGTTCTTCTCATATTCCCCAATGGTGTAGGGCTCCCTTTCACGGCTGTCTATCATGGCCTCTACATACGGGAAAACCGTCTTTTCCTCATAGTCAAAGTGACGCTCCAGCTCCTCCTTGTAATCCCCGAAGAACTTACGGATCACCTTCTTATGCATATCGTCGCAGGGTGCTATCATTTCCTCAATGGCAGCGGCAAGGGCCGGCACCATTGTCTCAAGATAATAGGTGTGGGAAAGACGCAGATAACGGACAATATCCTCAAGGCAGGCTCCTTCCATCTGCTCCCTGGAAGGCCGATAACCATCAAAGGCGTACACCTTGCAAATGATGAGGAAGGTCTCAGGGTCTATGCCCATGCCGTCACAGACCTCCTTTACCGTGGCCTCACCAAAGCCGTAACTCATCCCAAAGCGGGAAAATACCCCAAGAATAGAAAAATTGACGTCCAGCAGGTCTGCCATCTTCATGGCCGGACTGATGGACGTTATGGACACCTGAGGTTTCATCCTACAAAATTAGAAAAAATCCAGCAAAATCGCTACCGAGATGCCGGGTTTTTGTGGCTTTTATCATATGGGTTATGCATATTATGAAAAATGTGTATATTTGCAGTTAATGAAAAGACTATTAACCATAATATGCCTTCTGGCCGGGCTTACGGCCTCTGCCCAAATGCGTACTTATTCAGACAATGAGTCCAAGACCTTCATCGTGGGCCTTGAGAGTTATTTCTTTGGTGAAAGCGGAACGCTTGACTTCTCTATTGACAAGGCCAGTTTCAAGGCCTCTCTGGCTTCCGGCGCCGTTTCTATCAATGGCACAGACCTGGAATCCGGGGAAGGAGACACAGTTATCGGCATTCATGATTTCACCGGAAACCGAGCCCCGGACCTTGTGATTGCAAGGCGCAGGGATGGCGGAGTTTATGTCAATGTGTATACTCTGGAGGGTGGTGAATGGAAACTTGCCGGCAAGGTTGGCTGTCCGGACGCAACTGAGATCCGCGTATTCCGTCAGGTCCTTTCCATCCGCAGCGGCAGCGCCCTTCTCTCCTGGACCTGGCACGGCTCCAAGTTTGACTATAAAGCCTCTGACGGCTCTGCAGAACCTGTTCTCTGAGAGAACTCGCAGCCACAGAACAGCTGGTTGTAGAAGTTCTGCTCCCTGATAATTTCATTACGGCGGTCCTGGAGGCCGCCTTTTCTCCAATTCTGACCCCACCACGTCACGCCTGATACCTGTGCACTGGCCCAGGTGCCGGCCTCGTTCACCTGCTCCAGGCTCTTCCATCGGGAAGATGCCAGGGTGGTTGTGAGCACATCAAAACCGTTTGCCGCAGCATACTGAGCGGCTCTCAGTAGCCTGTGTTTGAAGCACTCCAGGCAGCGGGCGCCACGTTCCGGCTCTGTCTCCAGCCCGGCGGCGCAGGTGAGCCAGGAATCGTGGTCATAGTTATCCTCAACCACTTCAAGACCGAACTCCCTGGCGTAGCGGATGCATTCGTTAAGCCTGTGACTGTACTCGTCAAAGGGAGTGATATTGGAGTTTGAGAAGAAGATCACGGGCCTCACGCCGTGCTTAACCAGGTATTCCACAATGGCACCGGAGCACGGAGCACAGCAGGCGTGAAGAAGGATCTTCCCGCCGCCCCCCGGAACTTCTATCTGAAATTTTTGTTTCACGGTACAAAGTTACTCCTTTTCTTCTCCGGAGCAAAATGATTTACTCAGGGCAACGAAACACACAAAAAAGGCCCTTATTGTGCCGATGGTTGACCAAAAGGGCAACGAAACGCGCAAAAAGGGCTTTTTCTGTGTAAGTGGTTGCCCACTTAACTAGAATGCGTAGCCTACGCCAATCTTGATCTGGGAACGGGAAGCTGTTTCGTTGCTGTTCTTGGAGAAGTTGAGGAGGCTGTGATCATAACCGATGATAACCTGGAAAGCTCCGGACTGGATACCAGCGCCACCGCCAACATAAATGTTGAAGGGATTCTGGTAGCCGCCGTCGTGCTGGCCAACTTCCTTGTTACTTGAATCAAAGGTCTTTCCGCTGTAGTTGTCGGTAGTATACTTTCCGGTTGATACACCACCAATACCGGCGATTCCGGCAGAGGCCTCATAAGAAGCCTTGCTGACGATACCCAGCTGGAAGACAGGGCCTGCATAGAGGAACACCTTGAAATCACGGCCGATTTCAAATGCATAGTTCACGTTTACGGGAACATTGATATCGAACTCCCTGCTTGTTGCTGTCTGGTTGCCAGTAAGGCCATAAGCGGCTGCGCTGTCGGTCAATTTTGCGAAAATACCAGAGACATACAGACCGGGAGCTACGCCAAGACCGGCAACAATGGGAAGGTTGTACTGACCACCTACGTAAAAACCGTTAAGGTTTGTCTTGGAGGGATCGTTATTTCCACTCTTTACAGTCTCTGTTGAATTGAGCCAACCTGCGCCAACTGAAAGCTGGGCATAGGCCTGGGTTCCCATAAGCAGAGCTGCTGCGCTGAGAACGATTGCAAAAATCTTTTTCATTATAAAACTATATTAGGTTAAAAATTATATCCAAGTCCTATCCTGAGGAGACCGCGTCTAATATCTCCGTTGGCATCTGTGGTAAGATTGAGGAGGCCGAAGTCATAGCCCACATTGATATGGACAAGTTCTGCCACTTCAAAGCCTACACCCAGGCCAAGGAAAAGATTGATCCTGTTACGGGGAGCAAACTTAAGGGGTCCTTCCACAATCTCCTTGTAATTGTCATAGATGAGCGTGGGGTTGCTGTCTCCGTCGATGGAACGATTCCAGATACCAAGCTGGAAAGTGGGGCCAGCCCAGGCTTCTAGCTTGAAATCCGGAGTGATTTCATAAAGATACTGCACGTGAAGGGGAATATTGAGTGCGAGTTCCGTACGCCTGGCGTCTTTCAGAAGTTCGTCGGCAACATTTGCGGCCTGAAGATTGCCGGCAAATCCGGCTTCCCTGCAGAACATTGCAGAAAGGTTTGCACCGGGAGCGATGCTGAGGCCTTCAGTGATGCCGTCCAAAGCAAAACGATACTTTGCGCCGGCATAAAAACCGTCAAGAACGTTTTGGGCTGTTTGTTCTCCTCTTTTAAGACCTTCTGTTCCGTGGAGATATCCACCATTGAAAATAAGCTGTGCATTTGCCTGCATTCCAATGAGCAGGGCGGCTGCAATAACAAGTAGTTTTTTCATTTCAAACTATCAATTTAATCATACAAAGATAGCAATTTTTATTTAATTGTTACCGTGGCATAGGTTGCACCGTACCCAGCCCAGTATCCGTAGGCCCCCTGCATGTTGGTTGGAGGGTTGGACGTAACGGGGAAAAGGCCTATTGTGCTTATGGTTGAAACGGCATCAAAACAGTCCCAGTAAGACCATATTATCTCTTCCACCGTGCAGAACTTTATGTGCACGGTCTCTCCCAGCCTGTAAAGAGGTTTCCATTTCACGTTTGAGAGGGCCCAGCCGCGCATGACGGACACCGCCCCAGCCCTGTTGGAGGCCGCCTGGCCGCTGAGAAGGGACGGATAATACATTTCCCCTTGCCCCTCAACCTTTGTAAAGAAGCGGTGATACCCATCCGGATCGTTGAAATACGCCGTGACCACATACATGGTGTCGTGCTGTACGGATTTAGTCACCTCCACCCTGTCAAGCGGAACCGGCTCAGGAATACGTGTAATAGCCTTTGCCACATGATTTCCGTACATCACCTTGAGGGAATAACTGTGCCCCGCCACGCCTTTCATCACGTCCGTAGTATAGATAAGCGGCGGAAGATACCTTGTATCCTTCCTGGCCGATAATTCCACCTCCTCCCCGGTATTCTCATCCTTGACCGTAACATATGCCTTATAGTACAGATGCTGGGCAAGGTCTTCCGGAAAAAGTTCCTGCTCCGTTGCAGCCACCGGCGAAGTCACCATCACCACAGGCGCACCGTCGGAGTCTATCCAGCCCTCCACCACCAGGCGGTCCGAATCCCGGTATGGATAGGTTGTGGTGCAGGCCACGGCAAGGAATATGAGCGGAAGCAGCTTTTTCATCGTCAGAATTTGTGGAAGTATGATATTGACGGCAGCCAGCGTATATAAAGGGTCATCGGCCCGTAAGAAAAACCATGTTTTTCATTAACTTTCTTTGGCATCAGGAACATCACGTTCTTATAGCCCAGGGCATTATACAGGGCCACAGTGAGCCCGTTTCCGCGGCCGTCCGGCTGCCTGTGGAAGTAATATGACACGGAAAGGTCCAGCCTCATATACGGATTCAGCCTGTAGTAGTTCCTTGGAGACATTTCCGCCACAAGGGTTCCTCCCGTCATATAGAATGACTCCGCCGCCGTGTAAGGCGTACCGGATGCAAGCACAAAGATTCCGCCGAAATCCCATCGGCCCCGGGTATAATTACCCACGGCATTGAACTCATGGATGCGCTCATGGCCGGATGGATACGTAACCCCGTCAAACGTTCTGAGGGAGCGCGCAAGCGTGTAGTTCACCCACCCGGTAAAGTCTCCCGCCTGCTTGTGCAGCGTAAGGCAGAGCCCAAAATTGCGCCCGAACCCGTGAAGAAGGTATTTTGAGGTGGAATAATCCGGGTCAAGGTAATCGAGGAGCGTCCCGGAATAATCCAACTGTCCCGTAAGGTACCTGTAGAAGGCCGATACAGAAACTGAATACCTGTCGCTCAGGAAATTACGTCCCCATGAGGCCGATGCATGATATGACCCCTGCGGCGCCAGATCCTTCCCGGAAAGGTACCAGAATTCAATGGGAAGGCCAATTGACGACACCCCCGTCTGGAAAAGGTTCTGTCGCTCCATCCCTCCAAGGAGTTCGAACTTTCCGGCATGGCGGGCGTCCCAGACAAGGCGGAGCTGCGGGATAAGGGCCGGATAGTTGGCGCCATCGGCCGAATGCCACCAGATGCCCTTCAGCGATGCCGACAGCTCCAGGGACGGTGTGATGGGCAGCGTATATTGCACTTTGGCCGATGCCTCCAGCGCCGACTGGCTTTCATCGGCCGCCATCTGGGAGAGATCCTTGTTGCGGACCTGGGTCTGCTGAGGCCTGGAATGATGCCACTCCACACGCGCTTCCCCTTCCCATCTTCCGGCGCTGAGCGTAGCCGAATACCCGGCCGTGCCGAAAATGGAAGGCACATACATGTCGTAGATGTCATGGTTGAAATCGAAGGCCAGGTCCAGATGGGAATAATAGAGCCTCTGGCGCAGTTCTCCCCAGTCCCATTTGTGGCGGTGGTGCACAGACCCCTTGTAATTCATCCAGTCAAACTTAAGGCTGTAGCCGCCCCTGGAACTCTGGAAGTCTATTTTGTCTCCGCCCATCATGAAATCGGCCCAGAAGCGGTCATTCTTTCCCGGCTCCCAGTACCATGTGATGTTGCCGTCGGTGAATCCGTACTTGAAGGAAAAGACATCCAGTCTGAGGAAACTTCCGTAGAGGAGGTTTATGTATGAGCGCCGGGCCGATACAAACAGGGCGCTGTTACGGCCTGTGGGTATGTCCAGGGTACCTTCGGCCTCAAAAAGGCTTGCAGAAAGCTGCCCGCGGAACTTTCCTGGAACACGTCCCGGAAGCTGCATGTCCACGGCGCCGCCTATGCGGTTGGCTCCTGAAGAGAAAGGGTAGAAGTTCATCCCCTCAAAATGGCTGGATATGAAGGTTGAAAACAGGCCCAGGATATGCGTGGAGCCATATATGGGCACCCCGTCTACGGAGACCAGCGAATGTGAGTTCTCCGTTCCAAGGATGTGGAGGCCGGCGTCAAGTTCAGACCCCGTTTCCACTCCGGGAAGAAGCTTCACAAAGCGGATGGGATCCGGCGTTCCGGTAATGGACGGGATGCGCCTCAGAAGGTCCGTATTTACGCTTATGGGCATGGCCGGGCGTATCTCCAACATGGAGGAGTGGCGTTCCGACATGAGGACCGTGCTGTCCAGTTTCTCCTGAATCTGAACGGAGTCCGGCTGCTGCGCCAGAAGGAGCCCTATGAGGAAAAGCAGCCTCATGAAAGGATATGGGGCAGGATATGCTGCCAGGCCTGGACGAAGGACGCCGTTGTGTCGTCAAGGCCTCCCAGGGCGTTCCAGGCATCATCAAGGACATCCCCTTCATTGGTGAGGATTATGGGGTCCCAGGTCCAGTAGTTGTCGTAGCGGCTGTTAAGATGGAGCGGCCTCATGCTCACCCTGGCCTGCGGAGTTGTGAGGTCTCCTTCGTAGAAAACATCTACGTGGATGGCCGATGCCGCATCTTCCACAAGCGGAGTCACCTTCTCCTTAGAATCTTCATCGGCAATAGCCCTTAGAATATCCCAGAGGCGGAGAAGCTCCACGTTTCCACTCAGGCTTATGCCCTCCGGAAGCGTCACGCTCACCTGGACCAGCTCCATGGGCCCGTGGGCCTTAAGGGTGGCAAGGGTTATGCCTTGGGAAGAAAGGGTTATATCGGCATGCATCTCCGTGCTGCTCACGCTCAGGGGGGTGGCGGTAAACCTTATCCCGGTGGACTCTCCGGTAAAAATGCTTTCATCCTGAGTGAAAACGCCCACCTGCGTCCCATCCCTGTACACCGTTACGGTGGCTTTGTTCCCGCTTCTTTCAATCCTTGCCTCCGAGGGTGTTCCGCCCGACGAGAAAGGAATCACATAGGATTCCTCATCTGTTTCCGGCGCGGTAAGGATTGCGAGGTAAGCGGCATCAAGGGTGCGCATTTCGTTGGCACGGATATACGGGTCCAAATGCATCTGGAGTTCCTGAGAACACTGGTCCCACTGGGTCTTCTGCCAAAGGGATGTTGCCTTGAACTGAACGGGCGCCTCGGGAGCCTTGCCGCAGGAGTATAGCAGCGGCATGGCACACAGAATCACGTATGAAAGGAGACGCCTCATCAATATGCGAAGATACAAATAATATTAGAAAACCTTGCCCAGCCCGCGGAAGAACCATTTGAAGTTCCTTTGCCAGGCCGGATAATCGGCTATCATCTCCGGGGTCAGTTCATAACAGTTTTCCAGGTCATCCACTATAAACTGCTTTACCTGGGCGGCAACGCCGCAGTCATAAAAAAACAGGTTGCTTTCATAGTTGGAAACCATTGAAAGGACATCGAGGTTTATGGATCCGACGGCCGAAAGATAATCGTCCACAACCATAAGCTTGGCGTGGTCAAACTGGTCAGTACGCAGAAGGATATGCACCCCGGCCTTTACAAGATCATCAAAGTACACCCTTTCGAACGGCACCACTACCGCTGCAGGAGAGTCCTTGTGCTCCGGAATAACGATTCTTACGTCCACGCCACGGAGGGCCGCATTCACAAGTGCATCGGCAAACTCCTTGGGAGGCTTGAAATAAGGCGTCTTGGCATAAAAATAGTGCCTGGCATGCTCCAGAGCCCATATATACGCCTTAAGGCTCAAGTGGTCTTTCTCTTTTGGATCCTCATCTACTGACTGGACAATTACACCCCCCTCGTATGGCTCTGCCACTTTTGTTTCATAGGCCGATGGCTTCCCGTGACGGCGCGCCCACATCTTGGCGAAGGCCTTCTCCATCTTCTCCACAACAGGGCCACGGAGACGCACCACCATATCATCCCAGTCACAGAAATAGTCTCTGGCCACGTTCATTCCTCCCGTATAGCCCACGGTGCCGTCCACAAGCACGTATTTCTGGTGGTTGCGGGGCCTCAGGGGCAGGAACGGATGATGTTTTACGGATACTCCGCTTTTCTTCATACGGTCTACGAAGTCCGCCCTGGTTGTGAAATCTTCGGCAATAAACTGCACCTCAACCCCGTCCAGGGCCTTCAGGCGCAAGGCGGTGCGTATGACGTTGCCGGCAAAATCGGCATCAAAGATAAAGAACTCCATATGGATGCTTTTCTTTGCCGCCATAATGTCGTCCTGCAAAAGCAGGAACTGTTCCGGGCTGCTGGGGAGCAGTTCCACAAGATTTCCTTCCGTGGGTTCCCTTTCCGGGAGCGTGGACAGCATCTGCGCCAAAGGCAGGTATTCCTCCCGAATCTGCGCCTGCAGGGCAAGCGGAATCAGGAGGAATGCCGTAACCGATATACAGAATGCCCGTTTCAACTACATGCCGGTGTTGTGCATTATGAAGGAGTAGATATCGGCCTGTTCCTCAAGCACTTTGGCAAGGGGTTTGCCGCCGCCGTGACCGGCCTTGGAGTCTATCCTTATGAGCTGCGGCTTATCTCCGGAGTTGCACTCCTGGAGGGTTGCGGCAAACTTGAAGGAATGGGCGGGGACCACCCTGTCGTCGTGATCGGCGGTGGTGACAAGTGTGGCCGGATATGCCGTTCCGGGCTTCAGGTTGTGGAGCGGAGAATATCCAAGGAGATAGCGGAACATTTCCTCAGAGTCCTCTGAAGTGCCGTAATCCGGGGCCCAGTTCCAGCCGATAGTGAACTTGTGGTAGCGGAGCATATCCATAACGCCCACCTGGGGAATTGCAACTGCGTAAAGATCAGGTCTTTGCGTCATACAGGCGCCAACCAGAAGGCCGCCGTTGGAGCCGCCCACGATGGCAAGTTTCTCAGAGCTGGTGTAGCCATTTGCGATGAGCCATTCGGCTGCCCCGATGAAGTCGTCAAACACGTTCTGCTTGTTCATCTTGGTACCGGCAAGGTGCCAGGCCTCACCGTATTCTCCGCCGCCGCGAAGGTTCACCTGCGCGTAGATGCCGCCGGCCTCAAGATAAGGCACCCTCATTGCACTGAATGACGGGGAAAGGGAGATGTCAAAGCCGCCGTAGCCGTAGAGGTAAACGGGGTTTGATCCGTCCAGTCTGATACCTTTCTTATAGGTAAGGAACATGGGGATGCGGGTGCCGTCCTTTGAGGGGAAGAACACCTGTACCGTCTCAAAGCCGGAGAGGTCAAAAGCGGTCTGAGGCTGCTTGTACACAATGCTGTCGCCGGTTTCTATGTTCCAGAAATAGATGGTTCCGGGGGTAGTGAAGCTGGAATAGGAATAGTAGCACCAGGGCTCTCCAAGCTTTGCGCTGAAGGAAGCGCTGCCAACTCCCGGAAGGTGAAGTTCCTCTACGCGGCGGCCGTCATGGCGGTCATAGAGGTAGGCGTGCGTGGAGGCGTCCTTGGAGTAATTTGCAATGATGAAGCCGTCGGTTATGAAGGACACGCCGTTAAGCACGCAGTCCCACTCCGGGATAAGGTCCTTCCACACTTTTGGATTGCCGATAGTTGTGACAACCAGCTTGTTCATGGGGGCGTCCACGTTGGTAAAGAGGTAGATAAGTTCGCCGTCAGTCTCCACGGGGTAGCAGGCGTTCTTCATATCCTTCGTAATCTGGACAAACGGGGAATCGGCCTTCCTTAAATCCTTGACATAGAGATTATTGCCGATATCGGCCCCGTCCTCATAAAGGAAGCCCATGGTCTCTGCCTCGTTGACCGTGAACTGGTAGAAGCGGAGGGGCTCGGCCGGATTCTCAAAGAACAGGACGTCCTCCGACTGAGGGGTGCCGATCTTATGGTAGTAAATCTTGTGGCCCTCGTTCTTGCCGCTGTAGGCGTGGTCCTCGCCGGGGCGGTCGTAGGCGCTGTAGTAGAAGCCGTCTCCGCACCAGGCCGCCTCAGTGAATTTGGCCCACTCTATGTGGTCCGGAAGGAATTCCTTTGTACGGGCGTCCATAACGTAGATTTCCTCCCAGTCGGAGCCGCTGCGGGAGATGGTGTAGGCCATATATCGGCCATCATTTGAAAAATAGCAGCCCTTCAGGGCAACAGTGCCGTCTTCGGAAAGGGTGTTGGGGTCCAGGAAAACCACCGGGACATCCTCCGGAGATTCCATCTCATAGAGGACGCTCTGGTTCTGGAGGCCGTTGTTCTTATAGATGTACCACTTGCCGTTTTTCTCATGGAAGGGAATGCCAACCTTCTCATAGTTGGCCACTTCCTTGAGGCGCTTCAGGAGTTTCTCACGGCCCGGGAGGCGCTTGAGGTAATAGTCCGTCACCTTGTTCTGGGCCTTCACCCACGCGGCGGTTTCTTCGGAGGAATCATCCTCCAGCCAGCGGTAAGGGTCCGGAACCTCAGTGCCGAAATAAGTATCTACAGTGTTGTCTTTGCGCGTTACCACAGGCTTGGGCGCGCAGGCGTCAAATGCAATTGCTGCCATCAGGAATAGAATCAGTGAACGTTTCATATTCCCAAAGATAGTGAAATTGCGGTAATTAACGAAATTTCCGGCGGGCAGCCCGGTTTGGTTCTGAGTTGGAGGTTTCCATTAGTGGTTCTCGGTGGGCGGTGGAAGCTAAGCTGCTGACACTCTGGCGTTTACAACGGTTTCTCCCAGAATTTTTTCTGGTAGAAACCCTTGTAAGTAATTACAAATGAGGTACTTAGCCTCCACCGCCGTTATGCACATTCCTTATCTTTACAGCGATTAAACTTATTAACCTATCACTACGTTTGTTAATCTTAATTACGTTCGCTATGGAACAGTTGATGAAATTGGACAAAGAATACGCCCAGTGGATTGCAGAGCTAGCACAACGGTATCGCTCCAGCCAGATTAAGGCTGCGATAAAGGTCAATGATGAGATGCTTCGCTTCTACTGGTCAGTAGGTGAAGACATTGAGAAGCGGCAGTATGAGAACCGCTACGGCAGCCATTTCTATGAGAATGTGAGTAAGGACCTGAAGAAGGCCTTGGCCCTGAATCGTGGTATGTCTCCAACAACCATAAATTATACTCACTACTTCTATCGCCTTTATTGTCAGTTACTTGAAAATCGTCAAGGGGTTATTGACGATTCTGCGACACCAATTCGTCAGCAAGATGCTGACGTTTTGGACTTGATCTTCAATATACCTTGGACTCACCACATGTGCATCATCGACAAAGTGAAAGGTGATGCAAAGAAAGGTCTTTTCTTTGCCAGGAAGTCGCTGGATAATAATTGGGGAAGAGCAGTACTTCTGAACTTCCTCTCAACAGACCTCTACGAGCGCCAGGGCGCAGCCCAGACTAACTTCGCGATCACCATACCTGCACCGGAAAGCGACCTTGCCCAGGAGCTTCTGAAAAGTCCGTTCGATTTCACATTTCTGCCGGGAAAGGAAAGGTACCAGGAGGCCGAGTTGAAAGATGCCCTGATTGAACACATCACCCAGTTCCTGGTTGAACTGGGCAAGGGCTTCTCTTATGTCGGCAAGGAGTATCGCCTTGTTGGCGGAGGAAAGGAGAAGTTCATCGACTTGCTCTTTTACATTATCCCGCTGCATCGATATTGCGTGATTGAGGTCAAGGTTACGGAGTTCGATTTCCCGGATCTGGGACAATTGGCAGGATATGTCGCCATGGTGGATGACCTCCTCAACACCGAAGTAGAAAAACCGGCTATCGGCCTGCTGATCTGCAAGGAGAAGAATACCGTTTTGGCTAGATATGCTTTGTCAGCGATCAATAGGCCGATGGGAATCTCCGAATACGAGGTTACCCGTGAGCAACTTCCTGACGATTTGAAAAACGCCCTACCGTCTCCTGAAGAAATCGAGAAGTGCCTGATGTCATCCTGAGGCGAAGCCGAAGGATCTACTTCTCCCGCACAAAGTGCCGATAGTCAGAGCCCCAGGAGCCCACAGAATACGTTGTACCCTCCTTCTGCCATTCCATCTCCTTTGACGTCAGTTTCACAAGCTTGTAGGTGACATTGCTGTAGTCCGACATCGCAGGGTTGATGGTAATAGTGCCCTTGTTAATCAAGTCGATGGCATAGTGGCCGCTGTAGTCGTGCGATTCACCGCTTAGGGCATCATATACGTGAAGTTGATAACCGTTGTTCCCGTCGAAGGTGTACTCCACGGAGCCGTCCATTGCAAAGATCGCTGGGTCGTACTGCTCTGACCAGGTGCCCTCCAACTTGTTCACGTCAACCTTATTACACCCGCACAGTCCGGCCACCAGCAGCGCCATAAAAATTGATAATCTCAGAATGCTTTTCATCTTTTGTCCTCGTTTTTACGGTGAGTTCTATTATAAGCGTTTTATCCATACTTCACAGATATAGACGCAAAAACCGCATAAAGTTAAGTAATTTTAGCAACTTTTTCATCTAGGTTATGTCGACATACCCGATGCTCCTGAGAAAGGTCCTTGATCAGAATATCGCTTTTTGTCTTAATTTATTATTTGTATCTTTGTCAAAATTGAAATCATGCAGATTCTTCAGCAACCCATATCCAGAGAAACGCTCCGTACGCTGGCACAAAATACCTTCGGTGACATGATAAAATGTGTGGCCGATGTAAAACGAGGTCTCTTGGCTGTTGATGCCGATCTCCACGCAGACTTGGAACGCCTTCTGTTAGAAGACGGCTCTGCACAGGAGTGCCTCTGGGGCTTCAACCTCTGGGTGGAGGAAGAAGGGGAAGATTTCATCGAATTTGATTCGCTCATCAATATCCGCTCCTGGCAGGGAAATCCTTCCAGGGATGTGGAGGATCCTGAAATCCGAGGGGCCATCAAAGCTATTGTCGATAAATTCATTACTGCATAGATGCAACACAGGTCGCTGGAAAATGGCCGTTGGGCCGAACTGAGTTTTCCGCAGCAGATGGCCAACATCGGCAGCGAGACTTCCCGTGTCCTAAAGGCGCTCGAGGCCGGGAAAGAAAGCCGTGCCCAGAGTGCATTTGCCCGTTTCCAGGAGTTGATGGACCTTACCATCCGGTATGGAAGACTCCAGGAGAGCAAATCGGCCCGCAGTGCCATGTGGGAAGAACTCTGCCGTTTCCGGGAACTGTACTGCGCCGCCTTCCAGGAGAGAAATCTTCCCGAACTCGCCGCCGCCAACAGGTATTTGGACCAATTTGCTTCCATCCAATAATTATTCTTTTTTCAGTTCAACCGCCGGGTTGGTCTTCGCGGCCTTCAGCGTTTGCCATAGCACGGTACCGAAGGCGATGGCCAGTGAAATGATGACCGCCACCACAAACACCCATCCGTAGTTCTCAACGCGATACGCAAACCGCTCCAGATAAACCCTGGCGGCCCAGACGGCCAGCGGGATACCGATGGCGCAGGCAATGCCGGTCAAAACCATATAGCTACGGACGTTCCTCCATGTCTCGTGCGTTACATCAGAGCCAAAAACCTTCCTCACGGCAATCTGTTTGGTGTTCTCATCGGCAAAATACGTGCTCATCGCCAGGAGCCCCAGGAGTGAAATTAACACTGCCAGAACCGCAAAGAGTTCCACCAGCCGCAGGGTCCTCCGCACAGGGGCCAGCATTTTCGTGTTGATGTCACGCACGAAGCCGTACCGCCAAGCGGGTTCCTCCACGCCGGAGGTCTCCAGCCGATATTCCCTGTATGCCTGCCGGATGTCTTTGTCGTATGACTCGTCCTCTCCTGTGGTGCCAATCAACATACAATTGGAATAGCGGAGTTCTTCTGCCCGGGTAACGATGACTCCACCATTAGGGTTCTGGTTGCTCTCCGAGGCCGGCCGGGTTGGATAATCCGTCACTACGCCACCGATGAACTCCGGCTGGGCACCGTTCATATTGATTCTCCGGGGGAACACGGTGGAGGTATCCGACACCGCGGCGGCGTTGAATGCACTGCGGCTCATCCAGAGCGAATGCGTGAGCGGATGGCCGAAATCTTCTTCCACCTCCAGTCCCAGCAGTTTGAAATAGGTGGAGTCACAAAGAATGACCGGCATATCTACGTGATGCTCCTCGTCCACCTTGATGCCCATCGTCATATTGATGAGCCCTGGGATACCGCGCCCCACACCCGCCTTTGTCACAAAGGGCAGCTGCTCCACCTTGTCCTTGAAGAGTTTCATCATATCGTAGTCGCGGGCAGAGTACTCAATGTAATAGAGATTCTCTGTTGCGGAGTGCATCGGCCGGGTGAGCATATGCCGCATCTGCACTTCCATCACCAGCGCCAAGGCAATCAGGAATACCGACAAGACGTTCTGCACCACGATGAACACCTTGCTCAGTACCATTTTGCTGCGGCGCCGAAGCGTCCCTTTGATCACGTCAATGGGCTCGTAACGCGAGGCTACGATAGCCGGAAGAAGTCCACAGAGGGTGCCCAAAAGCAGGATACCGGCGATGTATGCCAGGATATACCCGGGCGTTATCATAAAGGATAGCCTCACGCTGGTATCGCCGATGCCCAGCATCACCTCGTCTGGATCGCTGGTGGAAACGAGGCTGTTCATCATCGGGACCAGAAGGTCGGCCAGTAGCAGTGCCGCGGCAAAGCAGACGGCGGTGAAAGCCACGGATTCTCCGATGTATTTCCATAGGATGCCCGTTTTATCGGCTCCCAGCAGTCGCCGGGTGGCCATTTCTTTGGAACGCTTTCCCGTCAAAGCCAGGCTCAGGTTCACATAGTTGAAAATGGCTGACAGAAGCAGGAGAAGTACAACCACAGTCAGAAGCCTGAGCATCTGGGCGTTACCCTGACGGGTAAGGCCGTTGCTGTTCCCTGTCGCAAAGAAAGCCTCATCCATTCGGTAAGCTTTCCAGGAATCCACCTTTTCCCCACTCCAGATAGCGTCGTAGTTCTTGTGCAGCAGCGCTTTCACTTTGCCCCTCACCTCGGCTGGATCCGCATCGTCGCGTGCGCGGAACCAGGTCGTGTAGTTGCCGATGCTGCCAAAGTTCCGCTCCTGCGCTGCAGCCCAGGTCCCCGAAATGTGCGTAATAATGTCGTAGGGCATAAAGAAGGTCCCGTCAAAATCGGCAAAGATTCCTTTAATGGTACGGTCCGATTCATCCACATTAATAGTACGCCCAATAAGGCTTCCTCCATCTATGGATAGTTTCCTGGCCAGTGATTCACTGATGAGGACATCATCCTTGCCCACAAAATCTTCCGCACTGCCTTCTACAAGATGGTATTCCGGGAATACCCTGAAGAAGTCGGCATCGGTCTCCATTCCAGAGCACTGTAGCAGATAATCGCCCTCACGGATGAGCGGCTGCCACAGCAAGGCTACGCGGCTTGCTGCTTCGACCTCCGGGATATTCATCTCCAGCTCCTCCTTGTCCCAATAGGTCAAGCCCAGGAACTCGTCGCTTCCCAGCACAAAGGTGCGCTCCCACTCCGGCGACTCGTGCGCCACTTCATACTGCTGCACCACGTAACTCCCGATCAGGATCACAAACGCAAGGCTCACCGCCAGCCCCACGGCCTCGATGGCTGTGTATAATTTATTGCGGGATAGGAATTTCAGATAAGATTTCATACGTGTTTATTCATTCTTCAACGATTCAACCGGATTCGCCCGGGCAATCTTCAGACAGTTCAGTACCACCACGCCAAGGACAATAAACAGTACCAGCAGCGCCCCACCGATGAAATAGAGCGGATTCAGGGACACCTTTTCGGCAAACTGCTCCAGCCACTTGCGAGCCACGAAGAAGGCACCGATGCAGGCTATCACGGCCATTACTCCGGACAGTTTCAGGATATCCGATGCAAAGACGCTCAGGATGTCTCGGGTAGTGGCGCCATTGATCTTCCGGACGGCCATCTCCTTTGAGCGGCGCAGGCTTTCATCCCGGATGAAGCCGATGAGGCCCAGCAAGGCAATCAGCAATGAGAAAACGGCGCCAATGGCCATTGTATTCCGCATCTTCTTGCTGTCGGCATAAGCCGCCCGCATCTGCTCCTCATAAGACAGGATGTTGATTTCCCGGCCCTCCAAGGCCTGCTCCAGCGCTTGGCGCACCTTCGGCAGTGCCTCCGGCCTTACCTTGAAGAAGGTATGCGGCATCCAGGAACTCATACTGCCAACCTCCCCATAGAACAGCGCGCTGGGGCGCGGGTCCACGCCGGTCAGGTTGCCAATAATGTAGCTCTTATACACACCGGAGATGGTGAAATAACGCCTTTCCGTATCGCTCGAATGGTCGTGTCCGGTAATAAACACCTGCTTGCCCACAGCTCCGTCGCTCCAGTCCGTAAACTCGGCCATCTTGGTCACAAACTTCTCATCCACAGCAATCTCCGAAGAATCCCTGGGCGCACGGCCCTCCAGGAATTGAATTCCCATCAGGTCATAGAAATCCGGGGAGCATTCATACTGGTCGGCAATGTTAAATAGTTCCCGGTCATCATTCGGCAGATAAACATTGTCGCCGTTGGAGCCTTCGAAGGGAAGATTATAACTGGCAGCAACGCCGGTGACCTCCGGGAGGCTTTTGAGTGTCTGATGTGCCCTGGTCAGCGCCTGACGGTCTCCATCGAACATATCAAAGTAGTACAGATTCTTGTAGTCGTAACCCGTATCGGCGTTGGATACCTTCTGATACTGTCGGCCAATGATGAGCATCATCACAACCAGGAACACGTTGATAAGCACTTGCACACCCAACAGTCCCAGCTTCCAGTTGCGGGAATTCTCCGTATAGTTCTTCAGCGCCGCATACACCGGAACTCGCTGGTACAGTTCGGCCGGAACGACGATCGAGATGACCAGCACCAGCAAGATTACAGCTACGATGGCCGTAATACTCTGCGGAACCAGTAGCGTCTGGAAAGGTACGCCCAGCAGGTTCTCCACGATGCTCCGGCCGGCAAAGATGATGACGGCCGCCAGTACCAGTGAGAGCACAATGTGCAGCAGCGCTTCCTTGGCCAGCATTCCGTAGATATGCTTTCCTTCCGCGCCATAGCACTTGCGCACACCCACTTCCTTGGAGCGTTTCACCATCGATGAGATAACAATCAGGATGTAGTTCAGCAGGGAAATAAGAATCAGCAGCGCTGCCACAATCGACAGCAGAATCACCTGGGACTTCACATCCGGGTCGGAAGTATGAAGGGTGCTGAACGGTTTCAGGAAGTATCGCAAGCTGGTTCCCTGTGCCTCAATCCGCTCCAGCGGCTGGTGGGCTTCCTGCATCTTCCGGATGGCATCCGTAAGGGTGTTCGGGTCCACACCCGGCATCAGTTTTACATAGCCTTTATATCGGTCATTGCCCAGCCAGTTATCCGTGCTATTCTTGCCGTAGGTATCCATTGACAGCAGGATATCGTAGTCCAGGCTGCCGTTCTTGGGGAAATCCTCGAAAACACCTTCAATGGTCAGCTTCAACCCGTCCATATCTGCATTGCATATCTGCTTGCCGATGCACTCCTGAACGCCGCCCATCTTTTCGGCGAAGCTCCGGTTAACCAACACCGAGCCCCATTTGCCCAGCACCTTTACGGGATCGCCGGCCAGAATCGGCCGGTCAAAGACCTGGAAGAAGCAGGTGTCGGCACAGACAAGGGTACCAGACAATTTATTGCCATTTTCATCCAGATAGGTATTTCCGTTGAACACATATGTGGTGCGGGTGCCAGCCTCAACGCCTGGCACTTCATCCATAAAGCCCACGGCAACAGCGCCGCTCACCTGGCCATAATCTTTCTCCTCTCCTTGGTGCGAGTACCAGGTATTAATCGTGTACACCCGGTCAATGTCCTTGTAGAAACTGTCGTAACTCAGCTCAAAGAACACCTTGGCAATGAGCACAATGCCCACAGCCAATCCCACACCTAAGGAAAGTACCTTGATCAGGATATCGTTTTTTGATTTCACTACAACTCGTTTTTCACATCAGAGACAATCTGACCGTCGAAGAGGTCAATCGTACGCTGGGCGCAGGCGGCGTCTTTCTGGGAGTGGGTCACCATCACGATGGTCGTGCCTTCGGCATTAAGTTCCTTGAGCAGGTCCATCACCTCCTTGCCGTTCTTGGAGTCGAGGTTACCGGTGGGCTCATCCGCGAGGATGAGCTTCGGTCCGGCTACGACGGCACGGGCGATGGCCACGCGCTGCTGCTGACCGCCGGAGAGCTGCTGCGGGAAGTGGTTGGCACGGTGGCTGATGGCCATGCGCTTCATAATCTCCGTGACCTTCTGCTTGCGCTCGCTAGCGCTGATGTTCAGGTAGCGCAGCGGTAGCTCAATGTTCTCATACACATTGAGTTCGTCGATCAGGTTGAAGCTCTGGAACACAAAGCCGATGTTGCCCTTGCGGAACTTGGTGCGCTCCTTCTCCTTCAAGCCGCCGACCTCGGTGCCGAGGAGTTCATAGGAACCGCTGGTCGGATTGTCCAGCAGGCCTAGGATGTTCAGCAGCGTGGACTTGCCGCAGCCCGAAGGGCCCATGATGGCGACGAACTCGCCGTCCTTGATTTCGAAGGAAACG
>JAEESO010000062.1 GCA_016286385.1 Bacteroidales bacterium | reverse complement strand
CGATAGTATTTGCGGTTCACGGTGAGGTCCTTGGAACCGTCGTGGACCCATATATTCATGATGCAGGGGTCTCCCTGAGCCTTTCCCATGGCATCGGCGATGCGGCGGCAGCGCTTGGTGTGCTCAATCCAGAAATCCCGGATTGCAGGGTCCGGATTGGCAAGCGTAAGGTCACCGCTCTTTGGATGGGAGAAGGAAGTGGAGTTGAAATCCAGCTTGAAATTGTTGGCCTTGGCCCAGTCGATCCAGCTCTGGAAGTGCTCTACGCCCACCTCGTCACGGTCCACGAACTTGCCGCCGAAGTCTCCGTAAATCTCATGCAGGTTCACGCGGTGGTTGCCGGCAAGAAGTGTTTTAACAAACTCAAGGTCTTTTCTGACCTCGTCAATATTGCGGGCTCGTCCCGGATAGTTACCGGTGGTCTGGATGCCGCCGGAGAGAGCATCGTTGCGCTCGAAACCCACAACGTCGTCGGTTTGCCAGCAGTGAAGGGATATCTGCTGTTTTTCAAGCTCTTGAACGGCTTTGTCGGTGTCCACGCCAAGGGCGGCGTAGCGCTCCCTGGCTATCTCGTAGGATTGGAGGATTTGGGATTCTTTCATGGTATAAAGGTTTTTACTTTTACTGTTTCTGCAATCATCCTGCGCATCTCCCAGCGGTCTTTCACAAGTCCGGCGGCCTTGGCCTGCATCATCACATTGCCAATGGCCGTAGCTTCGGTGGGGCCTGCCACAACGGGGATGCCGATAGCGTCGGCCGTCCACTGGTTCAGGAGGTCGTTGGCGCTGCCGCCGCCGATGATGTGGAGTTTTTCTATCTTGAAAGGAGCAAAATGCTGGAGCATGTCCAGCACCTCTTTGTAGCGGTCTGCGAGGGAATGGTAGATGCAGGATACAATCTGGGCATCGGAAAGAGATTTCTCGACTGCGCTCGAAATGACAGAGACCATATTCTCCGGCGCGGCAAAGCGCGGGTCATCTGGATTAATGCGGCCGGGGAAAGTGGCCTCAGACTGCGCCATTGCGACCAATTCCGGGTAAGAGTAATCTTTTCCTTCGGCCTTCCAGACCTTGCGGCACTGCTCCAGCAACCACATGCCGGTGATGTTCTTCAGGAAACGCGTAGTCCCTTCAATGCCGCCCTCATTGGTAAAGTTCAGCCGGGCCGATTCCTCATTAATGATAGGCTCCGGCACCTCGATGCCCATCAGGCTCCAGGTACCGCTGCTTAAATAGGCAAAACGCTCATCGGCCGCAGGCACGGCGGCGATGGCCGATGCTGTATCATGGCCGGCGACGGCAATGACGGGAATACCTTTGTAGTCCCCTACCTTGGTGCCGGGCTGGACAATCGGGAGCAGGAAGTCGGTCCGGATGCCCAGTTCCTCCAACAGTTCTTTGTTAAACTGACGGGTTGACTGGTCCATCATGCCGGAAGTGGAGGCATCCGTGTACTCGCACACCTTGTTTCCCGTGAGCATATAGGAGAGTAAATCCGGCATAAAGAGGATGCTGGAAGCATTCCAGAGTGCTTCATCTCCATCCTCCGTCTGCGCATACAACTGGAAGATGGTATTGAAGTTCATGATTTGGATGCCGGTGCGGGCATAAAGCTGCTCGCGCGGAATCCGTGCAAAAACCTTCTCGGGGACGCCATCGGTATAAGGGTCCCGATAGCAGCGCGGAAGGCCCAGGAGGGAGCCGTCGGCCCCGATGCAGCCAAAATCTACGCCCCAGGTGTCTATGCCGATGGAATCCGGCCTAATACCCTTGGCTTCCAATTCATCCACACAGGCGACGAAGTGCCGGTACATGGCGCGGACATCCCAGTAAAGGCGTCCGTCCTTCTCCACCATCTCCGACGGGAAACGGTACACCTCTTCCATTTGGAAAGAGCCGCCATCAAAGGTGGCGAGTACGGCGCGCCCGGAGGTGGCGCCACAGTCAAATGCCAGGAATCTATTCATTTTTCAGTTTTTCTAGAACTACCGGTCCCATGAGGCCGGAGGGGGTCAGGGGCGTGCCGGCACGGTAGAACGGGATGGTGGTATAGGTCACTTTCTTCGCGCCGGGCTCTGCATCGCCGATGAGGCGGTTTCGCCAGGTATTCACCACTTTCACCTCAATGGTATTCTTGCCGGGATTCAGTTTGCCTTGCCATTCCACTTTATAAGGGGCTTTCCAGAGGAAGCGCACGTGTTCGCCGTTCACAAAGACATCGGCCATCTGGCCAACGTTTCCAAGGTCGATGAGAAGACCGTCGGCCTTTTCTTTCCTTCCGAGGGTGAACGTATTACGATACGTTGCGATACCGGAGAAGTATTTCAGGGCCGGATCGTCGGACTCTGTATAGGAAGTAAGTTCCGCAAAAGTGCGGAGTCCCTCAGGGGCGGCCAGGCCTTCAAAAGTCACGGTCCAGGGACCATCCAGGGCAATGTTCCCGGCAGGGACGGGGGCCAAGTAAGAAGGCTCGGGTTCCCCGTTCTTGTCGGACACCACGAATAGTGCCTGGTTGGCCTCCAGCCTAAGCCGGTTGCCATCCAGCACGCCGCGGAGAACCTCGCCGGTCTCCGGGTCATAGACTTTCATCGGTCCTTCCGCATCACGGAGTTTCAATTCCGCCGTTACTGCGGCATCGCTGAAATTGCGAATCCAATAGATTTCCCGTTTGCCATCGTGCCGATGGACGAACTTCAGGTCTGCATGAGCCACATAGCTGAAATCCGGTTCTGTGCCGGTCGCCTTCAAAACATTAACTAACTGTCCGGTAAAGACATTCGGACGTCCGGAACGCCAGATGTCTGCCACCAGACGGTCAAATTCGGCCGCGTCATCAGTAAGGCCTGCCGGTTTTTCCGGAATGGTGCCGCAGATGACAGCGCCACTACGCACAAGTTCATCCAGTTTCCGAAGCACTTCCAGGGACATCACCTGGCAATGCTCTCCCAGTACCAGCACCTTGTATTCCATGCCGGATGGCGTGACGATGGAGCCATCCTTCACCGACAGCAAGTTCTTCACGCCGTAAGGGTTGATGAAGTCGAAAGAGTAACCTTCCGGAATGGCAGGCAGCTCATGTCCATAGATGCCGGCAATATTGGTATCTTCGCCATAATACCACAGAATATCAGCCACATAGCGACCCTGCTGGAGCATATAGCAGCTCCGGGTCAGGTAATCAGCCCAGTAGCGGGCATAAGGAGCCCAGGTATCGTGGCGGTTGAACCACTGGCCGAAGATCATCAGCCCCAGGCCGGGCTTGTGGGCATCGGACGGCTGGTGAGCGCTCTCGTGGATAACGAAGCGGGTGACGCCGCTGTAGAGAGCCATGTCGGCCATAAACTTCAGATTGCCGGGATAATAGCTCCACGCGTTGCCGGAGAGGCCGGCGGCGGTAAAGGATTCCGCAGCAGCGATATTCTGTCCATATACATGGGCCACGGATGCCGATTCACGGATATCTGCCTGGGCCATTTCCAAGGTGGAGCCGCCCCCGGTGCCGGGAATCCAGAAGGCGCTCATGGGGACATCGGCCGTCATCTTTACGTCCATGCCGTCGCCCACAAACACGCGGCCGTTCTCGTGGGACTCCGTGTATCGGCCCTTCATGCCGTATTCCTTCACGATATCGTTGATGCGGTCATAATTTGCGGCAAAAAGTTCGCCGATGGTCTCGCGCCAGTCAAAGAGGAACTTCTCGGAAGCCTCGCTGCTCCGGACAATCTCGCCGGTGAGCACCGGGAGCCAGGGAATTAGGTCATACCCCCGGCGGGCCTTGAACTCCTGTGCAAGCGTCTTGGTCCAGGTCATCAGCC
>JAEESO010000013.1 GCA_016286385.1 Bacteroidales bacterium | reverse complement strand
ACAGGATTCCTCGTGCCCCGCCCTACTCAGGTGGCCTCTATGACTCATCGCGGTTACCCGTACGGGACTGTCACCCTCTACGGTCGCTCTTTCCAAAACGTTCTGGTTTCCTAATGAATCATTGGTGAGACTCCTACAACCCCTGGGTGTCCGTAAACATCCAGGTTTAGGCTCTGCCCCTTTCGCTCGCCACTACTCAGGGTATCGACTTTTCTTTCTTTTCCTCCGGGTACTAAGATGTTTCAGTTCCCCGGGTTCGCCCCAACTCACGTTGGTACTTGGTCTTCAACCAAGTGGGTTGCCCCATTCAGACATGCTCGGATCAATTCCTGTTTGCAGATCCCCGAGCCTTTTCGCAGCTTACCACGTCTTTCATCGCCTCCGGATAGCCTAGGCATCCTCCGTTCGCTCTTATCTTCTTTCTCTTTCTTTGCTTCCGCAGTTTGCACCGCTTCCGCAAATTGTGAATCACATATTTCTATGTTTTGCTCTTGCCTATTGAAATTGTAGTCCACAATCTTTTTCAACGAAAATTCCGTATTCAAAGTTACAGACTAATAATTTTCTATCTTTTGCTTTACCTCTAATCTATTCTCTCAGTATTGTCAATGAACTTTTTCTTTGAACACATTTTCCCAATCTCTGCGTCAGACTCGGCCTCCGGTCCTCACAACCAAAAGGTTGCTGCGGTCCTCGACTGTCGTCTTCCTTGATCTTGGAAAAATGTATTTCAAAGACCTTTTTGAAACCTCATTTATGGTGCTCGTTTCAAACGGGACTGCAAAGGTAGACATTTTTTTTAACCTGACAAATTTTTTCAACACTTTTTTCAACATTTTTTTAAAATTTCTTAAAATGCCCGCCAAAACCGCGGAAAAAGCGTATATTTACACTTCAAGATGAAGTTCAGATAATATGGAAAAACTTTTAAACCGCTTTTTACGCTACGTTTCCGTAGACACCCAGAGTAATGAAGAGTCGGACACCCAGCCATCGGCCGCAAAGGAATGGGATCTCCTGAAGATGCTCCGCGACGAACTTGCGGCACTGGACGTTGAAGTGACCCTGGACGACTACGGCTACGTGATGGCCTCAATACCTTCTAATATAAATAAGGAAGTGCCCGCCGTAGGTTTCATCGCCCACGTGGACACCGCCCCGGACGCTTCAGGCGCAGATATCAAGCCTCAGATTGTGGAGAACTATGACGGCGGCGCAATTGCCCTCAAGGGCGTACCCGGTCTGGAACTGAAGCCCTCGGAGTTCCCGGAGATGCTCAATTATATCGGCCAAACCCTTATCACAACTGACGGAACAACCCTTCTTGGGGCCGATGACAAAGCCGGCGTTGCGGAAATAATGAACGCCGTGCAGTATATTGTGGAGCACCCTGAGTTCAAGCACGGGCCCATCAGGATAGGTTTTACCCCGGACGAGGAAATCGGCCGCGGAGTTGTGAAATTTGACGTGAAGCGTTTTGGGGCCGATTACGCCTACACCATGGACGGCGGCGAGATTGGTGAACTGGAGTTTGAGAACTTCAACGCGGCAAGTGCCAAAATCCATATCCAGGGCTGCAACGTCCACCCCGGCTATGCCAAGGGCAAGATGAAAAACGCCATCCTTATCGGCCAGGAATTCAATGCAATGCTTCCCGTAATGGCCCGCCCGGAATACACGGAGGGCTACGAGGGCTTCTTCCACCTCATCTCCTTCAAGGGCGCTGTAGAGGAGGCTGACTTTGCCTACATCATCCGTGACCATAACCGTGAGAAGTTTGAGGCCCGTAAGGAAATGATCTCAAAGGTGGCCGATTTCATCAACGCCAAATACGGAGAAGGCACCGTGAAGCTTGACCTCAAGGACCAGTACTACAACATGCGTGAGCAGGTGGAGCCTCACTACCACATCATAGACAAGGCCGTGAAGGCCATGGAGATGGCCGGGGTCAAGGCAAAGATCCAGCCCATCCGCGGCGGCACTGACGGCGCCAACCTCTCCTTCAAGGGCCTTCCCTGCCCCAACATCTTCGCCGGCGGCCTGAACTTCCACGGCAAGATGGAGTTCGTCCCGCTGGAGAGCATGGAAAAAGCCTCGGAGGTGATCCTGAATATCATTTCTCTATTTGCAGAATAAAAAAAGAATCGGGTTATTTGCCCGATTCTTTTTTCATTGACGCGCGTACCATATATATAATAAGGAGTACGAACGGGATTATTGCCACGGCTTCTCCCCACTGAGCATTCCAATCTGCGAGGAAGATATCCACGCCGGTAAAACGGAGGATGGCGCTCACTACGCCCATGAGCGCACCGCCGGCGATGAAGCCGGAAGCGATGAGCGTGCCCTTTTCCTGACGGGCCGAATTCACGGCCGCATCCTTTGAGCGGGTGCTCACGTACCAGGAGATGGCGCCACCGATAAGGAGCGGAAGATTAAGGTCCAGCGGAATGAACATGCCCAGGGCAAAGGCCAGGGCGGGAATACCAAGCCAGTTAAGGATGAGGGCAAGGACCGCGCCAATGCCATAAAGCAGCCAGGGTGCGCCGCCGCCGCTCATGAGAGGGCCGATAAGCGCTGCCATTGCATTGGCCTGAGGTGCCACAAGGGCATTGTCGCCCACAAAACCGTAGGTCTTGTTAAGGATGAGCATAACGCCGCACACAGTCACGGAAGAGACCGCAACGCCAAGGAACTTCCAGCCTTCCTGGACCTTGGGAGTGGAACCTAGCCAGTAACCAATCTTGAGATCCGTGATGAAGCTGCCCGCAACGGAAAGCGCGGTGCACACCACGCCGCCAATCACAAGGGCCGCCACCATACCGGAATTACCCTTAAGGCCAGCCGCAATAAGTACCACAGACGCTATGATAAGGGTCATCAGCGTCATGCCGCTTACCGGGTTGGAACCCACAATTGCAATGGCATTGGCCGCAACGGTAGTGAAAAGGAATGCGATCACGGCCACAATGAGAAGGCCCACAAGAGCCTGCCACACATTGTTCACAATGCCGCCGAAGGCAAAGAACGCAAAGATAAGCACAAGCGCTATCACAATGCCGTACACCACGGATTTCATGGGCATATCCTCATCCGTGCGGGCGCCTTTCTGGACAGCCGCCTTACCGCCCTTGAACTCGCTTACGGCAAGGCCCAGGGCGCTTTTGATGACGCCGAATGACTTTATAATGCCGATGATTCCGGCGGTTGCGATGCCGCCTATGCCGATAGGACGGGCGTAGGTGCTGAAGATATTCTCCGGACTAAGCCCGGCAGCCTGCGCCTCCGGAAGCACATATCCAATGAGCGGGATGATGAAGAACCATACCAGGAATGAGCCGCAGCATATTATGAGGGCATATTTAAGGCCGATGATATAGCCAAGTCCCAGCACCGCAGCGCCGGTGTTGAGCTTCACCACCAGTTTGGCTTTATCGGCCACCATGGCGCCCCAGCTTACCACGCGGGAAGTGAGGGTTTCGCTCCAGAGACCCACGCTTGCCACTATGAAATCGTACAGACCGCCTATGAGGCCTGCGGTAATGAGCGTCTTGGCGCTTGAACCGCCGCTTTCACCGCTCACAAGCACCTGGGTGGTTGCCGTAGCCTCCGGGAAAGGATACTTTCCGTGCATCTCCTTCACAAAGTATTTGCGGAAGGGGATGAGGAAAAGGATTCCCAGCACGCCGCCAAGGAGTGAACTCAGGGCCATCTGCCAGAAATTCACCTCAACGCCAAGGATGTAGATGGCGGGAAGGGTGAAGATAGCACCGGCCACAACCGCTCCTGAGCAGCCGCCGATGGACTGGATAATCACGTTCTGGCTCAGACCCTGCTTGATCCCAAGGGCTCCTGTAAGGCCCACAGCGATGATTGCAATGGGGATTGCAGCCTCAAACACCTGGCCCACCTTGAGGCCAAGGTATGCCGCCGCAGCGCTGAAAAGAATCACCATCAGGACACCCATCCCCACGGAGTAGGGAGTGGCTTCCGCGTACTTTTCCTGCGGGCTCAGTATGGGCTGATACTCCTCACCGGGAGCAAGTTCCCGGTGGGCGTTCTCCGGAAGGGAGACGTTCTTTTTGGAAGCCATAAGCCGTTACTCTGCAGAGCTTACTACCTCAAAGAGGTTAAGGAAACCGGTCATCATGAAGACCTGGCGGATTTCCGTGCTGATGTCCTTCACAATCACCTTTCCGCCCTTTGCGGCCGCAGCCTTGCGGATGGTGAGGAAAATACGCAGACCGGAACTGGAGATATACTCAAGATCCTTGCAGTCCAGAATGAGGGTTCTGTCTGCGTTGTCCACAAGGGGTTGAAGCTGGGCCGATACTTCCTGTGAAACGGCCGTGTCAAGCCTGCCGGCAAGCTGTGCCACCAGGGTCTTGTCCTGTTCTGTAATCTTTACTTCCATTTTATTTAGTGTTTTTTATCATTGTCAGTATGTTCATTCCGTTCTTGTTCTCATAGGAGATGCTGTCCATGATATTCCTTACAAGGTGTATACCAAGACCGCCGATGGCCCTTTCCTCAACTCCAAGGGTTGTATCGGCCTCAGGAGCGGCGGTGGGATCGAACGGGATTCCCTTGTCCCAGAGGACGAATTCCACGCTCCCTTCCTTCAGGATGGCCTTGAGGTTCACGCTGCCGCTGGCACCTTCCGGATAAGCGTACATCATCACATTTGTGACGGCCTCCTCAAGGGCAAGGTTCAGGCTCATCGCAAGGCCGGCATCAATGCCCGTAGCCTCGCGGATCTCCTCTATGAAGCCTTCAAGCCGAGGGATCTGGCTTATGTCGTTGTCAAAGGTAATCTTGAGGACCTTGTCGCCTGTTTCCTCCTTCCCCAGATAGTGGATGAAAAGGACTGTTATGTCGTCGCTCTGGGCGGCTTCACCGCGGAACTCCCTGACAGCATCGGCCACACAGGCCATCTGTTCGCTGGCGGGACGGCGGGTATGAAGCACCTTTATCATCCTCTCTTCTCCAAATAGTTCGTGATGGATGTTCTCCGCTTCCGTAACGCCGTCCGTGTACAGGAAGATGGCGTCGTCGTAGCGGATATCGGCCTCCTGCTCCGTGAAGGCGAATCCCGGCATTATGCCAAGCGGGATGTTTGAGTCTACGGGCAGCTCCCCTATGCGGTCCGTGAGGGCGATGGGGGCGTTATGGCCGGCATTGCAATATACCATATGGCCGGTCTTCATATCCAGGACGCCGCAGAAGAAGGTAACAAACATTGAGGCGTCGTTGGATTCCGACAGGCTGTCGTTCATTGTGGTGACTATCTTTGCCGGACTGTGCTCATGGTTGGAAACGGAGCGGAAAAGGCTTCTTGTCACAGCCATGAACAGGCTGGCGGGAACGCCCTTGCCGCTGACGTCTCCTATGCAGTAGAACAGTTTCTCGTCCCTGATATAGAAGTCGTAGAGGTCTCCTCCTACTTTCTTTGCCGGCACAATGGCAGCCGCCATATCTATGTCGTCCCTGCTGGGGAAAGGAGGGAAGGTCTTGGGAAGCATTGAGCTCTGGATGTCGCTGGCCGCCTGGAGTTCACCCTCTATGCGGGTTTTGCTTTCTGACGCCTGATTGAGTTCCTTCTGGTTCTTGATGGTGAAATAGATGATCACTATCAGGAGAAGCACGCCAAGGATCTGGAGAAGCATCACCACAAAGCCCATTCTCTTGGATTCCCCGTAGATTTCATCTTCCGGAATGATGATGGACATAGACCAACCCGTGCGGGAAATGGTGTCAAAGAACACACGGAGAACCTTGCCCTTGTACTTCAACTGGGTATCTCCGGCGTGGCCGGCAAGCATAGCCTCTCCAACCTCCGCAAATACTTCGGAGCCGTCCGTCTTCTCAGCCACCTCCTGGATGGAGTGGCGCATCACAAGGGTTTCGGCGGGACTCACCATTATGAGTCCGGCACGGGAAATCATGAAATTGTAGGTGTTGGGATACACCTTCACTTTCCCAACAAGTTCAGTGAGCCAGTCAAGGGAAACATCGGCCGTAAATACGGCTGCGGGCTTTCCCTTCACAAACACCGGAACCGAGTAGGTGGTCATAATGACGTTTCCGCCGCCCTCGTCAAAGTAGGGCTCCGACCAATAACCGGCGCCCGCCTCCAGGGGCTTCACAAACCACTCCTGGGAATGGTAATCGTACTCCTCGGTTGCAAGGGAGGACTTTGTGACGTGGTCCCCGTCCTGGAACGAGTACGGCGCCACCATCTTGTCTACAAGGGCAACGGTCGATCCATATATGACGGGGTTTCGTTCCACCATCCTTGAAGTGATGGCGGCAAGGCTGTCGGGCTTGCCAATCTGATATTCCACGCTCCAGGCGGCGTTCCTTACGGCAGTTTCCACCTGCTCCGTCACGGAAAGGATCTGGAGTTCCGTGGCCTTTAACTGGCCTTCGGCACGGCGGTTGGCCTCCGCAGTGATTGTCTTTGAAGAGAAGTAGTACTGCAGAAGTGATGTTGCCTCAAGCGTGACAACGCTCACCACGACAATCATAAGACCCTGTAATGCGGCCCTCTTGATTGCTTCGGATTCCTTTTTTAATAATGACTTTCTGGCCATATCAGATTATTCCTTTGAGACAGGCCCTCATTTCCGGCATGGGGCATTTGGTGTCTCGTTCAACGATAAGAGTCTTTAGACCGGCATATGGCAGAATCTCCTCCGTGATATCCTTCAGGGGGCGGTCCTTACCAAAATAAGCAGGAGCAAAATACTCCCAGAACTTTGTGGAGAGGGATTTTGGCATATGGAAGACTTCCTTTATGAAGGCTTCGTCGCTTACGCAGCAGCAGAGGTACACCATGCCCACGTCAAAGAGATTGTATCCGTAGCAGAAATCTCCAAGGTCAATGAAGTAATTCTTGCCGCCGGCCATGATGAGGTTACTGAACTGGAGGTCTCCGTGGATGGCGGTATCGGTGTCGGGGGCATCGGAAATGAATTTTCCAATAGCGTCTTTCTGGGCCGATGTAAAATTGGGATTCTCTTCAAGGAGCCTGTAGTAGCGGTCCTTCACGTTCTCAAAGTCTGCCGGATCAACGTGGACTTTGTGAAGCTGGAGGCACATCCTGGCAAACTCCGATGCATATTTTTCCACTTTTTCAGGGTTATCGGCCGTTGCCCTGGAATAGGAAACTTTTCCGGATATGCGGCGGAAACGGATGCCATAGCGCACGCCGTCCGTAACATATTCTCCGGGTTCCGGGGTGGGGATTCCAAGCTCATAGACCTTGCGGGCCATGAGCATCTCGTCAAGGGGCTGCTGCACTTTTCCCGGATTGTAGAGTTTCATCATTATGTCCGGGTTTGTGCGGTGGTTGAAGCTTTCTCCATTGGCGCCTTCGCCGGAGTGCACGTAATCTTTGAGGTCTATTTTCAGTGCTTCCATATCTGATTGATAAGTGATTCGAATTCTTTGAATGCAAATGTGTCCTTTAGGTCACGGAGTGAATTTGCAAGCCCCCTGTAATGCCACTCATGGTCACTGGGATCCGGAGCGTGGAAGATCTTCCACAGCTCATCTCCCTTCACGGCGTAGTCCCTGGCTATTGCCCTCATGTTGGACAGTTTGTCTCCCATGGCAACTATCTTGGCATCACGTGGCGCGGCGGCAAGGCGGTCGATGGCTGCCTGCTTGCGGGCCCTCCAGCTGTCCTCTTCCGAAATGCCTTCCGGGAAAACGTCTGATTCAGCCACCACAAGATTCGCTATCCTGTCCCCGAATTCTGCGCGAAGTTCATCGGCCGATATATCCGTGTCCTCTATTACGTCGTGGAGGGCGGCGGCGGCAAGGAGTTCCTGATCAGGAGTAATGGTAGCCACTATCTCCACGGCCTCCATGGGGTGGACAATGTAGGGAAAGCCCTTTCCGCGGCGCTCAGTGCCGGCGTGGGCCTTGACCGCAAAGATTATTGCACGGTCAAGAAGGTCTGTATTAAGGGGTTTATTTGCCATTACTGATTCATGAAAGGAAGGTTTGACGTCTGCTCAAAGAGGATTTCGGCCATCATGTTATTGGTATCGCTCACTCCGTTTATGATGTCCAGGAGCATTTTGAGGCCGGCTTTTCCGCCGCCCACCTTTACGATATAGGCGATGCACAGGTCCTGAGGTCCGATGGAAGAAGAGATGATGTCAAGGTCCGTAAGGCCAATCTGGTAGCAGGCAAGCTGGAAGGCGCCCTCGGAGTTATCCTTGATGATTTTATCAAGGTCTCCAAGGGTTTTACACTGGAGCATCTTGAAAACTTCAAGGTATCCCATGAGGGAGACTTCCTGGATCTCTGCCTGATTCATGGAGGCAATGCGGCGGTTGAGGGGGTCGAAGGGCCGGGTATTGAGGAAACTGCGGAATGAGTCTCCGTCCAGGGGAACCTCCGAGAGGTTTCCGGACGCCACAAGGGCCTGGATGCGGCGGCGGTAGTCGGCAAGATCGGCCCTGATTTCCGAGAACTGTTCATCGGCCAGCTCCAGAAGACCTGAAAGGCGGCTCAGGCTGCGCCTGTACTCAAGGGGGATTTCCACGCCGGACTTGTAGCCTGTGTCGTGGTTCATGTTGGCCCAGGCGTGCTGGAGAACCGTCCTCATCTGGATCTCGAAGCGGTAGGGGAAGCCGTCCATGGAGCAGATGTAGTGGAGGGACATGTAGCCGAAACTGTCTATCTCATGGATCTTTCTCTTGTCTACTGAATTCTCCCAGTCCACCTTGAAGAGGCGCTCTACGGCCGATGCCACCTTGTCCACATCGTCAATGTAGAAGGTGATGACGCGGACGCCCACGATATCCGTAATATCGGCCAGGGAGGCATACTTGGAGCCCTTCAGCTCAAGTTTTCCGGCAAGGGACTCCTCCGTTTTCACGCGGGATTCTATGGCGGCCACTATGAGCCCTGACTTCTTGAAAACCTTCTCAAGGGTGGCCTTGACCTTGACTGCAGCATCGTCGCAGGCGGGTTTTGCCTGCCTGTATTCTTCCAGGATAGCCTGGCAATGAGGGTCTAGATTATTCATCCGGATCTGTTACTGTAAATTTGACTTCCTTATCCACTCCGTAGCCGGCCCAGTACCCCAAAGCTCCGTCCAGGTTGCTCTCCAGGTCGTTCTCAAAGAACATGCTGAAGGCATTGGAGGCCAGCATTATCTCAAAATTGTTCCAATACTCGAACGTCTTTCTGTCCGTGGAACACAGCTTTATCCACAGCACGTCACCGGTGTGGATGTTGGGCATATCAATGTAGTCCATAAGCCGCTGGGTGCTGTATACGAAGACTTCTGTATAGCCGTTCAGGGATTCGTCGGAGATATTGGTCATTGCCGAAGGGTGATAATGGGAATCCTTCCCTTCAGTCTTTGTGAATATCTTGTAGAACTGGCCCGTCTGAGGGGGATCCGTGAAGCAAACCCTCACTGAGGCTGTTGTATCCGTTACGGCCTGGACATAGACCTTGTCTATGGGAACAGGGTCCGGAATCTTGGTGGAGGCTTCCACCTTGTAGTCCTTATACTCCACCTTGAGAGTGTAGGTCTTGCCCACTTCTCCGGTGATGGCCGATGTAGTATAGATGTACGGCGGGAAATATTCAGGATCCGGGATTCCGGTAAGAATCTCCGTCCTGGTGCCGTCGGAAATGCTTACCTTGGCCCATTTTGCAATATGGTCGAGGATTCCCTTGGAGTCCATTTCACGGTCTGTGGCTATGCCGATGGACTCAGACACCATCACAACCGGATTCCCTCCGTTCTCTATCCAGCCCTCAACCACAAGCTGTGACCGGCCCACCTCCTCCGTCTTGGAGCAGGCCAGGAGCAAAGGAAGAAGGGCAATGACGATATGAAGGATCTTTTTCATCTAAAATCTCAGGAAATAACCCACGGACGGCATAAAACGGATCTGGATAAGGTTGGCGCGGAAAGAATAGGTCATGTTCTTTCTGTTGAAATGGAGCCCGTATCCAACAGCGTTAACCCTTCCAAGGACGTTGTACATTGAAAAATTGATGCCGTGTGTGAGCCTTGGGCTCTTCTTTATGTACCAGTTGCCGCTAAGGTCAAGCTTGGCATAGGGAGAGAGGGTTTCCGCGTTATACGGGCCGTAGGTGCACACCATACGGCTTCCCACAAGGTAGAAGGAGGTGGGGCGGGTGTAGGGCGTACCGCTTGCCACCACGAATGTTCCGCCAACGTCAAAGCGCCCGAAGTCATAGGTTGCAACTATGTCAAGTTCATGGCGCCTTTCATGGGCCGATGTAAACTCAAAGGAGTGCCAGTCGTTCAGGAAGGTGCGGAGGCTCCTGGCCCAGGCATAGCTGATCCAGCCCGTGAATCGGCCTTTCTGCTTCTGGATCATGAGGTTGAAGCCAAAGGCGCGGCCATTTCCCTTCAGGGTACTTGTCTCAAGGGAATAGTCTCCGGTGTACATGTCCATGAGGCTGCCAACGTACTCCAGCTGGTTGTAGAGCTGTTTGTAGTAGACCTCTGCCGACACAGACATCATCTGGTCCCAGAAGCTGTTGTTGTATGCAAGTGAGAAGCAGTGGGCCCACTGCGGCGCCTGGAGATCCCCGGCCAGGGTCCAGAATTCCGACGGCAGGCCGGAAGAGGTAAGGCCGGTCTGGAACAGGTTCTGGCGCTTGATTCCATAGGTGAAGTCAAGTTTTCCGCCCTCCAGGAAATCGGCCACCAGGCTCACCTCCGGAGTGACTCCCCAGTAACTCTTGCGCTGCGGCGAGAGGTACCAATCGGCCCCGAAACCGGCCTTCAGGCTGAGCCAGTAGCCAAGGCTGCGGCTGTATTCTGCATTAATTGCCGCCGCAAATGCGCTTTCCGTGGGGATGCCGCCGTTGTTGCGGGCGTCGTTGAAATGACCTTCCGTGTATGGATTCTGCGGCTGGGTGTAATATGCGCTGAAGCGGGCACCGAAATCCCAGTTCTTCCAGTGGAGCTTTGCGCGGTAGCCAGCGTCCATTATGTAGGACTGCATTCTGGCATAGACTCCGAAGGCCTTCAGTTTGGGGTCAAGGCCCGCCGTGGTGTAGTAGACGGTCTGCTTGAGGCTGGCCTCCGTGTAATAGTGGTTCCAGTGGACGGCGCCAAGGGCGTTATACCACTTGGCATCCATATTCTCAAAAAGGCCCACACCAGTGAAAAGGCCCATGTCAAGGCCCCCGAAGAGGTCCACGGTTATGCGATCCTTCTTTGTGGGTTTCCAGGTCCAGGTTATGTTGGCGTCCGTGAAGTTGTAGGTCATGGCGTTGTCCTCATAGCGGAGCATGCCGCCAAAGAGGAGGTCAAGGTACGTGCGCCGGGCGCTTATCTTGAGGGAAGATTTTCCAAGGGGGATATCAACGGTTCCCTGGGCCGATAAAAGGCTCACGGACGCATCCACGCTGAGTTTACGGGCAACTGTATCGGCCAGCTGCATATCTATGAGACCGCCGATACGGGATTCCTGGCCACAGCTGGTGGCGTATTTCATGCCCTTGTAATGAGGGGAGTTGAAGGCGGAGAAAAAGCCCAGCATATGCCCGGTGCCGTAGATGGGGACGCCCTCCTGGGAGATGAGGGTGTGGGAGTGCTCGCTTCCCTGCATATACAGGCCGCCGTCAACCTCAGTGTTCACCTGTACGCTGGGAAGGAGGCGCACAAAACGGATTGGGTCAGGAGTGCCCAGGATGGAGGGAATCTTTGTTATCTCGTCCGTGTTTATCTGGCCGCTTATGCCGCGGCTGTTGAGGACCAGCGGCTTTTTTGATTCCTCCGTGATGACGGATTTGTCAAGATTGAACGTGGCTACGGTATCCGGCTCCTGCGCACGCGCGAAGAAGCAGGCTGCAAGCAGCGCTATGGCCGCCAGGCTATTCCGTAGAGAACACATTCTTCAAAAGGAAATCTATCAGTGGTTCTACAAGAAGGACCCCGGTGACGGCATATGTGGTGCCGTCCGGGAAGCGGAATACGGGCGTGGGAACGTTGTTGTAGAGGACCATGTCCAGGATGGCAAGCTGGTCCCCGTCAATGAACACCTTGGTTCCGTTTTCTCCAAGGCCGATTCCCTCAAGACGGATGCCGCCATGTAGGGTGGCCACGAAGCCGCCGGAGCTCACATCCATGGAGATGAGCGTGAGGCCGTTCTTGGTGTAAGTGTAGCGGATCATGCCCACACTGGGGATTGTCACCTTACTGTTTGCGAGGATTTCTGCCGTGGGATTGTCCACCTTGTCCAGATTGAACTTCTTGAAAAAAACCGTGAAGGCGTCGTCCAGCCGCTTTTTCTGAAGTTCCTCCTGGGTGAATTCGTGCATATCCGTGCCCTCCGTCACCGGGGGCTTGCTGCAGCCGGCCAGAAGGAGCACAGAAAGAATGTATATGTACACACGCGCACGCATAGACTGCAAATATAGCATTTTCCGTGGTTTTCAGAAAGAGTTCAGGCGCCTTTTTCACTTTTTTTAATTTTGCGCTTGCAGATTTGGAAAAAAGCAGTAAATTTGCAGTCCCAATTCGGGGCACATTGAGATATGGTGTAATGGTAGCACTACAGATTCTGGCTCTGTCAGTGAGGGTTCGAGTCCTTCTATCTCAACTAAAAATCAGCCTGTACCAAGCTGGTTTTTATTTTGAAATAACGGTACGGCGGGGTAGCTCAGCTGGTTAGAGCGTCGGATTCATAATCCGGAGGTCGTGGGATCGTGACCCACTCCCGCTACTTTTGCTGGGGGCTCCGCCCCCATAAATACCCCCTGCGGCTCCCGGCCTATAAGTCCTCAGGACAAGCCTTCGGACACGGCCTCCGCCGGGCGCTCTGATGAGCGCCTGAGAAATGCAGAAGGTTGTGACTTTACGCAGGAGGTTTAGAAATATAAGTAAGATGGTGAGTACGAAACCACTTACACCCAAAAGCAACTCACTATATACCCGGCGCTATTCCAGCGGCGGTTTTTTGTTTATATCTGCAGCCAGCACGTCACCAAGAGCGGAATCCCGGAAATCCGGTCCTGGAGAGATGCTACAGCACGCCATCAAGACCTAAATCGGCCCATTCCGGTCCTGGACAGGTGCTGGCCGATATACTTGAAGGCCTGGGAGGGGTGTGGTGAAAACCACCACAAGAAATATCTCGCACGGGGTTATATTTGCAAAAAGTAATGACACTATGAAACGTTTTGCAATTTTGGCGCTGGTGATGATGCTGCCACTGGCGCTCCCGGCTCAGGAGAACAGCAACCTTGGAAAGAAATACGGCAATTACGAGATCCGGTACGGCAAGGGAAAATGGACCGACGAGGCCCCCGTTACCGCCATCTTCAATAACGCCACGGGAGCGTGGGTAACCTCACCGAAAATCAACAAAAAGACCGGCGACATATTCTTCCTGCCCAACACGGACGTTAACTTCCTTGAAGGAGAAAGGTACGTCAAAGAGGCTCAGGGCCTGGTGGAGATTGGCAACGCCTTCTCCTGGAACAAGAGCATAGAGTACCCCCAGGGGAAGTGGCTGTGCAAGGAGCATTGCGGGGTGTACAGGATTGAGAACGACCAGCTTGTCCCCATAGTGGAATCCGGAATGGAACTGGAGTATGCCGAGGTTTGGGGCGCACGCTACATTAGAATACTCGTGATTCCGGAGCACGCCCTCATCATTGCCTCCTACCATCCCAAGGACAAGGAAATCTACCACAAGAAGAGTTATTCAATCTTCAACCTGGCCGGCAAGCGCCTCTACGACAATCTGCTGGATTTCACTCTGAAGGACGGCCCCACCGTCCGCATCCAGCTTGAGGACGGCAGCTGGCACTTCTTGGACCAGGCCGATGGACATATGCTGGACTAACAACTCAACCGTCAATAATGGCCAATTTTGCGGGAGTTGCCTTTGTCAAAAAACTCCATTCCTGCATTTTGGCCATTTTTTTCTTATATTTGTATCGATCACATAATTAGCATATGGACCAGCAGGAAACAGATTTCCAGATGCGTGAACAGATGCGCATCAATCAGGAAATAGAGCAACAACGTATAAATCAGGAATTTATGTTTGCCGATAAATCAAGAGCCCGGAACGGCTGGATAGTGGTGGTAATATTTGCACTCATTCTGGCCGGAATCCTTGTTTGGTGGAATGCCTCGGCCCAATTGCCGCCGGTACAAATCGAGGGCTACAGCGCCACCGCCCAGACCCCGCCCTATGCCGATGCAGAAGTCTGGCGCTGCGCGCTGAAATCGGCCGATGCAAACCAGGACGGCGTACTCTCGAAGGAAGAGGAAGAGGCCCTCACGGAGCTCAACCTCACCTCCTACCGCATCCATATGTTCACCGTCAAAAGCTACGAAGACCTGAAACGCTTCCCGCATCTGAAGAAGGTGTGGCTTGGAGATACGGATATTGCCGAAGTGGATCTCACCGCCAATTATGAACTGGAACTTGTGTGCGTTCAGAGCGATGAAACAAAAACGCTCACCCTTGCCGTTGGCTGCTACCCGCAGCTCATTACCCCCACGCGGGAAGGAGAACTTACCATCCGGCGCCGCTACAGTGAAAACAACCCCAACAACATTTGGTACAAATGAAACGGATAATCGTATTACTGGTCCTGCTGTCCCTGGCCCTCACCGCCAGCGCACAGAGGGTTACCTGGCACCTTGGAGCCTACTACCAGACTCCCGGGGGCACAGAATTCAGGCACCTCGGCGGTTATGCAGGAGCGTCTTTTGAGCCTTTCTTCCCCTGGCCGGTGTATCTGGAAACTGGTCTTGGCGCCGAAGCCTGCGGTACTCTGAAGGGTGCCGAAAACTTCCGTCTGGAGCTTCCCGTCAACCTTACCTGGCAGTGGGAACCCGCGCCGCTTTTCAGTATGGGCCCATATGCCGGAGTGAGCGCCGCATACAACAAAATAAGACAAGGCGGCCCGGACTTCTTTACCTGGGGCTGGCAGGCCGGAATTAGCATAAGGCCGAATGGGGTCTATATCAACGTAGCTTACCATTCGGATATGCTGCCCTACTACGACACTGGCGTAAAACTCAGCGGAATCCGTGTTACACTGGGTATCTGTTTATAAACCAGACAATTTATGAAAAGACTCATCCTGATACTGGCGGCCCTTGCCTGTTTGTCGGCATCGGCCCAAAACCTAAAAAAGACCTTCACCGGCACTGCCCAGGGGTTCAACGGCATCCCGGCGTACCAGGAAGGCAAGGACTTTTACCTCAACCCCTACCCCGGCGGCCAGAGCGGCAGTCTTGTCATTGTAAAGCTGGCCGATAAGACCTTCCGCATCTGGGACAACCTCACAAAAACATGGTTCACGGAGCCAATGGAGAACGTCAGTGTCTGCCTCTTTATGAACCCAAATATGTTCTTTGTGGGCAAGACAAACGACCGCTGCGGAATCTACTTTGCAGACATCCTGGACGGTTTCAAGGCCGAGGATAAACAACTGATGTTCACGGACTGGCGCTTCCACCAGAACGGCAACGGGGAACTGGACTACATGCTGTTTGCCCTTGGCGGGAAGTGGGGCGTAATGGGGCCGAACGGCCATTTCCTGGTGCCCACCCGCTATGACAAACCGGAAGAAGCCCTTGAAGCCCTCAAGGAGCGTGCAAAGGCCGAAAAGCCCCTTGGAATGAGTGAAATGGACTTCCTGGTACAGGAATTCAGGCGTCTCAGGAAAGAGGGAGTGTTTGACTGCGTTCATCTGGACTGGCAATGGTACGACCCCGTGAACGGGGCCCTTTTCTACACCATTGAGGAACTGCCCTGGGCCGGGCCCTACATCCGTTTCATAGGCAACTTTGACTATATCCCGGATACAGAACCGGAGGCGGTAGTAGATGGTGATGAAGAATATGAAGACGAGGAAGAGCCTGTCGTAGAAACCTCACGTGAAGTCATTTACCGTATATGCCTTGGCATTGAAGACGATGTACTGTCCTTCATCGTAAACCCCGCTTATTACCAGGGGAAAATGCTGCCGCTGTCATTTGATGTCCTTGGGGCCCTTACCTATGATCCCGTTCCTATTGAGGATACGGAAGGAGACCTGTTTTATGGCTTCAAACTTAAGGATTACGGTGTGAGCTATGAAGGTATGAGACTCAACAGGGACGGAAGTTTCCAGAATGGCTACTTTATAATTCACGGTTACGAATACGGCCCCGTTAACCCCTTCTATCAATACGTACCCGGAGATTGGCGTTACGAAGATTTCCTGCTCCATTATGTGGCCTCCCAAAAGAATATAGGAAAGGATCCCACGGAAGAGGAAGTTCTGGAGGAATTCCGCAAAAGGCTCTGCACAGACTATTACAACGACAGATTCAGCATATGGAACACATTCGCAGAGAACGGTACAATCAAGGTTTTTGTGGAACCTTTAATTACGCTGGAGATTCCCACCACCCGCGCAAATGCGGCCAAGTTTGTGAAAGAGTATGAGAAGTATCATAGCGACAGGTTTAAGTTTGATACTAAGATTGAGCGTGCCGTCAGGGACAACGGAGAGGTTTACGTTACCTATTTGAGAATTGCTTCCCCCAGCGGGGCTGTTTTAGAATATTTTGGCGAATGAAAAAGATAATTACCATATTGATGCTTTGTGCCGTTGGCACGGCGGCGTATGCCCAGAGCGCTATAAGCCAGCTGGAGCGTATGTCGGGAGTTTCCATCAACCGCAATCTTGGCAGCAATGAGTTCTACAGGGCCGGCTCCAGCGTTGGATTTGATTCCGGGGCGGCTGCCGGCGCAGCGTATTTGGACGCAAGGGAAGATGCCTGGGCCGAGCGAAAAGCCGCGCAGGAAGCCGCAAGGGCAAAGGCGCGTAACAAAGTGACGTACCACCGCACCAGCCACTATAAACTCAAGGATGTCAAGCCCATAGACCCCAAGGCCGGAAAATCCCTCCCGGCAAATTTGGGTGCCACCGGAGACCTCTCCGTATACGCCAAATACGACAAAAAGGGCAACGCCACCTACGGCATATGGAACTCGGCCAAAAGCAAGTGGCAGTACAAGCCGCAGTACAGCGCCCTGGAGATTGTGGGCCCGCACGCCGCAGCCGCAACGCTCAAAGGCAAGGTTGGCATCATTGACCCCGCCACCGGAAAGCCCACCACGGACTTCACCTTTGACAAGTACAAGGGCTTCCACTACCCTGAGAGCGCGCTCAACACCATTATCGGCCTTGGCAACACATCCCCGGAAGGCAACGTCACCTGGCGCCTTTTTGAGGCCGATGCAAATGGGAATTACGTACAGGTGGGACCGGAAATGTCGGGCTTTTCCTGCATAGAGGACGGCACCGGCTACAAGGCCGTCTACCGCGTCAAGGACAGCCAGAAAGTCGGCATGCTGGACGAGAACGGAAAGGATGTTCTCCCCCCTGTCTTTGACGGGCTCAAGTACTTGGATTTTACGGCCGATGACGCCTCCTGCTACCAGTCCCGTATGATTGACGCCAGGGGCAACAGCAAGTACGGAATTGTGGACGAGAACGGCCGCATCCTTGTGCCAAGCGTCTACGACAAAGTGAGCGCCCCCAACAATGGAAAATACGGCATAGAGGTAGTCCAGGGCAGCAAAATCGGCTGGTACGGGACAGACGGTCAGGAGATTTTCCCCGCCGCATTCGACACCCTGCAGATGGAGCATTTCTGGGACGGGAACAAGCATCGCGCTTATTTCCACGGCTCCTTTATTGACGAAAACGGCACAGCCTGGCACGCGCTCTACGACACCCAGGGCAACCGGCTCACCGAGCTTACGAATTCCCGGCCATCGGAGGACTCCATCCGTGACCTTGCACCTCAACTTGAAGAATACAGAATCTACTGATCATGAACGCCATACTTTCACTTTTTCTCTTTCTGATGCCCCTTCAGGCAACCTCCCCGGAGGAGATGTACAAAGACTATATTACCCCGGAAGTCCAGGCAGTGCTGGATGAGGCGGATCGCATTGCGGAGGAGTCCAGGGAGGCCGAAGAATCGGCCCGGAATAAAAAGACACTGGCGCTTGTTTTCTCACTGGCGGTGGGGCTGATTCCGGTAGTGCATATCGGCCTTAAAATCCTGAAGGGGAAAACCTGGGAGGCCAACCCCAGCGGCACTTTGGCAAGCCTTGGCATTGCCCTGGTGGGCGGTGCGGCGCTGTTTGCCATCAACTTTGGCGTCCTGATGCTCAAGATAAAGATGGGAGACGCGTTCAACACCACCCTGGCGTTCCTGCTGGTGGTGGCAATTATTGTGGGAGCCGTATATCTTATGAAGAAAAAGGGCTAACCCTTGATGTAGGAAAGAATCAGTTCCACGGCCTTATCCTCCGAGAGGGTGTCCATGTTGAGGACCAGCTGGTAGTTGCGGAGGTCGTAGCGGCTGACACCGGCGAAGTTCTTGATGTAGGTGTCGCGGTCCTTGTCAATCTTGTCAATGAGGATGCATGCCTGCTCAGGGGTAAGGTTCTGCTTGCGGGAGACGCGCTCAATGCGATGCTCGCGGGAAGCGGTGATGAAGATATCCAGTTTGTTGGGGCAGTCCCTGAGGACAAAGAAACCGGAACGGCCGGCGATGACGCAGGATTCCTCTGCGGCAATGGCCTGAAGGATCTCTGACTCTGCCTTGAAGATATCGGCCGATGAAACATCAGGACGGAATTCCGCCGCATATTTGTCATCGTAGCCGGTGAGGAGGGACATCTTGGGGACGGGCGCCACCATCTGGAGGAAGTCCGATATCCAGGTCTTTTTCTCTCCCTTGAGTTTTTCAATGCCGGAAACGGTGAGATTGAAGCGCTTCATGAGCTCATGGACAAGTTCCTTATCTGAGTAGCGGACACCAAGTGCTTCTGCGAGTTTACGGCCCACGGTGCGTCCTCCGGAGCCAAGCTCACGGCTGATGGTTATGACAAATTTCTCTGATGTGTTCATAGTTGTGGTTATTTTCAGTCCAAAGGTAAGAATTTTTGCCGATAATTAAAAATGCCTATCTTTGCAAAAGTTAGTAGAGTATTATGGCAAACGGAAAAATTAACGGCTGGCTGGCCCTGAGTCCACTTTTGGTATTCATGGCAGTATACGTGGCGGGAGCTATCCTGGCAGGAGATTTCTATAAGGTTCCCGTGGCTGCGGCCTTCATCATTGCCACCGCTTACGCCATGCTCATCACCCGCGGCGTGCAGAGGACCGACGAAAAGATTGCCATCTTCTCTTCCGGCGCCGGCAACAGGAACGTCCTCCTGATGATTTGGATCTTTGTGCTGGCCGGGGCTTTTGCCTCAACGGCCAAGGACATCGGCGCCATTGACGCTACCGTGAACGCTACCCTGAGCATCCTTCCCGGAAACCTCCTCTATGCCGGTCTTTTCCTTGCCGCCTGCTTTGTCTCTATGGCCGTGGGAACGTCCGTAGGCACTATTGTGGCACTTGTTCCAATTGCATCCGGCATTGCCGCCGGAACAGGTTCAAGCGTCCCTCTCATTACCGGAATCATAGTGGGCGGCGCGTTCTTCGGAGACAACCTCTCGTTCATATCGGACACCACCGTTGCGGCCACCAAAACCCAGGGCTGCTCCATGCAGGACAAGTTCAAGGTGAACCTGTGGATCGCGGCCCCTGCGGCAATCATAGTGGCCATTCTGTATGTGTTCCTTGGCCGCGGAATTACCGCGTCACCTGAGGTTTTAGGGGCCGATTGGTACCTCATGCTCCCCTACCTCCTTGTGATAGTCCTCGCAATCCTTGGAGTGAACGTTGTCACGGTACTTGCAATCGGTATCGGCGTCAACGGAATAATCGGCTGGATAACAGGCGCTTACAACTTTGTAGGATGGCTCACGGCCATAGGCTCCGGCATTGGCGGAATGGGAGAACTCATCATAGTTTCCCTCCTTGCCGGCGGCATGCTGGAAATCATCCGATACAACGGCGGCCTGGAGTTCATTATCGGCAAGCTTACCCGCCGCATCAAAGGCCCCCGCGGAGCCAGCGCATCCATTGCCGCACTAGTGTCCCTTGTGAACATCTGCACGGCTAACAACACCATCGCAATCATAACCGTAGGCCCTCTGGCAAAGGATATTTCCGCACGCTTTGGTCTGGATCCAAGGAAAACCGCATCCATCCTGGACACCTTCTCCTGCCTTGTCCAGGGCATCCTCCCCTATGGCGCCCAGATGCTTATGGCAAGCGGCCTTGCAGGGGTATCGGCCCTCTCGATCATCGGCAATCTCTACTATCCTTTTGCCCTTGGCATCATGGCCTGCCTTTCCATACTTTTCCGCTTCCCCCGGCTCAAGAGCTGAATTTGGCACTATTTGTGCAAAATTTTGGCTACTTTTGTAATATGTACACAGGATTCAGAAAAGTAGCATTGGCTGCAGCGCTTGTTGTGGCCGCCGGAACTGCGGAGGCGCAAACCGCCGCATGGCAGCAGAGTATCACGCAGTATATCGAGAGCCAGATCAGCAATGGTCCCCTGAAAGGGGCTGTGGTGGGGGTGTGCGCCGTGGAGAATGGAAAAACTGTTGTTTCCTACAACGCCTCAACGCGCATGGTGCCGGCGTCAAACATGAAGCTTGTCACAACGGGCGCGGCGCTGCGGGCATTCGGGCCGGAGTACCGCTTCAAAACGGAAATTGGCTATACTGGAAGCATCGACAAAGACGGCACGCTGAACGGAGACGTGTATATCATCGGCGGCGGAGACCCAACAATTGGCGCCGCAGACACCACCGCCTTTAAGGCTGATGCCCTCTTCTGGAAGTGGAAGACCATCCTTTCCGGCGCCGGGATCAAGCGCATCAACGGCAACATTCTAGGGGACGGAAGCGCCTGGGAAGGCGGGCTGGAGCATCCCGGATGGGAGTATGCCGATACATGGACCTACTACGGAACCGGCTCCAGCGCCCTCTGCTTCTATGAGAATACCATTGACCTCCAGGTGAGCGCCGGAGCGGAACCCGGAGCCCCGGTGAACATGACCCAGACATACCCGGATACCCCCTGGCTGAAGCTGGAGAACCAGGCCGTGACAGGCCCTGCCGGAACGGGAAATAGCCTCTATCTTCAAACCTCAGACAAAAGCACCGAGGCCACCCTTACGGGCACTTTCGCCGTAGACAGGCGGCCAAAGAGGGAGCAGGCTTCAAACAAATACGGAGCCCTCACCTGCGCCCATGAGTTTTACAAGAACCTGAAGGCAACAGGATGGGAGGTGACAGGGACGTACGGGACCCCCGATCAGGCAGGGCGTGACGGGGTTGTGAAAATCGGCCATACGGAGTCCCCTGTACTGGCTCAGATATGCCGCAAAACCAATGTGGACAGCGATAATTTCTATGCCGAATCCCTTCTTCGCGCAATGGGAGAGGCGGCATCGGGGATAGCCGTTTACGATAGCTGCCTTGTTGCCATCAACGAAGTCCTGGAAGATATAGTTCCCGGCGCCGCAAACGGCATTGTCCAGAAAGACGGCAGCGGCCTTTCGAGAGCTTCTTCCGTAACCCCGGAATGGATGGCCAACTATCTTGCCGCAATGAGCGGGAACAAGGCCTTTGTGGAATCCCTTCCGCGCCCGGGAGAAGGCACGCTGAATACCCTTAAGAACCTCACGCCCTGGAAGTTCCGCATCAAGAGCGGCTCCATGGAAGGCACTCTCTGCTACTCCGGATATGTCCTTGACGAAGCCGGAAATCCCCGCATCAGTTTTGCCATCCTCACCAACAATGCGGCGGCAAAGGCCTCACAAGTGAGGCCCGCCCTTGAAGGCCTCATACAATTAATCGGCAAAAATTGATTATATTTGTAGGATTCTATGAAAAGGCATATCATCATAGCCCTCTGCGTTCTGGCGGCCCTTACCTCCTGCAAAAGTGCAGGGCGGTTCCAGGAGGCTGCCCAGGAGCTTTTCCGCGGAGAGGTGGTGGCCCGCGCAGGAGACCATAAACTCCATCGCGGGGAGCTGGAGAAGTTCATCCCCGCCGGCGTCTCCCCGGAAGACAGCGCAAACCTTGCCGCCCGCTACATCAAGGCCTGGGCGGAGGACCTCCTTCTGGTGGATATGGCCGAGGCCCAGTTATCGGCCTCCGAAAAAGACGTCTCAAAAGAGCTTGAGCAGTACCGGAGGTCCCTTCTTAAGTACCGCTATGAGCAGCTCTACATAAACCAGAGGCTGGACACCCTTGTGACGGATGCGGAGATTGAGGAGTATTACGCAAACCACGCTGCCAGCTTCACCCTTGAGCGCCCCGTCATCAAGGCCCGCTACCTCATCATCCCGTCGGACTCCCGCCTCCTGAAGAGGATCAAGGCCCTGATGTCGTCGCAGGACGACACTGAGGTAACCGAGGCAGAGCAGCTTGCATATACATCGGCCATAAAGTATGCCGATATGTCCGACACCTGGATGGACGCAATAACACTTGGCCAGGAGCTGAGCGTAGACTACAAAATCCTCCTGTCCTCCATCAAGAACGGCTTCTCGGAGATCAAGGACGATTCCGGAAATCTCCATCTGGCATATATTGTGGACATGATTCCCGCCGGTAAGACGGCCCCACTGGAGTACTGCCGTGAGCGCATCAGTGACCTCGTGCTCAGCGCCCGCCGCCATGACCTCCAGCTGGCCCTTGAGGAAAGCCTCCTGGAAGACGCCCGCAAGAATAATAAATTTGTAACTTACTGATTATGAAACATATCTTCATCTTCTCCCTTTGCCTTCTTACGTGTGTGAGCGTAAGCGCCCAGAAATACAAGGGCATTGTGGACAAAACGGTGGCAACAGTTGGCGGAGAAGTAATCCTGCTCTCAGATGTTGAGGCAGAGGTTCAGCAAATGCGCGCCGGCGGCTCTTCGTCCGACAAAGACATGCGCTGCGAGATCCTGCAGAACATGATGGAATCAAAGCTCTTCCTCATGCAGTCACGCCTTGACTCCCTTACCGTGAACAATGACATGGTGGAGGGCAACCTCACCCAGAGGATAGACTGGTTCCGCACCCAGCTTGGAGGAGACGAGGAAATGGAGAAATACTTTGGAAAGCCCCTCTACAAGCTTCGTCAGGAATGGCGCAAGACCCTTGAGGAGCAGAGTCTCACGGAGCAGGAGAGGTATCAGGTTGCAGACCGCATTCCGGAGGTCACCCCCTTTGACGTACAGGAATTCCTGGACAGCACAGCCAAGGAAGACCTTCCTGTGGTGCCGGTGAAATATCAGCTTAGCCAGATCTGCATCTACCCTGACCGCGAGGCCGCAGCCGTCTCCGTGAAGGAAAAGCTTCTGAATCTCCGCGAAAGGATTATCGGCGGTGAAAAATTCGCAACCCTTGCCCGCATTTACTCCGAGGACCCCGGCAGCGCCCGCCGCGGCGGTGAACTTGGACTGGCCTCAAAGTCCATTTTCTGGCCTGCTTTCTCAGATGCAGCCATGGCCCTGAGGCCCGGAACCGTTTCCCAGATTGTCGAGACCCCGGACGGCTATCACATCATCGAGGTCCTGGAAAAGAAAGGAGACATGTTCAACGCCCGTCACATCCTCCTGAAACCGCAGTATACATCGGCCGACAGAGACAATGCCTTCAAGAAGCTGGACAGCATCAAGACCGAAATCATGGCCGATAACATCAAGTTCGAGCTTGCCGCGCGCTTCTTCTCCGAGGATCCAGCTTCCCGCACCAACGGCGGCCAGATGGCCGATCCCTCAACCGGCAGCGCCTACTTTGAGATTGACCAGCTCAAGCCGGCCGATTACGCCGCCATCAAGGACCTGAAGCCCGGAGAGATTTCAGAGCCTGTGGAATCCCTTGACAACGAGGGCTACCTCCAGGGCCGTCAGGGCAACCTTGTGTACAAGATTATCCGCGTGGACAAGATTATCCCGGCCCATACCGCCAGCTTCGAAAACGACTACACCCAGATTCTGGAGGGCGTGCGGCAGAAAAAGCAGATGGAGGCCGTTGACGCTTTCCTGGAAGAAAAGATCAAGAGCACCTACATCATCATAGACCCTCTTTTCAAGGAGTGCGAATTCTCCCGTGAGAGCTGGAATGCCAGGAAATAGTGACCCCAAGGACCCTTCATAGGCATCTGATTGCTCTGGCGCTGTCCTTTGTGGCGGGGTCATCGGCCCTTATGGCGCAGGACAAAGTCCTTCTGATAAAGGCCGAAAGCGCCCAGCTTCTGGAAATTGACGGGGAGAGCTACAGGAAGGTGACCGGGCCTGCCAAATTCCTTCACAACGACACTTACCTCCTCTGCGACACAGCATATTGGAACATCAACACCAATATCATAGACGCAATGGGGCACGTGCGCATTATCCAGGACCGCACAACCCTTTCCAGCAACACCCTCCAATATGTGGTGGACCAGGACCTTGCGCGTTTCCGCGGAGACCTTGTCCAGCTTGAAGACCAGGACAAGAATACGCTTCGCACAAAATACCTTGACTACAACACCAAGGACTCCGTGGCGGTGTTCCAGGACGGCGGCGCCATGCGTGACAAGGACGGCCAGGTGATAGAGAGCCTCTACGGCACCTATGATTCCAAGGCCAAACTCTTTGTGTTCAACGACCAGGTGAACATGTACATGGACACCACGTTCATAAAGACATCCCGCCTGGAGTACCGCAGTGACCTTTCAACCGCATGGTTCGGCTTTGGAACGGACATGTGGCAGGACGACAAAATGCTCAGTGCCGATGACGGCTGGTACAACCGAAAGGATGAGCTTTTCATGTTCCGGAAGAAGGTTCACACCCTCACAAAGGAGAAGGAGACGTGGTCTGATTCCGCGTACTATTACAGGGCCGTCAATGACGTGGAACTTCTTGGAAAGGTTGAGGTGATGGATACCGTCCAGAACATGTACATCCTTGCCGGATATCTGCAGTGGACGGATTCCCTGGAGAGAGCCACCCTCACGCGGGACCCCGCAATAATGTCCGTGACGGAAGAGGAAGGGCAGTTGCCTGACTCCCTCTATCTTGGGGCCGATACCCTCATTTACCGCGCTTACAAGAAGTATGAGATTCCGGAGCCTTGGATAAAGGACTCTGAAAAAAGGCTGGCCGATATCTCCGGAGACGCCATCATGGAGTACAGGCGAAAGGCTGCCGAGGCAGCCGCCAAGGCCGCAGCAGATGCCATGAAGGACGACCCAAACCGCCCGCCGCAGGGTGGTGGAAGGGCGGGGCGGAAGGCCCCCGGCGGCAACGCTGCGGCTCCTGCCCAGGCAGGGCCTGACAAAGGAGCGCCCAAGCCACCTCAGACCCCCGATCAGGTCGGGGGTGACAAGCCAGAATCTCCTGCCGACACCATTCCTCCGGTGCGTGATTCTCTTGGCGTTCCTGCAGACACGCTTAGCATACCGGCAGATACACTGGCCGTACCATCGGACACCACTTTAGTGCCGGAACCCGTCATTCCCGGCTCCGACCGGGAATCTCCGGAGACCCCCGATCAGGTCGGGGGTGACGCGTCGGAAGTCGGGGGTGACGAGCCGGAAGTCGGGGGCGACGTGCCCCAACCGGCCGATTCTTTATCGGCCCAGGCCGACAGCCTTCTGGTCCCCAAAGATTCCACAAAGGTGGGTTTCATCTGGGGCAACAAGGACGTGAAACTGTTCCGCCGGAACATGCAGATGAGGGGTGATTCCCTGGCTTACAGTGACCTTGACTCGCTTGCAAGGGTGTACAAGGACCCCATCTTCTTCACTGACGGCAACCGCCAGTACGCCGCAGACAGCATTTACCTTGTGATCCGCAACAAGCGCACGGAGAAGGCTCATCTGCTGTCAAATGCCTTCATAACCATCCAGGAAGACCCCGTGAGTTATGACCAGGTGAGCGGCACGGAAATGGTGGCATACTTTGATTCCAGCCAGGTACTCACGCGGTTTGATGCCCTGGGCGGCGCTTCCAGCATTTTCTTCCTGGAAGAGAACGGGGCGCTTGCCACGGTGAACAAAGTGGATTCCAAGATGCTCTACGCAACGTTCACGGACGGAGAGATTGATCATATGTACTACTATGACAATCCCAAGAACGACGGCTATCCTTCCGTCCAGCTCCCCACCCAGGAACGCCAGCTGAAAGGCTACCGCTGGGAGCCGGAAAAGAGGCCGGATTCCCCGGAGGCCGTTACTGCGCTAAAGCCCCGGAAGAGCCAGCGCACATCATACCTTGCCCGCCCTCACACCACCTTCACCCAGACAGAAATCTACTTCCCCGGCTACATCAAGAAGGTGTACAGGGACATTGCAATCCGTGACTCTCTGGAGGTTGTAAGGAAACAGGCCCAGGCACGGCTGCAGGATTCCCTGGCCAAAGCAGTTCCGCTGGATTCACTTTCCGTTCAGGCCGATTCCCTCATGGCTGCTGCAGACTCCCTTGCCGCCAATCTGGATTCGCTGAAGACGGCTGTTCCGGATAGTTTGAAGGCAGGAGCTGATTCGCTGTCCGCTGCGGCAGAGCACATTCCCACTCCGGAAGAGATAAAGGCCGCGGAAAAAGCCCGCAAAGCAGAAGAAAAGGCACTTAAGAAGGCCGAAAAACAGAAGGCCCTGGAGGCCAAGTGGGCCGAGGAAGACCGTAGGTATGAGGAAAAACAGGCCGCCAAGGCTGCCCGCAAACTGGAGCGTGAACGTGCCAAGAAACTGAAGATGCTGAGGCGTCTTGAGAAGAAGTCCATGCGGGAACAGAAGCGGCTGGAAAGATACATTGCCCGGGAAAGGGCCAAAGCCAGAAAGAAGAATAACAAAACTAAATCTTAATACCATTATGAAAAAGACTGTTCTTGTTTCCGGAGGTGCCGGTTTTATCGGCAGCCACGTAACCGTAGAGCTAATTGAGGCCGGCTACGACGTAGTTGTGGCCGACAATTTCTCCAACTGCGACCGAACCTGCTACGAGGGTGTGAAGAAGATCACCGGCCGTAAAGACCTTCCCCTTGAGGTAATGGATTTCTGTGACCTGGACGCCGTGAAGGCTCTCTTTGGCAAATACCACATTGACGCCGTCATCCATTTTGCGGCATACAAGGCCGTGGGTGAATCCGTGGATAAGCCCCTTATGTACTACAAGAACAACCTGCTGAGTTTCCTCAACGTTCTGGAGGTTGCGCAGTCAACAGGCAAGTGCAACGTGCTGTTCTCTTCATCGGCCACAGTATATGGTGAGCCGGATGCCGTTCCCGTGACGGAGGCTACTCCCCGTAAGCCCGCCACTTCCCCTTACGGCAATACAAAGACTATGTGCGAAGACATCCTCCACGACGCTGTGAAGGCTTCCGGAGGTGCCCTGAAGGGCATTCTCCTCCGCTACTTCAACCCTATCGGCGCACATCCCAGCGCACTCATCGGCGAACTTCCCCGCGGAGTTCCCAACAACCTTGTCCCCTTCATCACACAGACCGCTATCGGCAAGCGTGAATGCCTGAATATCTTCGGCAATGACTATCCCACCCCGGACGGAACCTGCCAGAGAGATTTCATTGACATTGTGGACCTTGCACGTGCACATGTGTATGCCGTTACCCGCATGATAGAGGGCAAGATGAAAAAGCCCGTGGAGATCTTCAACGTGGGCACAGGACGTCCCCTCAGCGTGATGGAACTGGTGAACGCCTTCGAGAAAGTGAATGGCGTGAAGGTTCCCCACAAGTTCGCTCCCCGCAGGGCCGGTGACATCACCGCCATCTGGGCCGATCCCACCCTTGCCAACACGGAAATGGGCTGGAAGGCCACCCGCACAATAGAGGAGACCCTCAAGGCCGCCTGGGCCTGGGAGTGCCGCCTGGCCGGGAAATAATCTATTTTGGTCCGCTTTTTGCCTTCTTCGCAGCCATGTGTATTTAAAACCTATAGCTATGAAGAAGGCAATTTGTTTCCTGCTCTCGGCCGGGACGGTTCTGGCAGGATGTTCCAAGGAAGACATCTTTTCCTCAAGTAACAACGGATCCACTTCTTCCTCCACTCCGTCTAGTGATACAGATACCTACGAAGAGGAAGAGGACGATATCTCCAAAACCACCTTCGACCGCACAATCTCAATTGTGTGGAGCGGCTCCGGCGCATCCGTAAGCGGAGACGCCAACGGCGTTGTGACCGTTAGCGGGGCCGATGTCACCGTGGACAACACCAAGACCACCGAAAAGGTGAAGTACGAACTTTCCGGAAGCAGCACCTCTGGCTCCTTGAAGATCTACTCCAACAACAAGCAGGCGCTGGTTCTGAGCGGTCTCAGCCTCACGAATCCCAGCGGTGCGGCCATCAACAACCAGGGCAAAAAACGCTGTTTCATTGTGCTCAGCGGCACTTCTTCGCTTGCCGACGGCAATTCTGCCGCCTACGCCGCAACCGGCGAGGAAGACCTCAAGGCCGTGTTTTTCTCTGAAGGACAGCTCATCTTTTCCGGAGAAGGCAGCCTTACAGTATCGGCAAATAACGCCCAGGGAAAGGCCGGAATCACCTCTGACGATTACGTGCGCGTAATGGGCTCTCCGTCCATCAAGATCATCGCCGGAAGCGGCGCAGGCCACGGCTTAAGGGGCAAGGACGCCGTTGCAATTGACGGCGGCACCATTGACGTAAGTGTATCGGCCGATATGAAAAAGGGCATCGCCTCCGACTCCCTTGTGGTATTCAACGGCGGCGTAACCACCGTTAAGGCAACAGGCGGCACGGCTTACGACTCTGAAGATGCAGAGTACAAGGCTTCAGCCGGCGTCAAGGCCGATCAGGTATTTAAGATGAACGGCGGAACCCTCACCGTGACCAGCTCCGGCCAGGGCGGCAAGGGCATCACCGGAGATGCCGTGGCGTATTTCAACGGCGGCACCGTGAACGTGAACGTAACCGGCAGCAACTACGGGTCATCATCCTCTGGTGGCGGCGGAGGACGCCCCAGGGCCACTGCTACGGATAGTTCCAAGAGCGCAAAGGCCATCAAGTTTGACGGAGACATCCACTTCAACGGAAGCACCGTAAGTGCATCGGCCTCAAGCCACGAGGCAATTGAATCCAAGGGCGCGATGAATTTCACTGACGGCGTGGTGTACGCCCAGTCTTCGGACGATGCCATCAATTCTGCAAAGGATATGACAATCACCGGCGGCAGCGTATGCGCATACTCCACCGGCAACGACGGAATGGACGCCAACGGCAACCTTTACATCAAGGGAGGCCTTGTGTATACCATCGGCGCATCATCTCCGGAAGTTGGAATAGACGCCAACACGGAGGGCGGCTATAAACTCTACCTTACCGGCGGTACCATCATTGCAATCGGCGGCCTTGAAAACGGATCCTCTCTGTCCCAGAGCTGTTACAGCGCATCTTCCTGGAACAGGAACACCTGGTATTCCATCACGGTTGGGAGCACAACCCACGCCTTCAAGACTCCTTCAAGCGGCGGCAGCGGCCTTGTGGTTTCCGGCGCCTCTCAGCCTACTGTCCAGAGCGGAGTTACCGCAAGTGGCGGCACTGACGTCTGGAACGGAATGGGCGTGCTTGACTGCAGCGTGAGCGGAGGCCAGGCCGTGAGCCTGAGCACATATTCCGGCGGCCAGGGCGGCCCCGGCAGCGGCGGCGGCCCAGGCGGACGTCATTGATATCAAGGATTTTCTTATCTTTGCATTTATTATGAAACGATTACTCATACTGGCGGCCGCAGCCCTTCTCCTCATCCCGGGAGCAATGGCTCAGGACACGGAGCAGAAAATAAACAAGAAAAACCTTGTCATCAAGGAATGGAACACGGACCCCAAAGGCAGCAGCAAAGTCCTGGATCACGTCACCACCTTCTCTCCTGAAGGAAAGAAGATAGAGGAGATAGAATACGGTTCCAGCGGCCAGAAGTGGCGCAAGCGCTTTGAGTACGGCCCTGACGGCAAGCTTTCCCGTGAACTTGTGTACGATGACCGCAACAGGCTCCAGACCTACAAGACCTTCGAGTGGAACGAGTTCTCCCGCAAAAAAGTCCAGTACACCTATAGCGCTAAGGGGAAGCTCCTCAGTATCAAGCACTACGAATACATCGCCCAGGATGCCGGCAAGTAGCAACATACGGCTTGAGAAGGCGGTGGAGGATATCGGCCCCATCACCCTTGAAGAGATGGGGTCCGTGAAGCTCCTGAACCGGATAGACACCAAGTATCTTACCAATGAGAACGGGCTTGTGGCGGTCCTCAAGGATGCCGCCGCAGCCGGGTACAGGGCGCTTGTGGTGGAAGGGAAAAAGATGAGCCGATATACCTCCGTCTACTTTGACACGGACGGCCTCAGGATGTTCCTGGACCATCACAACCGCCACCTTGTGCGCCAAAAGGTACGCACCCGCACCTATGTAGAATCCGGGGAGACATACCTTGAGATCAAGCGAAAGAACAACCACGGCCGCACCAAGAAAAAGAGGATGGAAATCCCGCAGGCGGAACTGATGGATTTTGGGGCCGATACCAAGGCCTGCGATTTCCTCGCCGCCAAGTCCTGGTTCACGGTGGACCAGCTCTCACCCGTCCTTGACACACGTTTCAGGCGCATCACACTGGTAAATCCCGCCATGACGGAGCGCCTCACCATAGACACTGAACTTTGCTTTACTAACTTCCGCACCGGGCATGAAACAGACCTTCAGGATGCGGTTATAATAGAGCTAAAGCAGGACGGAAGGGCTCAGAGCCAGATGAAGGGCATCCTCCTTGACCACCGCATAAAGCCCGTCCGCGTAAGCAAATACTGCATTGCCGAAACCCTCACGGATTCATCCGTGAAAAGCTGCAGGTTCAAGGAAAAGGTGAGAAAAATTGAAAAAACTATCGGCAATAAATTAACAGTCAAATGATAAACTTCCTTTCACGTTTTGTCCAGGAGGACCTTGCCGATTTCGGCAACCTGGACGCCGACGACGACATGCTCCTTGATGTTCAGACCATCACGGACGCCATGATGACAACCGCCCAGAAGATAGGGGAACTTGGAATCCGTTTTGCCCTGAACCTTCTTGTGTGCTGGCTCCTGGTGCATTTCTTCTACTATAAGAAAAGCCGCAGAAGAGACTACTACTTTACGTTCATCGTGTTCTCATCGGCCATGCTTACCCTTCTGTACATAATGGGTAACGTGGAGGTTGGAGTTGGCCTTACGCTGGGCCTGTTTGCCATTTTCGGGGTTATCCGCTACCGCACGGAGACGGTTCCCATCAGGGAGATGACCTACCTCTTCATCATCATCGCCCTGGCGGCGGTAAACGGTCTGGCGCCGCTGTACCACGTGGTAGATCTTGCAAGCTCCCCGCACTATGTCCTTGGCTGGGGTAATGTGGGTGTCATGGCACTTGTGAACGGCCTCATGCTGCTTCTGGTGTGGGTGCTGGAGAGCGAGAGCCTGGTGAAGCACGTCACCACAAAGCTGGTACAGTACGACAGGATAGAGCTCATCGTCCCGGAAAAGAGGGAGGAACTCATTGCCGATCTTGAAAAGCGCCTTGGCGTGAAGGTGGAGAACGTGGAAATCGGCCATGTGGACTTCCTCAAGGATTCGGCAATGATAAAAGTGCATTACAGGCTGGGAAAAGGTGAGAGCAATTCCGTGAACACCGTCACCCGCGCAAAAGACTATGTAGGATGAAAAAGATTGTGTTAGCCTTGGCGCTGCTCCTTCCGGCGGCAGCTTTCGGCCAGACCTTCTCTACCGGAGCCCGCGCCTCGGTTGGCGTGGACTACAAAATAAAGAAAGGCCTCCACATAGAGGCCAGGGAAGAAATGAGGATGGCCGATAACTTTGCCGGCCTCGGGAGCCTCAGAACCACCCTTGGCCTGACATACAAGCCGCTGGATTTCCTGAAAGTTGGCGTTGGATACACCCTCATAAATCCCTACAAGATAAACAAGGAACTGGACAATGACGTCCTCTACACCGGCTTCTGGGCACCCCAGCACAGGCTTACGGCCGATGTAACCGGCACGCTCAAGGCCGGGAAGTTCAGCTTCAGCCTCAGGGAACGCCTGCAGTTCACCCATAACGCTTATGATGCCCTCAACGTGTACCAGAGCACAAGAAACGCCCTTGCCCTCAAGTCAAGGATCGGCGTAAAATATAAGGGTTGGCGCTATGTGGATCCGTCACTTTCCTTTGAGGTTCGCGCCGCCCTGAATGATCCCTGGGGAGTAGTTTCCGGTAGCGCCCAGACCACCAACGACACCAAAAGGGAGTACTACACCTACACCCACACCGGCTACACTCACGCTTATATCAACAGGCTAAGGTTAAACCTTGGCGCGGACATCAACCTCAGTAAGTACCACACCCTGAGCCCTTACGTCCTGTTTGATTACTATATGGACTATGAGATAGACACCAACGGGGCCGGTAAATGGGCCGAAAAAGGTGTCCGCATCTTCACCGACAGCACCGGCTGGGTGTACAGCACGGGCCTCATCCTTGGGCTCAAATATACGTTCAGCTTCTAGCCGCACGCGCTGGCGCGCAACTCGCTCATCTTCAATCACTTATACAAAGTCGGGTGCACCTGCCGGTGCACCCGATTACTTATAAGCGACTGATTATCAGCCGGTTATTGGCCAGGGGAATTATTCTCCCAGACCTTTTTTAACGGCGGCGCTTAGTTCGTCGTAGAGGGCGTCCGTCTTTTCGAACAGTTCCTTGCGGATGCTGGTGAAGCATACCTTGGGCTTCTCTGCGCCAGCGCTCTTTGCAACCTTCTCACGGAGATCATTGAAAAGGTCTACGGCCTTGTCAATAAGGTTTGCAATTTCGTCGGCGTTCTTGCCGGGGTTTACGTTCAGGAAAAGGGTGCAGTCATCTACGAATGCGCCGATCACGTACTCAATGTCTTTTTTGATGTCTCTAAGATTCATATCTCTTTGAATTAATTCGGTGCAAAGATAGTCATTTTTTCTGGAATAGCGCGCTGAATTTACCAAGGCGCTTCATCACCTTGAATACCAGCCAGTCCGGGAAATGGCGGAAAAATGGAATGGAGAGATGATTGATAAGCCCCGGCATACAGGTTTTCTTCTTCCTGAACATTCTCTTGAGGGCCTTTGACGCCAGTTTTTCCGGCTGAAGGCTCACACCAAGGCGCACAAACAGGCGGCGAAGCTTTGGCGACAGCCCGTACAGCCCGGTATCCACGGCTCCGGGAGTTGCCACGGTAACGCCCACACCCATGGGCCTGAATTCATACCAGATGGACTTTGAGAAGCTGTAGATATATGTCTTGGTAGCAATATATGTGTGGATTCCGGGGAATTCCATCCACCTGCAAAGGGAAGACATATTGAGGATATATCCGCTCCCCCTTTTACACATATCGGCCCCGAAGAGGCGGCAAAGGCCGGTCACGGTAACCACGTGGAGCATAACCATGGCCTCAACCTTCTCCGGAGGGGTTGCGCAAAGGGCGTCAAAGAAGAAAAAGCCGGCGTTGTTGATGAGGATGTCTATGGCAAGGCCTTCCTTTGCGGCATAATCGTACACCGTCCGGGCAGCATCCTCCCTGGCAAGGTCACAATAGAAAGGCCAGGTCCTGACCCCGTAGGAACAGCTTATTTCCTTTGCGGCATCCTCCAGCTCCTTCTCCTGGTTGGAGACCATCAGGATGTCACAGGAATAATCCCTTGCGAGAATGATTGAATACTGAAGGCCGATCCCGCTGCTTGCCCCCGTCACCAGAGCCGTCATAATAAGTCGTTAAGTAAGGAAAGTATCTGTGATGGGGCTATCCAGGGGCCGATTCCAAGGGTTGAGGATATCTTGGAGACGGAGTCCGTGAAAAAAGGAGCGGCACCCCAGAAGTGCGGAGCAAGGACACCGGGGATCTGCCTGAAGTTCTCCACGCGGGAATCCACGGTAAGGCCGTGATTCTCCAGGAAACGCAGGAGGTTTTCCGTATTGACCACGGGGACCACGTCATCGGCCTTGTTGTGAACCAGGGTAATGTTTTCATTGAGCCAGGGCGCCCATCCGCGGCAGAGTCTCTCACTGTCCATCGCCTTAAGGAACTTCTTTGAAATCTCGCTGTCAAGATCAAGAAGATCCGGGGTCACAAGGTCACTGAGACTGGTTGTCCCTATCAGTTCCCTCTGTTTAATCGCGTTAAAATCCTTGGATAAAAACCACTGGTCTATATGGCTGAGAAGTGGCTCCTTGAACATCTTTTCCAGCGGGACACCCAGCTTATAGAACTCGTTATACGCCAGCAGCACGCTTATTACGGTATCCGGCATGGAAGCTACTCCTGATGAGACCAGGAAACGGTATGTGGCCGATACATCAAAGAGCCCGCCGCCGGCAAAAGTGCGGGTAAATCGGATCTCCGGGTGCTTCTCCGTAGCAATCTTAAGCGCGGCTACTGCCACCTGCCCGCCCTGGGAGTAACCAAGGTTGAAGATGACATTGTCCCAGGAATAACCCATATCGGCAAGGAGTGTCCTGGCGGCAATAAGGGCGTCAATGCTGGCTTCACCGTTAGTATCGGCAAGTCCGTAGGCCTGATGCTTTCCAGCCGTTACACCAAAGCCGTAATAATCGGCCGATATTGAAATGAGCCCGCTTCCCACCATCATCTTCTGGACGGTAAGTTCTCCTTGGGATGGGCATTCGTCGTTGACATAGATGGTGATGTGATTGTAGAGGCAAAGGCCCCTGGCAGGCTTCTCAGCGGTTATTTCATCACCTATCACTATGGCTCCGGACAGCGTTACGGGCTTGCCGTAAGGGTCCTTGGACGGGTACTCAAAGTTATATGCCGTACAATTATTATCCTCATACCTTATGGTGTCTGTGATGCGGGCCGGCGGGAGATTCTGCGCCTGAACTTCCTCCTCAGGCGTAACAGGATTGGCGCGGCTACATGAAACCGCGCCAATTACAATAAGTGCAAATTTTAGAAGCCTCTTCACTACAGGGTTTTCACAATCTGGTCCAGGGGCTTCCGCTCTGAGTGAAGTTCCGTGGGATTACCTTCTCCATCAGCGGGATGGCCGATTGCAAGGAGGGCATAGATGCCGTGACCCTGGGTTTCAGGGAGAACCTCACGTATTTTGCTGGGGTTGAAATCCCATATCCACATATTGGCAAGGCCTGCATCCGTTGCAGTGAGCATAAGATGGGTGAGAAGGATGGCGGCATCCGTTTTGGCGGCGTTCACGCCATCGCTTTCACGCACCCAGGCCTCTTCATTGCGGCAGCCGACGATAAGCACAACAGGGGCGCCGTAGCAAGGATGGACTGTGCGCAGGCGGGCAAGGGCTTCCTCGCTCTTTACAACCCAGATACGGGTGGGCTGGTTGTTACCGGCCGATGGAGCCAGGCGCCCTGCTTCAAGGATCATCTGAAGTTTTGAATCCTGAACCGGATAACTGCTGAATGAATGGCAGGAGTACCGGCTTTCCAGGATTTGCATAAAGGCGTCGGAGCCATAGTGGTACTTTGTGATTTTGTTCTCCACGTCTGAGAAAGCAGCGCGGTTCTTGGTTTTGTCAACGTCGAAAATCCGACTCAGTAGACTCTTCTTTGCCATATGCTTTAGTGTATTGATTATCCGGTTACAAATATACTTTTTTAGAGATAGAAATCAAAACGCACTATTTGAACAGCGCCTTCACAAGGGCGGGGATATCGGCCACTTTCACTATCTCAATGCCCTCCGGCTTTGTGTCAAAGTGGGTGTACGAGCTCACGAAAATTCTCTTGAAACCCAGCCTGGCGGCCTCTACGGCACGCCTTGCGGCCTGGGATACAGGGCGGATCTCTCCGCTCAGGCCCACCTCTCCGGCAAAACATACATCGGCCTTTATGGGGTAGTCAAAATTGGAGGAGAGAACGGCGCAGATGACGGCAAGGTCTGCGGCAGGGTCTGTGATGCGTAGGCCGCCGGCCATGTTTAGGAACACGTCCTTCTGGCCTAGTTTGAAGCCGGCACGGCGCTCAAGCACCGCCAGAAGCATGTTCAGACGCCTTACGTCAAAGCCGGTGGCGCTGCGCTGGGCGGTTCCGTAGACGGCGCTTGACACAAGGGCCTGGACCTCGAAGAGGAAAGGCCTGTTTCCGTCCAGCATGGCCGATATTGCCGTGCCGGATAGGCCTTCCTCGTGCATGGGGATGAGCATCTCAGAGGGGTTGGCCACTTCCCTGAGGCCTGTGCCGGTCATTTCAAAGACAGCAAGCTCAGAGGTGCTTCCAAAGCGGTTTTTGATGCTTCGGAGCACACGATATGCCCCGCGGTTCTCCCCCTCAAACTGCAGCACAACGTCCACAATGTGCTCCAGGATCTTAGGGCCGGCAATGGTGCCTTCCTTTGTGATATGGCCGATAAGTATGACGGGGATGCCGGAGCCTTTGGCAAACCTTAAGAGCTGCGCGGCTACCTCCTTAATCTGGCTCACGCTGCCGGCGGTGGAATCCACGGTTTGGCAGTACATGGTTTGGACGGAGTCCACTATCATAAGGTCCGGAGCCACCTCCTGGGCCTGCTTGAGGATTTCCGCCATGTCCGTCTCACTGTAGATGAGGCAGTTGGAGCAGTCTCCGCCAAGTCTGTCGGCCCTCATCTTTACCTGCTTTACGGATTCCTCACCGGTAACGTAGAGCGTTTTAAGATCTGGTCTTTTAAGAGGAAGTTGCAGGGATAGGGTACTTTTGCCGATGCCGGGCTCGCCGCCCATGAGTACCAGGCTCCCCTTCACTATTCCGCCGCCAAGAAGGCGGTCTACCTCCGGGCTGCCAAGGGACACGCGGTCTTCCTGAGCCGTGGAGACATCCCTCAGGGGCATAGGCTTTGCACCTGCGCCAGGGACATTCACAGCGGCCTTTTTGCCCGTTACAACTTCCTTTTCAACCATAGTGTTCCACTCCCCGCAGGCGGGGCAGCGCCCCATCCACTTGGAGTACTCGTTTCCGCAATTTGAGCAGAACCACAGAGTCTTTGTCTTAGTACTTGTAGCCATACAGAGACAAATATACAAAAAATCCCGGGGCTTTTGCTCCGGGACTTTGTTTTTGAAGGTGAAGCTTACTTCTTGATAGCCTCAACAGCTGCATCTGCGGCGGCGTTGATTCCCTCAACAGCCTTCTCAGTAGCGGCATCCTTAACTGCGTCGACAGCCTCGTTGGCAGCAGCCTCGATGGCGTTCTTTTCTTCGCAGCACTCGGTCTTTGCTTCCTCTGCGGGAGCGGCCTCGGCCTTCTTGTTTGCGTTGTTACCGCAAGCGACTGCAGCAGCCATAAGGGCTACGATAGCAGCAGACATAAATACTTTCTTCATAGTACTAATGATAATTTAAAGTTAACTTTGGTGTGTCTTATACACTACTGGCTGCAAAATTATAATTAAATTTTTTATTATCAAAGGTTTTTTTAAGAAATGTGCCCCGGGTACAATATTTGCGGCTTCCTTTCTGTATGAAAAAGACAGATCTCACTTCCAAGGACTTAATTAAGTACGAAGGAAACTACTCAGAGGGCGCTTTTTGGGAAAAGGTGAAGAAAATAGCCTCAAAGGCGGGCGTAAAAACAATTTATTACGCCCTGGTTCTGTATTATACCCTCACGGACCCCGCAACCCCTTCTAAGTACAAGGCTGTCATAATGGGAGCCCTGGGTTATTTCATCCTTCCTTTCGATTTGTTACCGGACCTTCTCCCCTTCGCCGGCCTGGCCGATGACTGGGCGGCCCTGGTGGCGGCTGTGGCCTATGTTGCATCGGCCATAACCCCTTCCATCAAAGAAAAGGCCCGAGCCAAGGTTTCTTCATGGTTCGGGCACGTTGAGGATTCTTCCCTTGGGGATCTTCGCTAGTCCTTGATGATAAGGGCGCTTGCCCATACCTCGCAGCCTTCGCATCGGCCCACAAAGCCTAATTTCTCAGTAGTGGTGGCCTTTATGGATACTCTGTCGGCCGATACTCCAAGGATTGGCGCAAGGGTTTCACGCATGGTGCCAATGTGCGGGGCCAGTTTGGGCCTCTGGAGCGCTATGGTAATGTCCACATTGCCAACTTTGTAGCTCTTGGCGTGGACCAGGTCCACTACCTTTTTCAGGAGGATCTTACTGTCCACCCCCTTCCATTCATCGGAAGTGTCCGGGAAAAGATGGCCGATATCCCCCAGCGCCAGACACCCAAGAAGGGCGTCACAGAGCGCATGGATGGCTACATCCCCGTCTGAATGTGCCACAAAGCCGTTTTCTGATGGGATATGCACGCCGCCAAGCCACATCGGCAGCCCCGGCGCCAGTGCATGCACGTCATATCCGTTTCCTATTCTTATATCCATAACATACTCTATTTTGCCATTGCGGCCTCAACGTCGTCCGGAGCAATGGGGAGGCGCTTTGGACCAAGGCGGCGGGCGCCATTGGGAGTTACCAGAACGTCATCTTCCAGGCGGATGCCGCCGAAGTCATAGTAGCCTTCTAGTTTAGCGTAGTTCACAAAGTCCTTTCCAAGGCCTTCTTTCTTGAACTTTTCTATGAGGGCAGGGATGAAGTAAATGCCTGGTTCATCGGTGATTACGTGGCCCGGGACAAGGCGGCGGGCCATACGGAGTGAGCCAAGGCCAAGCTGCTTTGCACGGGTCTGGTCAGGGTCATACCCTACCAGATTCTCCCCAAGATCCTCCATATCGTGGACGTCAAGGCCCATATTGTGTCCAAGGCCGTGAGGCTGGAACAGGCCGGCTATGCCGCAGGCAACCATCTCGTCAAGGTCTCCGTGGACCAGGCCCAGGGCCTGAAGGCCGTCCAGCATCTTGCGTGCAACGGCAAGGTGGACGTCACGGTAAGTTGTTCCGGGCTTTGTGAGGCTGAATGCCAGTTCATTGCATTCGTATACTATCTGGTATACATCCCTCTGCTTGGCAGTGAACTTTCCGGAAGTTGGATACGTGCGGGTGAAATCCGACGCATAGTGGAGATTACTCTCTGCGCCTGCGTCAATGACCATTAGTTTTCCGGGCTCGATAATCTTGTCATGAAGGTGGTTGTGAAGGGTTTCTCCGTGCTGGGTAAGGATGGTGGGGAAAGAAACGCCCCAGCCCTTTGAAAGGGTTACGCCTTCCATCTTACCTACAATTTCCTGCTCCAGGATACCGGGTTTTATGGAATCTCGGCCTACCGAATGCATCTCATAACCAAGGGCGCAGGCGTCGTCAATAGCGGCTATCTCAATGTCTTCCTTGACAAGGCGCTGAGATACTATTGCCTTCACAAGGGCTTCTGAAACCCTCTTGTCTACGCGTGCGCAGCCAAGAAGTTCCATAAGCTTGAGGGTATTGTAATATCTGGACGGAGGGATGATATGGACGGTGCGGCCCTTGATGTTTTCCTTGAGCCATCCTGCCAGATTGTCATAAGGCGCGGTCTTCAGAATACCAACCGAGGCAGCCTTTGAGGCCACGGATTCCTGTGGTCCCATCCAGATAATATCATCAATGTCAACGTCGTTTGCAAAGATGGCCTGGTTGCCGGAATCTATGCTAAGGACAGCCGCCATATTGGGCTCGTCCAGACCGAAATAATACAGCCAGGTGCTGTCCTGACGCCATTTATAACAATTGTCCCTGTACTGGGCGGGGGCCTCTGCGTTACCTATAAAAAGAATAAGACCGCTCTGACCGGCCTCACGCATTTTCTGAAGCAGCGTTTCACGCCTTCTTACATAAACTTCCTTTGCAAACATAGTTTCTGCACGTTTTTTGTTTCATCAAAGATAATGAATATTTTTGTGCTATGGAAACGTTTATTGCAATAGCCGCCATCATTCTTGGCGTAGTAGGAATTGTGGGCAGCGTGGCTCCGGGCCTTCCCGGGCCGCCCCTCAGTTGGTTTGGAATGCTGCTCCTTTACATCTGGGGCTCAGGCACCAATGCCGCCGGAGAACCCCTCTCTACAACAATGCTCCTTGTGTGGCTTGGAATAGTGATTGTGATCAGCATCCTGGATTACATTGTCCCGGCATATTTCACAAAACTTACCGGAGGCAGTAAATACGGGGGCTGGGGTGCAATAGCAGGCCTTTTCGTTGGCCTTATCTATCCTCCTATTGGGATGATCTTCGGGTCCCTTCTTGGAGCGTTCATCGCAGAACTTGTCTTTGCAGGAAAAGATACCGGAACATCCCTGAAATCGGCCTTTGGAGCATTCCTGGGCTTTATCTTTGGAACCGGGGCCAAACTTATCTGCACCGCCGTGATGATGTTCTACATTGTCATCTACGCGTTCTAGAGGCCGCCTGTTTGGTGGAAGTTAAATAGTTAAAACACAAATAGTTACAAGGTTCTTTGGGATAACCGGTAATCCCAAAGAACCTTGTAAGTTATTGAGTGCCAGGCGGTTGAGCTCCACCGCATCGGCATTACAATAGGGGTTATTTCCGGATAATTTCAACCTCGCCGCGAAGGCCAAGCTTGATGATCTGGGAGGCGCGGCCGGTGCTCTGGGTATCCACGGACGGGGGCACCACAAAATCCACTGCGTCCTTGATCTCTTGGGGAATCTCGGAGAAGCGCTGAGGCGTGGGATCTCCTGAGATATTGGCCGATGTACTCACCAGCGGACGGCCAAGTTTATAGGCCACCTGCTTGCACCAATCGGCCATAGGGATACGTATACCCACGCTTCCGTCCTCTGCCACGGCGTTCCAGGCAAGGTGCCAGCGATCCCCGGGCTCTTCCGATTTTCCTGCGATTGCAGCGGGGTAGATGATGGTCATGGGAGCGTCGTTCACCTCCACAAGGTCTACGGCGATGGAAGGAATCTGCTTCACGTATTTTGCAACCATGTCAAGATCGCTGGCAAGGAGCACCAGGGACTTTGAATCCGGACGGCGCTTGATCTCAAATATCTTGGCAACAGCTGCGGGATTTGTTGCGTCGCAGCCAAGGCCCCAGACGGTGTCTGTAGGGTAAAGGATGGTGCCGCCTTCACGGAGTACGCGGAGGGCCTCACCTAGAATTTCTTCCGGCTTCATTGAACTGTACTATTACTGGATAATGGTCTGAAAAATTCACTTTGTCTATGCGGTAACTAACCGCATCAAGGTCTTTGGGATAGAGGATGTAGTCAAGCCTCAGGAGCGGCCACAAGGCACTGTACGTAGCCCCAAAACCTTTTCCGGCCCTCATAAAGCTGTCCCTCCGGCCACGGATGAGGCGAAAATAGGTGTAGGAAAGAGGGGTGTCGTTGAAGTCTCCGGCCACAATGGAATGGACCGGGGCGGAATCTATGCCCCTTAGGACCTTTGCCACCTGCCGGGGACGCTCCGTGATGGAACGGCGGAGTTTTCGCTCCGTTTCTTCAACATCCTTTTTCACAAGGCCCGCCAGGGAGATATTGTAACTCTCAAAATGGCAGTTGTATACGCGGAGGGTGGTGCTGTCAAGGGGAATATCGGCCCAAAGAGCCATGTTGGTGGACTTTTCAAAATCTTCCTTTCCTTTGGCCGATGCCCGCCTGCGCGTCAGCGTGACGTTTCCGGCGCGCCAGTTCTTGCCCGTGAGCATGTAATATTCCGCCTTGTACCCCGGGAAATGCCGCCCAAGCCAGCCGTCTATGGAGATGCTCTCCGGGAGGTAGAATTCCTGAAGGCAAATTATATCCGCGTCAAGGGAATTGACATAGGTTGCAACGTCTTCTGCCAGTTTCAGACGGTCCTCGCCCTCGGGGCCGTGCCTGAAGAGCCCCACATTATATGAAACAACGGTGAGAGTGGGCTCAGAGGCATCTTTCGGGGCCGATATCTGGAAGTATCGGCCTGCAAAAAACAGCGACGGAAGAAGCGCCAGCGCAAGCAGGAGACGCGTCCGGGAGCGCCGCACCAGGGCAATCACAAAAAGGATGAGCGTTGCGGGCAGCACCACCGGATAGATAAGGCCGAAAAGGGTGAAGAACCATGCCTTTTCCGGCGGCACGATGATGGAGAGATAGCCAAGCACAAGGAGCGCCGTCAGCACCATCGCCACGGTGCCGAACGACAGGCTGGTAAGCCAGTTGCGCTTCTTCCTTGGTTTCTGCTTTGCCATCAGTATCTGTAAAGTTTACCGCGCTTTTTCCAGTAGAGGATGGTGAGCCATCCGAAGAGGGCGCCGCCAAGGTGGGCGAAGTGCGCCACACCCATCTGGGTGCCGGTAATTCCGGTAAGGAGTTCTATGCCGATAAAAATGATCACCATCCACTTTGCATCCAGCGTGACAGGCGGGAAGATAAGGGTCATGCGGGCCTGTGGATACAGCATGGCAAATGCAACCAGCACGCCGTAAACGGCACCTGAGGCACCCAGGACATGGGGGATGCTGTTGTAGATGTACTGCGGGTTGGTACCGGGATATTCCTTTATGAGCTCCTGGACCTGGAGGAATTCCACTCCGGTGTGAAGGGCCACGGCGCCAAAGCCGGTGATGGCATAGAGGATGAGGAATTTCTTTGTTCCAAGGACACGCTCCACCACCATACCAAACATCACAAGGGTGTACATATTGAAGAATATGTGGAAGAAGCCGTCATGCATGAACATGTGCGTGACGGGCTGCCACCAGCGGAAGTCCGTGGCCAGCGGGAACGCCATCGCAAACGTGCCTTTCATGAACACGGGGTTTATGAGCGTTGCCACAAACATTATCACGTTCACGTAAAGGAGGTTACGTGTTACGGGAGGGATATTATCAAGGAATCTTGCCATTATTGGAATTTCTTTTCCAGCTCTTCCAGGGCTACTATGGAGATGATCTTTTTGCCGGAAGGGGTATATTCTGGGTTATCACTCTGCAGAAGCGCATCCACAAGACGCTGGGCCTCAAGGGGAGAAGTGAGTTTATCACCTCCCGAGGCACCCAGGATGGCGAATTTACCCGCCATGGCCTGCTCCATTACGCCAGGAAGGGATGCACTGTCATTCGAGAGTATGAGAAGGAGGTTCCCAACCATTTCCTCCGCTTTTCCGGGCTCTGCGCTGTAGCCTTCCGGAACACCGTTCACAACCACGCTGTCCGGGCCGAAGGGCGCAATGTCAAAGCCCAGTTTCCTGAGAGTTTCGCTGTGGGCATCTATGGTGAGGCGGCCTTCCACGCCAACAGTAACTGTGACGGGGAAAAGGGCCTGCTGGGACACGTGAGCCTCTGCAGTAAGGGCCTTCAGGAAGCGGTCGAAGAAGAGGCGCTCCCTTGCACGGCGCACGTGCACTACCATAAGCCCGGTGGCGCTTTGCATGAGGATGTATTTTCCTTGAACCACAAGGATCTGCTGGGTGGGAAGGGTGCGGTTTTCAAACAGGGCGCCGTAGTTCTGGGACTTCTCCACGTGGGCGGAGTAAGGGCCCCCGGTCATGCCAGGAGTGACGCCCCCACCGGCCGGACCGGAGCCGTAGCCGCCATGCCCGGCCGGACCGGGCATCTCACTGAAGGGGTCGTAATCCGGATCCAGGCCCACCGTAGGGGTGCTGGAGGGGGTATATTCCCTGAAACTAGTGCCGATAACGGGCATCTCCCTGGCCTCAGGGTTGTCAAAGTCTATGTTGCCGGCGATGCTTGAGCGGCCCATGGCTTCCTTCACGGCGGCGAACACCGTCTGGAAGAGGAGCTGGTCTTCCTCGAACTTAATCTCGGCCTTGGTGGGGTGGATGTTAACGTCTATGCTGGCGGGGTCCACGTCAATGTAGAGGAAGTATGAGGGGGTGGTACCTTCCGGGATAAGGTTCTCGTAGGCCTTCATCACGGCTTTGTGGAGGTAGGGGCTGCGGAAATATCGGCCATTGACAAAGAAGAACTGGTTCCCCAGGGTCTTTTTGGCGCTTTCCGGGCGGCCGGCGTATCCACGGAGGGAGGCGATGGTTGTATCGGCCTCAATGTCCACTATGTCCCCTACGACTGCAGGGCCCAGGAGGTCCTGGATGCGGAATTTGAAGCTTTTTGCGGGCTTTACCACGTGGATGTCCTTGCCGTTGTGGGTGAGGGTGAAGCCTATGTCCGGGCGGGTGAGAGCCACCCTCTGGAACTCCTCAACTATATGCCTCAGCTCTACGTTGTCACTTTTGAGGAACTTTCTGCGGGCGGGGATATTGAAAAAGAGGTTTCTCACCGCGATGTTTGTGCCGATAGGGCAGGATACTTCCCTTGTGCCCTTGTTCTCCGAGGCCGACATCTGCACTTCCACGCCGGATTCTTCTTCGGGGGTGCGGGTGCGAAGGGTTACATCGGCCACAGCTGCTATTGATGCCAGGGCCTCTCCCCTGAATCCAAAGGTAAGGATGTGGTGAAGGTCCTCCGCGCTTTCAAGTTTACTGGTAGCGTGGCGCTCGAAGCACAGCACTGCGTCGTCCGGATTCATTCCGCTGCCGTTGTCTATCACCTGGATGAGGGTGCGGCCGGCGTCTGTAACGGACACTTTTACGTCCGTTGCGCCCGCATCCACCGCATTCTCCATCAGTTCCTTAACCACCGAGGCTGGTCTCTGGACCACTTCCCCGGCAGCAATCATATCGGCAATATTTTTTGGTAATATCTTTAGTTCCATTACAGCAATTCAAAGAATTTGGCCATGAAAATGAGGACAGCCACAATGAGAATGAGGGTGATGATGGTTATGATGGTGTGGGCTGTACGCATGTCCGAGCGGGTTTTCATGTAGTTTCCGTTACGGAAGGCGCCGCGGATGCTGCTGCCAGGGACGTACGTGCCGTCTTTCCTGGCGGCTTCATTGGAGCCGTCAACGTCTCCGAACATTGCTTTTCGCTGCTCTTCCTCAGGATCATAGTAGCGGGGCTTGTAGTTGAAAACCCTGTGCGGCTGATTGCCGAAGAATCCGAAATTGAACAGACTGGCCATATCTTTATTCTTTCTTTAACTTACAAAAATACCATTTTTTTGGCGGCTTTGCAACTGCGGGGGTTCTACGCCCCGCACCCCCTATTATAATCCCCACTACGGTAATGCCGATGCAGTGGAGCTTAACACGCTATAACTCAGTTATTTACAAAAGTATTTGGGATTACTGGTAATCCCAAAAGATCCCGCAACTCACTGTGTATCAACCACTTAACCTCCACCCGCCCCAACAGGGTTTTTTATCTTTGTCCACATGATACGTGAACTCACAGATCTTCTGTTGCCGAGGGAGTGCATAGTATGCGGCAGGCAGCTTGGAGCAAGGGAGGAGCAGCTGTGCATCTGGTGCGCCGCAGACCTTCCCCTTACCTACACGTGGGAACAGCCCCACAACATAATGGCGGACCGCTTCAACGCCACGCTGGAGCGGATACGCGCACCTGATGAGAAGATGGAGTACTCCTACGCGGCGTCGCTTCTGTATTACCACAATGAGAACCCCTACAAGCGTATCCCTCAGGCGCTTAAGTACGGCGGGAACATTGCGGCAGGCCGATGGTTTGCCTCCCTTCTTGGGACGGAACTCTCCGGAGTGCAGCATTTCAAGGACGTGGATACGGTGATCCCCGTGCCGCTTCACTGGCGGCGGAAGTTCAGCCGCGGGTACAACCAGGCGGAGGTGATTGCGGCGGAACTTGCCAAAGCGCTGGGAGCAAATCTCCGTACGGACGTTCTTAAAAGGGGCCGGAGCACCCACACCCAGACCACCCTGGATGCCGACGAACGGCTACGGAACATCAGCGGCGCCTTCCGGGTGAGGCACAGGATCCCCGCCGGGCATATCCTTTTGGTGGATGACACGTTCACCACCGGCGCAACGCTTTCCGAGTGCTGGATAACACTACGGAGAGCCTTGGGGCCCTCCGTAAGGATATCGGTTGCAACGCTTGCTATGGTAGAGGCTTAGGCCTTCAGAGCGCGCATGGCGTTGAGGACGGCAAGGACGGTGACGCCTACATCGGCAAAAACGGCCATCCACATGGTTGCAAGGCCCAAAGTGGCCAGCACAAGCACCAGGACTTTTATGCCGATGGCGAACCAGATGTTCTCCTTGGCAATGCGTATTGTGCGGCGGGCGATACCTATTGCCGTGGCAATCTTGGAGGGTTTGTCATCCATCAGCACAACGTCTGCGGCCTCGATGGCGGCGTCGGAGCCAAGGGCGCCCATGGCTATGCCAACGTCGGCCCTGGTGAGGACGGGGGCGTCGTTGATGCCGTCGCCAACAAATGCCAGCGGGCCGTGCCCCAGGAGCGCCTCAACGCGGGAGACTTTGTCGGCGGGAAGGAGCTGAGCATAATATTGGTCCAACTTCAGAGCCGATGCCACCGCCGCCGCCACGCTCTCCTGGTCTCCGGTGAGCATCACCGTCTCCTGAACGCCTGCGGCCTTCAGGGCCTCTATGGCGCTGGCGGAATCGGCCTTGATGCGGTCTGAGATAACTATGTGACCGGCGTAGACGCCGTCTATGGCCACGTGGATGATGGTACCGCTGTGATGGCAGGGGTGCCAGGCGGCGCCTTCGGCCTCCATAAGTTGGCTGTTGCCGACGACTATCTTTTTGCCGTTCACAATGGCCCTTACTCCGTGACCGGCGGTCTCCTCTATGGAGCCAACCTCGCAGTCATCGGCCTCATCGGGATAGGCGTTTCTCAGGGCCATTGCGATGGGGTGGGTGGAATGGCGCTCCACGTGGGCTGCCAGGTGCAGAAGTTCCTTGCTGTCAATCACTTCCGGATGAACGGCGGTGACTTCAAAGACGCCTTCCGTGAGGGTGCCGGTCTTGTCAAATACTACGGTTTTTACCCGTGAGAGGGTATCCATAAGGTTGGAGCCCTTGATGAGTATGCCCTTACGGGACGCTCCGCCAAGGCCGCCAAAGAAGGTGAGAGGCACGGAGATCACAAGGGCGCACGGGCAGGAGACCACCAGGAACAGGAGGCCCCTGTAGATCCAGGTGACCCATTCTCCGGTGATGAGGCCGGGAATGACGGCCACCAGCACCGCCAGTGCCACCACGATGGGCGTGTAAATACGGGCAAACTTTGTGATGAAGCTCTCACTGCGGGACTTGCTCTCCGCGGCATTCTCCACAAGGTCCAGGATCTTTGCGGCGGTGGACTCTCCAAACGCCTTGGTGGTCTTTACACGGAGTACTCCGGTGAGGTTCACGCAGCCGGAAAGGATTTCGTCATCCGGGCCGATAGACCGCGGCACGCTCTCACCCGTAAGCGCCACAGTATCAAGGCTTGATGTACCTTCAAGCACAACGCCGTCCATGGGCACTTTCTCTCCCGGCTGGATGAGGATGATCTCCCCGGGGGTAACTTCTTCCGGCTTCACCATGGTCAGTTTGCCGTCCCTTTCCACGCGTGCGCTGTCCGGGCGGATGTCCATAAGATGCTCGATGGACTTCCGGCTACGGCCCTCGGCCATCTCCTCAAAGAGTTCCCCCACCTGGAAGAACAGCATAACAAAGACGGCCTCAGGGAACTGAGATTCGGCCCCAGGCATAAAACCAATGGCCAGGGCGCCAAGAGTGGCGATGCTCATAAGGAAATCCTCGCTGAGGGCCTCTCCGTGAAGGAGTCCCTCGGCCGCTTCCTTGAGGGTGTCCCAACCCACGATGAGGTAAGGCACAAGGAAAATGAGAAGATGCTGCCACGTGGCCCAGGACGGGGTGTTTCTCTCGATGAGCCAGGCCGCTACAAGAAGCACTGAGGCAACTATTATTTTGATAAGACGGCCGTGGCCCTCTTCTTCCTCGTGGTGGTGATGGTGGTGTTCGTGACCGCCGTGGTGGTGGTCATCGTGGTGCTCTTTGTGAGCCTCGTGATGAGCGCGGCAGTCGCACTCGTGGTAGTGATGGTGCTCTTCGTGAGCCTCGTGATGAGCGTGGCACTCGCACTCGTGGTAGTGATGGTGCTCTTCGTGAGCCTCGTGATGAGCGTGGCACTCGCACTCGTGGTCTGTATGATGAAGTTTTTCCATATCTGGTGTGTGTTTCTGATGCAAAGGTACTGGAAGGTTTCTGCAACCGGGTTGCAAATGTCCCGGGGCCAAAGACGTCGCAGGTCCCGCGCCGAAGTGTCGCAGGTCTGATGCCGAAGTGTCACAGGTCTGCAAAAAACGCCGCACCTGCGACGTTCTTTTGCTCCTGAGGCCGATATGCGTCGCAGGTGACGCCAAAAACACAGACCTGCGACGGTACGAGCCATCACCTGCGACTGTGGCGCCACCACAGATGTTTCAGGGCAATGACTTACACGTTTTGGGCCGTTTTTGTGCGTTTCATTGCCCATTTGGTCAATGATTCACACGTTTTCGGCCGTTTTTGTGCCTTTCGTTGCCCCCACAAGCGGAGAGGAAGCGTTGGTGTCAAAACCTGTAGCCGCCCGCGGCTCTGGAGTATGATTCCCGCAGCGTGGTGGGGGAAACTTCTGACCGGCAGCGGCAAAAAGCCCTTGTGGCATAGCAATAAAATTGCTATATTTGTAATCCTATGATGAGTGTACTGGGAATATTTAGTTTTTTGAGCTTCGGGTGGGCGGATATCCTTGATATCCTGATGGTAGCCCTCATCATCTTTTTCCTCATCAGAAGCATCAGAAAGGACTCCGGTATCCTTAACATAGTTCTCATCCTGGCCGTGCTGCTCATTCTGCAGGCACTGGTGAAGGCCCTCAACATGAGGATGATGAGCGCCCTACTGGGAGCTCTTCTGGATGTTGGTGTGCTTGCTATAATCATACTTTTCCAGCCGGAAATCCGTCACCTCCTCAACCGCGTGGCCGTTCAGTCCGGCCTCTCCAGAAGGAGCGGTGAGATCTTCAACAAACTGATGGGCATAAAGGAGGAAGCCATGGGCTCGCAGTCCGTAGTGGAACTCTCGGAGGCCGTGAGGGCCATGGCCGCAGAGAAAACCGGTGCCCTCATAGTACTCCAGCACAAGAGTGACCTTGATGAGTACAAGGCCACCGGAGATGCCTTTGAAGCGGAGATAAACCGCCGCCTCATCATGAACATCTTCTTCAAGAACTCTCCCCTTCATGACGGTGCAATGATAATCGTTGGAGACCGCATTGTAGCCGCCCGCTGCCAGCTCCCCATGACCGCCAGAAGGGACATCCCCGCACATTACGGAATGAGGCACCGCGCAGCCATCGGCGTAACTGAAGACACAGACGCAGACGTGGTTGTGGTATCTGAAGAAACCGGAAACGTGTCTTACGTCCACGGAGGAGAGATCCAGACAATTAAGAACATAGATGAGTTGAGGTCCATCCTGGCCCACACTCTGTTAGCCAAGGAGGAAGCATAGGAAATGATTGAGAGGCTGGAGGCAAAGCTTGGCTTTGATAAGGTTAGGGCCGATATAAGCGCCCGCTGCTGCACGGAATACGCTGCAGAAAGGGTTGAGACGGAGGAATTCTCCACAATCCCGGAGGAAATCCACAGAAGGCATCTTCTCACGGACGAGATGCGCCTCATCCTCATGTTTGAGGAAAGTTTCCCCACTTCCGGATACATAGACGCCATCCCGTTCCTGGAACCTATCGGCAAAAATGCCTCAATAGACATCCTGTCCCTTGGAAAGCTCCGCACCCTTCTGGACACCCTCCGCAAGGCCCTCCACTTTTTCCATACCGTCAAGGAAGGCATCTACCCCAACCTCCAGCATATGGCGGCCGGCATCAGCGCCCCCGCGGAGGTAATGCAGCGCATAGACTCCATCCTTGACCGCCACGGGGAAATCAAGGACACCGCCAGCGACGAACTTTACAAGATCCGCCGCAGCATAAAGGATAAGGAAATAAACGTTTCCAAGCGCATGAACGCCATCCTGAGGCAGGCGCAGCAGGAAGGTTTTGCCGATGCTGACGCCTCCGTTGCAATAAGGGACGGCAAGATGCTCATACCGGTTTCATCGGCCAAAAAAAGAGCCTTCCAGGGCTTTGTCTACGACGAAAGCGCAACGGGAAAGACAACCTTCATGGAGCCCGCAGAGATTGTGGCGCTGCAGAATGAGATATCTGAGCTGCATTTTGCCGAAACCCGGGAGATTGCAAAGATCCTCTATGAATTTGCAGAGTTCCTGAGGCCGTTTGTGCCGGAGCTCATCGGCGGCGCCCAGTTCATAGGAGAGCTGGATTTCATCATGGCAAAGGCCAATGTTGCGCTCTCTTACGTTGCCGGAATGCCGGTTGTGAGTGAGGACGGCGCCCTGAGGCTCCGGAAAGCCCGCCATCCCCTCCTGGAAAGGTCCCTTAAGCGTGAGAAAAAGGCAATCGTGCCGCTTACGGTAACCCTCACGCCCCAAAAACGCATCCTCCTTATTTCCGGCCCCAACGCCGGCGGAAAGAGCGTTTGCCTCAAAACCACCGGCCTCCTTCAGTATATGTTCCAGTGGGGCATGCTCATCCCTACATCGGAAACGTCGGAGCTCCCGGTGTTTGACCGCATAATGGTGTCCATAGGAGACGACCAATCCCTGGAAAACGACCTCTCCACCTACAGCTCCTTCCTCACGGACATGAAGGCCATGCTCTGCGTGGCCGATTCAAAGACGCTGGTGCTTATTGACGAGTTTGGCGGCGGAACTGAACCCGCAGCCGGCGGCGCCATAGCGGAAGCCATCCTCCATGAGCTGGACACCCGCGGCGCATACGGCGTAATCACCACCCACTATACCAACCTTAAACTGTATGCATCGGCCGCAGAATCCGGCGTCATAAACGGCGCAATGCAGTTTGACGCCGCTACGGTGGCGCCCCTCTTTGTTCTGGAGCAAGGACTGCCGGGCTCTTCCTTCGCTTTTGAACTGGCCCGCAAGATGGGGCTCCCGGAAACAATAGTTCACGACGCAGAGGAGCGCGCCGGAGAGCAGTTTGTGGGTATTGAGAGAAACCTCCGGAAGATTGCCAGAAGCCGCCGCGCGCTGGATGAGAAACTTTCCAAAATCCGCGCTACGGACAAAACACTCGAGGGCCTCACGGACCGCTATGAAAAGGAACTTGAGGAGATAAAAGAGATGCGTCGCCGCATCCTGGATGAGGCCCGCGCAGAGGCGGAAAAGATAGTGAAGGAGGCCAATAAACGCGTAGAGGGGACCATCCGCGCCATCAAGGAATCCCAGGCCCAGAAAGAGGAAACCAAGGCTGCCAGGGCAGAGCTTCAGGGCTTCCTTGGCGCACTTGCAGAAGGCACCAGCAAACGGGAAAAGTACATTGACCGTAAACTCAAGGATGTCCAGGACCGAAAAGCCCGTGAAGATGCCCGCAAGAAGCGCCGCGCAGGCGGGGAAACCTTGAAGCAGATGGAGGAGGACCAGGAGCAGGCCCGCAAGGAAGCCGCCTTCCGCAGCGCTCCCCTCAAGGTTGGGGAGAAGGTCCGCATCAAGGAGAACGGGATGGTGGGAGAAGTTTCCAAGGTAAGCACAAAAGCGGTCACGGTAATTGTGGGCAATATCACCACAAAACTGCCCCTGGACCGTGTAGAGCGCATTACCGCAAATGAATACAAGGCAGTTGCCAAGGCTCCGGACCAGCGCCCCAGGCAGGTTTATGACACCGCCATAAGAGAGCGCAAGGCCAATTTCTCCACGGAACTTGACGTCCGCGGGGAGCGTGTGACGGACGCCCTGGAAATTGTTATGAAATATGTTGACGACGCCCTTATGTTAGGCGTCCCTTCGGTGCGGATTTTGCACGGAAAAGGAACCGGTGCACTGAGGGAGGAGATTCAGAAGTACCTGCGCACTGTGCCGGGAGTTGTATCGGCCCAGGACGAGCACGTACAGTTTGGTGGAGCCGGAGTCACCGTGGTAAAATTTGAATAGCATGAACGTTCTTAGAACCAGCAAGTTAGGAGAACTTGGAGAGCAGATGGCCTGCGATTTCCTGGAATCCCGCGGCCAGCACATACTGGACCGCAACTGGCGGGCCGGCCATCTGGAGATAGACATTGTGTCGGAGGGCCCTGACGGCCTTCACTTTGTGGAAGTGAAAACCCGCAAGGCTCCCGTCACCACCACCATCAGTGACCAGGTTAATCCCGTCAAGCAGAAGAGGATATCGGCCGCGGCGCTAAGATACCTGAACGCAAAGCACATGTACGGCCAAGAGGTCTTCTTTGACGTAGTTTCCGTCACCGTAGAGCAGCAGGAAACCCTTGTGAGGTACTTCCCCCAGGCCTGGATACCAATGTTTGTATAAATAACCAACCACATAATGAATAACCACAGATACTGTGTAATAATGGCCGATGGCAGCGGAAACCGCTCCCAGTACGCCCTTACATATAACAGATTCCAGGGCGTAGTGCCGGATGAGAACATCCTGGTGGTAACGCTCGCAAAGTATGCCGATGAAGCAAGGAAGGCTCTCCCCATGCTCCCCCCGGAAAATATTCTAAGGGAACCTTTCGCAAGAAAAACGGCGCCCTGTATGGCCCTGGCGGCATATACAATCCTTCTACGTGACCCTGAGGCAGTGATAGTTGCCACCCCGTGGGACCTTGTGATCCGGGACGAATCCATGTTTGCAGAAACAGTGAACGACGCCTTCGCGTACGTAGAGGAGCACGACGTCCTCATGACCCTTGGGATTGTCCCCAAATCGGCCGAGGTAAACTTTGGCTACATCCAGGTGAAGGAAGGCCGTAACGCCCACCTCATGGCCGGCCCCCTGAAGGTGAAAACCTTCACGGAAAAGCCCTCTCAGGAGCTTGCCGAGGTATTTATCCGCACCGGTGAATTCTTCTGGAACAGCGGTATTTTCATCTGGAAGGCCGATACAATTTGCCAGGAACTGGAAAAGTACGTCCCTGAAGTGACGGAACTTTTCCGCGGCTGGAAGGAGCACATCCTGGAGCCCGCCTTTGTGGAAAGGGCCTACAGTGAATGCCCCAAGGTATCACTTGACTACGGCGTCATGGAGCACACGGAACGCGCCTGGCTGTATCCCGCCAGGTTTGGTTGGGCCGATATTGACAGGATATAGCGTTTACGGTGTCAGAAGGCATATCCGTAACGGAGAGTTATCTCCGCGTTGCGGGGACATGTAATTCAATGCCTTAGTCTTGCAATGACACTCATTTAGTTGAGGTTATTGAGCGTAAACTTATTATTCTGATACTTGAGATTAATCCTCTAGAACTACGGTGTCATATTCTAACCAACCATTTTCTCTAGGAGTCCGGCCAAATATCACTGGACTGTCAGACACGTCAAAATAGCCGTCAACAACCTTGAAAGATATAACATTCTCAAGAGAATCCTTGTAATGTCCAGAAAAAGAAAAATTACCGCAAAGGGTTGGTGTGCGAGGCTTGCCTTTTCTTGGGTCATTTTCCGGAAAATAAGAACGGACTTTTAGGCTTGCTTCTGAGACTTGAGCTTTACCGTAAACCGCTTGACGAATTGTCTTATAATGGGTGAATCCCGTTTCGTCCGTGTATCTCTTCTCTCTAATCTGTGGCAATAGCACATAGTATAATGACACTTCTGGACTACAGGTCACGCCCTCGGTTATCTTATCGGTTGGCATCTTCATCCGTAATTCATAATATGTGGGAGAATTCAGGACTGCCCGAATAGTAGTATAGCCATCGTCATCAGAGTTAAAGGCGGCAAAAGACAGGGGAGATGAAAGAAACAGCCCGTTCTCCGTCCTAAAATTATGGAGCATTCGGACGCCTCTTTCTACCTGGCTGACAGATTCACTATTAATTGAAAAGTGTAAAATATTTCTTCCCATCCCTTCCCCATTTTCCAACAACTTGCTACAGCAAACAAGAGCCGTGATAATAATAAGACTTAAAAGGCCCTTTAGAATAACTGAAACGTATTGATTCATAATGCCAACTGATTTACAAAAGACTTATATGTTAATGAATCTATTCCCATCTGTAAAGCCATATTTGGGCCGATTAACTATCTCATAACAAAGAAGATAAGCAACCATAATATAGATGCATTTTCACCTAGGGGCGTTGCAGGAAATGTATTTCAATGCCTTAGTCTTGCAATGACACTCATTTAGTTGAGGTTATTGAGCGTAAACTCTGCGTGAAGGGTCATCGGCACAAGTTGTAACTCAGCGTTTGCATCCCGTTTGAGATCCCGCAGATATGACAGGTACATCACTTTCTTGACCGGGATTTCAATTGTAATGTCAACGGGGCCGTCAAAGGGCTCATCGGTGTATATGACGAAAACTCTGAACGGCATCATATTATCTTTCCCAAACCGCTCAGACAGTGATACCCCTAGAGTATGCTTTTCAACATCAAAGGACAACCCTTTGAAATACACTTGGTAACTACCGCAAATAAACTTAAAGTATTTGGATAGATTGGTTCCCGGAGATTCTCCAAAAACCGTATGCTTGGACGTTATTGTTACGTCACCATCGCACATAAGCAGCGCTGAATAAATCCCGTCATCAGGACTGTATTTCCACAGATTTCGAAGATAAGAAGAAAAGACGGCATCAAAATCACGCAAAAGTGTTTGAACTTTTTGATCTGAACAGGTTTCCGGCTTCCAAAAATCATCCGAGTCAATAATATGCTTATTAATATCTCCCCAGTGAGAGTTGTCGGATTGAGCTAAGTCCATAACTATGCCCCCTTGAGGTTTCGCAGAAAGAAAAGAAAGAGACGACTTGAATAATTCCGCGTTTGTTTCAAGTGGTTGCCACGGAATAATATCCGATTCAAAAAATTCTCCAGACACTATTTCCCACTTTGGCTCGGGATGCGGGCCGGATATTGGCTCATCTTTGATTATTGTACTATCTGTATGAGATGAGCACGCTACAGAGAAAAATATTGCCGCGGATAAGCCGAGGATATTAAAAGGACTCTTCATAGAGTGTTTTATCATAATTTCGAATGCGTAAATATACAAACAAATATTGTATTTCAATGTTTTACCGAGTTGCATTTTCTGAGAGGTTCTGGTACTCCTCGCTCTTTAGGCTAAAGATAAAACTCTCCTTCAAACTCAAGGCTTCCAATGATAATTGGTTTATGCAAAATTCAACATTTTAAAAAAGAAAAAGAACAATTTGAGGTTACATTTTAGCGCCATAAAGTACTGATAATCAATATGGTCGAGTCAAAACAGGTTACATTTTATGGCGTGGTTTGCATTATTCGCCCCCGATATGTATATTTACTGAAAAAATAAAAATGCAATATCGCCTACTCTTTCTCCTTTGTTTATTGAGTTTCAATTCTTGTCGGTTAGATATCAATAAAAAACTTGACCGGCTTGAGTTGGAAATTGAACAATCCCCAGACAGCGCACTTTCCCATCTTGAAAGAATCCCACAAAGACAACTACACGGCCAAAGCGTAAGCGCCAGATATGCGTTGTTGAAATCAATGGCTTTTGACAAAAGTTATATAGATATCACAGATGATTCCCTCATCAACATTGCTGTCAATTACTACACTAAATCAAGACGGCAACCTCAATACCGAATGTTAACATATTACTATTACGGATTAATTCAAAAGAACGCAACAAATTATCCTGCCGCCATAATATCATTAGAATACGCCGCTGACCTTGCTAACGGACAAAAGGATTTGCGCTATTTGGGTCTTTCATACAGAAATATTGCTGATATTTATTATTTATCAAATAATATGGCGGCGGCGGCAGATTATCACAAAAAAGCCATAGACGCTTTTCGGCAGAATAGAGATACGGCCTATGTGCAATATGCCTTATTCTCTCTTGCCGTGGACCTTATGAACGATTTTAGATATAATGAGTCGCGTAAAATACTTATGGGTCTAATTTCAACCGCAGACAATAATCTTAAAGTTAATAGCGAATTATGCTATGCACAGATATGTGTAGAACTCGAAGATTCTGTATACCGAGCTATTGATATATATCGTAAAGTGCCTTTGGCTTACTATAATTTTCTTGATTATGGATATCGCTCGCAAGCACATGTGATCGTTGGACAACTTGATTCTGCCGATTACTGGATCCAACAAGGTTTCAAAATCGCAGAGAATAATCGGGAAAAGGCAACCCTTGATTTTTTGCAAGCAGATATTGACCACGCCTCTAATAGACATAATTTAGCTTTTAAACATATCAAAAAGGCGGCAATGGTCCAGGATTCCCTAACAAGGGCTCTTCTGCATCAGTCCTTAAGTATTGCTCAACGGGACTATTATATGCAAGATGCCGCTCTTCAGAGAATAAGGTTAAAACAACAGAGAACAATGATTTTTGTTTGGTCCTTTACTGCGCTTGTTTTTGTCTTCTTGCTTTTCATATATTTTAGAGAAAAAAACATACGAGAAGAGAGACTCTTGAAAGATACTATTGCTCATCTGGAAGTACAAAAGAATTTGTCCGGCAAGGCATCTGCCGATTTAGTCGGAACACTATTCTTAGAAAAGTATGCACATCTTGGTGATCTGGTTTCCTGCTTCGGGGAAGTTAGTAGTAAAAGGGATTTAGTCACTTTTAAAAAAGACTTGTCCGGCCTATACGATAACGAAAGTGCCTTCTTAGAACTCTACAAAATGCTTAATTATTATCTTGGTGACATCATAATAAAAATCTCCCAGCAAGTACCGTCTGTCACAAAAGATAATATGAAGACTATCGCCTTATTCTTTGCCGGAGTTCCGGATGAACTGATTCAGTATATTGTAAAAAAGCAATCGGTGGGAAGCATTAAAACATATCGTTCCCGACTCAGAAAAGACATTAAAGAAGCCGGATGTGATAACGAGAAACTTTTTCTTACATATTTAGAAAGGCAACCGCAGAAAAAAACTAAAATATAAAAAACCAATTATCTCATTCTGCGGCTGCCTATATATAAAACGGGCACAGGTGACTCTTACTTGAACTTGGGGTTCCAGCCAGGTGCCTTCTCCAACAAATAAGTTTCACCTGCGCCTTTTCGACGCAGGCATTGCAACTTATTCGGTTGGATAAAAGAAATTGGCTGGATTTCAAGTTCCGAACAGTGCGAATGCTTTCGCTATGTTATAAATATCTATTTCGTGTCTTTCCGGTGTCAAAGGTGGCGGATTATTTTTACAATTACAAATGAGATTCTTCGCTTCGCTCAGAATGACAAGAGATGCCCGGTCGGAGCCGGGCATGACGGAAAGGGCCTACCTTAGGATATCGTTCAGGATGGAGCTGGCGGCCTCGCGGGCACCTTCACCCGGGCCCTGGATCACCAGCGGGTAGGGGTGGAATGCGCTTCTCACGATGATGGCGTTCTCTGTGCCGCGGAGGTAGTATGCAGGATGCTCCGGAGCAACGCTCCTTATGCCGATTCCTGCCTCGTAGGACTTACCGTTTTTCCTTAGATACGCAACAAAGCGGAGGCGCTCGCCTTTGGCGTTGGCGGCATCGGCCTTCCTTGCAAGTTCAGGCTCATAAGCCTCCAGGGCGGCGTAGAAGTCCTCCACGCTTCCTTTGAAGGCATCGGCGGGGATGACTGGTTCCACTTTTACATCTTTTTCTTCAAGCCGTACGCCGGCCTCACGGGAGAGGATAAGAAGTTTCCTTAGCGCGTCCTTGCCGCCAAGGTCCATACGGGGATCGGCCTCAGTAAGACCGGCCTCCTGGGCACGTCTGACCATACTTGCAAAGCTTTCCCGGCCGGGAAGATAGTCCCCCAGAATCTGGTTGAGCGTGCAGGAGACCACGGCTTCTATGGAGGTTACTTCGTCTGAGCTATTGGCCCCGCGGGAGATGGATTCCAGGATGGGCAGGGCGGCGCCAACCGTGGTCTCATAGCGAAGCGGAACCCCGTTTTCACGGGCGGCGGCGTGCATTGCGGCAAACTCCGGATACGGCACGGCAAAGGAGCGGCGGTTGGATGAAACCACCCCGATCCCGGCCTCCAGGAGGTCTGTGTAGCGTTTGTAGAGAGTTTCTGAATTTGTGCAGTCCACAAAGATGGAGCCCTTTGGCGCAACGTTGATAATTGCATCCACGTAAGAGCCTTGGGTATTGATTACAGGATAGCCCGTGAGGTCAATTCCGTAGCGCTTGCTGTTGGCCTTTCCCACAATTGTGAGGCGTTTTCCGGTGCGGGCCTCAACGTTCTCTGCGGCGCTCTTTATCATATTGTAAAGGGCGTGGGCAACGGCGCCGTCTCCGGCAATGAATAGGCCAATTTCTGCGGTAGGCAGCTCCTGGAAAAATGCCCTGTGAAGGGCCCGGAGGGCCTGCTCCAGCACTTTCTGGCGAACCTTGAGTTCAACGCCCGCCTCTGTTTCCCTGATGCTGAGGGCCGATATCCCTTCCGTGAGAAGAGCCTTTTCTGCCCTGGGCACGCCGTCTGCACCGGAGCCCACAACCGTTATTGTATCGGCCTGAGAAGCAACACCAATCCAGCCTTTAGGGCCTTCCTTGCCAATGACAGTGTACTTCCCATCATGGGCGAAAGTGTTTTTGATTTCTATGTCTATGCCGGCTTCCATTGCGGGGGCCACGGTGGGCGCGTAAAGCACCTTGGCGCCGCACGTTGCCATCTGGAGGGCGGCATTGTAGGTCATTGTGGGAATGGTTCGGGCCTGCGGAACCTGTTTTGGGTTGGCGGTCATTATGCCGGGGACGTCGGTCCAGATCTGGAGGGACTCCGCCTTTACGGCCGCGGCAAAGAGGGAGGCGCTGAAGTCCGAGCCTCCACGGCCAAGGGTGGAGACTTTCCCTGCAGCGTCCTGGCAGATGAAGCCGGGAGCGATGTAGATTTCCGCACCTTCCACGGCCTCTTTTATGCGCCTGTAGGTTTCTTCCTGATTGTCTTTCACAACCAGTTTTCGGGAGTCAAGCCACTTGGCATTGTAGCCTTCCTGCTGGAGTTTGGCGGCAAGGATGGTAGTTGAGAGAAGCTCTCCAAAGGTTACCTGCTCATCATTTGGCGTGACGGCAAGTTCACGGAAAAGGCCGTCTATGCGGGCCTGGATCTCTTCCCGTTCCTCTCCGGTAAAAAGGCGTTTCACTATGTCCTGGTGGCGTTTTTGCATTTCCTTGATGGCCTTTGGACCGCCGTCCAGGAGGGCATCCGTGCAGCCGCTGATGGCGCTGGAAACCAGAATCACCGTACCCTTTTGCGCTTCCTTTTCAACTATATCCAGGACCCTGGACATAGCCGTTGCGCTGGCTACTGAACTTCCGCCAAACTTTAAGACCCTGTAACTCATAGTAGTTCACTGAATTCGTGTACGCCCTTGAGGCCTTCGGTTTTAAGGGCAGCCACCACTGCGCCCTTGGCAAAGCCTTCGCGGGAGAAGGCTTCGTGCCTCAAGGTGAGTTTGTCGCAGCCGGAAGTGAGGGTGAGGGTGTGGATGCCAGGGACTTCGCCTTCACGGATGGATGTGATCTGAGGCTTTTCCCCAAGCTGGGCTTCCACTATTTCGCCCATAGTTTTTGCTGTTCCGGAAGGGGCGTCCAGTTTGTGGATATGATGGATTTCCTCAATCTCAGGGGTGTAGCCTGCACCCTTCAGGATTTCAGAGGCCTTGGTGATTGCAAGATACAGCGCATTCACGCCAAGGGAGAAGTTGGAAGCGTACACCATAGGGGTGCCGGCATCGGTGAAGGCCTTGATAACATCGGCCTTGATGTCATTCCAGCCGGTTGTGCCGATGACCGCCGCCTTGAAGTTCTGCGCAATGAACGGGTAGTTCTTCCGGAATGCCTCAGGGGTGGTGAAATCAATGCACACACACTCCTTTGCTACGTCCACGGGCGTTGCCGTGATGTCCTCGCTGGCCTGGACCAGTTCTATGCCACGGATTTGCAGCTCTTTTTCCACCATATGGCCCATCTTGCCATAGCCGCTGATAATAACTTTTATCATATCTTCTCTCTTGTGCCCCCACTTGCGCGTGGAGATAAGTTGTTGATTGTCTGTATGTTATACAAAAACGTCTTGACGTTTTGCGGTAGACGTTTTTGCTTAATCTTTTGATTTACAAGCGTTTAGCTCCACGGCCATTCGGACGTATTGATCCACGGCCACCTCAAGGTCCGCTACAAGGACGTTCTCATTGTCACGATGAGCCACCTTAATGCTTCCGGGGCCGCAGATGATCTTGTGGCCGAAGCCCGTCAGGTGCGGAGCGTCGCTGCCAAACGCCACGGGGGCGCTCTCAAAGCCCGGCAGTGTCACGTACCGCGCCGGCACGTCTCCCGCGCGGGCCGTGACCATGAGATGCCCGATCAGGTCGGGGGTAGAATCCATCCACTCCTGCACAGCCTGATGCGAAAGGAACGTTGTACGGAAATACAGCCGGCAGGTAAGCTCCGGTGACAGGATGTTCTGGGGATTGGGAGAACTCAGAAGGCCGATGTTCCACGTTGTCTCCCCCAGCTCCTGGTCAAGACCCCATTCTACGGCCTTCAGGGCATCGTAGAACTGGTTAAAGAGTTCTACGGCGCTTGCTCCAAACTGCGGATAACCGCTGTGGAAGGCCTCTCCGGTAAACTTCAGATCGTATGACAGAGTGCCCTTTGCGGCACTGACCATCTTGTTATCCGTGGGCTCTCCCACAATGAGGAACGGCGCCTCAAAGCCTGTTTTGGAAAACGCCTTGGCCCCCCAGGAACCAGTCTCCTCCCCTGCCAGGATCAAGAGCCCGAAGCCCGTGCACCCTTTTGCCTCCAATTCCTTGCAAGCCGTGTACATTGCAAAGATCTGTCCCTTGGCGTCACAGCTGCCCCGGCCGGTTATCCGGAGGGGGGACCCTTCGGAGGGCTTGTGCACCCCCGCACAAGGGTAGGGGGAGGGGCCCGCTGGCATAAGGGACGGATGGGAGCTTGCTCCCAATCCGGCACTTGTGCCAGTGGGAGGGGCCGGAGCGAGCGTAGCGAACGGAGTTCCTCCGAAGGGTCCCTCCTCCGGTAACTCCGGTAACTCCGGGGCAATATACGGCGGAACAGTGTCCATATGGGTGCAGAAGACCACGCTGGGGGTGCCCCACTTGATGAAGAGGTTCAGGGTGCCGTCGCCAACTTCCATAAGTTCCTTTGTGGGAGCCTCAAGGTGGTCATTCAGCCACAGGGCCATATCCCGCTCCTTGCCGGAAGTGGAATCAATGCTCAATATGTCTTTGAACAACTGCCAGTTCATCGTTTCAATACAATCTTAGTCACGTTTTGGTGACTTTTCTTAACTAAGATGGTCACAACATACAATCTTAGTCACGTTTTGGGGGTAAAACTTGACTAAGACCGTCAAACCTACACAAGCCAGCCGTTTTGGAGCAGCACTTGCGCTATCTGGACAGCGTTTGTGGCAGCGCCTTTGCGGATGTTGTCACTGACGCACCACAGATTGAGGCCATTCTCCACGGATGTATCACGGCGGATGCGGCCGACAAATACGTCGTCCTTCTCCCAGGCCGTTATGGGCATGGGATAGACGTTATTTGCGGGGTCATCCTGAACCACGACACCCGGCATATCGGCCATAAGTTTTACAGCCTCTGACAGCTCAAAAGGCCTGTTGAACTCCAGGTTCACGCTCTCCGAATGGCCGCCCTTTACGGGGACTCGGACGGTGGTTGCGGAAACGGCAATGGAAGGGTCCCGGAGGATCTTCCGGGTTTCATTGACCATCTTCATCTCCTCCTTGGTGTAGCCGTCCGGGAGGAATGAATCTATATGCGGAAGTACGTTCAGGAATATCTGGTGAGGGAATTTGGAACCGGAGCCGCCAGCCATTTCCGCTTCAAGCTGCTCAATGCCTTTCTGGCCGGCGCCGGTGACGCTCTGGTATGTGCTTACCACAATTCGCTTGATGCCGTAGGCCTTGTGAAGAGGCGCCAGCGGCAGGACCATCTGGATGGTGGAGCAGTTGGGGTTGGCGATGATGTGATCTGTGGGCTTAAGTACATCGGCATTGATCTCCGGCACCACCAGCGGCACGGAAGGGTCCATACGCCAGTAGGAGGAATTGTCCACCACGTAGCAGCCAATTTCCGCAAAGCGCGGCGCCAATTGGGCCGATACAGCCCCTCCGGCGGAGAAAATGGCAAGGGCGGGCTTCCGGGAAATGGCTTCATCGGCACTCATAACCGTCCACTCCTTGCCCTGGAAGCGCACTTTTTTGCCCCAGGAACGCTCCGACGCAACCGGCAACAGCTCCGTCACCGGAAACGCACGTTCCTCAAGAACCTGCAACATCTTTGAGCCAACCAGGCCCGTTGCACCAACTACCGCTACAATCATTTTTTCAATAACTATGAGATTTCTCGACTTCGCTCGAAATGACAATTAACGTAATAAATCCTCAAGGTGAATACTGCCCTCTGTTTTGCTGTCACGGTACTTCACAATCACCGGGCAGTAAAGGTGAACGCCGCTCTCAAGGGGCTTGCCGCCGCGGACGATGGGCTTGGAGCCGCTCACAACCACGGCGCCGGCGGGGACCACTATGCGGCCATCGGCATTCCTCTTGATGAACTCATCCTTTGTGGCATCGTAAATGGCTGTGGATGAGGTGATTATGACGCCGGAAGCGATGACTGCGCCCTCCTGGACTATTGTGCCTTCGTAGATGCCGCAGTTGCCGCCGATGAAAGCGCCGTCCTCGATGATTGTGGGAAGCGCGCCGGCGGGTTCAAGTACGCCCCCAATCTGCGTGGAGGCCGATATATGGATGTGCTTTCCCACCTGGGCGCAGGAGCCGATGGTGACGTGGCTGTCAACCATAGTGCCTTCGTCTACATAGGCACCCACATTGACATAGGCCGGAGGCATTATGATGGAGCCAGGGGCCATATACGCGCCGCGGCGCACAGATGTGCCGCCGGGGACTATGCGGACTCCGTCACTGGCCTTAAAGTTCCTTACAGGGAAGGTGTCCTTGTCAAAGAACGGGAACTGACCCTGGGACATTTCCTTGATGGCGCCAAGGCGGAAGCCGGCAAGGATGATTTCCTTCACCTCACGGTTTACCTGCCAGACGCCGTCTACTTTCTGGGCCACACGGACTTCACCCTTTTCAAGGGCGTCCATAAGGGCGTTGAATTCTTTAAGGGTGACTTCCATTAGAAAAGTTCTTTCAGGGTTTGCTGTAAAAGGGCTTCCGTTGCCTCTGTAGCCTTAACCAGGGGCAGCCTGAGGCTGTTTTCCATAAGGCCAAGCTGGGCCATTGCGGCCTTGGCAGGGATGGGGTTGGGCTCTACGAAGAGGGCCTTGAAAAGGGGCTTCAGGCGGGCATCCATCCTGGTTGCCTCCTCAATCTTACCGGCCTCAAGGGCGTGGATGAAATCGGCCATAGCAGACGGGAAGACGTTGGAGGCCACGGAGATGACGCCATCGGCCCCATGCTTCATAAGTTCAAGAGTGTCTTCGTCGTTGCCGGAAAGGAGTTTGAAGCCTTCCGGGCGGCCGGCCATGATCTTGAGGCTTTGCTCAATCTTACCGGAAGCCTCCTTTATGCCGATTATATTGGGCACGTCCTTGGCCAGGGCCAGCACGGTTTCAGGCTCAATGTTGGAACCGGTGCGGCCGGGGACGTTATATAGCACGATGGGCTTTTCCGTTGCCCCTGCCACGGCCTTGAAATACTCATACATACCCCTCTGGGGCGGCTTGTTGTAGAAGGGGACCACCACCAGGAAGGCATCTGCGTCCTGCAGGAGGCGGATGTTGTCAAGGGTGCCCTTTACGGAGTTGGAGCCCACGCCGGCCATGACAGGACGGCCCTTAGCGTGCTGAAGCGTCACCTCCAGGACCTGGAGTTTCTCCGATTCAGAGAGCGTGGGAGTTTCACCTGTGGTTCCAAGTGGGACCAGGAAATCTATACCGGTTTCTACCTGCCAGTCTACTGTGGCGGCAAAGGACTCATAGTCCACTTCCCCACCCTTGAACGGGGTGAGAAGCGCGGTGCCGCAGCCGTGTAAGTCAAGTGCTTTCATACAAGATACAAAAATACAAAAAATCCCCGGAATATTCTATTCCAGGGATATAAGCTCAGCGGGGCCGGTAAGGAAAACGTCCTTGAACCCGCCTCCTGAAGGTGTGAACTCAACTTCCAGCCAGTCTCCGCGGCGGCACTGAAGCCTTACCGGGCTTTTGGCAATGCCTTTCACGTATGCCGCGATGGCGCTGGCAGTAATCCCCGTACCGCAGGCAAGTGTTTCCCCCTCCACGCCCTTCTCAAAAGTGCGGACCTTGAGGCCTTCTTTTGTTTTCTCCACAAAGTTCACGTTGGTGCCTTCCGGCTGAAAGTCTTTATCCCATCTGATGGGCTTGGCCTCAGGCTCTATGTCTATGGCATCCACATTGTCCCGGAACTCCACGTAGTGCCTTGTGCCCGTGTTGAGGAAGTAGCCGTTCTTTGCCTTGCTTATGCCCTTGACGTCAATCATTTTGAGGCGTACGGTCCATTTTTGGAGGGAAGTCATATCTCCTGACCGTCGCTTCGCGACCCCTCCCACAGCCTCCGGCTGCGGGCCCCTCCCTCTTACACGGCCGAGGGTGGCCATGGGTCCGGAGACATGACTTCCCTCCAAAATCGAGGCGGTGTGCTCTCCGTCCGGGGCAAGGAAGTGCCACGTACCATCCTCTGAGGCGGATTTCAGGCCAAGGTAATCGGCAAAGGCAACTATGCATCGGCCTCCGTTGCCGCACATCATTCCGCCGGAGCCGTCAGGGTTGTAGAACTCCATCCCAAAGTCCTGGCCCGGGGCCTCAGTGAGGATCATCAGGCCGTCAGTGTGGTATTCACGGCAAAGGGCCTGGATGCGCTCCGGCTGGCGGTACTCATCCATACCGCCTTCACGGCCGTCAAAGACCACGAAGTTGTTACCTGCTCCGGTGAATATGTGGGGCGTTTTTGTCATCTTGTTGATTGTCAATTATTTACACAATTTACTCCTATCAAAAACAGCGGGAGTAAAAGTTGTAACTACTTATTAGTCAGGGCTTTAGCCAAAACGGCGACCAAAATCTTTATCCCCGGCTCCATCTTGGACTCCTCTATGAAGGAGAAATTGAGGCGCATAGTGTTGCGGTGGCTGCCGTCCGGGTAGAAGAAGGAGCCGGCAACGTAGGCCACGCCGGCCGATAGGGCTTCGTCATAAAGCGCCACAGTGTCAATGCTTTCCGGAAGTGTGAGCCAGAGGAAGAGGCCGCCGTCCGGGTGCGTCCAGGATGTCCCTGCAGGCATATACTTCTCAAGGAGATCCAGCATAAGGTCACGGCGGCGTTTGTACTCTGCAATAGTATTAACCAGATTGGCATCAAGCGCGCCGGAAGTGAGGAATTCGCACGCCATGTACTGGTCCAGCACCGGAGGGCAGAGGTCAAGGCATTGCTTACACACATAAATCTGCTCCAGAAGTGGTTCAGGGCCGATAATCCATCCCAGCCTGAACCCCGGCGCAAAGATCTTGGAGAAACTTCCAAGGTGAAGCGTGCGCTCCGGAGCCAGTTCACGGAGGGTGGGAAGAGTCTCTCCACTGTACCGCAGCTCACGGTACGGGCTGTCCTCAACAATCAGGATATCAAGTTCCCTTGCCAGCGCCACAATCTCTTTTCTTTCCTCCAGGGTCAGAGTCTTACCCGTAGGGTTATTGAAGTCAGGGATAACGTAGATGAATTTGATGGAAGAGGTGGCATTATGTTCGCCAACCGCATCTACTCTGGCCCTGTACGCCCTGAAACTCTGGAGGGCGCCAAGGTACACGGGACTTTGTGCAAGGACTATGTCTCCGGGGTCAAGGAAAACCCTGGAGCACACGTCTATTCCCTGCTGGGAAGAAGTGGTGATCTGGACCTGCGACACAGGAACGCCATAGCGTGCGGCAATGGCGGCGCGCAGTTCCGGGACGCCCTGCGTGGCACCGTACTGGAGTGCCCTGGTGCCGTATTTTTCCAACACCGCGGCAGCCAGGCCGGGAATCTGGTCCGTAGGGAATGTGACTGCAGCGGGGTAGCCGCCTGCAAAGGAACAGATGGCCTGGAGATCCACCTTTCGGAAGATTTCACGTACGGGTGACCTCAGGAACGAGGGAACATCGGCCGAAAAAAAGCGCTCATAATCCATAGGTGCAAAGTTAGCAATTTTTGTGCTTGTTTCATATCTCCAGCCTGCGCCCCACCCGTCTTAGTCACGTTTTGGCCCTAATTCTTGACTAAGATCGTCACGTGAGACAATCTTAGTCACGTTTGGGGCGGGTTTTGTGACTTTGTTCGTAAAGAAAAGGCCGAGGGCGAAAACCCTCGGCCTTAAACGGTGCAAGTGTTTTATTCGATCAGTCCTGCCTCCAGGGCTTTCCGGACCATTTCTACAGTTGTTCCCACGTCAAACTTGACACGGAGCCGCTTCCTATACCATTTAATGGTGGGCAGGCTGAGGCATAGTTTCTCCGCAATAATCTCGCT
>JAEESO010000061.1 GCA_016286385.1 Bacteroidales bacterium | reverse complement strand
TACCACAGGGAGGGCGGCCCAGCAAGGGCCGCTTTCTCTGTTTTAACACATCCGGCCATCCCATGGACAATGCATCTGAATAGCATACCCGTCAGTTACTTTAATCGCTTAGTATTCAACTATTTAAGCGCCACGCTGCACCGCGGCGACAGTACCGCCACAACACTATAATTAGGAAAGAGGCCTTGCCGGGGTGGGGCGTTTTAATAGGGTTCGGGCATGAGTGAGAAGAGATGTCATTCTTTTTTCAGTTCCACCGCCGGATTGGTCTTCGCCGCCTTCAGCGTTTGCCAAAGCACGGTGCCGAAGGCGATGGCCAGTGAAATGATGACCGCCACCACAAAGACCCAGCCGTAGTTCTGGACGCGGTACGCGAATCGCTCCAGATACACCCTTGCGGCCCAGACGGCCAGCGGAATGCCGATGGCGCAAGCCATGCCCACCATCAGCATGTAGCTGCGTACATTCCTCCAGGTCTCGCTGTTCACGTCAGCCCCAAACACCTTACGGACGGCAATTTGCCTGGTGTTTTCATCGGCAAAGTAGGTACTCATCGCCAGGAGCCCCAGGAGGGAAATTAACACTGCCAGAACCGCAAAGAGTTTCACCAGACGCAGGGTCCTCCGCACAGGGGCCAGCATTTTCGTGTTGATGTCACGCACAAAACCATAACGCCAGGCCGGTTCTTCCACGCCGGAGGTCTCCAGCCGATATTCCCTGTAAGCCTGCCGGATGGCTTTGTCGTAAGACTCGTCCTCTCCCGTGGTGCCGATGAGCATGCAGTTGGCATGCCTGAGTTCTTCGGCCCGGGTTACGATGACGCCGCCATTGGGGTTCTGACTGCTCTCAGAAGCCGGCCTGGTTGGATAATCCGTCACCACGCCGCCGATAAACTCCGGCTGGGCACCGTTCATGTTGATTCTCCGGGGAAATACGGTGGACGTATCCGATACCGCAGCGGAATTGAACGCACTGCGGCTCATCCAGAGCGAATGCGTGAGCGGATGGCCGAAATCTTCTTCCACCTCCAGTCCCAGCAGTTTGAAATAGGTGGAATCGCAGAGGATGACGGGCATATTCACGCGATGCTCCTCGTCCACCTTGATACCCATCGTCATATTGATGAGGCCCGGGATGCCGCGCCCTACGCCCGCCTTTGTCACAAAAGGCAATGCCTCCACCTTGTCCTTGAAAAGCTTCATCATATCATAGTCACGGGCGGAGTACTCAATGTAATAAAGGTTCTCCGTGGCGGAGTGCATCGGCCGGGTGAGCATATGGCGCATCTGAACCTCCATGACCAGCGCCAGGGCTATCAGGAACACCGACAGGACGTTCTGCACTACGATAAACACCTTGCTCAGAACCATTTTATTCCGCCGCCGGAGCGTGCCTTTGATGACGTCGATGGGTTCGTAGCGCGAGGCAACGACGGCCGGAAGAAGGCCGCAGAGGGTGCCCAGCAGCAGAATGCCGGCGATGTATGCCAGAATATACCCCGGCGTTATCATAAAGGACAGTCTTACACTTGTATCTCCCATGCCCAGCATCAGTTCGTCCGGGTCGGCGGTGGAAACGAGGCTGTTCATCATAGGCGCCAGCAAATCGGCCAACAGCAGCGCCGCGGCAAAGCAGACAGCTGTGAAGGCGACGGATTCGCCGATGTACTTCCACAGGATGCCGGTTTTGTCGGCCCCCAGCAGCCTCCGCGTGGCCATTTCTTTGGACCGCTTGCCCGTAAGCGCCAGACTCAGGTTCACATAGTTGAAAACGGCCGATAAGAGGAGCAGGAGTACAACTACCGTCAAGAGCCTGAGCATCTGGGCGTTGCCCTGACGGGTGAGCCCGTTGCTGTTGCCTGTAGTGAAGAAGGCCTCGTCCATACGGTACGCTTTCCATGCATTCACCTTCTCCGCGCTCCAGATGGGGTCGTAGTTCTTATGCAGCAGTGCACTCACTTTGTTCCGCACATCGGCGGGGTCGGCATCTTCGCGAATGCGGAACCAGGTAGTGTAGTTGCCGATGCTGCCGAAGTTCCGCTCCTGCTCGGCGGCCCAAGTTCCCGAAATGTGCGTAATGATGTCGTAGGGCATGAAGAAGGTGCCGTCAAAATCGGAAAAGACGCCCTTGATGGTGCGGTCCGATTGATCCACGTTGATAACTTTCCCAATGAGGTTATCGCCATCCACGGATAGTTTCCTCGCCAGGGATTCACTAATGAGGATGTCCTCCTTCCCAACAAAATCGTCTGCACTTCCTTCTACCAGACGATATTCTGGAAACACCTTGAAGAAGTCGGCATCGGCCTCCATGCCGGAGCACTGGAGCAACTGGTCACCCTGGCGGATGAGCGGCTGCCACAGCATGGCGGCACGGGTTGCCGCCTGAACCTCCGGGATATTCATCTCCAGCTCCTCCTTGTCCCAATAGGTCAGGCCCAGGAAATCGTCGCTTCCCAACACAAAGGTGCGCTTCCACTGCGGCGACTCATGCGCCACCTCATACTGCTGCACCACGTAGCTGCCAATCAGGATCACAAACGCCAGGCTTACGGCCAGCCCCACCGCCTCGATAGCGGTGTATAACTTGTTGCGGGATAGGAATTTTAAGTATGATTTCATTAAAGCTCGTTCTTTACATCACTCACTATCTGACCATCAAACAGGTCAATGGTCCTCTGGGCCTGGGCAGCGTCCTTCTGGGAGTGCGTTACCATTACGATGGTGGTGCCTTCGGCGTTGAGTTCCTTCAGCAGGTCCATCACCTCCTTGCCGTTCTTGGAATCCAGGTTACCGGTGGGCTCATCGGCCAGGATCAACTTCGGACCTGCGACCACGGCACGGGCAATGGCGACGCGCTGCTGCTGACCTCCGGAGAGCTGCTGCGGGAAATGGTTGGCGCGGTGACTGATGGCCATGCGCTTCATAATCTCCGTAACCTTGGCCTTTCGCTCAGAGGCTGAGATATTGAGATAGCGAAGCGGCAACTCAATGTTCTCGTAAACGTTCAGTTCGTCGATCAGGTTGAAGCTCTGGAATACGAAGCCGATGTTACCCTTGCGGAACTTGGTGCGCTCCTTCTCTTTGAGGCCGCCGACCTCGGTGCCAAGGAGTTCATAACTGCCGCTGGTCGGGTTGTCCAGCAGGCCGAGGATATTCAGCAGCGTGGATTTTCCGCAGCCCGACGGGCCCATGATGGCGACAAATTCGCCGTCCTTGATTTCAAAGGAAACACCATTGAGAGCAGTGGTCTCGATTTCTTCCGTCCGGAAGACTTTGCAAAGGTTGGAAACTTTAATCATAATGAGTTGTTATTTAATTGTTTATTCATTCTTTAACGATTCAACTGGATTCGCACTCGCCGCTCTCCAGCTCTGAATGGTAACGACGGCCAGTGTAATGGCTGCAACAGCCAGCAGTGCCACGAGGAAAATCCACACCGGCACGGGAGCCTGGTAGGCAAATCCTTTGCGCCAGGCGGTCATCAGCCAATAGGCGACGGGCGCTGCAATCACGAAGCTGGCACCGGCCATTATCAAGTACTTCTTGTTTATCATCTTCAAGATGCTGCCCACAGTAGCGCCATTCACACGCCTTACGGCAATCTCTTTGCGGATAAACTGCGTCTCAAAGAATACCAGGCCGATGATACCGATGATGGCAATCAGCAGGGCTACGAAGGAGGCGATGGTGATGAGTTTCCCAAGCGACTGCTCGCTCTGGTACATGTTCTCAATCCATTCGTCTAGGTGTCGGACTTCCACCTGGTCCGGCTCACGAGTAGGGTCAAAGGTGCGTACCGCTTCTTTAATGTAGTCGGAAACTTCCTTGAAGTTGGCTCCGGGAGCGGTCTTCACATACATCATGCTGAAGTCCCTCCACGGCGTC
>JAEESO010000012.1 GCA_016286385.1 Bacteroidales bacterium | reverse complement strand
GGATGGATGATCCCACCCGCATCAAGAACTCAATGGGGCTTACCCGTGGAAAGAATGACGCCATTGACGCCGCCAGAATCGCCGAATATGCCTACCGCTACAGCGACAAAGCTATCCGTTATCATATACCTGATGCAGCACTGGTCTCCATGAAGAACCTCCTTGCAGACCGCGAGTTCCTCCTTATCGACAAGAAACGGTATCAATCTCAACTCTCCGACCAGAAGAGGTATATGGCTCCTGGAGACTTCAAGCACAAGAACAGTCGATGGAAGAAGGTCATCAAGTCCATTGACGAGCAGATTGCAGCCATCGATGCCGAGATAGAATCGCTTATTGCAGCTGATCCGGTATTGACACATCAGAAGGAACTTCTTGTAAGCATTGACGGCATTGGGGATCGCATCGCCATCAATATGATTGCCATCACCGGAGGCTTCACCCGCTTCCAGAATGCACGGCAGTTCTGCAGCTTTGCCGGACTCACGCCGTACAAGTACGACTCCGGAACGTCAGTCCGCTCAAAGGCCAAGATATCCAAACGTGCTAATCAGACAATGAAAGCACTGCTGCATCTCGCTGCAGTAAGTGCGGCAACACATATGAAGAACAGTGAATACAAAGAGTACTATGAACGAAAAACCAAGGAGGGCAAACATGTTATGTGCGTGCTGAACGTTATACGGGCAAAACTCGTTCACAGGATGTTCTCTGTTATAAAACGAAACACAGAATACACAAAGGAATATAAACCTGCATGTTAAACACGCTCCAGGGGTGGCCGCGCGGCCAGGGGCGGGACGCCCCTATGAGCGCAATATATATATCCACAAACTACACCGCTGAATCGAAGTGATGAACTATATCCTAACTTCTTTCCAAATCATTTGGAAAATCCATAAGAATATATAGTGAAAAAAGGGGAAAAGTTGGCCGTGGGGCCAAGTTCTTGATTTGCAGTAACTTACAAGAAAGAGGGTCCCGAAAATTCGGCACCCTCTTCTGCGTTTTTCACTGATTATCAGCGCGTTAGCTCCACGGCCCGGAGCCGTGCAGCGGCGTTTGGACTACTGCTGTGCGGCAGCGGCCTCGACCTCTTTCACCATGTCCTCAGAAGCGCTGATGTAGATTTCAACGCGGCGGTTCTGTGCACGGCCGGCCTCGGTGGCGTTGTCTGCTACAGGGAAGTTGAAGGAAAGGCCTTCAGCAGCGATGCGGTTCTTGTCGATACCCTTCTTGATGAGGTAACTTGAAACGGCGGCTGCGCGCTGGTTGGATACCTTCTGGTTTGCTTCCTCTGAGCCGATGTTGTCAGTGTGGCCATAGACGTTGATGTTGGCAAGGGGCATATCGGCCATATCGGTGGTGAACTTGTCCAGTTCCTTCTTGGCCTCTGCCTTGAGGGAAGACTTGTTGAAGTCGAAGAGGATGCCGTTGTCGAAGGTGACCTTGATGGCCTTGAGGCCGTTGACGTCCGTGGTGGTTTCTACCTGGGCGTTCTCAAGCTCTGCAAGTTCCTTGGCCTTCTTGTCCATGGCGTTGCCGATAAGGGCACCGGTGCCTGCACCAACTGCAGTACCTACTGCTGCACCGATAGCTGCGCCTTCACCGTTCTGGCCGATAAGGTAGCCGATACCTGCACCAAGCACTGCACCTGCACCGGAGCCGATGAGGGAGCCCTTACCGAGGTTTGACATACCGCAGCTGAGAACGATCACGCCGCAAAGGAGGAGGGAGATAACTTTTTTCATAATGATATTTGTTTTAAGTGTTTGTAGTCAGCGTCATACAAATATAATTATTTTTTTCAATCGTTGCATCTGCAAATGCGTCTTGAAAACAATATCATTAAAAAATTTGTTAAAAAGTTTGCAAGTTCAAAAAAAGATTGTACCTTTGCATTCCCAACGCGGAAATAGCTCAGTTGGTAGAGCACGACCTTGCCAAGGTCGGGGTCGCGAGTTCGAGTCTCGTTTTCCGCTCCAAAACAAAACGCCAGCCCTTGTGGTTGGCGTTTTTGTTTTGTACGAGACCGACGAGCGACCCCTGTCCCCCGAGGGGACCGCCGCGGAGCGGCGAGGGGGTAACGTGGATTTCGCGAAGGCCGTAGGCCCGGCCCGCGTCAGCGGGCTCGAGTCTCGTTTTCCGCTCACCGTTATTCAAATATGCCCTACAGCGCTGTAGGGCATATTCCTTTTTGCGAAAACGTTGCAAAATGGGCTCCCGTTATTATTTTTGGAGCCAATTTCTCCACCAAGAAACGATGTCTGGAAGGATGGAAGATGGCTTAATAGTATTGTTCGAAATACTTGTAGGTTATAGTTAGAGAAGGAGCGTCATATTTGGCACTGACGGAGCCGTCCGACCTGTTTCCCTCCAGCCGTATCGTTCGGTTTTTGTGATAGGCAACTACACCGTAGGTTTCATAGGGTTCTTCTCCTTGGAAGAAGTGGGTATAGATTGTTTTGTTTTTCCCGTTTACCCATTCATCGGCCGAAGCGCCGTCCTGTAGAGTATATCCAGCGGCCATAATCTGACCGAAATAATCGTTGATACCCAGATAGCCGCACTGATACAGGTCAAGACTGGCTGCATACCAGGCATCCTGATGGCCGTCTATTATTTGCTCCTGAACTCCCGGCTGTTGGTAGATGCGGTTTTCGTGCATTTCCCACCAAACAGCGCCTCCGCCCCAACAGTTTGTGGGGTACTTGAAACCGTAATTGTTGGGAGTATCGGAAGAGTGATTCTTGGAGCAGGAAACAAGACATAATACGGCCATTATTACCATTGCCGTCGGAAGAGTGCAGATAAGCTTTTTCATAATCGTTGCATTTTTTGCAAAGGTATCACAATAATAAAGATGCGTTGTGGTGGATTTCACCACATGGACAACAGGCGAAAGATTCCTGGCCGATGGTGCCCAGTTCCAACGGCGTACCGATGCGGAGGTCGATAGGAAAGCGGTACTTTTAGTGGACACTAATGATTTACCATTGTTTTTACATCTGCTCCAGCACATCACGAAGACCGGAATCCCTGGATTCCGGTCCTGGAGAGATGCTACAGCACGCCATCAAGACCAAAATCGGCCAATTCCGGTCCTGGAGAGGTGCTGAGCGCCCCACACGGACGGAAATTATCTGAACCGTCAGGGTCGCGAGGCACTAGTCTCGTCTTTGTTTATCTACTTTGCTGCCACCAGTTATATTCAAAGGTGTCGCACCAGGCATAGAAAGCATCCTGGTCGAATGGCTCACCGCTTTCCACGGCCGCAATTACATCGGCAAAGAACTTTTCCCAGCGAGGTTTGTAATAAGTGGAAAGAAGGCCGTCAAATGACCGGCAGGCATAGTCCGTGAGGCCGGACCCGAAATCGCCCCAGGTGGACAGGATACAGCGGGCGTTCTTCTCATAGTAATTGGCCTCCAGAGGGGTATCGGCCCAGCAGCGGGCATCGGCAATCCATTTGTCCAGGGAGAAATATGGCTGCCCGGAAACAGCTTCGGTCATCTCATCAATGAGGGAGAGGAATTCATGGGCCGATTCCTTCATTGCGGCAACGTCCTTCCTTTCATAGGCAGCCTGGAAATCCTCATAAATATAGGCCGATTTATTGGCAAGGACCTGCCTCTGAAGGTTTGCAAGGTCATACTCATATGCCGGGCCGGAGCCGCCGGCCTTGCGGAGCAGCTCCAGAGCCTCTTCCAGGCGTGAATCCTCATAGCGGGGATGGAGCCATTTCATATTCTTCCCAAGGGAGGGGCGCTCATGGACGGTACAGCTGAACCCTACCGGAACGGTCTTGCCATAGATATCCTGAACCAGGATCTCCCATGCTTTGCGGGCATTTTCATCGGCCTTGCCGGTACGGGAATCGGCAAGGAGCGTGGCATAGGACTCCGGAGTTACGGGATAGTCCCAGGCCTTTCCAAGGACATATTCAAACACGTAAGGGTTGCAGTCCAGAGCCTCCAGGGTGCAGCCTATGCCCTGCATTGAAGGCCCGGCTGTGGCCAGGGCGTCATTAATACGCCGGTCTACGTCCGGGATATTTCCGGTGAGCACCGTATTGCCGCCGAAGTTCCCAAGATAGCACCAGATGAAAGGTACGCCGTAATAGCTATCCGTCCTTCTCCAAATCTCGCTGGACTCACAGAAATAATCCAGCAGAAGCTGCCTGGAAGCCGGATAGGATGTGATGTAAGCCTTGATCTTCTCAGGAGTCCAGTCCCTCCCCTGATACCAGAACAGCCAGGTCATCTGGAGCCAGACGGCCTCAGGATCTGCGGCTTCAAGGGAAGAGTATACTCCAGAACCAGCACTTGAAAGCCACTCGTTATCCCAGCTTCTGGGCTGGATTTCGTTGAAAAGGTCTATCCCGTAGATATGGTCCGTTCCGTATATCTGAGTCTGCTTCCTGATGAATTTTTCCTGGATAACGGGGAAAAGGCTGTCCGTGGGATTCAGGCAATAAGGCGTGTATTCTTTAGAGAAGCCCGCCCATGGCCCTATCTGAAGGATATCGGCATCCGGATATACCTCCTTCAATGCCGGAGGGACGTGTCCGGAGAAAGCCGGCAGTACCGGCCGCATGGAAAGCGCCCTTTCCCTTTCCAGGATCTTTTTCTGGAGAGCCTGCTGGCCACGGAGCCAGGATTTTGGCAGAGGGCTCTGCCATCCGTCTATGTTGATCATCCTGTGCCAGGGAAGATGAGCGGGACCGGAGAAGAAACTGCGGATATTCTCATCTGTAAGGCCCATCTCCTTCCACACCTCATACCAGACGGATTCCTGGCCGGTGATGGCAAGGGGCAGATTCACGCCGTTAAGGGCCATCCAGTCTATGAGACGCTCCCAGTCCTGCCATTTCCACCAGGGCAGGGTGTATCCATATGTGCAGTAATTAAGGAAAAACCTGTTTGGAACAAGGGCCGATGATTCTACGGCCTCTGCAACCTCCGGAAGAGGGGCATCCAGGCGGGCCCTGCCCTCATCCATCCAGCCGATGCTTATATTGCAGTAATGCCTCAGGTAGTATCCAAGGCCGGTAGCCATGGAATTGGCGTTATTACCTGAGATGATAACCTTGCCTCCGTCAGACTCTATGCGGAAGGTATCGGCCTCAGAAGCTGTCTTACGGAATTGGATATGGCTTACGCCGCTTCCTTCCAGTACCCTGCCGGCAAGGGCCCTTGCCTCCCTTACATCCTTAGAGGAAGCGCACCCGGCCATAATTGCGGCACAGAATGCCATGAGGAGCAGTTTTTTCATCTTTCAAAGACTATTACTTGTAATCTACCCAGACCTTCATCCGTCCGGCTTCACGGTTGTCCCATGAATAATAGGGCACGAATACTGCTCCATCGGCCGTACGGATTGTGGTCACACCGTCAAGGAGGCCAGGTTCCCAGGTCTCACTGAAAACGGTGGCGGAGGAAAGCAGTGCAGAATCATAGGATACGGGATTATCAACCTCTTCCATACAGTACACAAGAGGACCGCGGCAAACCGCGCGCTTTCCGATATCGGCCTTTACGTTAGGGTCTGCAGCCTCCATGCGCACAGGCATGTCCAGTTTGAGGGTAACCCGGTCTCCGGCCTTCCAGGCATTGCCGGCGCACACATAGCCGGAGGTCCCGGAGTTGGAATATGTCACTTTTTCCCCATTGACCTCAAGGCTCCAGGAGGTGCACCAGCCGGGGATTCTGAGCATCAGCCTGGCACGGCATCCAGTCTGGACCGTCAGCTGGACGGTTCCTTCCCAGGGATACTCAGTCTCCTGCTTAAGGGTGACGGGCTTACCATCCACGTCAAATGTGGCAGAGCCGCCGATATAGAGGTTGGTGTAGATGCTGCGGCCTTTTACATTATAGATGTAGCCTCCTATGGAGGGAAGGAAGCGGCACACATTGCTGGGGCAGCATGCGCAGCCAAACCAGGGGCGGCGGTGATGATTACCCTTGGACTCCAGGGGATTCACATAGAAGAAACGGTCTCCGGAGAGGGACATCCCGGCCAGGGCGGCATTGTAGAGGCAGCGCTCCATTATATCGGCATAACGGACATCGCCCGTAAGGCGGTTCATACGGGAATTCCAGAGGATCATGCCGATAGAGGCGCATGTCTCGCAGTATGCCTCCAGATTGGGGAGGTCATAGTCTTCGGTGAATCCCTCGTTGGTATAGGATGAGCCGATTCCGCCCGTTATGTACATATTCCTGAGCACAACGTCGTCCCAAACGCGGTCCAGGGCTTCCATATAGCCTTTGTCTCCCGTAAAAGAGGCAACATCGGCCATACCGCAATACAGATACATGGCACGTACCGCATGGCCCACTATATCAGTTATTTCCCTTACCGGGACATTGTCCTGATAGTAGAGGCGCGTTCCGTCGTCCACGGGCTCCAGAGGGTCTCCGTAAACGCCGTAGCCGTGTCCGCGCTGGTCAAGTAGCCAGTCGGCAAAATCAAGATACTTCCTATCACCGGTTTCACGGTAGAGTTTCACAAGGGCAAGCTCTATCTCCTCATGACCGGGGACCCAGTGCCTGAGACCGGGGCCCATTACGGTCATGGCATGATCCACCATACGCTGCGCCACGTCAAGAAGAGTCCGCTTTCCTGTTGCATGATAGTACGCAATGGCGGCCTCTATCATATGGCCCGTGCAATAAAGCTCATGCTTATCCATATCGGTCCAGCGCTCTATGGGGCAAGGCAGGGTGAAGTAGGTGTTTATGTAACCGTCTTCCTGCTGGGCGGCGGCAATCTTTGAAATCCACTCGTCGCATTTTGCCTCAAGGACGGAGTCCGGATGCTGGATAAGGGAATATGCAAGGCCTTCCAGGGCCTTGTAAACGTCTGAATCATCAAAGAAGTAGCCTTCATGCTCCCCTTCCCCGGCAGCGGCCTTCTCAAAATTACGCATCCTTCCCGTCTCCTTCTCTATCTGGTCTATACAGATGGGAATGGTAGCAGTCTTGTGGCGGTCAAGACGGGGCGTCCAGAAGGAGTCCTCTATGAGCACGTCAGAGAAATCTACCGGCTCCTGCGCGGCTTTATCAGTGCAGGCGGAAAGCGCCAGGGCAAGGAGAAGGATGTGACAGCAATACTTCATATTATAGGTCATTTATATTTGTATCTAACCATTGGAGGCGCCTGACGCAGAAGTCCTTAAGGAGCGCCACCTCTTCATCGTAGGATGTGGGAAGCTGCTCTTCAGGCCAGGAATTGGGCCATATATTTGTGCCGATTACGGGCCAGCGCTCAAAGTTACGATTAAAAGAGTCACCATGCAACTCCAGAAGGGAATCTATATATTCCGGCAGAGTCTCCAGGTCCCCTTTCACCTGGTTCCAGCGGGCCTTTACGGCATTGCAGAACTTAGGGTCTTCAAACAGCCGGAGGTACCATCCTGTCTTCATCCTCCATGGAGCGATGGTCTTTACCCACCATCCCTCAGGGCCGTCTTCTGCGCCGGGATCGGCATGAAGGTATGAGCAGTTCCCAAGAGCCAGGTCAAAGTCCCATACATGACAGAAAGCAAGTTTTCCGCCGCGGGTCTTGGTAAGGAATGTACTTTTCCTTAGAACGTCTACGGGCTTACAAAACTCCTGGACAATATAATGGTTCACAAATGATTCCACGTCAATGTAATCCTCATAGGCGCGGTGGCCGCCTGTAGAGAAATCTCCGTCCTGGATAGACCTCTCCATCTGCTCAAAATACCCTCTGCAGTATTCTATCTGAGCCTCCGTGGGTTCCTCAGGCTCACGGAACATCACGGGCTCCCTGTAGATTGAAGTCCAGAACCCGGCCGGCTGGTCCATGTCGGACTCTATCTCAAAGTAATAGTCTCCGGTAAGGGCTTCACCCTCGTTGTCCTTGGGACCGGCAGGATGGATCTTTACCTTGTTGTCGTTGACTTCCTTATGCTCACTGAGCATATAGTTTCCCTTGAAATCCCCATTGAGCCATAGTTCTACCGGAAGCATCTTGGGAGTCCAGGACATTCCGCAGATTTCAGAGATACGCATGGCCACCATATTGCGCATAAGCGTTTTGTCGGGATGATTGGCAATGAGGTACCAGTCCCGGTCTGAATTTATCCCCAGAAGGCTGGCTTTCTCGTCCAGCTTTATGCGATACGACTTCTTTTCGCAGGTAAGGGTGGAGTGCCCCCTCCAGCGGATATTAAGCTTTGCATCCACAAGGGGAGTGTCGGAATAGAAGCCGTCGGGGTCGTTGAGAAGCATTCGCCCGCGTACATAGTAGGCCGATTTATCCACGTCTTTTCCGTGCCTGGTGGGGCCCACGATCTCTGCCTCCGTTGTAAGTGAAATGTACGGATAGACTTTAGGGCTGGAAGGTTGTTCTACCGTGTCCTCCCGGGCCGTAGCCGGTTCTTCCGCCTTCTGACATGAAGGCAGAGCCAGCACTACGGCCACCAGGACAACACAGATAAAGTTTTTATTCATAGTTTGTGTTGCTGGCAGGCGGCGTCCCGGTCAGGGGGCGCCGCCCGAAAAGCCGGCAGTGAATCACTACAGAGCCTCGAAGGTGAGGTTCACGTTAAAGATGTCACCGCGATTGATGGTACCGGTTGTCTCAATCTCGTTACTCTGAGGCTTGGTGGATACCTTTGCGCCCCAATCCCAATCATCCGCCGTCACAGAGTAGCATTCGGCCTTGAAGCCCCATGGCGGAGTATCATAGGCTCCAGTGAGAATAGGAATGTCAAACGTCAGGGATGCGATATCACCTGTGTGCTCAGGAAGCGCCATGACACACCATTCGTCCTTAGCGGCAGCCTCAATCACGGGATTCTCATCAAGCGGATTCACGGTTCCCTCGAAGAAGAAGAACGGACGTGCACCGCACTCCAGGAAGACAGTCTTCGCCGCAGCGGGGATGTTCTTCAGCGTTACGCGGATGGTAGCGCCCATATTCTTGAAGGCAATGCTCTTGAGGTATGCAGAAGAGGTGGGTTCACCAACTGTACCGAAGAGGAATGCACCAGGGGCGAAATTCCACTGGTCATTGGTGTATTTGAGGGAAGTTCCATCCAGTTCGATGCCGGTGGTAGGAGTGATAGCATATAATGCATTCTCGGGGACATCTCCTTCGAATTCACCTACGGCCACATTACCGCTGGCAACGGTCTTCTCAGTAAGGGTTGTGCCATCCCAAAGGCCGATCTTTGTACCTGAAAGCCAGGTGAGACCACCTTCGATGGTTGCACTGATACCGGAAGCGGCAGCGCCCTCGAACACTATGTCGGGGAATACGATAATCTCACCGCGGTTCACTATTCCACCGGTAACGATCTTACCCTTGTGGTTGATGACAGGTTCGGCCTCAAGTTCACCCTTACCATATTCCTGTCCCCAGTCCTTATCACGGAAGAACTTCACTTTGAAGTCCTTGCCGTCTTTCCACTCACCGGGAAGGATAGGAGCATAGATGACAATCTTGGAGTGATCCTCGGGGAGTTCCACAAAGCACTGCTCTGCGGCTTCTCCGGAGAACTTGGGATACTCATCGTTAAGATTGGCGCTCTCACCGCCCTGGAGGAACATGGATCCGCCGGGAGACTCAAGATATGCATACTTGCAGTCGGCACGGAGGTTCTTGATGGTAATCAGGGCATAGGCGCAAAGATGCTGGAACTTATACTCGTTGGCGGAATTTGCCTTGGGAGCATACATATGAACTGCATTCTTATAGTCCCACCAGTCCTGGCTGTAATTGGAGGTGTAGACACCATCGGCATAAGTATCGGCCTCAGAATAAGGATAGACGGCAAAGTCTATCTCCTTACCTGCAGGAACTTCACCCGTAAACTTGCCGGCAACTGTTCCCACAGAGCTATCATCAAGCGTGAAGGGGACGAATGCATCGCCAACCCATACGCCAATCACGTCACCCTTTTCCCAAGCGAACTTGCCCACTTCGGAACCGGTGGTGACTTTGGTAGTGGCATTCTCCAGGGCCGCAGTAACCGTAACGATCCTACTGCCGGGGACAACATCCACTGACTGCTGTTTCGCACATCCGGCAATCAATGCAAGGACTGCCAGCGCGACAATTGAAAATATATACTTCTTCATGGTACAATCAGATTAGTTAAGGGAAACAGTCCAGAAGTCATTAGGATCCTGAATGATAACATTGGAATCCTCAATACCGTCGTTCACGCCGGTACCGCTGTCATCGGCATTCTTGGCGTTTGCACACTTGATCTCCGGGAAGATGTAATACTCGCCGGCGGCGGTAGTGAAGCCTACGTCCTCACCAAGGAATCCGGCCGCATCGTCAAATGGTGTACCCCACCAGCCTCCTACGTCGGTGGTCACGATACGGAGTTTGAGACCGCCCTTACCCCACTGCTGGGCAAAAGTATCCACGGCAATAGGGATGATGAGCGTTGCGTCCGTAGCTCCGGAGTGCTCAGGAAGGGCGTAAATGAGGTTCTCATCCTTCGCATAGGTGATGGCGGGAGTAGCGGCGGAGAAATCCAACGTTGCGCCAAGGGCGAAGCAGGGGCCTGCAGACTCTATGAAGAGATGCGTGGCGGCCTGACGGATGTTGGTAACCTTTACACGGAAGTAAGCGGTGGTATGATGGAAGGTGAAAGTGTATTTCCCATCCTTCTCCTCTGCTCCGTTACCATAAAGCATATAGTTGGCTGCAGGGATTTCCCATTTGCTTGCTGCGGGGAAAGTATAGGAAGTGGCCGTTGCCTCGGCGCCTTCTGCATAAGGATATACGGCATAGGAGTTTTCGTTGATGACGCCTCCTTCGGGAAGCTCACCCACGAACTCACCATAACCGAAGTTGTCCCATTCGGGATCCAGGGTAAACTTGGTGATTCCGTTTCCGGTCCAGATACCTATTTCGTCACCGGCTTTCCAGGTGAAACGGCCGGTGGTGCTACTTACCACCTTGGAGATGGTGGCATCTACGCCCACGGAGACCCGGACGGTCCTGCTGACGGCGGGAGCGGAATTCTCAGTCTTGGCGCATCCTGCTAACAGTAATGCGGCGGCTGCAAGAATTGCAACAAATATCTTTTTCATATCATTCATCTGTTAGAGGTTCAACATTACTGAACAGTCCAGAAGCCATCGTCAATAGGGATCACCTCGCCGTGATCGATATTGTCGTCGTGATGCTCGACGACAACGCCGAACTCGCTCATGTCAATAGGCGTTCCGGCATCGTGGGCGGCCTTTGCGGCTGCGGTGAACCTGTCGGCCACAGACTGATCCCAGTCAAGCATCTGCTTGGGAATGAAGGTCTTGTAACCGGCATCGGCAGCATAACCCATGCTGGAGAAGTACCACTCCCAGGTGTTGGTGGCATCATCTCCGATGATCTTGCCGATAAGAAGACGCCAGTCACTCCAAATTTCCTTGTTGCCCTTTTCGGCATTCTCATCAAAGAGTTCATAGCGGACCTGACCCCAGCCCTTTTCAAAGCCAAGCCAGTGACCTTCCTTGACGCCGCCCACCTTCATCTGGGTCTTGTCACCCTGAGCTGTGCGCTCGGAGTTGAGAATAACGTCAAGGGTAGCGGGGACGATGTAACCAAGATAAGGGCACTCGGTATCGCCTTCGTAAGGATTCTCACCGGTGAAGGTGCAGTTACGGGCGGTGCTTATAAGAGCAACCTCAAGGACCTTGGAAGCCCAGATATGAGGCAGTGCGCCATAGAAGTCGGTGTCATCGAAATAGATTTCAGAGAGCATGGGGCTTGCGGCGAAACCATCGGCCAGAACACCCGTCATCTTTGTGTGGGAGAGGGCGATGTGCTTAAGCTTGGGGGTATCCCATTCCTTCGGGAACAGGGTGCCGGCCAGCCTGCTGTTGCCGTTCTGACGGATCCTTTCAACGTTGGGAAGCTTCATTACTTCGGGGAATGCCACGAAGGGTGCTTCCTCCTTGATTTCCACAACGGTGATCTTTCCGTTGTCGTCATTACCGAATACGATTCCCGGGAATGCTGTCAGTTCTGCGTCTTCTGCAGTAACCCAGTCGGAGATGGTAGGAGTATCATCACCAAGGAGCTTACCGGCCACGATGGCCTGCAGGAACTGGAGGTCGCCTTCGGCAACCTTGGATTCAGGACTTGACTGAACTACAAGGATGTCGTAGATGACTGCTGTGCCCTGGAAGACGGCGAAGGAAGCGGAGCGCTCCTTTGCGCCTTCCTCGTTGTTGGCAGAAACCGCGAAAGTAAGGGTGCTCTTACCCTTGCTGCCGCTGGTGGGACTTACAGAAATCCACTTGTAGTTTTCGTCAGGAGAGACTGTCCAATCGGCATAAGCCTCAATGTCAGTCGTGAGGGTAGTCGATCCGCCGGGGCCGACCGTGAGGGTGACTTCCTGCTTGTCAGGAACTGTTACCTCGTCCTGGGGCTTGGTTTTGTCTTCTTCCTTGGGTGCTTCCGGCTTATTGCAGGAGGCAATCACAAAGAAGGACAGAGCCAATACTCCAAACCATTTGAGATTTAATTCCATAAGTTTGATAGTTTAAAAGTTAATAAATAGTGTGATTAGTGGTTTCCTATTTTGTAGTAGTGAAAGGCACGGTAATGATAAGTTCATAGGTACCAGGCTCGTAGATACGGATCCTTGTACGGAGACGCACGTACCAGCCCCTGAAATGCGTACTGTCGAATATGGTTGGTGACCATGACGCAGAAGCTTTGTCGGAATGGGACAGATAGTAGGTGCGAAGTGCATCCGTATCCAGATTGGAAAGGTCTGAATTGTACTCTCCCCTCATATAGTAATGCTGGTCCAGAACCGGCCAGGGGGTCATGGGGAAGGAAACGCCCATTCCTTTCTCGGGGTCGTTGACGCGGTCTATTCCAACATCGAAATAGCTGAGCGTGGTGGTATAATTCGCGTACTTTGAGGGATCGTAGAGCTTGCCGTTCTTGTCCAGGATCTTATACCAAACGGTGACTCCGGTCTCTGGGGTATCGGAAATCTTGTGGAAGATCATTCCGGACTCCTTGCCGTTATCGGCCACCACATTGGCGCGGCGGGTTTCGAAGTTGGGGTCGCTGTTGTTGATCTGGTCGTAGAACGGGAAGATGTTCACAACCTGGTTCTCGGTCTCGTCAAAATACTCCACGCAGATGCCGTTCACGAAGTCCTCGATGAAGAACTGGTCATTCGACGACCCGGTTGCGAAGGCTATGACGGCGTAGTCGGGGATATCGATGGAGCCCTTGCTGTTGGACATCCTTACATCCACGTTGAAGATGTCTCCTGCAGTAAGACCGCAATCGGCCGTGGAAGGCATGGTGTATAACTGTCCGTTCACCTCGTTGATCATGATTGGAGAAACGATGGCTTTTCCAAGTTTTTCCTCAATCAGGGCACGGGTTGTGTCGGTCAGGTGGTCGTAAGGGACATTCCAGACCGTGAGCGGGGCCGTCTTGAAGAATTCCTCCTTGCGCTCGCCAAACTTGTCACGGATGTTCGTGATCTCAAACTTGACCGGCTTGGTGGAGTTGTCCAGCCACGCTTTCTGAGTGGACACCTGCTGGCCGATAGGGACGATGAGGGTATCGGAACCCTGAAGGTAGATATTGGTGCCCAGATAGCCCTGCAGCTGTGATTCCTTGAAGCAGGAAGTAAGGCAGGCAAGGGCCAGGATTATTATGGGAATATACTTTTTCATAATCTCTCTGCTAATAATCGTCGTTTCTCACTCCATAGAAGAAGAGCGTGTGATACTGATAGCGCTCCGTGTAGGCGTCGTTGCCCATGACCACGATGTGGACCACACCGTTGGAAGTACGGACATCGGACAGATACATGCGGTAGGCCTGATCACAGTCAGGATTGGCCAGTCCCTTGGCATAACGGGCCAGATAAGCGGGCTTCCCGGTGCGCTCGTCCACTTCCCAATCGGTACCGCGCTTGAACACCACGTACACTATCTCAGGGTTGGACATCATGAAGTTACCGTACTGGTAACCTGCGCCGGCATTACCTTCACCATTCCAGGATGCACCCGGATCGGCCGATGCCTTTTCAAGGGAGAGGTATATCTCCTGGGTTCCGTCAATCGAAGTCAGATACTGCGGTCCCTGCTCCTTGAGAGCCTTGGAATCCCATCGGCCCGGGAAGATGTACATGCCCATCTTGGCCACTTCCTCGTCTTCTATATCCTCAATCTTGAACTCAGGGGCAGTGCCGTTACGGAAGGCTTTGTTGCGGCGATACACATAACGCATTACGGACCACTTGCTGGGGCCGACTATGGTGATGTCATCGCCGTTGATGACGTCCTTGAGGCCGGCTTTTTCGAAGAGCCGGGCTACAACCTCGGTTTCGTCGGTCTGGAGCATCCACTCATAGGTGGGGATGTCAAGCTGCTCGGTAGAGTTGACGCTGCCGCCTATTGAGTCGTCCTTTTTGCAGGAAACTGTCAGGGCTACTGCCGTTGCAATAATTATATATACTATTCTTTTCATAACATCCTCCTTTTTTACCAGTTGCACTTACCATTCCAGTACGGAGTCTGGTCAATAAGGGTATTTGTGGAGAGAACACTGGAAGAAACCGGCCAGTAGTAACCCTTCTGGCGGTACTTGACGGCACCCATCAGGTGGGCGTTGGGCCAGTAGTTGTTACGCACGAAGTCAAAGTAGAGGTAGCCCTCACCGAAGAGTTCGCTCACGCGCTCCTGCATGATCTCCGAGATGAGGTCTGAGCCAGAGTAATCGGTCAGGCCCGCACGGTTGCGGATATCGTTCACGATGGGCAGGGCCTTACCGTCCTCGCCGTTCTTGTAATAGGCCTCGGCAAGCAGAAGCATGGCATCCGTATAGCGGAAAACGGGAATATTGCACTCTGCGAAGTAGGCGATGTAGGAACCCTGCTCACGCTCGGTGTCCTCCGTAAGCTGAGCCCACTTGGTGAGCCAGGTGACCTTGGTTCGGTCGTTGGTGGATGAACCCTGGGTCTCGTTGAAAGGCTCGTTGTAGGTGGAATCCCATGCGCCGAAGAAGAGGTGAGGACGGATGTCGGGACCACCGATGGCGAAATCGTACTCGGGGTAGAGCTTGGGTTTCTGGCTGTAGGGGATCCAGTCGATACCGGCCGAACGGTCATGGGTGGGGTCGTCGTCAAGAGGATTCATCTTGCAGGTGTAGGCCTGGACGCCAGACCAGTCGGCCCTGTAAGACTCGTTGTTCTCCGTGCCCACATATAGCTCGAAGACCGCCTCTGAGGACTGGCCGTTGAACATGGCCTTGACTGCATCGGCACTGCTGTAATCCACATATGAGTATCCGCCGTGATCCCTGAGGTCTTCAAGGGCGGTGATTGCATCGGCCACATAACCCAGCGGATTGGGCAGACGGTCGCGCCTGGCCAGGAAGTTGGCCCACATGTTAGCATGTGCCAGCAGCTGAAGGGCCGATCCCTTGTTGGCGCGGATGCCCCAGCTTGCGCTGCCGGGGATGCCGTAATCCAGAAGGGCCACGGCCTGCTCTGCATCGGCAAGGACCTGGCTGGCTATTTCAAAGTCAGAGCTGCGGCCGATAAGGATGGGAGAGTGATCCTTGTTGATCACCTGGCTGGAGGATTCGATTGCATCGGTGATAAGCGGAGCGTCACCCCACACCCTCAGGATGTCGAAATACGTGAGTGCGCGGAGGAAGTACGCTTCACCAAGCAGGTGGTTATAGTCGTCCTGGCTGCGGAACTGCTTCACATCCATTGCCAGGATCTTGCTGATAACAAGATTGGCCTGGGCGATCACCTTGTAGAAAGTGCCCCAGTCGCAGGCGCTGTCCATGGAACCCCACATCCTGTCTACGGAAGAGACATCGGAATAGTTACCCACGGTATAGTAGTTCCTGTTGGAACCACCGGACCAGCCGTTCTTCACGAAGCCGCAAGTTACATCGGCCCTCTGGTACCAGTTGGCGCCGGAAGACATAAGGCCACGGTATAGTGAATAGATGCCGGTGACACCAACCTCGGCATCGGCCTGGGATTCCCAGAAGGCTTCATTATAGATAAGGTCAATCTGGGTGGGCTCAAGGAATTTCTTGCAGGAAGAGACGGACACTGCCATCACCGCTGCCATAAGTATTATAATGTACTTTTTCATATTACTTTTCCTTTAAGCGTTAGAACTGAATCTGAGTGCCGATGACGAAGGTCTGGGACAGCGGATAACCTTCACCATTGTAGAAGCCGATACGGGAGACCTTGCGGGGATCAAGCACAGAAGAGGCCTTGAACATGGCTACGTTGCTCACGTTCAGATAGACGTTGATTCCACGGAGGTGGATCTTGCTCATCCATTTGTCCGGCAGGTTGTAGGAAACATTAATATTGTCAATGCTCCAGTAGTCTCCCCTTTCCAGATACATGCTGGACTTACGGTAGATGCTTGCACCGCCGCCTTCCCAGTAGTTCACATAAAGCATGGGATAGTAGGAGTTGTCGCCGGGGCCGGACCAGAACTTGGATTCGTCAAACTTGTAGAGGGCATACTGGTAGAAGTCGGACGAATTGTCCAGACGGCTCAGCTGCTCGTAGAGGGTGGTATTGAAAATCCAGTGGCCGAACGCGAATGAAGTATTGATCCTGAAGGAGAAGTTCTTGTACTTGAAGCCGGTGGACAGACCGCCTGTGATCTTGGGTTCTGCGGTCTTTCCTTCGATGACCTTCATGTCGCTTTCGTCGTTGCGGAGATAGTAGTCACCGTCAACATCCGTATAGAGGGAACATCCCGGGAAGATACGTCCCTGGAGATTTCTGGCAAGACCCATATCTACCATATAATACGTAAGAGCCTCACCGGTGAGCGGATTCACTGGAAGGTCGGAGAAGTTGTCAAGCGCGCCCTGATACTCATGCATATAATACTGGAAGGCAGGGGCGCCCTGGATGAACGCATAGTTTTCGTCGGTGTTGATATAGTCCTTACCGCCGTTACCCATCTTTGCTATGACCATGTGGTTGTTGCCAAGGTTGAGGGTCCAGTCCCACTGCACCTTGCTGGTACGGGGGAAGAGGTAGGCCGTGAGGGATGCCTCAAAACCGTGTCCCACCATATCCACAAGGTTGGAGGAAATCCTGTTGAAGCCGACGTAGGCAGGAAGCTGTGACGTATACACCAGGTTGGAGATATATCTGGAGTAAATATCGAAAGTCATGTTCAGCCTACGGCCGAAGAGTTCCAGGTCAAGACCGTAGTCCACTTCCTTTGACCAGCTCCATGTGAGGTCCTTGTTAGCTATCTTGTCGAAGTCGGAGACCAGGGAGAGGTTGCCGCCATAGGTCTTGACGTCCATCTTGTTGCTGGATGCCCAGAGCACGCCTGAACCAAATCCGTTTGGAGCAACCAGGGAGTTGTACTGAAGCAGGGGGTCGTAGTAGATTTCACCGGAGGTACCGTATGAGACACGCAGCTTACCGAAGTCCATCCAGGCACCGGTAACCGGCTTCAGCCAGGGCTCTTCGCTGAATGCCCACTGAGCCTTCACTGAAGGGAAGTTTGCCCAGCGCGTATTGGCACCGAAACGGGAGGAGCCGTCACGGCGGTACACACCTTCAATCTTGTAGCGGTTCCCGGCAAAGCCGTAGGAAAGCAGGCCGAATACGGAGAACATCCTGGAGGTCACAATATCGGAATAAGCAAAGGTGTTCTCCTTGGTGTATCCCTGGATAACCTTCAGGTGATCCGACATACCGGACTGGGCCTCGGCCCTCAGGGTATTCAGGTCATTGATGTTAACCTCCGTTCCCAGCAGGGCGATTACCGTGTGTTTCTTGTCCTTGCCGAAAGACTTGTTGAAGTTAAGGACAGAGTTCACGTTGTAGGTTGTGGTCATGCTGGCATAGGAGTAGGCGATACTCTTGTTATCCGTTCGTGCAATGGAAGGAACGGAATAGTCGCGCTTTCCGAAATCCAGTACCATGGAAACCTGATTGTCCATGGTGAGCCATTCGGCAAACTTCAGACGCAGGGTTTCACCCACCGTGAGGTTATGGGAAACGTTCTTGTTGTAGGCGTCACCAAGTTCACCAGACATCTGATTCAATTCAGTGGGAGTACGGTAGAACAGGGATGAAGGGAGGTTGGTGGGGCTTGTAGGCATGGCCTTCATCACATCACCCATACCGCCTTCACGGTCTACGTAGGAGTAACGCATCACAACCTCGTTGTGAATCCATTTGTTCACATCCGTAACCAGAGACATTGAAAGGTTTGTACGGGAAAGGCCATAACCCACCAGGACACCGGTCTCGTTGTAATGAGCCAGCGACACGCGGTATGAATTGTTCTCGTTACCACCTTCCATGGATAGGTCGTAATTGCCGGTCTGGCCGGTCTGATAGAACATATTCTGGAAGTCGTAGGCGTTGTTGAAGTACGGGTTGTACTTATCCGAGAGCACGGAAGGATAGGCAATGGCTTCCACGTAGGTTGCGCCGTTACCGCTTGTACGCTGGTCGTACCACTCGGCCCCCTGGAAAAGGTTGGTCCAGGTTTTCTTGAGGAGGTCGATCTTGGCCTCGCGCTCCTCCTGGCCCACATATACCGGAATCTTGGCCGGCTTGACGGTGAAACCGTGGCTTACACGGGCCGTGATACGGGCTTTTCCGGACGTACCCTTTCTGGTGGTGATGATGACAACGCCGTTAGCGCCTCGGGAACCGTAGATAGCCGTTGCTGCGGCATCTTTCAGGATGTCGATGCTCTGGATATCCTGCGGGTTCAGCGATGACAGGAAGTCGTTATCCGTCACGTTGTATCCGGCGAAATCCTGGAGGGACATAGGGACACCGTCAATGATATAAAGCGGGTTGGATATACCCGTGATATCATTGGCCGATGACAGGGAACTGTTGCCTCGGATAACCAGACCGGTGTTAGAGGCACCGGGGACGCCGCTTCGGGTAACGGTCTGCAGACCTGCGGCCTGACCGGCGAGCATGGAGGCCAGGGACACTGACTGGTTGTTTTCCAGAGCCTGCATATCCACGCGCTGGACAGCGGCGGAAATGTTCCTCAGGTTCTCTTTGGTGTAACCCACAACAACCAGCTCATCAAGCATCTGGCTCTCCGTCTTCATCTGGACAACCATGTTGGTTGACGCCGTCTGTTCTACGTCGGCATAACCGAGACTCGTGAACACCAGGGTGGCGCCTCTGGGGACCGTGATACTGAATGTACCATTGTCCTTGGCAACACCGCCGTTGTCCTTGTTCCCCTTGACATAGAATACGGCGGCTGGAACGGGATCACCGTTCTGGTCGATGACCGTTCCCTTTGCCGTAACCGTCCTCTGGGCATCCACCCTTATGGCCGGAGCCAGAAGGAGTAGGACGGTCCCAAGGAAGAAGGTTCCGATTCTTTGGAGTTTAGTTGACATAGTGTTATTAAATGGTTTATAATAATTCTCTCTGGAGACGCTGTTCATACTCCACGGCCCCGTAATAATCAAAGAGGTAATACCACCAATTGTTAAGATGGAGGTCGTTGGGGTCATGGGTATTGATACCCTTGAAGTGCGGGATATGTTTGTAGAACCATTTCATATACCCATACTGGGTACTGTTCCACTCGGTGCAGTTCACCCTGCGGGCATTATCGGGGTTATCTTCAATATAAGGGTAGTTATCCCATTCGTCGGCGTAAGTATAGATGTATGAATACTCATAGTATCCGTAGTTTACGTCCGTATTGCAGGGAGAGTGGCAGGTGCCGATATGGGCATACCCCTTGTCGCTAACCTTTTCATAGGCGGTGCCGTGGGAGAAGAACTTGTCAAAGGCACGGAGGTCCTTCTTCAGGCCGGAGAAATGGGAATCGTTGGGGAACCAGTGGAAGTTCTCATTATAATACAGGTGGCTCATGATGGACTCCGTCCTGTGAGCGAAGCTGTGGAGGGCGAGGTCTACGGTGCGTTCATAGTTGCAGAACATCACGCACACCAGTTTCTTGTTATGAGCATGATAGCGGTCCTGGCCATAATCAATGGGGCCGCTGTTGCACCAGAAGCCTCCCTGGCCCATGAGGCGGGACTCGTTCATCTTGCAGGAAGGGTGGTTGTAGATCCAGACCTCGTTCACTTCACCGGCATCTATCATTTCAGAAATGCCGAAATGATCCAGCACACCGGGATAGTCGTACTCCAGGCCCACTCCGTCAATGTTCTTATGGTCCTTGATGAAGTCGTTGCAGATTTCAACCGGGGTGACATACCTTCTCTCTGAGGTTTCTGTCTCACCTTCAGAATAATATGAGAACAGGCGGTCGTTTAGTGAGAACTCGTGTACTATCTGGATGTCCACTGCGCCGTGGGAGACCTCCTCGAAGTCACGGGCATATTCAAGCATCTGGGCATGAGGGTCGTTGTAGGAGAATATCTCATGGATGCGCTTGCCGTTCCAGGGGTCCGAGGCATTACTTATGTTGGTGTAATATGGATCTTCATAGATCACTGCCACCTTTACCACCAGCGGATCCTCAACGGGCCCCCAGTCAGGTTTTTCTTCGGCCAGACGGGTAACGGTGAGCTTACGGGTAAAAGTGGTATACTCCGTATGTGCCACCTCCTTGTAGGGAAGCACGCTCCACCATATATCGGCCGTAGCCTCAGATGCTATACCAAGCTCCTGAAGATAACCGTCCAGGGTCCTGCCATCCAGATCCTGAGAGGTTTTCCTTATACTCACGGTATAAGGGCTGGACAAATCCTGGCTCTTGCTGAATAGAAGTTTGTAGTTGGTCTGACCGGGGACGGCCTGCCATGAGAAGGTATAAGTCTTATCCGCCTCCAATGCCCATACAGTGGAGTTTTCCGGTTTCTGAAGATCCAGGCTGTAGGTCTTGGTCTCTTCCTCAACTTCCTCTTCTACGTTGATCTGGGGGCCTGCACAGGCAAGCACCGCAAGAGGGATCAAAGTGTATGCAAGAATTCTTTTCATAGACTCTGTATTACTTTCCTATTTCTGCTCTCAGCTGCGCCTCAAGGTCCAGCGCGCCGTAGTAATCAAAAAGATAGTGCCACCAGTTATTCAGGTGAAGGTCTCCTTCATCAAAGGTGTTGATGCCCTTGAAGTGGGGGACATGGCTGTAGAACCACTTCATATAGCCGTATTGGTAGCCTTTGGGGTGCTGCCATTCCGCGCATGTGACCTTGCGGGCATCGGCCTTTATGCCGTGGACGTAGGGGTAATTGTCCCATTCGTCGGCAAAGGAATAGATGGAGGCTGTGTCCTCGTACCCGTAGTTCATGTCAGTGTTGCAGGGAGAATGGCAGCAACCGATGTGGGCATATCCCTTCTCCCCTACCTTTTCATATGCGCTTCCATGGGAGAAGAACATGTCAAACTTGTTGAGGTCACGAGTGGTCCCTTTGAACCAGTCACGTTCATACACGTATGTGAACACGCCGTACTTGTTGTAGTCACGCCAGGTCTTTGACTTGGTGTTGTAATTCTGATAGTACAGCTGGCTCATTATGGACTCCGTCCTGTGGGCAAAGCTGTGGAGGGCAAGGTCCACTGTGCGTTCATAGTTGCAGAACATCACGCACACCAGTTTCTTGTTGTGGGCGTAGTTCTTTCCAACGCCATAGTCTATGGGCATGGAATTGCACCAGAACCCTCCCTTACCCATGAAGCGGGACTCGTTCATCTTACAGGCGGGATGGTTGTACACCCAAACCTCGTTGATGGTGCCTGCCTCTACTTTGGCAGAAAGGTCAAAGGCATCCATCATGGCCACGTAGTCGTACTCCAGGGTTTTTCCGTCAATGTCAATGTGAGCCTTTCCGCTATCGGGATCGGGGTCCAGGTAGCGCTTGTAGAGCAGCACGGGAGTCATGTATTCCCGGTTGGAGGAACTTGCTGTAGAGGCGGTGTAGCAGAACAACTGTTCAGAATCATGCTCCTCCACTATCTCTATATCCACTGCGCCGTGAGAGATTTCCTCAAAGGCCGCAGCATACTCCTGCATCTGGGCCCAGGGGTTGTTCCAGTGCTCAATCTCATGGATACGCTTTCCGTTGCGGGGGTCTGAAGGATTGGAGGGATCGTTGTAAACAGGGTCCTCGTAGACTACGGCAACCTTAACCTTTACAGGGTCCGTCACAGGCTCGGAAACTCCGTCTTCCTTGAGGGTGGTAACTCTCAGGCGGCGCACTTTGGGAGTATAAGCCGTCCCTTCCGTCCAGGGAGCTACGCTCCACCAGACATCCGCTGTCTGCGCAGACCCAAGGCCGATTTCCTTAAAGGCCTTGTCAAGGTCACGCCAGCTCACGGAGGCCTCCGTGCCGTTGACAACTATGGAAGACACCTTTGCCATATCGGCAGTACTGCTGAAATTCAGACGGTAGAAATTCTGGCCATCAAGAGGCTTCCACTCAAAGGCATAGTCCTCATTGTACCATAATTCCAAAGAAAAGCCGTCTGCGGGAGCCACCAGGGCTATTTCCGGCCCGGTTACATCTGTACCTGGACCCGGCGTCTGATCCTCGGGGGTCTTATCCTCCGGCTTTACCGCTTCTGTTGGCGTGCATGACCCGTTCATGAGGAAAGGGCATGCAAGAATGAGGAGTATGAGTATTCTTCTTTTCATCTTCTTCTAGTAGGTTACAGGGAATTCGGTAATCCTCAGGGTTGTGCAGCCATAAGGGATAAGGGTTATCTCCTGCACGGGGCCTAGATCGGCCTGATACTGGTCACTGTAAGGAAGCGGGCCGGTAGAGCCGCCATAAGGTTTCCAGTCATTCATCATACGCGCACGTGCCTTGATCTGAAGCGGAGCATTCTCCACGTTCCAGGGGTAGGCGTCCGTTGGCATCTCTTCCAAAGTGAAGGCCTGCTTGGGAGCATCTCCTTCCACATCTTCCCTCAGAAGGGCAAAATTCCAGGCGTCCTTGCTGTGAACCTCATAGTACCAGTCTCCGTAACGGGTTCCGAACTTTCCGTCGTTGGCTACCTTTGTCCAGTTCTCCTTCATCTTCAGGGCAAACACAAGGGGACCGCGTTCAATGGCTGCGGAATTCTCATACCAGCGGGTTACCTTTATCTCAAGGGGAAGGACAAGTTCAATCTGGTCATCCTGGCTCCATTCACGGTTCACAACCAGGGTTTCTCCGCCCGCGGCCGATGCCACCTCAACGCCGTTAACCTTCACTGTGCCGGTCTCACACCAGCCCGGAACGCGAAGATGAAGCGGGAAAACTGTAGGGGCGGGAAGAGCCTCTATCTTGAACTGGACAGCCTCAGAGAAGGGATAGCCGCCGGATTCTGAAATGGTAACTTCCGTGCCGCCGGCCACCATTGCTGTTACGGTACAAGGGCCGTAATACATGGCCGCAAGGCCGGAATCGGCCGATGCAAACCAGAGGTCCCTCACGAATTTAGGCCAGCCCTGATGCATATTGGCCGTGCAGCAGGGGAAGCCGGTGAGAGGGCCGAATGTGCCTTCCGTGCCGTTGTAGCTGGTCATGAAGTTACGCATCCGGCGGGACACCTCCACCTGATTGAGCTGCTGGTAGTACTGACGGGCGTCAAAGGCATCTGTAGCCTGGGTGGGAAGGGCGTTGTAGGCCACTTTCTCAAGCCAATCGGCCAGATCAGTCCGGCCTGTGATCTCTATCATGCGCTCAAGTGAGAACATAAGCTCAACGGCCGAGCAGAACTCTGATCCCTGGGTGGGAGAACCGCTATGGAGGAGTTCGTCGGAGCCATACATCCCGTTGGGCCAGCCAAGCTGCTTCATAAGGTCTTCATACCCGGTAATGACAGCGTCTACATATGATTTATCACCATTGCCCTGATATTCTATGACCGGGGCCTTGAAGCCCTGGGCAAGGTTTACGCAGTGAAGGGCATAACGCGTGAACAGGGTGCTGTGATCTGAAAGGCGGTCTTTCCAAGGAGCGGTCTGCTGGGCCAGAAGCTTTCCAAGGTCCAGAAGGAAAGCGTCTCCGGTGATGTTATACAGCCAGTAGACAACCATAATATTGTCTGCGCCTCGCTCCACCGCCCAGTAGCTCCACTGTCCAAGAGGCTCTTCCGGGAGCCTTTCCAGCTGATAACGGAAGTAGTTTGTCATGAATGATATGACTCTGCTGTCTCCGGTTGCATCGTAATACTGCTGGAGGAACTTGAGCACCACTATGCGGGGCCACCAGTCATGCGTACGGTCCCTTTGGAGGCCATCCACGTTGGGGAGATCTTCGGAGGGCCCGAAGAAACCGTTTTCCTGCTGGCTGGAAAGAGTCCATTCTATCCAGCGCTGTGCCTTATCCTTCAGGGTTTGATCGTCAAGGATGTATGCCAGCGGCACCAGGCCGTCAATCCAGTAGGGTCCGCGTTCCCATTTGTCGCCGTCTCCTCCAAGCCATCCATTACGGTCTCCCATGATATTTGGGACAATCTGATCCAGGTGGCCGGTCATGCCGGAAGCCTGGCGGAGAAGCTGGTCCCTGAGCCAGAGGTCAGGTTTTACGGCGCCCAGCGGGAGTTCCATATACGGTTTTTGGACAAGCGGTGAGCGATTGTTCTGATACAGCCCCTCCTCCGTTTTGGGGGAAGCGCAGGAAAAGAGAGCAGCAGCCGATAGTGCCATGATTATCAAACGCTTCATTTGTTTATTACCAGTTTAGTGTTATTGTACAAAGTCAGTATCTGTGTCTTTCCGGCATAAGTGAACGTCAGTTCCTTGGGTTTGCCGGTAGAGGTGAAGTCAAAGGTGAGGGTATCGCCCTCTGCAGTCATATCAAAACCAATCAGATCCTGGCCCATGCGGAGGCCGCGGACCTTAAGGCTGTTCCAGTGATCGGGGAGCTGCGGGGTAAGCGTGCATGTGCCGTCTATGGCGTTGCAGGTCCAGCCAAGCATTCCGCGGATCACGGGGCCTGTCACACCTGTTTCGGACCAGCACTGGAATGCCGTGATACCTCCGCTTCTGTAGGCGTTCCCCCTTAGGACTTCCGGAACGCGCCCGTGAGTGGAGCCGCTGTAGCACCTGAGGTTACCCATAAGATGGTAATAGGCTGCATCCTTGAATCCGGTGCAGTATTCGGCCAAAGACACTGAGCCTGTGAGAAGCGGCCAGATATTGCTCTCGTCATAGGGACCCACATTCTCTTCGTCGCGGGGGTCTCCCGTTTGACGCACACCCCAGGGCTGGGTGAAATTGTCTCCGGAATACCACTGTACCGTATGTGCCGCCTTCTCTGGATCTGTCACGCCAAGCCAGATAGGGAAGGATTCCAGGGCAAGGAGGGAAGTGGTGAAAGAGCCGTCATTATATATACCATAATTATAATAGCCCTTTGGATTCCAATAGCGGTCCAGTTCCTTGGTCACAACCCTTGATTCCTCTGCCCAGGCCTTGGATTTTTCCTCCTCCCCGTAAATAGCGGCAAGCCAGGCGGCGTCCGAAAGCGCCCTGGCCCAGATACCGCAAAGGTAGAATTCCGTATTATCGGCAAAATAATCCCCTCCTTCCAGCCAGCCGTGCCCCACGTGACGGATCTCTATGAAGTGGTCTCCGTCAGTGTCCGTGGAGAAGCAGAAGTCCATGGCCTTATAGACGTTGGGCATGTGCTCCTTCACAAAACGGGTGTCTCCTGTAGCCCTCAGGTAATCGGCCATCAGAATAACGTAGAGAGGTGTGGCATCAGATGCGTCAAAATGGTCGGAGCCGCTGGTGGTGAGTTCATGGAAGATGGGACCGTCCTCCCCCTGGAAGTCTGAGAGCACCTCCAAGGTGGACCTTACAGCCTCAAAATCACCCATTCCAAGATATGCGAACCCGGCAATTTCAGAGTCACGTCCAAAATACCAGGCGTAACCGGGACGGCCGCTCACGCGGTGGCCGCCTCCCCATCCGCGAAGCGAAGAGGCGTATCCGGCCATAAGGGCGGAACCAATTCCCGGGGTCTCTGCGATGAACTGGCCGGCCGATACCGTTGCCCAGCGGTAACCCTCGTTGAATTCGGGATCCGGAGATACCACACTTACCGTGTTCTCAAGGTATTTCTGCCAGTAATCAGTGTTGTTCCCGTATACGGCGCGGGGGTCTTTCATGGCCTTCTTATATGCCTGCAGTGCTGGCTTCATGCCTTCGCTGCCTGCTGCCATTACGATATCGCAGGCCTGATGGCCGTAGGCATCCAGAGATATGGATGCATTTAACTGAAGCAGCTGCCCCGCGCGGCCCTCCGTGAGGACTTTCCCAGGAAGGTTGGCGCCAAGAAGCGAAACGAACTCCCCGTTGCCCGCGGTAATAGCATATAGTCCGGCATTCTCAGACCATCCGCCATGGATGGATCCCAGGGCATCGGAATCATACGGCCACATGAAGCGCATGTTGGAGGAGAAGGAGACAACAAGGCTGTCAACCTCCCCTTCCCACTGATAGTGCGCCACCACGGCAGGAGATTCAGGATCCGTGGTAAGGATCTCTGTCAGGCTTACCGGGCCTGCATTGAAATACCTGGAGATACTTCCCGCCCTCAGAGTCACGCTGACGGGATCCCTCAACGGATAGATACTTCCTCCGGAAGCTACTGAGACGCCCAGTTCCTTAAGGGACATGATGGGATGGGTCCAGATTTCCTTGATGCCGCCGCGCTCGTCGCAGACGGTCATACATCTGCGCGACGGGACAACTATCTCCTGGGCAGAAGGTGCAAAGACAAGGGAATCTACATCTGAGGCCAGAGCCCAGCGGGCGGGAGAGGCAGAAGATACTCCTGAAACAGGAATCTCACTTCCTGTCTGGACCTCTGCGGGTGCATATGTCCAGTATCTTTCAGGACTCTGAGTCTTACCCCCTGTGAGCCAGTTCACCACATTAGCTGTGAATCGGCCCAGGATCTTGGTATTGTAGTTGGGACGGCCATAGTAGAGGAAACAGCCTATGGAGAGGAGGTGCCCCTTTCCTATTTTCTGCTCCCAGATAACCTTGTAATCAGGATGATAGAAAATAAGCTCCCAGAGCGTGGCAACTATACGCGTGCCTTCACGCTGCGGGGCATTGTCCCCGGAATAACCAAGGACCCTGCATTTATTGTCCTGATGGCCATGCCACACATAAGCGCCGCCATGCATACCATCAAAGAGAGGGTGGCTGCGGTAGGAATGGTATCCAACCTTGCGTCCAAAACCGTAGTCTTCCGCCGCCCATGAATTCTCCTCAACGGGATTTGGTTCAAGGCCCCAGGCATTACCAAGACGCACAGCATCCATGGACAGAACCACATTCCCACCTTTTTCAATATAGCGGATAAAGGCAGGACCGGCCGATATTTCATCAGGAGTCAATGCCGTTGTATCCGTACGGTTCCACCATACAAGGTCATAGCCGTCAAGGGGTGACCCGGGGGTGATATCCTCGCATACATACCCCCGCTCTTCCAGCATTGACCTAAGGCCTTCATCGGAAGAGATAAGGCCGATTTTGACGGGAGAAGAGCACGCCACAAGCATTACTGTGGCTGCCAGTGTGCTGAATAATGTGCGGCAAAGCATAGCTTATGCGGTTAGTTCAACACAAAGTTATGAAACAGTTTTTCAAGCAGAATTCACAATTGTGTCAATTTTTTTAACAATTGTTTCATTTTTCTTATCTTTGCCAAAAATGAACAGATTTACCATATGGATGCTTTCACTGGTGGCCTTCCTCACCGGGGATCTGATGTGGGCTCAGCCCTACACCCTACGAAGCCTGCAAGTAGAGGACGGGCTCTCCCAAAATATGGTATACTGCGTAATCCAGGACCAGGACGACTATATCTGGATAGGGACTCAGAACGGGCTCAACCGTTACGACGGAAACACCTTCAAAGTTTATAAGAAAACAGACGGAACCGGGCTTTTCAACGACGCAGTATGTTCACTTAACAAAGACCCGGATGGCAACATCTGGGTTGGAACAATCGTCGGCCTCCATATTTTCAACCCTTCCAACGAGACATTCCGTTTTGTCCCCTTGAGAGACATCTCCGGAAATCCCATAGATGGCCTTGTGCGCGATATTGAATTCGGCCCGGAAGGAGAGGCCTATGTTGCCATTGCCGACACCTGTCTTATAAGGATCGGCCGTGATTTCACTTCCCGTCAGATCAGTCTGGGAGAGAAGGGACGTGGCATTAACATAAGGGACCTCCAGACAGACAGCGCCGGGAATCTATGGATAGCCTCATACGCCGGAGGCCTCCTGGAACTTCAGGGAAAAGACCTTGATAAAATAAAGCAGTACCCGTTCAAGGGCAAATCCGGACAAATGTTCACAAAGGTAAAGCCCTTGGATAACGAGACCCTCCTTGTGGGTTCAGTTGACTACGGCGTACTGAAGTTTCATCTTAGGAATAAATCCTTCACAAACGTGGACGGGATGGGGGCAGGTGATGTAAACTTTGTTCACGACATACTTGTGGCGTCGGACGGCCGCGTGTGGGTGGGTGCAGAAAACGGAGTCCATATCAGTGACCCCTCTGGCATCACCAGACTTGTCCACACAGCCGATATTTCCAATCCAATTTCCGACAACGCAGTATTCTGCCTCACTGAAGATATTGACGGCGGCGTATGGATAGGCACCTACTTTGGCGGGGTTAACTATTACTCCCCCTATTCATCCCTTTTCCAGAGGTTCGTCCCTGTCCCCGGGGAGAACAGGCTCCGCGGAAAGAACATCAGTGAATTCTGTCTGGCCGGTGACGGAAGCATCTGGATAGGAACGGAAGACGCAGGACTCCACCGTTTCTATCCCGATGAAGGCCGTTTTGAATCAGGCTTCCTTCCCGCCGGAAACATCCATGCACTTAAGATAATTGACAATAAACTATGGGTGGGGTCTTACGGGCAGGGGCTCTTTGTACTAAGCCAAAACGGCAGGAATTACCGGAAATACAGCCTTGACTCTGAAGGTGGCGGTCCCGGAGGAAACAGCGCCTACTCTATCTTCAAAGACCTTTCTGGGACCATCTGGATAGGAACGGAAAGAGGGCTCTTTCAGTACAACGCCTCAGCAGACCGGTTTTACAGGGTAGCAGAAGATCTGATCTACAGTCACGTCAATGACATCCTTCAGGACTTCTACGGCCGGCTCTGGTTTGCCACTATGGGCCAGGGAGTATTCCGCCTGGATCCGGAAACGGGGATTTGGCTTAGCCTGGGCGATATGGATCCATATATAAGCTGCATGCTAGAGGATTCCGCGCACGACATATGGCTGGGGACGGAGGACTCCGGAATCATCTATTATAACCATAAAACTGGAGAGTCTGAAAGAAGGTGGACAGAGGAAGACGGGCTTCCCAACAATATGATATACATGCTCCTGGAAGACAATTCCGGAGGGATATGGGGAAGTACCAACCACGGACTCTTCCACCTCACACCAAATCGTGACAGGGTGATTCGCTTCGACCACCGGAGCGGTCTTACCGGAGACCAGTTCAATTTCAAATCCGGGATGAAGGCCCCCGACGGGACTCTGTATTTTGGCGGCGTAAAGGGCTTCGTGAGCTTCCGGCCTGAATCATTCAATTATCCTCCAAGGCCGTCCAAAATTGTCTTCAGTCGCTTTAACATCTATAATTCCGAGGTAAAACGATGGCCAAAGGACGCCATCGTCCTGCGTCCGGACCAGAAGATGTTCAGCATAGGTTTCGCAGACCTTGATTACTCTTCTATCGGCATAAAATCATATCAGTACAGGCTCCTGGGGCAGGATAAGGACTGGATAGACATAGAGCAAAGCCATCTTATCAGCTTTTCAAACCTGCCCTCAGGACGTTATAGGCTGGAAGTTCGCGCCAATCCTCTTAATGCCGCACCCGGGGACCCCGTAAAAGGCCTTGACATCAGGATTATGCCCCCGTGGTATAGGAGGGCTCCCGCCATAATAGGAGAAGTGATTATAATCCTGTTCCTCCTATATCTCTTAGGGCGCTTTGTTGCAAGCAAGATCCGTAAGTTCAATCAGGAAGCCGTCGAGAGGGAACTGGAACGCCGCCGTGCCGCCGCAACTCCTGAGAATCTCAAATTCATGGACCGCGTTAAGAATTTGATGGAAGAGAATCTCAGCAATCCGTCATTTAACGTGAACACCCTTGTGGACGAACTACATATGAGCAGGTCCACCCTTTACAGGAAGATGAGGGTGATAACCGATATCCCCGTGAACGACTATATAAAGCAATACCGCCTTAACAAGGCGGCAAAGCTTATTGCAGAAAAGTCCTGGCCTATAGCAGACGTTGCAAGCATGGTAGGATTCAATTCCCTGTCATACTTCTCACGCTGCTTCCATGCCCAGTTCGGGGTTTCACCAAAAGATTACAAGGCTACCTGAACAACCTTGGCACAAACAGCAGGAGGTACTGGCGCCAGTTGCACCAGAGGTGGCCGCGGGAGGATTCGTGGTACTCGTAGGGGAAGCCAAGGGCATCTAGTTCCGCGCGGAAATCCCTATTCACATCATAGAGGAAATCTTCCTTGCCGATTGCTATCCAGAAGAGGTTACATCCTTTCTTCTGATAGGCCCTGAGCTTTGCCTCACGGCCAGAATAGACATCAAGTTCCGATGTGAACTGAGGCACCAGGCCGGCAGAGAAAAGGCCGGTCCAGGAGAAGAGGTCCGGGTGGTTCAGGGATATGTACAGTGAGTGGAATCCGCCCATGGAAAGGCCTGCTACGGCCCTTGACTGACGGTTACGCACAGTTTTATATCGGCCATCAATAAAGGAGACTATTTCCCCGAATGAGGCCTCGTACGTGCCATTCTTGTAGTTACTTGGAATCTGATTTGACATAACGGGACGGAAGGCGAGGTTGTCAGGAGTCTCACCAGGAGCGGCCTGCGCGCCGATATTTCCGTTAGGCATAACCACAATCATAGGGACGGCCTCTCCCCTTGCGATGAGATTATCCATGATGCGGGCTGTCTTTCCAAGCTCCAGCCAGGCGTTCTCATCCCCGCCACTTCCATGAAGTAAATACAGCACCTGGAACTTCTTCTTGCCGTCATAGGCCGCAGGAAGATAAACGCTTAGACGGCGGTCCTTCCCGGTGGCGCCGGACCGGTACCAGATCTGCTCCACATTGCCGTGAGGGACGTCCTGAACCTCATAGTATGAAGCCTTATCCCCGTCCACATAAAAATAGCTGAACGTTGTTCCAACATCCCTCAGGGTAAAGGGATTTCCGGGATCAAGGCCGATAAGCCCGTCTACATAGAACCGATAGGTATAGAGCTCCGAGGGAAGCGGCGCCGTAGTGTATTCCCACACGCCGCCTTCCCCTTCCGTAAGGGGTGATATTCCGTTAATCCAGTCCCCTATCACGGTCACATTATGAGCCTTGGGGGCATAAAGGCGGAAAGTGACGGAGCCGTCAGGGTTCACTTCCGGAGACCGCACAGTCTCTGTCTTATGGCCGATATTCTGCTGGGCAAAGAGGCTTAATGGTAAAAGCGCCATCAGAATAAAAAGTACACGTTTCAGCATATTGTATTCAGTTATTAATTTGCAGATTTTATTCCTCCGGGGTCAATATCATGGCGCAGCCGCCACCGGAAGCAAGGTGGACGGGGAGTTCATCCTGTGCGCCCACATTGAATTCCTCCACTTCCAGAAGGTTAGGGTCTTCTTCGCAGAGTGGAACGTCCCTGTAGAGGCGCAGTTTCCATAGCGGATAACGCACAGAAAGCCGCTATCAAACAGAGCAGATATCTGATTCTCATTTATTATTTGTTTTGTTTCTTCCTGGCCGATGATTCCCGGACAATCAGTTTGCCGGCAACTTCTATCTGCTGCATCATGCCCTGACCTGACTCCAGCATCTCTACCAGAACGTCCACGCTCTTGCGGGCCATTGTTTCAAGGGGCTGTTCAAAATAAGTAAGCGGAGCATAGAAGAAATCAAAAACGCTGCCTCCGTCAAAGCCCACCAGGGCGAGGTCGTCGGGGATACGTATATCGCTGTCCTTTATATGCCTGAGGCACTGGATAGTGATGGCATTAGTGGCACAAAGGAGGGCATCGGCCCCGCCTTCCACAATGCTGCGCACCTCTTTGCGGCAATAGCGGGCAGTATCTTCCATGGGGACATTGTGGATAGAGATGAAATCCTCACGGCCGGCATCGCGCATAGCCTGACGGTATCCTTCCTCACGGCCGGCAATGTTCACGAGTTCTCCCTTGTAACCTACCATGGCTATCTGGGAATAACCCTGCTGGATGAGGTGCATGGTGGCATCATATCCAGCCTTGACATTATCCAGAGTGACATAGTTGGATTTCAGGTCCGGTATATAACGGTCCAGAAGGACAAAGGGAACGTTCCTTTCCGAGAGACACTCTATTGTGTTCCTTGAGCCGTTGCAGGGAACAAGGATAAGTCCGTCCACTTCCTTGGCCAGCATCCTCTCCACCTGCTTTTCCATGGTCTGGGCATTTTCGTCGGAACTGGCGAAAAGAGCCATGTATCCCTTCTCCTCAGTTGCGGATTCAATATGACGGGCTATATCCGCAAAGAACTGATTGGAAATATCGGAGACAATAACCCCTATGGTCTTTGATGATCCGTCACGCAAGCTTTTTGCCAGTCCGTTGGGCTTATAGTTAAGCTCTTTGGCAATTCTCTTTACTTTTTCCGCGACATCCTTATTGACACGATACTGCTGTTGCTTCCCGTTTAATACAAAGGACACGAGGGATGTTGAAACGCCGGCAGCAGCGGCGACATCCTTCAAAGACACATTATTCTTCCTAATCATGATGCAAAATTACAAAAAATTAGGGAAAACGGCACAACAGAGTACTCCAGGCACGGTCTAACGCCGTTTGGCCGACTGGTTTTTATAATTTTTTCCGTTGATTATGAACTGTTTAACTTCAATGTTTCCGCTTACAGTTTCAATAAATGGAATACCGTCTTTGAGACCCACGGTTCCGTAACCGGTTGCGGTGGAAAGGAAGGACCGGAAGTTGTCTCCAACCTTGGAGTTGATATGGAGGGTCTTCTCTACGGCATCATATCTTGCTCCGGTAAGGGCTTCCAGAAGTGCATAACTTGAAAGGGCGCGTCCATACCATGATCCGCATTCATATTCATTGAAAGGATTGCGCAGGGTTCCGTCATAACGGTTTCGGCAGGTGCGGACGATATCAAGCCCTTCTTCCACACATCCTTCCGCTATGAGATGAGCCGCCACCTGATATTCAATGCCGGTCCAGACCTCGTCACTGTAAACGAAGGGAAGGTTGGGTTTATCTCCATACGGCCAGGAACATAGAAGGAGTCCTCCTTCATTTCCTAGCGCATAACCCGGACGTTGAGGGTTGGAGTGGTCACGTAAGTCGTGCTTGAGATTGTATTTGTAAACGGATAGGAGATGACTTCTGACTTTTTCATGGTCAAGAGGTTCTTCAAGACCCGCGAAAGTTGTCAGGAAACATCCAAGGACGCCGTCAGAGATACATCCCTTTCCATATTGGTATTTGGGACCTTCTTCAAGGAGTATCTTCTGGGCCTCGGGGCTGTATGTGCTCTGGAAAGACTGGACTTCCATCGGCGAGGGGGCATTCAGGCCCTCCCACCTTACCTGCTGGTAGAAGTATTCTCCGTTCCACAGCTCTGTTTCCATGAATCTGACACTCTTTTCAAGGAGCTCTTCATAGAAGTTGATCTCCTTCTTCTTAAGAGCCTTGAGGTCTTTTGCCATCTTTACAAAGCAATTGAGCGCAGATGTGTATATGCTGGTACACATTCCGTCCGGCCCCCAGAACTCAATGTCGTAAGTATTGTGATGAGGCTCCTCCAGAGCACCCACATGACGTGGATCCCAGGTACGGATACAATAATCCATACTCTGCCTGATCTGGGGAAACATATCGGCAATCCACTTATTGTCTCCGCTGATGCGCCACTCGCGGTAAGCCTTTATTATACCGCCCAGCTGGCCGTCAGAGGCAGCATGGAAGTCATGGCGCAGGGGGCGGATAGGAAGATTGGCGCGGAATGCCTGATGACCTTCCGTGTTCTGGTCAATATAATACTCTGTCTCTCTGAGGGAACGCTCCAGACGGGGGAAGAGATGGGGCACGGCCTGAGCATAGTTCCACACATGCTCACAGGAGCCGTGGCAACTGCCCCAGTTGTCTCCACTGCCTTCCCAAACCCAGTATTTGCCGTCGTGCTGACGCATGACAGTGGTGGATTTAAGTATGGTAAGATTGGCACTTACAGCCTCAAGGACTTCCGCTGGCAGGGTACTGTCAAAGAATGTCTCCGAGAACTTCTGGCTTGCATCTTTCAGCCTGTCATAGTTGGCGTCCCAGTATTCAGTCACTTCTTCCAGATTTTTGAAACGGCGGCTGTAATAGGGCTCATAGCGCTCCGGAAGATCCTTGAAATTGTCGGGATTGTAGCAGGAGCCATAATCCTCGGGGCAATTGGGCTCTGGGCCGATACGATGGAATGAGGTAGGGAAATACCAGGCCATACGGAGCTTGACTGTCTTGCTCTCACCGGGCTTAAGGCTAAGTGGCACATAGAGGGAACCTCCAGGTGCGCCGTCTCCTGTTCCATTGGGGACTATTTCTCCGCTTGCCGCCTTGTTCCAGGCCATTGTGAGGGGATCAAACCATCCGCCGCGGAACCAGCAGTAGTCACATTCTGTGGAATCATCGTCTGTGTAGATGGCAAAGCGCCCTTCCCACTCGGGATTCCTGGGGGTAGGATCCTGACGCAGGACAAACCCGTTTTTCATCTCCTCAACGCAGGAAAGAGCCTCATGCGATGTAAAGACAAAGTTTCTTGTATTGAAAGAGAACACAGCCTCTACGGGCTTGCTTGAACTATTGGTGAAAGTGTACTCAAATCCCGCCACAGGGAGTCCTGATTCATCCTCATCGTTTGGAATGAAAGGATTCCAGACAGTTATTGAGACCTTAAGCGGAAGATCCTTATCCCAGAGCTCGAGAGTTGCAAAGGGGAAATGAGGGATGAATATTCCATTGTCAAAACGCGGGAGCCCCCAGGTGGTACCACCAACTCCCATACCACCCTCCAATCGGCCGAATTTCTTATAGTCCGGGACGTTGGCCTCAAGGACTTTGGTGCCGTTCTCAAGCCCTTTCACGCAAATGGCCGCAAAGGTGCACGGCTCATGGAAAAGCTGAGGATAATGGCGGAGCGACATGTTTGATATGGCTCCGGTTCCTTCGAAGCAAAACATTCCTGTGCCGATTCCCCCGACAGGGAAAGCGATATGATCAAGCTCATGACCGGTGTATGACCCGTTGTAATTGTGTGCCGATATCAACGATGTAGAGACACAGAGAATCAGCAGGGAGGAGAGTAGTTTCTTCATATGATGCCGTTATGTTAGTTCACCATTTATTTATTTCCTTGTCAAGCCATTTCAGGCGTTTTGTGTAAAAGTCTTTCAAATAAGCTATTTCCCCCTCATATGAGCCCGTGACAACCACCTGTGACCAAACATTGGTTCCCAGAATATTCCACCTCCTGAAATTATTGTATGAAACCTCATCAAGGTAGGCGACTTTTTCATCAATGAAAGCCGGTATTGTCTGCAACTGGGGCTTTAGCTCGTTCCAGCGATCCTTTACCTTTTTGCGGAAATTGGGGTCCTGGAAAAGACGGTAATACCATCCCCAGCCATACCCCTGGAAACCGTAGTCCTTTACATAAAAACCTTCCGGACCGTTTCCGCCGGGGATGTTTCCAAAGAAGCTGCAGTTGCCCATGGAAAGGTCGAAATCCCACACATGACAGAACTCCAGTTTTCCTCCCTTCTTTTTGGAGAAGAACGTACTTTTATGGAGATTTCCGTCATAGTTTTTGGTGAGTTCCTGAATTATATAGTTGTCCACGAAGGACTTTATGTCAATGTAAGCGGCATATCCACGGTATGGATCGGCAAAATAGTCCGACTGCAGAGCCGTTTCAAAAGCCTGGAAGAAACCCTCAACCTCCATGCGCACTTCCGTGCTGGGGGTGTCAGGGTCCTTATATGTGAGAGGTACGGACATTGATGTCCAGAAATTGTACGGCTCATCGGGATAGCACTCAAGCTCAAGATACACGTCCCCGGCGTCCGGGTTTATATTCACTTTACTCTTGCCAACTTCCTTGTGTTCCCCAAAATCGTATACCCCCAAATACAGATTATTGAAATACAGTTCTACCGGATAGAAGCTTGGAGTCCACGAAAAACCGCATATTCGGGAGAGTTCAAAGGCAACGGCATTGCGCAGAAGAGATTTGTCATTGTAATTGGCAAGGACTATCCAGTCTTTGTCAGACTTGAGGCCAAGTACTTCTGACTTTTCATCAAGTTTGATGCGATATGGTTTTTTGGGGAAATAGGACCAGGTAGAGTTACCCCTTCCCCTGATTTTCATCCGTGATTGAAAACAAGTTATGTCAGAGTGCTCCCTGAGCGGATCTTCCACCCTGATTGATCCGGGGATGTAATTCACCTTATCATTTACGGGCCGATTATTATCCGTAGTGATATAAACGGAAGGGAATTTCCCATAGCATTCCAGCGTGACGGTATAAGACACGGAAGTACCGTCAAACAGCTCAACGTCATAAACTACAGGCTGGGAAAAATCCTGAACAGACTCTCCGCTGATCTGCAGCTCTCCATTTACCGAAACACTGCTGGCGCTTATCTCAAAACGAGGGCGGAAAAGAAGATTGTCAAAGAATTGCGGCCGTGTACCCTTGATTTCCTCATTTGCAATGGTACATATAATATCCTTTGAAAGGTTTCTGTTGTCGGATGAAAGGATGGAGAAGGACTTGAAAACCTCTTTAGGGTTGCCGCCGCGGGTTATTACAGAACCGTTGCAGAGATAGATTTTGATACAATCCTTATTATACCAGATACAGATAGGATATGATTCAGAATCCTCCGCAGTCTCAAAATACAGGCCTGTCCTTACAAGGTTATTGAGCCATGTCCGGCTGTTTTTATCCCGGGTAATCTTAGGCTCATCGAAAATGTTTCCGTCAATGGTCTTTACTTCGTCGTAGGGGATATTTACAACTGTCCCGTCCTCGAAGAAAACAGCAAGGTAATCACCGAAGTCTTCGGCTTTCTCATACCAGAGTCCGCCTTGGACCGCGTCAATCAGTTTTGTATAATTATATGGTCTTGCAGAAGGATTGCGACCACTGTCCAATTCATCTTTCCTGACACATGATAGCGCCGCAAGAACCGATAATAAAACTGTCAGTATTTTACGAACAGTACGAAGCATAAATATAAAAAAGTTGCGCAGACGCGCGAATGCGCCTGCGCAACTTTCCTGATAGTTTCTAGAGGATTGAGCCCACAAAGATTACAGACCCATCTTCTTCAACCTTAAGTACCGAGATGCTTCCGAGAACACCGGTATCTTCATCCTTGGTGAGGAGTTTGGCGCCGGACCAGTTCCACTTACCATCTGCATCGGGACCCTTGGAATCACGATAAACGATTCCCTCAGCGGCATCGGCACGATAGAACAGCTGGTATACCTCAAACTTGGGATTCCAGATAAGGTCATAGGTTCCGCGGTCTCCCATAAGGAGATGCTGGTTGAACCTGATTGCCCCTTCTCCACCACCGTCTGTCCAGCCGGGGTTCTTGAAATAGTCATAGGCATCGGGGTCTGTGACATCCTTGCCATCTGCAACACGGGCGGCATAAGATTTACCCCACAGCCAGTTGTCACGTCCTGCATGTGAACCAATCATATAGGTATAACCATCACGGTTTACGAATGCGGCGTTGGAGAATTTTCCGTCATTATTGGCTGCCCAGGCACTTGCTGCCCAGGTTTTAGCAGCAGCTTCCCAGGTTTTGCCATTGTCTTCGGAAACTACGAAGCCCGATTTGTCAGTTTTCCAGTTGAGCGTGAAGTTGGGATCGAAATCAGTCATACCGTAATAGTGCATGTATGTCTTTCCATCCATGACAAAGACGTCATCAGGGACTACGGCTATTTCACCTTCCTCTACAGGGAGGATCTCAGAAATGGCACCTTCGCTCTTGTAGAACTTGCTGATCTGGATTGATGAGGGATCCGTGGACTCAGTCTCTGCCACAGCTGTAGGAATAAGGGTTCCGTTTATGACAACATCTGAGAACGCGAGTTTGACCTTATTGTCAGTATCCATCCAGGCCACAATCTTGCCAAGGCCGTCAACCTGATCATAGGTTGCATTGGTAATTGATCCAAGGATCTTTGCTTCCTTGGGAGCCGTTGAGATACCACGGATATCGAGCTCCTTGGGATAAACCACCACGTTGTCATATTCAGACCAGCAGGGATTGACATTGGGATCTCCCCACATGCCGAGGTGAACGAAGCCCCATGCCTGGGTAGGATAGTTGGTATCATCAAATACGTAGTGATGCCACTGTTCATCATTGAAGAACCATTCTCCGTTCTCCTTGACATCTTCCGGTGAAGGAGCCTTTACGCCTCCGGTAACTTCCCTGAACCAGAAACCTAAATCGTCATTGAAGGAGAATCCGGAATAGAAATCTTTATTGCTGTCTTTTGATACACGGGCGTCGAATTCAATAACCCACCAGCCAGCGCCAATCTCCGTAGTTTCCCTATAGACGACAGCCTGCCGAAGGTTTGTCATACCATCCGGGCTGGTCCTTTCCATACGGAGAGCCTTCGGGGAATTATGTCCATCGATAAGGGATTCATTGTGATTGGAATTTTCCCACTTCCATCCGTCTCTGGGGTAATCCTCAAATCCACCATCTCCGATAAGGTTGAAGTCGGCGGTCTCGAAAGAAGCCTTCATGATGACAGCACCAACAACGTTTGTAGGATTGGGGTTGACGGGCTCGACCCAGTTAAATGAGCTGAATGTACCGAGGTCTGTAATGGCACCGCTCTTAAGCTCGGCACCGGAAACCTTTACATCGGCATGATAGTCATCCGCAGCAGTTAAGGAAACAGTATAACTGGAAACGTTTCCAGGTAATACGGCAGCATAATTAACGCCCTTGATGTCGGTGCCGGTAATTGTGACCTTATTTGCACCTTCACCCACTTTCTCGCATTTGGGAGTGGCGGCAAGTTCAAGGTTGCAGGTACCGGTAAGGGACTCGTTACCGTCGGCAAAGATAGTTACAGAAACGATTTTCTTATCTGCAGCAATGTTCATCTTCAGAATTGCCGGCATAAAGGAGAATTTCAGTTCTTCCGTTGCAGAAGCGGCATATGCAACCTGGAAGTTGGCGTTAGCTGCAATCTTTCCGGCGTCAGGACTCTGGGCGGAAGGAATTGTTACGGACACTTTACCGGATGTGCGCTTGTATTCTGCGTTGTAAGGATAAAGAGCCGCGTATGCCTCTGCTTTTGCATTGGCCGTTCCCTTGATAGCTGTGGCGGAAGTTGCCGTGAACTTCTGATTGGCCTTACCATCAAAGATGGAGATGGACTCACCTGCGCTGAAGCCCAGATCCAGGCCATCAACTGATGCAGCCTTCACATTGAAGGTAATCTCCTGATAATCCGGCGTGGCAGGAGTATTGTCGTTTGCCGGCTTTTGACAAGAGACCAGCGGGATGGCGATCGCCGCTAGGATGAAAAGTGTTCTTGTTTTCATTTTTGTAAGTGTTAGAAATAATGAGTATTTGATTGATTTTCTTGTTTCAGTATCACGTTAACAGTATTCCAATTTTCCACAAAGATATAGAATCAAAATCAGACTGCAAAATCATTTTAGCAAAACTTTTATGCACATTATTTATTTTTTCTGACAAATTGCGGTTTCCAAAGCTTTAAAAAACGCCTCCAAGAATCCTTAAAACGATGGGTTTTTATTGTTTTTCGATATAAAAACTAACAAATAAAAATTTTTTCTTTGCTTTTGCTAAAACGTTTATATATCTTTGTTGAAATTCTTATCGGCATGAATTACAAACACTTGTTAGTATGAAAAGTTTTAAGACGATTACATCAGTACTGTTGACTTTTGCCTGCTGTCTGTCGCTCGTCGCCCAGAACTCCAGCAGAAAAACGGTAACGGTCACAGGACATGTCTATGACGCCGTAAGCAAGGAACCGCTTGAAGGTGTGGCGGTTATGCAGAAAGCTACCAACATCGGAACCATAACCGACGCCTTCGGTTATTTCGTCCTTGGTGTGAACAACGAGGAATGTGAGATAGTCACATCTTCCATCGGCTTCAAGGAGCAGGTGATCAAGGTCTCCAAGCGCAAAGTCATAGACATCTTTCTTGAAGAGGATACCGCTTCCCTTGAAGACGCTGTAGTAATCGGCTATGGAACGCAGAAGAAGGCTACAATCACCGGAGCCCTTACCACGGTGGACGCAAAAGAGCTCAGACATCAGGCAACGCCCAATCTTTCCAACGCCCTGGGCGGCGTTGTCCCAGGACTAGTCTCCCGCCAGACAAGCGGAGAACCCGGATATGACGGCGCCACGCTTCTTATCCGCGGTCTTGGAACCTGGCTTTCCGCCTCGCCCCTTGTTCTTGTAGATGGTGTCCAGCGAGACATCAATCTTGTGGATGCAAGCGACATTGAATCTTTCTCCGTCCTCAAGGACGCCTCTGCAACGGCTGTATATGGTATGCGCGGTGCTAACGGCGTTATCCTTATCAACACAAGGAAAGGAAGCATGGGTAAGCCCAAGATCACACTTAGGCTTGAGGCTACCAACCTTCACGGACTCAGATTTGACAATTTCATCAATGCCGGAGATTTTGCCACCCTCATGAACGAGGCCTGCGCCACGGACGGCAACATCATTCCGTGGTCAGACGAAGAAATAGAGTCTTTCCGTGACGGCTCAGACCCATACATGTATCCAAACAATGACTGGACAAATATGATTCTGAAAAAGAATGCGTTCCAGACCATGAACAACCTCTCCGTCTCCGGAGGTAATGAAGTTGTAAGATACTATGTGAACTTCGGATTCTCATCACAGGACGGCCTGCTCAAGGAAGACCCTCAATACAACTACAGGACAAACTCCCTTTCCCAGCGATACTTCTTCCGCTCCAACGTGGATATCAACGTAACAAGGGACATCTCCCTTGCCCTGGGTCTTTCCCAGATAATGGAGCACAGAATCTATCCCGGAACCCCCGCAGGAGACATCTTCAATTCACTGAAGATCACATCCCCCCTTGCATATCCCGTCGTAAACCCTGACGGCTCACTCGGAGGACGCGCCACCTCCTATGAACAAAGGTCTCCCTGGAGCCTTGCCACCAACAATGGTTATGCCGATCAATTCCGCGTCACCACCCAGGCAAACGCCAGCCTCAACTGGGATCTCAGCAGGCTCATAACTTCCGGCCTGTCCCTCAATGCAAACTTGTCATTTGACTATTATAATTATAATGAGGCCTTCCGCCGCAAGGTGCCGGACACCAAACAGTTCCTGGGTTATGACACTGTCACCGGAGAAGGAAAATACAATATCATCTTCGAGGAGCAGCCCATGTCATTCAGTTTCTCCCAGGTTTCAAACAGGGCTATCTACTACGACGTAAGGCTTAATTACAACAGGACCTTCAACAAGCATTCCGTAGGCGCGCTTGCCATGTTCAACCGCCGTGATTACGTGGATCTTACCGCCGGTAACTCTACCGCGCGTCTCCCTTACCGCCGTCAGGGATTCGCAGGACGTCTCAACTATTCATATGACATGAGATACCTGATAGAGTTCAACTGCGGATACAATGGTTCGGAGAACTTCGCAAAAGGCCTGCGTTACGGTTTCTTCCCGGCCATCTCTGCCGGCTGGGTGCCCTCAAGAGAGAAATTCTGGGGCGCAAACAACCCTATCAATCACTTGAAAATCAGGGGGTCCTACGGTCTTGTGGGCAATGACGCCAATTCCGCAGAGCGCTTCTACTACATGTCAACGGTCAACATGCACGCCAACCCGTATCTCCTTGGCAACAGCCAGACACCAACCGGAGGAACGGCAGAGCTTTCAATGGGTTCTCCCAAAGCCACATGGGAGGTTTCCCGCAAGGCCGATGTAGGGTTTGACCTTGAAATGTTCAAGGGCAAGCTCAAACTGAGCGCCGACTACTTCTATGAGTATCGTGACAACATCCTCATCAAGAGAGCCCAGATTCCCAATATCCTTGGCGCACAGTGGGGCGATACCCCTTGGGCGAATATCGGCATCATGGAAAACCGTGGATTCGATGCCAACATCGAGTTCTCAAACACCACCGCCGGCGGTTTCTATTACAACCTGCGCGCAAATATGACCTTCGCCCGCAACAAGGTCCTGGAGGACGACACCGCATACCATACCTGGTCTTATCAGGACACCCGCGGGCGCTCTACCGGCATGATTTACGGTCTTACCGCCATCGGCCTTTTCCAAACCCAGGAAGAAGTTGACAATGCCCCCAAGCAGGAACTTGACGACAGCTACGGCGTAGGTGATATCAGGTATGCCGACCTAAACGGCGACAACGTCATCAACGCATATGACTACAGCTTCATCGGCCTTGGACGTATCCCGGAGATCATGTACGGATTTGGCATGACGTTCGCCTACAAGGGATTTGACCTTACCCTCAACTTCACGGGTGCCGGCAATACCAACATATTGCTTGACAGCACGGGAATGTGGCCGTTCTCCCTTGCCTATCCTTCTTATAACATTTACCACGAGTATTTCGACAACCGCTTCATTCCAGGAGCCGACAACACCAATGCGAAATATCCTGTGGCGCATTCCAACAAGACCACGAACAACTTTACGGTCAACACCTTGTATATGCGCGACGCATCATACCTGAAACTCAAGACAGCTGAATTAGGCTACAATTTCAGCAAGAAGGTCTGCAGTAAGATCCGCGCTGAGAGCCTGCGCATTTTCATTAATGGAAATAACATCTTCTGCATTGACAAAATCAAAATCATAGATCCCGAATTCGGTCATTTAGGCGTAGCCGCCTACCCTACACAGAGAGCACTGACCATAGGAGTGCAGCTTGGATTCTAAACTTTAAAAACAGAGTATCATGCGTAAAATATATATCCTTTCTGCAATACTGATGGCAACGTTGGCAACGTGTGCCTGCGAAGATTTTCTTGACAAGAGCCCGGAAGAGAACCTAACTGTTGACGACATATTCTCCAACAGGGAATACACCAAGGATTTCCTCTCCCATATCTATTCATGGATACCTACGGAGGCCAATATGGCCGATGACGGAGGTGCTTGGAGAGATCCCTTCGTGGCCGGATGTGATGAGATGGAGTGCGCCTTCGGCGGCGCATATGGCCACAACATCAACAGCGGTGCCTGGAACCCCACCACAATTTCTAAGACCCAGGTCTGGGAAGAGTCCTACATGGCCCTGCGCAAGACCAATATGTTCCTGGAAAGAGTTGACAATTCCCCCGCATCAGAGGAGGAGATACGCCACTGGAAGGGCGAAGCCTATTTCCTCAGGGCATATTTCCATTTCCTTGCATTCAGGACCCACGGTCCCATCATCCTTGCCGACCACTGCTATGACCCTTCCGAAGACCTTCTCAGCATCCGGCGGTCTTCCGTAGAAGAATGCGTGGATTTTATGGTCCAGGACTGCCAGAGGGCTATAGATCTCCTGTATGATGTCCGGGGAACCCAGGGCCAGATAGACAAATGGGTAGATTCCGACACCGGCCGTGCAACCAGGCTCTCTGCCTATGGCCTTATGTCCCGTATCCTTCTCTATGCTGCATCTCCGCTTTACAACGGAAATGCCCAGCAGGCCAACCTGGTAGACCCTGTCACCGGAGAGAATCTCATCAGCCAAACCTATGATCCGGAGAAATGGAAACTAGCGGCCGATGCCGCCAGGGATTGCATCACGGCTTGTAAGGATGCCGGACGTTCACTCTTCAACAGGTATCCCACAAATCCCGTCAAGAACTACCAGAGCATCTTCACGGAATGCTGGAACGAAGAAATCCTGTGGGCAAAGAATATCGGCACATACGATCACTGGCTCAACTGCGCAGACCCCATTTCCTTCAATTGCTACTCCATTCTCAACCCCACCCAGAATCAGGTAGACGCCTATGAAACCGCTGAGGGTGTCAACCCCATCACCGGCTACACCAAAGAAAAAATAATGATAAACGGCAGCAATGTCGAGGTTCTCAAACCCATTATCAACCCCGAAGCCATCTATACGGAAACCGGATTTGCCGCTGCGGCCGATAATTCCGGCATGGACCGCTGGCCCGCAGGCGTGAGCAACATGTATGTGAATCGTGAGCCAAGGTTCTACGCTTCCATTAATTTCAACGGCGCAAAATGGAAATGGAATGCCCCCAACTACAACACCAATGACCCCCATTATCTGGAATTCTGGTACACCGGCGTGGATGGAAAGAATAATGCCGGTTCCGACTATTGCAAGACCGGATACCTTATGAAGAAACTGGTATCCCCTGACCGCATTCCATGGAAGTATACTCCCCTTCTTCAGTGGGTTTATATCCGTCTTGGAGAAATCTACCTCAACCTGGCCGAAGCAGTCAACGAGTACAGCGGCCCCACCCAGGAGTGCTACGACGCCATCAATGCCATCCGTAACCGTGCGGGCCTTCCCAATCTTCCCTCCGGTCTTTCAAAGGAGGAAATGCGTGACCGGATCAAGCACGAGCGCCGTATTGAGCTGGCCTTCGAGACACATCGTTTCTTTGATGTCCGCCGCTGGCTTGACGCGGAGAAATCGGAGTGCCAACCAGTTTACTCCATGAATATATACGCAGGTACCAATCTGCAGGATCCTGATTTCTATCAGAGAATCAAAATTGAAGACCGCGTATTTGAGGCGCCAAAGCATTATTTCTTCCCCATCAGTCAGACAGAAATCAATAAGAACCAGAAAGGATATCTGGTTCAGAATCTGGGCTGGATAACTCAGAAAACAGAAGAAGAAGAAGATTGATTATGACAAGGGCCGTGAATCCACGGCCTTTTTTTTACCTTTCCAGAACCACCCGGTCCAAACCGAAGAAGCAGTTTGGAATACCTGGATGAGGAGTAATGGCCTTTACAGTTATTGTATTCTTGCCACGTGACACCTGAACCACACCGTAGTCGGTCCATTCCGTATGGAGATCGGCATCATAGAGGTTCCGGTTTGTCTCTATCTTTCCGTTGTTGAACCAGATGTCAAAAATGCCGTAATCCCAGGAGAACGCATATAACATCTTCAGCTTGTAGCTCCCTTCGTATGGGCTGTCAAAGGAAAGTGTCATTTCCGAGCCAACAGGTGCATTACTCCAGAAAACCTGAGCGCCATTACTCCAATGCTCAGCGAACGCACTCTGGGTTTCATAGTTGCCGCCTGTAATCTTCTCTAGGGTCATGTATTCTGCTTCTATGTCCATTTTATCTTCTGTCATATCAACGAATTCAATAGGAGACAGGACTGTCTTTGCGCTGACATTAGATAAATCTCGCTGGTTCATGACTTTACCGCCGGGAAGCATATAGAAATAATTGGATATCCCCAAATCCATGGTGGAGTGATTCCAGTGCCACATTTCCATATCAAAGACAAGCTTTGTGGTGAAAGCGATGCGGTCCAGGCAGCGATGCCGTGAATCAAAGGTGTATCCGGGGGAAAGATTGCCAAGTCCTGATGGCTGTGAGGTAAAGGGATGATCCACTATTGTGTTGGGATGGCACCATGCATAGCCGTAATAATCTTCGGTTCCGGTGCCGAAAATGGAGGGGAAGGTATCGTCATCTATATAGATCTTTTCATCTCCTTCTCCCCACCATCCGGAAGAGGTGTCGAAGATACTCATGGAATCTCCCATATATACTCCTTTTCCTTCCAGCGTAACAAAGTTTAGGTCGTAATGCTCACAGGACTTGCCCGTGACGGGATCCATGCGGGTATTAAGCCGTGGATACATCTTCCAAATTGCGTGGAAATACATGGACCGGTTGTCAAAATTCCAACTTGAATACCCAACATGCGCACTGCTGAGGCTCACCTTCTGATTACCGTAGTTGATGATTCTGACGTTTGCCTCACGGCTAAACGGCATAACCCAACGGGCAGTCATGGCATTCCTGGCGTTGGCGTCCACGTACCACATATTGGTGTAAAGAGGCATATAACCAATTCCAAAGAATTCTCCTATGGGGATAAAAACGGTGCTGATTCCGTCAAAGGAAATCTCGAGGACCGTTGATCTCAGAGCCTGGTTCACATCCCCGGCCTCCAGCTTCATGGCAATTTCACGGATAGCCGCCGGGCCTTCAAGTTTCACCTCAAAATCCGCTCCGGGGTCAAGCGTGCAGTCAAGCTTGCTTTCCGATGAGAATGATACCGTTTGTAGATGGCTGAGGGCGCCAGCTACGGCCTTTGCTTTATCAGCATATTTAGCCGCAGCCTTATCCGAATATGATTCCACCACCGTTCCGGGGGCATACGTACGGTATTCTACGTTGTAGTAGATGCATTCATCGCTGATGACATGCATGTCTCCGTCGGGATTAAGGTTGTATGAACAGTATGTTATCTTGCAGTGCTTGTCGTAAGGTATGGGGTAGAACAGGTTATGTCCGCGCTGCTCCACGGGAGTCAGCTGCGACACGGAACCGGCCAACGGGGCAATGGTGACGTTGTTGCCGCTTAGGACCTGGAACGGGGTGCCGGCTATTACGGGAGTATCGGCCCCGTCTATATATACGCGTAAATACCCCTGACCTCCTTTTACGCCGGCAAAAGTCATCCACCAACGCGTGACGGCGCCAGGGCCATCGGCCTCAAAGAGAACGAATTCTTGCCTGTTTGAAACCTTCTCATGGCGGAGGAACCAGTTATTGTCTCCGTTTGCAAACCAGTCCCCGTCCTTGGAGGTGGAGTTGCGGTCATAACTGCTGAATGACGCAGACCTGTACTCCAGCTCCGGATAGCGTGCAACTGCGTCCCTATCAGTCATTTCATCCAGAAGGGTGCCGATAGTAACCTGAGCCCGGGTGTCATCCGGCCCCACATGCTCCCTGCTCTCAGAGCATGAGGTGAAAGGCAGCATGCAGAATATGACGCCGCATAAGAAAACGCAAGACGAAAAGATCATTTTTCTCATAGACTTAATACGATTTAGCACAAATATAGTGTATTATTTTAATTAATCCCCAATTAATTATTATCTTTGAAAGCATAAGGGATTTTATATAGTCAAAAGATGAAAAGATTTATTACCTTGGCCCTGTTTCTCAGCGCCGCCTTTGCTTTATGCCCGTTCTCATGCGCCAGTCAGGATAATGGCAGGGAAGCCCCCGCACAAACCCCACAGGAAGAGGGAGAAGAACAGAAAGAAGAGCCAATTGAGAAATACCATAATCCAGTAATTTCTTTCGATTGGCCAGACCCAACCATATGGTATGACGGCAACCGTTTCTATACGGTTTCTACCGGCATCGGTTCCATTTTCGCCAGTAAAGACATGGTTCACTGGTACAAGATGAATTCTACTCCCCTGAGCATTGCGGCAAGGAATGAGGCCCGTACGCACGGGTCAAATTTCTGGGCTCCGGATGTTGTGAAAGTAGGTTCTAAATGGATGCTTTATCTCACCTGCTACAATTCTGCCGACAACTGCGGGATTGCCGCTTTTTCATCAGACTCCGCTTCCGGCCCCTTTGAATGGGAAGGGATTATTACGCATAGTACAGATACCGGAATACAGGATACCATAGACCCTGAAGTGGTGTATGACCCGGAAAGCTCAAAGCTTTGGCTGTTTTTTGGCAGCATCGGCAGTATCCACCGCGTTTTACTCTCTCAGGACGGATGCAGTGTAGCTCCCGGCGCAGAATATATAAAGGTTGCCGGGCTCACATACAGCCAGGACAAATCCCGCGAAAAAGTATTCGAGGGCTCTTACCTCTACCGTCACGGCAATTACTGGTATCTGTTTGTCAGTTCCGGCAATTATGGGAACTCTTCGTACAGGATCAAGGTTGGGCGCAGCACTTCTCTTGAAGGCGTGTTTCTAAGTAAAGACGGGAAAAAGATGCTTGACGGATTTGCCACAGAAATCCTGACAAGCCAGAGCGGCGACAATTATTACGGCCCCGGGCACAACGGAGAGATATTCACGGACCAGAGAGGCCAGGAGTACATCTTTTACCATTGCCACGACGCTTCCAGCGGCACCAAAGCCCGCTATACCTTCCTGCAGCGGATATTCTGGGATAAGGACGGCTGGCCTTATTTCGATGGAGGCAAGCCTGTTGGAGAAGATTATATGCCAAAATTCTAGAACAATATAAAAGACAGATATGAAACAGATTTCAACCATTTTGGCCACCCTTGCCATACTGCTTATGGGCATTGGCGCAAAAGCTCTCCCCAGGGCGGAATATCCACGTCCTCAATTTGAGCGCACAAGCTGGATCAACCTCAACGGAGAATGGGATTATTCCATAGACCCCGCCTCTACCGGATGGGACCGGGGACTGGCCGCCGGAAATTTTTCGGACGGAAAGATACTGGTTCCCTTTGCTCCGGAAAGCAAACTATCCGGTGTAGAGTATAAGGAATTCATCCCCAGCATCTGGTACAGGAGGGAAATATCAATTCCTGCCAATTGGGCCGGCCAGGACATAGTCCTTAACTTCGGCGCGGTTTATTACTGCTCGGAGGTTTATATTGACGGGCGTTTCGTTTGCCGGCATTTTGGCGGCTCCGACTCCTTTGGCGTAGATATCACGCGCTTCGTTACCCCAGGTAACACCCATACTCTTGTCGTCAACGCCACCAGCGACCTTCGCTCCAAACGTCAGACGGCCGGAAAGCAGTCTCTCCGTGCCGATAACTTCGAGTGCATGTACACACGCACAACCGGAATATGGCAAACGGTGTGGATGGAAGCCGTGGCTCATCAGGGCCTTGACCGTGTAAAGACCACTACAGACATAGACCGCTCTGCGGTGAGCTTCCAGACCTGGTTCCGGAACCCATCGGCCACAACCCTTAATATAATGGTATATGCCGATGGCAAACTGGTGGCCAGACAAAGCGGAGCCGCTGCTGACGGATCCATTTTCACCCTCCCCATAAAGAAGGCCCGGCTTTGGAGCCCCTCCAGCCCCTTCCTCTACGACGTAGTATTTGAAGTGGTTGATGCCAACGGACAGGTGGTTGACAAGGTGAAATCCTATTTCGGCATGAGGAAGATACATATTGAGGGAAATCGCATTTTCCTCAATAACGAGCCCTTCTACCAGCGCCTTGTCCTGGATCAGGGATTCTATCCCGACGGAATATGGACGGCGCCCTCCGACGAAGCACTCCGTCACGACATAGAAATGTCCATGGAAGTGGGATTCAACGGCGCCCGCCTGCACCAGAAAGTGTTTGAGGAGCGTTTTCACTATTGGGCCGATAAACTGGGATATATAACCTGGGGAGAGTGCCCCAGCTGGGGACTTGACTGCAACGACCCAATTGCCGCCCGAAACTATCTCAGCGAATGGACAAACGTGGTCTCACGTGACATGAACCATCCCTCAATCGTTACCTGGACCCCTTTCAACGAAGAGTTCTGGCCCGACAACGTCCAGTATCCCAGATTCATTGCCGATGTATACGACATAACCAAGAGCATTGACCCCACCCGTCCCATAAACACCGTCAGCGGCGGAGTCATAATAAAGACCGACATCTGGGCCGTACACCACTATGAGCAGGATCCCGCCCGGCTCAAGGAGATAATATGGAATGACGGCAAGATGTTCCTATACAACGGAGAGCGCCAGCTTCTTTACCGCGGAAATGTAGGTTACAACCGTCCGGAACTGGATACTCCTTCCAATTTCCCGGAATATGACGGCAGCGCCCCTTACATTGTGGACGAATTCGGCGGCATACGCTGTATGGAAGTGAATCCTCCGGAAGACGGCGCATGGGGATACGGTTCAGCTCCACAGACAAAGGAAGAGTTCTATGCCCGCCTTGAAGGCCAGGTCCGTGCCCTGATAGAACTCAGCGACTGCGTATGGGGTTTTTGCTATACACAGCTTACCGATGTCCAGCAGGAGCAGAACGGCATCTACTACTTCGACCGAAGAGTCAAATATGATTCTTCGCGCCTGAAAGAGATTTTTGGGATGCCTTTACCCTGATTTATACCATCTTTTGGCAATTTTTAATCACCGCTCTTGCAAATGCTAAATCAATTTAGTAATTTTGCACGTCGGGTTTTTCCATGTTGCCAATCATTTGATAAATAACAAATGGCAATATGAAAAAAGGTATTATTCTCTCTGCGTTAACCGTGTTTTTAGCGGTTACTGTTTCTTATGCCCAGAAGTTCAACGGACTTGACATGAACATGGGTAACCTCTCCAGGCTTTCAGACGCAAAATCCCGCTCAATCTCCCCGGAAAATTTCACCGGTGAAAAGGGAAAGGGCGGAATGGCAGATGTAGCCCTTCCCAACACACGGAACGTCAATAACGCATCCTGGGCCGCCCGTGACCTTGGCAAAGGCTGGAAGGTCAATCCATACATCAGGATAGCCTCCGGAGAAACCGTCACCATAGCGGAAATAGAGGGTCCCGGTGCCATCCAGCACATCTGGATGACTCCTACAGGTGTCTGGCGCTGGACCATTATCCGCATCTATTGGGACGACGAAACCACTCCTTCTGTGGAATGCCCCATAGCGGACTTCTTCTGCATGGGCTGGAACGAGTATGCCCCTCTGGTATCACTGCCAGTGTGCGTTAATCCCGGCAGCGCCTTCAACTGCTACTGGCAGATGCCTTTCCGCAAGAAGTGCAAGATTACCATGGAGAACGTCAATGACCGCGACGAAATGACCCTCTATTATCAGATAGACTACACTCTCACGGAGGTCCCGGAAGACGCCGGTTATTTCCACGCCCAGTTCAGAAGGACCCCCTATAACGAGACTTCGGATTTCACCATCATAGACGGAATCAAGGGCAAGGGCCAGTATGTGGGCGTCTATCTTGCCTGGGGCCTGCACAACAACGGCTGGTGGGGAGAAGGAGAGATCAAGTTCTTCATCGACGACGACAAACAGTTCCCCACCATTTGCAGCACCGGCACGGAAGACTATTTCTGCGGCTCATATAACTTTGACCGTAATGGCCGATTCATTGAGTTCTGCACCCCTTACGCCGGACTATGCCAGGTCATACGCCCGGACGGCACATACCGCTCCCAGGAGCGCTTCGGCCTGTACCGCTGGCATATAATGGACCCTATCCGCTTTGAGAAAAACCTGAAGGTAACCATCCAGGACCTTGGCTGGAGGCACGATGGCCGATACCTGGCCCAGCACTCCGACATATCGGCCACAGTGTTCTGGTACCAGGCCGAGCCTCACGGTAAATTCCCCGCCTTCCCTTCATGGCAGGAACTGGAAGTGAACTAGTTATGAAAAAGACCGCAACTTTACTGTGCTTAATCCTATGCTGCACGGCGGCATTTGCACAGATGGTCATAGACGGAGTGCGGCTTGAGCCTCCCCGGCAGGACGGAATATGGGTCCGTCCTGCCCTGGACACACCGTCCATGGCCGTTTGGGGCTTTGCCGACGGAATAAGGGTGGGCATCAACCCTCCCGGCCGCCCCCGTGGTCTTCTGGATATCTACGCCCCATATCTTGGAGCCGGCGACATGAATATAATCAATTATATCGCCATGGAGCCAATAGTAGCATCCTCGCAGAACCGGGGCTATTCAGAGTTGGAAAGCAGCGCTCTGGATGGAGTTCAGGGAAAGCAGTTCCGCAGCAGCGACACTCCCGAAAGGCCCGCAACCTGGGACAAGTTCCATCCTGCCCGCGGCACTGTTGCCGTAGAGGACGGGAAACAGACTCTTACCGTATGGATTTTCTGCGAGAAGTTTGACAACGGTGCCGATGTCTACGTCCGCCTGCGCTTTATCGAGGGCAGTCCATATCAGTTTGAACTCCAGGCTTTCGCTTCCGCCCAATCGGCCCCTCTTGATAAATTCATACTGACCGCCACGATGGGCAATAAAATGCGCCTCAGACGCCTTTATGCCGCGGGTGGAGTAACAAAACTCTCCTATGACCTCTGGCCTGATTACAGGGATAAATGGTTTACTCCCTATGAGTACACCTTCCTTAAGGATATGGTCCGTGACCGCAAGGGTGGAGCCTGGGTGCTTGCCTACCCAACCGAAACAGAAGCGGACTACCAGAACGCCGTATATGAGGAAGGCACCTTCAAAGGCTGGGACTATAAAGGCATCCCCGCCACTCAGTATTGGTACTGCCCCCTTCCCCAGGATGAGATGTACAGTGTAGTGAACGGCCGATACACCTACTGGGCCATATACAAGACAATCCCCGGTGGCATCGCCTTCGAGAACTTCGAACTTGTGGAGCCTTTCCGCCAGGGAGCCGTATATTATTTTGGGATAGACCCGGATAAACCCGCAAAGATTATCAAACGAATAAACAGAATCAAATGAGAATTAAATATTTAGCCATAGCATTAAGCCTGACAGCAATGGCTCTGGCGGCTTGTCAGAAGCCGTCGGCAGAGCCTGAACTGCCTCCAGAGGAGTTGAGCATAACTCCCCTGGAGCAGACCGTCTATCCCGTAAACGGCAAACTTGCCATATCTATGACCATAAGCGGTCTTGAACAGACAAAGTATATGACCATAGATAAGATCACTTCGGTTGGCGTGCAGAGTATCAACTATTACCCGAGAGTTCTCAGCAAGGAGTATACATATAACTACACCATGCTTCCCACGGACGATGCCCAGTTCCGTTTTGAATTCACCCTGGTAGGCATAGACGGCGCCAAGAGTGAAACTGCTGTGGCTATTGTAGATAATCAGAAGGATACAGAAGGCCGAAAATACTCAAGGCTCATTATCTCCAACCTTCAAATGGTTTCCCGCGTCACCGGCAAGGAGAACAACGGTCACGACGGTCTTCCAGCCGTGAAATACACCGTAAATAACGGCACCGACACCAAATATAATGTGGGCGGCACAGACCTGGGAATAGTGTGGGAAATATCTTCCGGCTACTACGGTCTCTTCTTTGGAGACACTTTCGGGGCCGATTTCAATCCAAATTTCAGCGCTCCTGGTCCTAATGGCGGTTCCTGGCGAAGCAACGTGCTGCTATACTCTGACGACACAAACCTTGAAGACGGCCTGAGGATATCCGGCGCGGCTATAGACCAGGGGGGCCGTGCAAGACAGATAATATACAGCGCCCACGTCACCAACGGGTTTGGAGACTACACCTCCATCCCCACATCGGCCGTCCACGCCAACAACCGTGATTACGTCCATTACTTCAACATCAAAACCTGGGATGGGTGGGTTACAAACTATTCCGGCATGTACCGTTCAATGGACGGCGGCGGCACATGGGACAAGGTTAACGGCATCAGCTGGGGCGGCGAGAGTTTCTTCGGCCAGGTTGGATTCTGCAATATCGGCGACGGATACGTCTATATGGTAGGTACTCAGTCCGGAAGGAATTCCAAGCCCAAGCTCGCCAGAGTCAAGGAATCGGGCATCGAGAGTCAGTCCCAGTATGAGTTCTGGAATGGTGCCGACTGGAAAAAGGGCCAGGAGAAGGAGGCCACAACCCTGATTGACGACATAGCAGGTGAACTATCGATTGAGTATCTCCCGGAATTCGAGAAATGGGTCATACTGTATTTCAACGGGCCCAGGTATGAGATTACCATGCGTTATGCCGACAAAATAACCGGCCCCTGGAGCGACCCTCTCACCGTGGCTTCCGGCCTGAGTTATCCACAGCTTTATGGCTCATTCATCCACCCCTTGTCCAAGCAGGAAGGCGGGAAGCTGTACTTCATAATGTCCATGTGGCTACCATACAATACCTATCTTATGTCTTTAGACATTAAAGGTTTATGATGAAATTCTTTCATCCTTTCATTATAGTTTTGACCATCTCCGGTTGCAAAACCGTCGGAGAGCAGGCCCCCGAGAACCAGAACCCCGGCTTAAAGGTAGTGTTCTCGGATAACAGGGCAGTCCCTGACGAAAACGGCCTTGTGGAGGTAGAGGTCACTTTTCTGGGGTTACCTAGTAGTTCATCACTTATTGTAACCCGGAATGGAGGCGGTTACGGTAATGTAAACAAATACGGTGTAGGCATCCTTTCGGAAAAGTTCATGTTCCAATATGCCATCCACCCCGACGACCCCCAGGAGACGGTATTGGAATTCCAGCTGATGGGCAAGGACGGACGGCCCGGCCCGGTAAGCAAGCTTACCATAGACAACACCTCCGGAAAGAAGTTTACCACTCTGACATTCAGCGACTTCAAGGTTGTTTCCCGCGTAACCGGCAAAGAGGACAATGGCCACGACGGCCTGCCAAAGGTGGCGTATGAAGTGTTCAACAACACCCACACACGCTTTGACGTAGGAGGGACAGACCTGGGAATAACATGGGAAATATCCCCGGGTAAATTCGGCATGGTATTCGGCGACACATTCGGCGGAGACTTTGTCCCCAATCTCACCGCGCCCAACCCTGGCGGGTCAAACTGGAGGGGTAACGTCCTGCTATTCTCCGAGGACACCAGGCTCAGTGACGGCCTGTCCATAACAGGAGCGGCCACAGACAGTCAGGGGCGCGCAAGGGAGATCTGCTACAGCGCACACATAACCGACGGCAACAGCGACTATACCTCTATCCCAACCGGAGCCGTCCACGCAGGCGGGGCCGATTATATCCACTATATGAACATCCGCACCTGGTATGGCTGGGTTTCCAATTTCTCAAGCTACTTTAAATCCACCGACGGAGCAAGGACATGGAACCGGGTAAGGTCCATCAGCTTTGCATCCAGAAGCAACTTCGGCCAGGTGGGCCTGTTCAATCATGAGGGATATGTATATATGATAGGAACCGTAACAGGCCGATCCTCAAATCCCCGCCTTGCCAGGGTGGTCGAAGACAGGGTGGAACATCAGGACGAGTATGAGTATTGGAGTGGTCTTGGCTGGGTAAGGGATAAGGAAACCGCAGCTGCACCCATTTTCGACGACTTCAGCGGAGAACTATCCTTTGCGTGGTTCCCCCAGCACCGCAAATGGGTCATTCTCTACATCAACGAGCAGCGCAACGACCAAATAATAATGCGATACGCAGATAATATAATAGGCCCCTGGAGCGAACCCCAGGTACTTACCGACGGAAGATCATTCTGGCGCCCCTACGGCAGCTTCATACACCCCCTGTCCCTTAAGGAGGGAAATGACCTGTATTTCATAATGTCGGCATGGAATGCATACAATACTTATCTGATTCACGGGAAACTAAACTAAATTGTTTTAGCAAATCCCTTGTTTTTCCAAAATAAAGTACATATATTTGCAACAGCAACATAGAAAAGCCCGACATATTTTTGTTGCTACCATTAACCAAGTTATTGAAACCCAATTAGTAAGGCATATTTTTAAGTTGTTTACCCTGACAGTTTCGGGTTTCTTTTTTGCTTTAAAAGCTATAACGATTTAGCGTTATTGTGGAACATTTTATTTAACCTGCTATGTCAATTAAGACCCAAATCCGCGGCGTTTCCATAGGGAGTCTGGTCCTGTTCTCACTCCTTGCTTTGGCAATGCTTGCGCTTCCCTTGAGCGTAAACGCACAGGGGAAAAAGTCAATTACTGTATCCGGTACCATAACCGATGCATCAACAGGAGAGCCCTCTATTGGAGCTGGAGTCATGCTCAAGGCGTCCAATGTTGGAACAATAACAGATTTGGACGGTACCTACCTTATCAAGGTCAACGACTCCAAGGGAATTCTGGTAATATCGGCCATAGGCTACAAGACCCAGGAAATCAGGATTGACGGCAGAAGCACCATTGACGTAGCCCTGGAGCCTGACATGGAATCCCTTGAAGATGCCGTTGTCATTGGCTACGGCACCCAGAAGAAAGCAACGGTCACGGGAGCCCTTACCGTGGTGAACACGGAGATTGTAGGTAAAGCCACCACGCCCACCCTTGCAAATGCGCTGGGCGGCACTGTCCCGGGCATAATCTCCCGCCAGAGATCCGGAGAGCCCGGCTATGACGGCGCCACCCTCCTTATCCGTGGAGCGGGAACATGGCTCAATTCCAGTCCGCTTGTCCTTGTGGACGGCATCGAGAGAGATATCAACCTTATCAACACTGATGAAATAGAGTCTTTCTCAATCCTCAAAGACGCTTCTGCAACCGCAGTTTACGGTATGCGGGGAGCTAACGGCGTTATCCTTATCAACACAAAGAAAGGAACGGCCGGAAAGCCCCGTGTCTCCTTCAGGTCAGAATCCTCCCTGCTTCACGGCCTTCGCTTCCCCAACTACATCAAAGGCTGGGAGTTTGCCACCCTTATGAATGAAGCCTGCGAAACAGGTGGAGTTGCCTTGCCATGGTCCGATGAAGAGATTGAACTCTTCAGGGATGGCTCGGACCCCTACAACTATCCCAGCGTAGACTGGACGGATGCCGTACTCAAGAAGAATGCCTTCCAGACCATAAACACAGTATCCGTAAGCGGCGGTAATGAAATAGTCCGCTATTATGTCAGCGCCGGATTCTCTTCAGAAAGCGGCCTTTTCAAGGAAGACCCTGCATATAAATACAGGACCAACTCCCTGTCACAGAGATATAACTTCCGCACCAATGTGGACGTGAATGTGACCAAGAACTTCACCCTAACCCTTGGCCTTGCGGAAATAGTGGAGAACAGGACATATCCCGGAACACCTGCAGGAGACATATTCTGGTCCCTCAAGGTTGTCAATCCCATAACCTATCCCATCCGTAACCCGGACGGCTCCTTTGGTTCATCCAATACATCTTATGAGAAGAACAGTCCGTATGTCCTTACCACCAATAATGGTTTCTCAAAACAGTTCCGCTCCACAACCCAGGGCACTTTTGGCGCCAAATGGGATCTGGGGACACTGATTACTCCGGGCCTTGTGATTGAAGGCAACTTCGCTTATGACCACTATTACAGTGTTGAGGCAACCCGCCGCAAACAACCTGAGCTGAAGAAATACCTGGGGCCTGATCCCGTTACGGGTGAAGACCGCTACAATGTGATTCAGGAAGAGGGAACCATGGGCTACTATCTTGCCTTTAATGTTTCCAACAGGTCCTACTATGCCGATGCCCGAATCAATTATGACCGCGTATTCAATGGTCATGGAGTATCGGCCCTCCTTATGGCTAACTTAAGGGACTATTCAGACCTTACCGCAGGGAATTCTACCGCCCAGCTGCCTTACAGGCGTCAGGGGTTCGCCGGCCGACTTGCATACAATTACAGGCAGCGCTACCTCTTTGAAGTCAACGCCGGATACAACGGCTCCGAAAACTTCGCCCCCGGTCATAGATACGGCTTCTTCCCTGCTGTGTCTGCCGGCTGGGTTCCTTCAGAAGAAAAATGGTGGAACGTCAGTTTCATCGATCACCTTAAGATAAGGGGCTCTTATGGAACTGTAGGTAACGACGCCCTCAATGCTCAGCGTTTCTTCTACATGTCTACAATCAACAAGAATGCTAACGGTTACACCTTCAGTTATGATCAGTCCAAAGGAATTGGAGGCGTGGCCGAATCCCGGATGGGCTCCCCTCTGGCTTCCTGGGAAGTCTCCAATAAGGCCGATGTAGGCCTTGATCTGGAGATGTTTGACCGCAAACTGCGTTTGTCAGGAGACTATTTCTATGAGCACCGTACCAATATCCTTCTGGAAAGAGGGTCCGTCCCCAGAACCATAGGTCTTGCGTCAAATCAGCTGGCGCTTTCCAATATCGGCATAATGGACAATACCGGTTTTGATGCCAACATTGAGTTTACCAACACAACATCCTATGGGCTCTATTACCAGATTCGCGGTAATGTGACATACGCACATAACACTGTCATAGAAGACGACACAGCACAGGCCTTATGGAGCTACCAGAACACCCGCGGAAAGTCCATCGGGATCCCTCTTGGATATATAGCCCTCGGGCTGTTCCAGTCTCAGGAAGAAATTGACAACAGCCCCAAGCAGGAGCTGGGCACGTATACCGTGGGCGACATAAAATACAAGGATGTCAACAATGATGGCGTAATCAATCCCTACGACAGAGTATTCATAGGGTACGCCCGTGAACCGGAGATAATGTATGGATTTGGCTTTACCGTGGCCTGGAAAGGCTTCGATGTATCGGCCAATTTCACCGGTGCAGCCAACGCAACCATACTTCTGGATTCCGCGGGCATGTGGCCTTTCCAGCTTGATTATCCGGGATATAACGTCTACCGTGAATACTATGACAACCGCTTTATCCCCGGGGCCGATAACACAAACGCCCTCTATCCGGTTGTGCATAACGGAACCTCTACCAACAACTACCAGATTAACACCCTCTACCTGCACGACTCTTCTTTCCTCAAGTTGAAGACGGCCGAAGTCGGATACTCTTTCCCCAGGAAGATCACATCCAGGATAGGGCTTGAGAAACTCCGTTTATTCATCAATGGCAACAACCTTCTTTGCTTCGACGGCCTGAAGGGCATAGTAGACCCCGAGTCCAACCACCTTGGAGCCAGCACCTACCCTACCCAGCTGGCGGCTACCATCGGCATTGAAGTAGGATTCTAAAGAAAAGGAGGATAATTATGAAAAAGATATTATACATTTTCTCAGCAACCGCAGTGATCCTTGCTTGCGCTTCATCATGCGAGAAATTCCTGGACATGTCACCGGATGAGAACCTCACAATTGACGACGTTTTCTCCAACCGCCTGCAAACCAGGGCCTTCCTTGCAAATACATATTCCTATCTTCCTTTCCATGCCGATATGGCGTGGGACAACAACTTCACCGGAGCATGCGATGAGATGGAAATCGCTTTCGGCGGCCACGTCACCCATGCCATGAGCAGTGGCGCATGGGCCCCCATTGACGACTTCGCCGCACACATCTGGAATACCATGTACGAAGCAATCCGTAAGGCCAACATGGTCATAGAAAACGTAGACAGATGCTCGGAGGCTACGGCCGATGAAATAAGGTGGATGAAAGGTGAAGCCTATTTCCTCAGGGCATTCTATCATTTTATGATATTCCGCGCTTACGGCCCCATCCCCATTATTAATCATGTTCTTGATATCAATGAAGATATAGCCTCCATAACCAGGGCTCCTGCAGACAATGTTGCCAAATTCATATCCGATGACTGCGACATGGCGGCCGAATATCTGATCGACAAGGACTCCTGGGCTTCTGAAGACCAGGCCAGGGCTACCAGGATTGCTGCGCTTGCCCTCAAGAGCAGAGTCCTGCTGTATATCGCCTCCCCTCTGTACAACGGCAACCCTGACTTTGCAGAGCTCAAGGATCTTGTTACTGGAGAAAACCTTATTTCCCAGACATATGACCCCGAGAAATGGAAAGCCGCGGCAGATGCGGCAAAGGAGTGCATAGACGCCGCCGAGGCTGCCGGGCATGGCCTCTATGACAAGGATCTGCCCGCAGACCCTGTGAAAAACTACCAGAACATCTTCAATGACAACTGGAACAAGGAAGTATTATGGGGCCGTAACAACGGCGCTACAGATCACTGGCTAAACTGTAGCGACCCTACATCCTTTGGCTGCTATTCCATTTTTGACCCCACACAGGAAATGGTTGACGCCTATGAGATGGAAGATGGCTCCACACCCATAACGGGCTATACCAACAATGGTCTCACTCCTATTATCAATCCCGCTTCAGGATATGTAGAAGCCGGATTCTCCACAGATTCCAAGGCCGGCAGGTGGGAAGTGGGCGTATCCAATATGTACACCCACAGAGAACCCCGTTTCTATGCCTCCATCAACTTTGCCGGCGGAATATGGAAAACTTCCCGCGCCAGCAACTGGACGGCTCCACACGTCAACGAATTCTGGTTCACCGGAATTGACGGCAAGAATAACGCCGGATCAGACTACTGCAAGACGGGATATCTGATGAAAAAATTCCATTATCCCACGCATATTCCCTGGCAGTATACTCCTAATCAGGTTTGGGTTTATATCCGTCTGGGTGAGATTTATCTGAACTACGCAGAGGCCCTCAACGAGTATTCCGGTCCTTCAACAACAGTGTATGACTATGTGAATGCCATCCGCACACGCGCAGGCCTTCCCGGCCTTGATGCCGGTCTTGACAAGGACAAGATGCGTGAGAGGATTCATCATGAGCGCAGGATTGAACTGGCATTTGAAGTTCATCGCTGGTTTGATGTACGCCGATGGAAAACCGTAGACGGCGAAGGCGGCCCCATCCACTCCATGAACATCTGGGAAGGCACATCTCAGCAGGATCCCGCCTTCTACAAGAGGATATTCGTAGAGAACCGCGTATTTGAATCCCCCAAGCACTATTTCTTCCCTATACCCCAGTCTGAGGTTGACAAAAACAATAAACACCTCCTTCTGCAGAATCCAGGTTGGACAACAGTCACTGCCGGAGACGGAGGAACTGAGTGATAAATGGAATGTCATGAATAAGAAACCCAAAATACTGGTCGTCGGCAGCTTCATCATGGACCTTGTTGCCACGGCTGACAGGGTGCCCAATATGGGCGAGACCGTAATTGGCAACTCATTTAAGACTGCTCCAGGAGGCAAGGGAGCCAACCAGGCTGTACAGGCTGCAAGGCTGGGAGTTGAAACCCATATGGCGGGCTGTGTCGGAGACGACATGTACGGACAGGTTATGCTTCAGGCCCTGAATTCTTCCGGAGTGGATACTCGGCACGTAAAGATAAGCCATGAGCATCCATCGGGCGTAGGACATATACGCATCCAGACTGGAGAGTCCGGAGTTCAAAACAGCATCATAGTGGTTCCCGGGGCCAATTTTGACCTTAAACCTGAAGACCTTGGATGGCTTAAGGATGAGATAGGCGGCTATGACATGGTGATAATGCAGCTTGAACTGGAAATGCCCACCATTGAATACGTTGCCCGCGTTGCCAAGGACGCCGGCGTTCCGGTCATGCTGAACACTGCCCCGGCAGCTCCACTATCGGCCCAATTACTATCCTGCGTCACTTTCATCTCTCCCAACGAGACAGAGGCATCGCTACTGTCCGGCGTAAAGACAGACGGGCAGGGAAGACTCTCTGAGGAGGCGCTGAAGGAAGCAGCATCAATCCTTATGGGCAAGGGCGTTCCCAATGTAATCATCACCCTTGGCGACGAAGGTGCAGCCTTATGCACGCCTGAAAGCCTGATTCATGTCCCCTGTGTAAAGATGACCGATGTAAAGGACCCCACAGCCGCCGGAGACTCCTTTGTTGGAGCTTTCTGCGCAGGATATGTGTGCGGCCTTTCAATTGACAAGGCCATCTTGCTGGCAGTGCACACTGCTGCAATAACAGTCTGCGGCTTTGGAGCCATACCTTCACTTCCCACAATGGCGCAGGTCAAGGAGCTGCTTGAAGAACGCGGATGTAATCAATTGCTAAACTTATTATAATGATACAGGAAAAGAGCATTAAGGCTACGGAGACCTTCCTCCGTAAGGCAAAGGCAAGTACGGCTGCGTACATAGACGGTTTCAATCTGGATTCCTGCTGCAAGGCGGCCGATATAATCCTGGATTCCCAGGCCCGGGGCGGAAGGATACATGTGACAGGTATCGGGAAGCCCGCCCATGTGGCGGCGTATGTGGCTTCCCTGCTGGCATCTACCGGCAACCCGGCCTGTTTTCTCCACGGCACCGAAGCCGTCCACGGATCCTGCGGGCAGCTTGTGGAAGGAGACGTTGTGATAGCCATTTCCAATTCCGGAGAGACCGCTGAGCTGAAGGCCACAGTAAACGCCATCCATGCCAACGGATGCAAGGTGATAGCTGTAACCGGAAATCCCAACAGCTGGCTTTCTGAGCATTCAGAAAGCACCATTTTTGCAGGTGTTGATGAAGAAGGCGGCCCGCTGGGCCGTGCACCCCGCAATTCCGTGAACGCGGAAATGATAGCCCTCCAGGCACTGAGCGTCCTCCTTCAGGTAGAGAAGGACTGGGACAAGGAAAAATACCACAGATGCCATCCAGGAGGCAAGTTGGGAGAGATGAAATGAACTACAATAAAAATGAAAAAGGTATTTAAAATTATTGCCCTAGGAGCTGCGCTATGCTGCTTCGCCGGCTGTAACAACAATGATTACAAGATGGGTACTTATGGTTATGACGTCGCCTACTTCGCCAAGCACGGCATAGGCATCGTGGAGCTCGTGGACGGTCAATCCAAAGTGATGGTCATTCCTGCATGGCAGGGTCGCATCCAGACTTCCACCACAGACGGAAATGAAGGCACAAGCTACGGTTGGACCAACTACCGCTTCATTGATGCCGGCAAGGTCAGCCCCCAGTTCAATCCATTCGGCGGGGAGGAACGTTTCTGGATCGGCCCGGAAGGAGGGCCTTTTTCCTGGTATTTCCGGAAGGGAGAGGAGCAGGTCTATGAAAACTGGATAGTTCCCTCCTATATAGACACAGATCCCTATGACATCCTGGAGCAAACCCAAAGCAAGGTTGTCCTCTCAAAGGACTTTGATGCCGTTAACGCTTCAGACAACTGTTTCCGCATCGGAGTTCTCCGCACCGTGTCCCTTGTAGATGCCTCAGAGCTCAAAGACCTCCTTGGAGTAGACATTCCCAAGGAACTGAAATCCCTGGCCTACAAGACTGAGAACACTCTTACCAACAAGGGTGAATCGGCCTGGACCAAAGAGACGGGTATGCCTTCCGTGTGGCTGCTTGGCTCTTTTAATCCCACCCCCACAACAACAGTGTTCATCCCCTGCAATCCGGACTTCCAAGGCAGGAAAATAAACGATGAGTATTTTGGCAAGGTCCCCTCAGAACGTCTGGTCTACGAAGATGGAATGTTCTATTTCAAGATTGACGGAGAATACCGGTCCAAGATCGGCCTTCCTTCGGGAAGCGCCAAGGACATATGCGGCAGCTACGACTCCGCCCAGGGCGTTCTGAATATCCTGAAATATACCGTTCCCGAAGGCGATGTAGATTATGTAAACGGCCAGTGGGGCCACCAGGACAATCCTTTTGGCGGTGACGTAATCAATTCCTACAACGACGGCCCCACCGAGACAGGATTCGTCCAGGGTCCTTTCTATGAGATAGAAACGTCCTCACCCGGTGCCGCCCTGGCCCCCGGAGAGAGCCTCACCCACGTCCAGTATACCATCCACATCCAGGGAGATCCCGCCCTGCTTTCCTCAATAGTTGAGCAAGTCTTTGGAGTAAGCCTGGACAAGATAGCAAGTGTTTTTTCATCAAAATAGTGTGCAATGGCAGAAAAATCAAGACTTGTTCCTAAAGGCATAGTCTGGCCTTTTATCCTCCTGACCTGCCTGTTCTTCGCATGGGCTGTCCCCAACAACCTCACGGACACCATGCTTGCCGCCTTCAAGCGGATAATGAGCCTGTCCGACTCAAAGACAGCCTGGATTCAGGTTGTATGCTACCTGCTGGGATATGGATGCTTCGCAATCCCTGGTGCCATATTCATCAAGAGATATTCATACAAGTCTGGCGTAATGTTGGGACTTGCACTGTATTCCCTGGGCACTTTCCTGTTCTTCCCTGCTTCCAGGGTGGCCGTAGCAAACAATACCGTGGGCTACATGATGTTCCTGTTTGCCATACTGGTGCTGTTTGCAGGTCTATCCATCCTTGAGACGGCAACCAACTCTTATGTTCTTGCCCTGGGTCCTGCCGATACAGCCACGCGCCGCCTCAATTTTGCGCAGTCTTTCAATCCTTTCGGAGCCATTACCGGAGTGGTGATATCCCAGATTTTCATCCTATCACAGCTCAACACTCTTACTGCATCGGCCAGAGCCCAGCTCAGTGAAAGTGAACTGGCCTGCATCCAGATGGGAGAGCTGAATGCCGTAACCACTACATACATCATCCTTGGCGTTGTTATGCTGGCCATTCTCCTGGCCATCTACCTGACCAAGATGCCAAACCTCAAGGAGGAGAGCGGCCCCATGAACCTTAAGGGTTCAGGTAAACGCCTTATCAAGAACAAGAATTATGTATGGGGCGTGGTGGCTCAGTTCTTTGACATTGGCGCACAGATAGCCGTGTGGTCATATACCATACGCTACGCCATGCAGAACCTGCATTTTGACGATGTAATCTCTTCACTCGGCCCCGGCGCTTCCACAGAACAGATCATTGGAGCCCTTCGCGGAGTGGAGCCCATTGCAGCCGGGTTCTATAACATCTGTGACGCCGTTGGGCTGGATGTCCTTCTGCCCCGTACGGCCGAACAAGCCGGCGCAACATATTACATCATGTCACTGGTGCTCTTTGTGATAATGCGCTTCGTCTGCACATGGCTTATGAAATGGGTGAGCCCCCGCCGTCTGCTCTCTATCATGGCCGGTCTGGGAGTTGCCTTCTGCCTTGGCACAGTGCTTGGTAACGGCTTCTTTGGAGTGTACTGCCTCATGTGCATCAGCGGCTGCCTCTCCCTCATGTTCCCCACCATCTACGGTCTGGGTTGCGAGGGCCTTGGTGAAGACACCAAGCTTGGAGGATCAGGCATGGTCATGGCCATTGCCGGTGCAAGCGTGCTCACACAGATTGAAGGTATTCTGTCCGACCAATCCGGCAGTATCGCCCTGGCCTATATAGTCCCGGCAATCGCTTTCGCAGTTATATTCTACTATGCCGCCGTCTTCTGCCGCAAGCAGGAAAAGCTAAAAGCATAACATTTGCGAAAACTATCAATAATACTTCTGTTACTCCCGCTGGCTGCCATGGTAGTCAGCGGGCAGCCTTTGGGGCAGATGAATCTGGCCCGCGGCGGATGTATATCACATCGCTTGAGGAAGCGATAGAAGACGGACAATTGATACTTAAACCCAGCCCCGAATACCTCACACCGCACTTGTATTCAAGGTAAGAGGCATCTCGAATAAAAATGAAAAGTTACGTGATAATTGCCGCATTTGTCCTAGGCTTGACAATCCCCGCAGCGGCTCAGAGACAGAAGGTCAATATTGACTTTGACTGGAACTTCAGGAAGGATGGTGAGATTCAGTGGCGCCGGGTCGATGTGCCTCACGATTTCAGCATTGAGGGTCCGTATTCTGAAAGTAATCCGGCGACCAGTCAGATGGGTTATCTTCCCGGAGGTATCGGATGGTACACCCGTACGATAGCGTGGGACCCTGCCTGGGAGGGCAAGAGAGTCAGTATTGTCTTCGACGGAGTGTTTATGAACAGCACGCTGTGGGTTAACGGACAGCAGGTTGGTTTCCGCCCGAACGGATACCTTACCCTCCGCTATGACATCACGTCGTTCTTGAAAACAGGAGACAATGAGATAAAGGTGAAAGTGGACAACAGCCTACAGCCTGCGGCGCGTTGGTATACAGGATCCGGTATTTACCGTCCCGTGAATCTGATAATTACCGACCCTGTGCATGTGGCGCACGATGGCACACATGTCTGGACTGTCGATGTCTCGGCTGCTTCAGCGGAGGTTAAGGTTGAAGTCATGCTGTGCAACGAGACAGGTTCTCCTGCGAGTATTGTCGTAAAGAATATTGTCAGGGATCCCGCCGGTGAGACATTGTCTAAGACAAGTATGGAGACGTTGGCTGCACCGGGCAGCTGTTGTGTGGAAACAACTCAGACGGTGAAGACCCCATCACTCTGGTCTCCCGACTCGCCCGCTATGTACTCGCTTGTGACGGAGGTATACCGGGATGGCGTCCTGGTGGATGATTATCACACCCCGCTTGGTTTCAGGACTTTGGAGTTCTCCGCCGAAGATGGGTTCAAACTGAATGGCGAGAAAATGCTCATCAAGGGAATCTGTATGCACCAGGACGATGAGCCTGCCGGGATAGCCGTATATCCGGATATGCTCCGCAGGCGTCTGAAGATCTTGAAGGAAATGGGCTGCAATGCTATCCGGACGACTCATCACGCCTTCTCTCCGGAGTTTTATGACCTGTGCGACGAAATGGGCTTCCTGGTGATGGACGAGCTTTTCGACGGATGGTTCCAGTGGAAGGGAAATGGCAAGGCCGCTTACGATTATGGATACTATTTTCTGGATTGGTGGGAACAGGACCTGACTGAATTTATCAAGCGGGACCGCAATCATCCATGCATCTTCATGTGGAGCATGGGGAATGAGGTATGGAAGTGGGAGAACCACCAGTATCTGCAGTGGAAAATCAATGATATATTCCATAAACTTGATCCGACGCGGCCGACTACCCAGGCGTGGGCCTTGGGCGAATATCTGGATGTCGCCGGATTCAATATGAACGGTGAGGGCAGGGGAGATATCGAAAAGTTCCACCAGAGCCAACCGTCAAAGGTGTCTATCGGTACCGAGATTCCGCATACACGTGCCACCAGGGGCGTCTATAAGACCATCGGGGCTGTCCGCCCCTGGATAGCCCCGGTGACCATAAAGGAAAAAGACCAGCCTGGTTACTACCCCATAGACAGCTACTCCGAAGAGGAAGTCTTTCCTGAATTCGATGCACGCTACGCCTCAGGCTATGACAATCAACCCCGCAAGGCGACCTGCCGCGAAGAGTGGAAGCAAGTATTACGTTATCCGTATTTCATCGGGGAGTTCCGATGGACGGCATTCGATTATCTGGGTGAATCCTGGGGGAACGGCTCCCGTACGAATAACTACGGTGTCATTGACCTGGCTTGTTTTCCGAAGGATCCGTATTATCTATATCAAAGCCTGTGGACGCATGCGCCTATGGTTCATATCCTGCCGCACTGGACCTGGCCGGGTAAGGAAGGGAAAGAAATTCCGGTGGTCGCATGGACAAACTGTGACGAGGTGGAATTGTTCCTGAACGGGAAATCGCTTGGCCGAAAGTCTATGGATGAAGAAGCATTGCAGATCCTGTGGCAGGTGCGCTATACTCCCGGTACCCTTAAGGCCGTAGGCTATAGAAATGGTGTAAAGGTGGCGCAGGACGTGCATTATACCGCTTCCAAGCCTGCTGCCATACGCCTGACGGTGGACCGCAAGGTTATGAAAGCGAATCGTAAAGACATAGTGTTCCTCACCGTGGACATTCTGGATAAATCATCGCACTTCTGCCCATCTGCCGCCTGTGGTATAAACTTCGAAGTCTCTGGTCCTTACACATTGGTTGGCGTGGAAAACGGCGATATCCTGGACTGGAACCCTCAGCAGTCCCTTTCAAGCAAGACCTTCATGGGCAAGACCCTGCTGGTGCTGAAGGCGACTGGAGAGGGCGGACAAATCAGGGTGAAGGCGACAAGTCCCGGTCTTAAATCTGCTACAATAAATATCGATGTATTATAACAAATTCTTTTTACGGTATGAGAATAGAGACCTACGTCACTCCGATCTGCTAGGCGCAGGCCATGGAGACCGAACAGGTACTCCAAACCAGCATCATGGACTGGGGAGAAGATCCTAATCCTCTAATCTTTTAACCTTAAACAATGAAGATTATGTAAGAGGCAAATAAAGAGGGTGACTAATAAGAGATTATTGGTCACCTTCTTTGTATTTATGTAAAAGGCTCTTGTGGCCCAATCGTTTTCCCGAAAAGGATATTTATAAGTACGATTGGCTGCTTTATCAGCCCCTTG
>JAEESO010000034.1 GCA_016286385.1 Bacteroidales bacterium | reverse complement strand
GGGTATTTCCATTTCTCCCGGGAGGAGTCCCGTACGGAACTCACCCGTAGGCTCACGTCCCTGGGCGTCTGGATCGACCGCCTGGATTTTGTGAAAACCTTTCACAGCGGCTTTTCCACCGGCGTGCGCTTTACGCCATCGGCCTTTACGGAGGCCATTTCTGCTGATATCGAATTGAAGGAAAAGGCCCGTAAGCTTTATTCGGGGCAGCACAATGTCAAGTATACGGTGCAGATGCTCCTGGACGATATGGAAAAAGCGGGGTTCATTGAACTGGAGAATGAGTTCGAACAGGTGTACAAGGTGACATCGGCCTTCCATTTTCTAGAAGGGCTGGTGGAAATGTTAACGATTAGCGAGGAGGAGGCCGCCGATGAGACAGCTCAGTAGAATTGTATTTGTGAACAGCGCCAACATCCGTTACGGAGAGGTGCGGCTGGATGGGAATGTTCATCTAATTGGTACACAGGGTGTTGGAAAGAGCACCGTGCTCCGTGCCATCCTATTTTTCTATACGGGTGACAAGATGCACCTGGGCATTAGCCGGGAGAAGAAGTCTTTTGACGATTTCTATCTCCCCGGCGCCAATTCCTACATCGTCTACGAGGTGGAGAGTGAGTTTGGCGCTTTTACGGTGCTGGTTTTCCGCTCGCACGCGCATAGCGTCTTCCGCTTTATCGGGGCTCCGTTCCGGCGGGAATGGCTTATTGACGAGGCAGGGGAGGTGACGGCCGACTCTTCAGCCATCCGCCGCCGCGTGGAGGGCGCTCCAATAACACGTATTGTGGACGAGTACCAGGAGTACCGGGACATCATCTACGGGAACAAGCGCGCAATCGGCAAGGAGTTCGCCCGTTTCTGCATCATGGAAACGGCTAAGTATCAGAACATTCCTCGCTCGCTCCAGAATGTCTTCCTGGGCGCCAAGGTGGATGCCGATTTCATCAAGGACATCATAATAAGGTCCCTCGGAGACGAGGAGCCAGGCATCGACCTGGTGTATTTCCGTAGCCAGCTAGCAGGCTTTGAACGGGAATATAATGACATTTCCCAGTGGTTCCAGAAGAATAAACAAGGGGAGGTGACGGTGCGTCGCCAGGGGGAGAAGGTCGTTGAGTTGTATCGGAAGCTGCTGTATCTGGACGATGAACTTACGGGCAGCCTTCTGGAGCTCCGCTACGCCCGCCGGTATGCGCAGGAGCGGATTCCGCTGCTGGACAGACAGGTGGAAGAGACGGAGGTGCTGCAACAGAAGTGCAAGGATAGGCTGGCCGATTTGCAGGACAAGTTTAACCACGAGCTCTCTGCCCTGGAGCAGGAACTGGGCGCCCTGAACGATAAACTGGACAGGATTCCTAAACTTCGGAAGAAATACGAAGGGCTTGGTATCCAGACGATTATTGAGGAGGACGGGCAGGAGCCGGCGCTACAGGCCTCGTTGGAATCGGCCCAGGCGCTCCGTGACCGGCTCACCAGGGAGTATGCCGATATCACGGCCAAGTACAAGGACCACGAGCGGGAATTGAAACTGGGCTTTGACACTTGGCGTGCAGCCCGGGAGGGGCGAAAGGTAGAGATTGGCGCAGCGCTGAATGCACAGATCCAAAAGCTCTCTGAGGCTCTTCAGGCGGGGCTCTCTGGTGTGGATGAGGCCTTCCGGGAGCGCGTATCGGCGCAGGAAAGCCTGCTCACGGACCTGCAGGAGCGGATGGCAGCAGCAGATAAACAACTTGCGCTCGCAGCTCATCTTTCGCCTTTTTCCCAGGAGATTCAGGCTGCCCGGGACGAGCAGTCTCGCCTTGCCGGCGAAAAAGGCCGCTTGGAGGCATCGGCAAAAACGCAGGAGGCGCTTGTGGAGAAACTCATGCAGGAAGGGCAGTTCCAGCAGCATCGGGAAGCGCGTGAATGGGACGACCAACTTTCGGACGTAGGGGCGCAGATGAAGGGCCTGGATGCCCAGATTGCGGAAATTGACCAGCTCCTTGCCTCCATGGACGGCTCCCTTATCCAGTGGCTTTCCCAGCACAAGCCCGGCTGGGAAGAGAATATCGGCAAGGTGGCTGATGAACGTACTGTTCTCTATGCCAAGAACTTATTTCCTTCTGAAGCAAAGGGGAATTCCTTCTTTGGGGTTGATCTGGACCTGAGTTCCCTGAAGATGAATGTGCGAACGCCTGAGAGGCTTATGAAGGAAAAGCGGCAATTGGAGAAGGAACTCTCTGCGCTGAAAGAACGGCAGGAGGGTCTTCTGGCCCAGAAAGAATCGGCCCTGGCAGACCTTCGGAAGAAGTATAACGCCCGTATTAAACCGCTGCGTGAAGAACTCTCCAGCCTGCAGGCTGCGGTCCTGATGCTGCCTGCCAAACTGGAGGATGCCGGCAAACGCCTCTCGCTCCTGGAAGAAAACACCCGCAAGGCCCGGGAAGATGCGATGGGAAGGTGCAAGGAGGCCCTGCAGGCACTGACCGCGGAGAAGGTGCTGGCCGCGGAGGCCCTGAACGCCCTCCTGAAGGAGAAAGAGGCTGAGGTCCAGAAGCTTAGGGAGGCCGATGCCCGCGGACGGCGATCCTTGAAAAAACAGCACGACGAGGCGTTATCTCAGGTAGAAGCGGAAATAGCGGCCCGGGAAAAAGAACTCTCGGAGGCGCTGGATGCGTTGCACTTGGAGCAGACCCGGGAACTCTCCGGGCAGGGGGCCGATGCCACGGCACTGGAACGCTGTGAAAAGGAGATTCTTAGCCTGCAGGAGCGGCTGAAACGGATTGCGCAAAATAAGGAGATCCTTTTCTGTTACCGGAAAGACAAGGAGGACTACCTGGACAAGAAGGAAATCTTCCTCTCTGAAAAGTCCAAGGTGGAGAGTAAAAAGACTTCGCTATCAGAACGTTATAAACTTAAACGAAGAAAAGAAGAGGATGCCCTTGCCCGCGCCACGGAAACCCTTCAGGAACTGCGTGATGCCGTGAAGCATCTCCGGGAAGGCCTCTCGGAGGCGGAGAATTTTGAGCAAAGTAACGCCCTTCCTCTTCTCCCGGAGGGACGGGAGAAGAAGACGGACAAGACTTGCCGGCAGCTTATCGACACCATCCACCGGATCCTGAGCGAAAAACGGAATACGGAACAGGCATTTTATCAGAGCGTTAACGCCTTCACTTCCCACTTTAGCCCGGGGAATATCTTCGATTTCAAGACAGACAACCACTCTGACGAGGAGTACCGTGCCTTCGCCTCCTCGCTGGTGGAATTCATGGAGAGCGACAAGATAGAGGAATTCCGCAGCCGCACCAGCGGGCATTACACGGAACTGCTCCTTCGCATCTCCCACGAGATGGACGAGGTCTCCCGCAATTCCTCCGAGATTGCCGGCATCGTCAAGGACATCAACTACGACTTCAAGGAGAAAAACTTCATCGGTGCAGTGAAAAGTATTGAACTGCGCACCATCCCGTCGGCCGATAAAATGGTCACTCTGCTGGGCCATATCAAGGAATTTGCCGATGAACACGGCTACGACCTGGACCAGGTGAACCTCTTCTCCGGGGCTTCCCGGGACGAGTCCCGCAGTGCGGCTGTGGGGCATCTGCTTTCGCTGATGAAACTGCTCACCGGCGGCGAACACGCTTCGCGCAGCCGGCTCACCCTCAGCGACACCTTCCAACTCCAGTTCCGCATCACGGAGAACGACAACGACACCGGCTGGGTGGAGAAAATATCGTCCGTGGGCTCCGACGGCACGGATGTGCTGGTGAAGGCGATGGTTAACATTATGCTCATCAATGTGTTCAAGGAGCGTGTGAGCGGGCGGTTTTCGGATTTCCGAATCCACTGCGTGATGGATGAGATTGGCCGCCTGCATCCCCGGAATGTCCGCGGCATCCTGGATTTTGCCGGAGCGCGCAACATCTATCTGGTGAACGGCTCGCCTGTGCCGTACAATGTGGCCGATTATAAGCACACATATCTTTTGTCAAAGGACGGGACTCGCACAGTGATTCAGTCGCTTCTTAGCCGGAAGGAGGCGGCTGCAGAATGAGAGTGTCATTAATTAATGCCTTTGCGGCTTTGCGGCAGGGGGAGACGGTGCCATTCAGCCGTTTCCCATCTGATTGGACAGAAGAGATGCTCCTCGAAGGGGGCGTCGCTAGTATTGTCAGGGGCAGTAGGAAATCACTGAAAGTGGTTTCCAGGACGGCTTTTGACGTGTATTTAAGGAGTAAGGGCCTGCAGCCGGATATGCTTGAGGAAACGGCCGATTTATTTGCCTCGCCGCCTGCCTCCCGCGCGCAGCAGGTCCAGCTCCTCGGAGACTCCAAGGCGGTGGCCGTCCGCTCCTGCCCGGGCTTCCCGGTGAATGTAATCGGCCCGCTGAGCGTGCGCCTTGGGGAGCGGAAACTGCTGCTGTGCCCCTGCCCCGGGAGTTTCCTTTATATCAGTGACTTTTTGAACTTCCGAATCCCCTCAAACGCCATTGTGGTGGGTGTGGAGAATATGGAGAATTTCCGCCTCCCGGAGCGGCAGGGCGCCGTCTGGGATGAGATCCTGGACCAGTTCGGCGGAGACGGTATCCCGCCACTCCTGCTGGTCTCCCGCTACCCCCAGTCGAGGGACCTTGTGACCTGGCTTCAGGACATCCCAAACCAGTACGTCCACTTCGGGGACTTCGACCTTGCGGGCATTAACATCTACCTCACGGAGTTCTACCCTCACCTTGGTCCAGAGCGCTCCGCCTTCTTTGTCCCGGCCGATATCGAGGAGCGCCTTGCCGCCTCCGGCAGCCGCGAGCGCTACAGCGCCCAGTTCGCCCGCTTTGGCCGTATGCCCCTCCCGGACCCCCGCGTGGAACCCCTTGTGCAACTGATCCACCGCCACCAGAAGGGGTATGATCAGGAAGGGTATGTGGAATAAGGGTGCCGCTGTGATGGTGGACACGGCAAGCACAGCACCATCGTGGAGCTAAATGCTTGATACACAGTGAGATACGCAAAAACGGTTAGGCTATTTAGCCTAACCGTTTTTGCATAAGTGACTGATAACCAGTAGGTTACCTCCAAGGGCGGCTCGGCATATGGAGTCTCATAATCGGCGTTATTCAATTACGGCATCCCGATGATGCCCTTGATAAAGTCTATGGCGCGTTTGTTCAGGAGTCCATTAAGAGTCTTCTGCTCTTGTTTGGAAAGGTTGTTGTAAGCCTCGGACTGCTCTTTGAGGAAGTCTTCCAAGACGTCTTTGGCCAGGAGCCCGCTAACGCGGCCGAGGTCACGCGGGAATGTGACTTCGCCAATATGGCTTTTGACGTTGTCAAAGCGGGGTTCCGTGAAATAGTCATCGGCAAGGGTGAATAGGGCGGTGACTTCATCGGCAATTACGCGAGGCTGTTTAGGCTCGTGTCGAATGCCCTTTTTCTCCGCAAAACGGGCATTCTTGCTTTTGATGATGATACGCGAACCGTTGGGGATGTAAAGCGGTGTCTTGGGACGTATGACGATGCCTTCGCAGATGTTGTCATCGATAGCCGGCAGGCCAAAGTGCTCAAAAATCTTGCTGGGAAAGGCATTGGGATAGGCAAGGCACTCGTCGAGGGTGCCTTCGAAGAGGGTTTCTGCGAAGAAAATATCGGCCTCTTGGAAAAGTGAGTTTGCGGTATCTACGTCCAGGTAGAAGGCGTCGTCCGGTGTATATGCATAGATGTCGAAGCCGTAGAAATCGTGCCCGGGGCAGTAGTAAACGCCCTTTTGAATAGCCGACATTGCTCCGATTCGCTTAACTTCCTTGTGCGGATATGCGCCTCCGAACAACTCCCCATAGACGATGATTGAGGTGAGTTCCGGGATGCGTTCTTTAAGTATTCCAAATACTTTAAATACGCGCTCGCGATAGCGATCCATCAACTCTTGCCATTGGTAAAAGTCTTCGTTGTAGGAGACCACGGCGGTGCGTTTTGCGAACTGGATATCCTTCCCGTCGCAGAGGAAACTGCAGTTAGAGCCGTGTACCTTTTCCTGAACCACAAATCTGGCGTCAAAGGGGGTATGGTTGCGGACCTTCTCCATGAAGGCGCTGTCGAAGTGGTTCTCGATGGAACTGTATTTTTTGAATGTCAGCATAGCGTTTTGTTTTTCTGCAAAGGTAGGGCGCCGGAATGCCGATTCCAAATCTTTGCAAAATATGCAAGGATTTGGAAATGAGCAGTTTATGTATAATAGAAAATACTCTGAGAATTGCAATTTTTTGCAAGGTTTGCAAAGAATTGCAGGGGCTGTAAAAGAAGTTTACCTTTGCGGAAAAAGTACTTCATCGAATGACGAACCGATATACATATACGCCGGAGAGTTTGCTGGGAAGGGACGGAAAACTCAACCCCTTCAACTGTATCCACGCCATCTCCAAGATGCTGAAGGGCAAGGGCCTTACCAATCAAAGTATCAACAAGGCGCTGGATGCTATGAAGGCCCTGTCCCAGTGCACGGGTATGGAAGGGATGGAAGCATTGGCCTTCGTTCCTGTGTTTGAACGGGATCTTGCGGAAACGTCAACCGGAATAACGGATCTGGCCGATTATTTCAATTGCCCGATGCTGGATGTAATGGGGTATTACTGTTTTTTGATCGGATAGGTTTCTCTTAATATCAGATAAAAACCTGATAATCGTAAAATATTATAGAAAATATTGATATTTGTTGTTTATCTAATAAAATATTGATATTTTTGCCGAAAGTAAGAGTATCTGGCATATGGTTGCTACAATTTCGGCGGACTTGGTTCGTTCTACCTCGCTGTCTACGCAGGATATGATGAAACTGCGTAGTAAGTTGGGGGATTTGTTTGAAGATTTTGAGAAGGAATACCCCGGTTTCTGGGCCAGGATTGTGCGTGGAGATAGCATTGAATGCTTTGTCCCGGAATATAGGTATTCTCTCCGTATTGCTATCTTGATTAAGTTGTTTGTGAAGGTGCTAGCCGCAGGATATGACTGTGACGAGCTTCTTCAGCGGCACGGAATCCGCTTCTCTATTGGCATAGCAGATATAAACTATGCCGATAAAGTGGACGATATCATAAATGGCAAAGCCATCAATATTTCCGGAAGGAACCTTGACAAAATCGGCAGAAAAGATTATCTTTACACTGCATTCGAGATGGACCGGGTCCCGTTGTCTTTAAGCAATTTGCTGGACTCATATGTGGCTATGACAGGGAATCTGGCCGACTCATATTCGGCAAAGCAGGCTCAGGTGGTTTTCTATAAATTGCTAGGCTTTAAAGAGATAGAAATTGCTGATCGCCTGGGAATATACCAGTCAGCTGTCAATACCCGTTCCAGCAGTGCCCAGTGGCGGCTGTTGAATGCGGCAATCGGAAATTTCGAGGAACTTGAGTTTTAAAGAGTATGTGGATTGAATTGTTCCTGAGTCTTTTACTGGCTCACATAGTGGCAGACTTTGTGTTGCAAACCAGGAAGGGTTGCAGGGACAAGGTGGAAAGAAAGTGGCGTAGCCTATATCATTATAGTTACGCTTTGGTTGTGTTTGCGCTTTCTTGGCTGGTTGTCTGGGATGTGCAGTTTTGGTGGTGTGCTCTTGTTATTGCAGTAACACATTTCGCAATAGATATGTGGAAATCCTATCGTGAGGAGAATGTTGTTTGGTTTTCAGTAGACCAGTTTCTTCATGTCCTTGTTCTAGTTAGTGTGTCAATGTTTTGGAGTTGCAGGAACGTATGGAGCCTTCCGTTTGGAATAACCACAAGGATAGTGGCCGTTGCCGTGGCCGTTCTGATATGCTGGAAACCGGCCAACATATTCATTAAACTGATGCTCAGATACTACAGTGTGAATATGCCGGATGATGATGCCAAAACAGGGTTTAATGCTGGAGCGCTAATTGGCAACCTTGAACGGTGGTTAATCCTTGCATTTGTGCTGATGCAGCACTATGAGGCTCTGGGCCTTCTGATTGCCGCTAAGTCCATAATACGCTTTGGAGATGCACAAACGCGGAAGTCCGAATATGTTCTTGCAGGCACCCTGCTGAGCATTTTCATTGCCCTTGTTACCGGACTGATGGTTGGGATGGCCTCTTGAACTGTTCCCAATCGCGTTTGATGATTTCTTCGGCATCATCAAGAAGATTCTTAATCTTTGAATCGTCTTTATATTTCGACATCGTCAGTTCGGCTCTTAGCTCCCGGACTCCTTTCAGAGACTTTTCGCAGGATTCCGCATCCACTAGCGTCTCTGCGCTGAAAAGGGATACTATTACAAAGTGAAGCATCCCCATCTCATCTAGTTTATCTATCAGGTTGTCATTCATTGTTTGTGTTGTATTTCTGACCGAAGTTTTTCTGCAAAGTTCGGTAGTTCTTCCGGTGCCGTCAAATCCTTGCAAACCTTGCAAAGATTTGCAGAGGGGCGGAATTGGTCGTAAATTTGCGCTATGAACCAGATATACTTTACGGCCGATTTGCATTTTGGCCATCCAAATATTGTTAAGCACTCTATTAAAAGACCCTTCTCGGATCCTAAGGATATTGCCTGGCACGACGAATGGCTCCTTCAGTTGTGGAAATGCACTGTTGATAAACACGATACTGTTTACATCTTAGGGGATTTGACGTTCCTGAAGAGTGAAGATGCACGTCATCTTCTAGAAAAGTTGCCGGGTCAAAAGTTTTTGATAGAAGGCAACCACGACGGTTCAATTCAGGCTTATAAGAACTACTTCAAAGGAGTATACCAAATAAAAGAGATGACCTTCAAGCCTACCGTTGCTCCATTTCTAAAGGAGGACTTCAAAGTAGTTATGTGCCATTATCCAATGGTGACATGGAATCACAAACCACACGGTTCGGTGATGCTGCATGGACATAGCCACGGCAAGTTGGATGAGTACAATACCCAATCAATGGATCTTCGCTTTGATGTCGGAATAGACGGGGACTTGGCCAACCTACGCTTTTTGACGCTTGAGGATGTCTATAACGCTGCCACAGAGAAAATATCGCAACACAAGTGCAACTCTTTTGCTGAGTATGCAAGGAATAACTATCGGAGTGAGGTTAGGTAAAAACACTGTTATTTAAACGTTAAAGTCATAGGAGAGATTAGCCATTATGAAAATACAATACGCATCGGATTTGCATCTGGAGTTTGCCGATAACCGCAATCTGCTGGAGCTGGGAGGAGGAATCAAGCCTGCTGGAGATATCCTGATTCTGGCGGGAGATATATCATATCTTGGGGATATGGAGATGATGAAGCGGCCGTTTTTCGATTGGTGCTCGGAGCACTTCCAGGAGACGTTCATTGTTCCGGGCAATCACGAGTTCTATGGCGGGTATGACATTGCTCAGACCATAGAGGAATATGAGTTCCAGTATCGGCCCAATGTGCGCTATCTCAATAACAAGAATGTGGCGATGGGGGATGTGGAGTTATTTTTCACTACGCTGTGGACTCGGATTAATCCTGTATTTCTTTGGAAAGTCCAGCGGGGAATGAATGATTTTCGCTATGGCGTTCTGGATGGTAAACGCTTTTGTGCCAACGATGTAGATATACTGCACCGGCGTTGTGTAGACTGGTTGGGAAACGCTTTGGATGCATCATCGGCAAAAACCAAGATAGTCGTGACGCATCATTGCCCTACGGTTCGCGCCGCGTTCAACAGTTATTCAGGTGGCGTGCTGAATTCGGCCTTTCAGGTAGATATGGATAGCTTTATCCAGGAGCACGGGGCCGATTATTGGCTGTATGGACACACTCACTATGCCGGTGGTAGCGGAACGGTCATCGGCCGGACAAAACTGGTTTGTAACCAGATGGGCTATGTGTGCTACGGTGAGAACAGGGATTTTGTGGCCGATGCAGTGATTGACATTTAGGCTGAACTTAGCGTTGCAAGGGTGCGATACAGGCCATTTGGATACCGTTTTATGTAATATCCCTTGGCCTTACGGGCGCCAATTGCCTCCACAAACTTGCGCTTGATTCGGGCGATGTTGGAATAGAATACCCGCTTGGATTCAGAGCAGAGGGACACCAGGGCATCTTCGCGGAGCGACGGATCATCAAAGCGGGATTCGTGGGCATAGATGCCCCAGAGTTCATCCCAGTGAAGCACCAGGTCGTCGGACAAAAGGCCTTCCGGGTGGGCAAGGAAAAGCCGATAGAGGGTGCTTTCGGCAGGGTTGAGACAAAGTCTGGCCTGCTCTGATGGCAAATTGAACCAGCCCCGGCGGCTATCCGGAACTACTGGCCTTATATGACGGTTCTTTGACATACTGTGACTTTTTTGCAAAGATGTCATTGACCCTCTGCTTTTTCCAAAAGTTGGCAAGGCTTGCCAATATTTGGTGATTTCGAAAGATTTTTTATAGGCTTTTTTTCTATGAAGAAATTGCGTATATTCGCGTAAATAAATAACCGCATTATGTTTACACTCATTTCTTTACCATACGCGCCAGACGCACTGGAGCCGGTGATCAGCGCCCAGACTTTGGGATTCCACCACGGAAAGCACTTGCAGGGCTATGTGAATAACCTCAATGCTGCACTGCCGGGAAGTGGCTTTGAGGGCCTGGAACTTGAGGAGATTGTGAAAAAGGCCAGCGGCGGCATCTTCAACAATGCCGGCCAGATCCTCAATCACAACCTTTATTTCACGCAGTTCAGGGCCCCCGGTCAGGCCGGGGGTGACGGGAAGGCCGATAACGCCCCCGTGGGCACCATCGCCGCCCAGATTGTGAAGCAGTTCGGCAGCGTGGAGGCCTTCCAGGCAGAGTTCGTGGCCAAGGGCGCGGGGCTTTTTGGAAGCGGATGGGTATGGTTATCGGCCGATGAAAAGGGTGAACTTGTGATCACTCAGGAGCCCGGCGCCGGCAACCCCGTCACCAAGGGTCTTAAGCCGCTCCTTACCTTCGACGTCTGGGAGCACGCCTATTACCTTGACTACCAAAACCGCAGGCCGGATCACCTGAAGGCTCTCTGGAGCATCGTGAACTGGGAAGAGATAGAACGTCGCTATACCCTCTGAAGCTTATGCTGAAAATCGGTGACAAGATGCCCTCTTTTGAGGTTTTGGACCAGGATGGAAACGTGGTAAGGTCTCAGGATTTTATTGGCAAAGGCCGAAAAACCATCATCTACTTTTACCCCAAGGACAACACTTCCGGCTGCACCGCCGAGGCCTGCTCCTTCAGGGACAGCTATGCTGCCCTCACCGCCGCCGGCTACAACGTTGTGGGCGTGAGCAAGGACAGCGCCAAGTCCCATACGGGCTTCCGCGCCAAGCACGGCCTGCCTTTCCGCCTTCTGGCCGATACCTCCACCTCAATGCTCCAGGCCTTCGGCGCCTGGGGCGAGAAAAAGATGTACGGCAAAACCGTACTTGGCACCCTCCGCCGCACGTTCATCTTCTCCGAGTCCGGCCTCCTGGAGCGCATAATTGAGAAAGTGGACACCAAAAACGCCGCCTCCCAGGTCCTGGAAGGCTAACCACCGTCCCTACCCCCTGTTGTAATGCCGATGCGGTGGGGCCTAACTACTTAAATATCAGCCACTTACGGAGTTGTTTTGGGATTACCGGTAATCCCAAACAATTCCGTAACCCGCTGTGTTTCAATCACTTAACCTCCACCCGTATTTGCGGCAAAAAAGCGTATACACCATAATGAAATAATCACTACCTTTGAACTATGAACCGTGAGGAACAAATAGCCCGCGTGACGCTGGCGGGGAGCGTGGTGAACCTGCTGCTGGTGGGCCTGAAGGCCGTGGCGGGTGTGGCGGGACACAGTGCGGCCATGGTGTCTGATGCCGTGCACTCGCTGTCGGATTTCATAACGGACATTGTGGTGCTGGTGTTTGTGCGGGTTTCCGCCCGGCCGCAGGACGAAGGCCACGACTACGGCCACGGGAAGTTCGAGACCCTGGCAACGCTGCTTATCGGCCTGGCTCTTGCTGCCGCGGCCGTTGGAATTGTGGTGTCCGGGGCAACCAAACTTGCGCAGTGGCTGCAGGGGGAGGAGTTAAAGAGCCCGGGCGCCATTGCCCTTTGGGCGGCGCTTATCTCCATCGGCGTTAAGGAAATCCTGTATGAATATACGCGTATCAAGGGCCGGAAACTGGATTCCAAGGCCCTGGAGGCCAATGCCTGGCATCACCGGTCCGATGCCCTCAGTTCCATTGGCGCGGCTATCGGCATTGGAGGTGCACTTCTTCTTGGCCCGCGCTGGGCCGTTCTGGATCCGCTGGCCTCAATTGTGGTGGGCGCAATGCTTGTGAAGGTGGCCTGGGACCTTCTGGGGCCGTCTTTTGGGGAACTCACGGACAGCTCACTTCCGGAAGAGACTGAGAAGGAGATGCTCAGGATTATCAAGTCAGTGGATGGTGTTGAGGACCCTCACAACTTGAGGACGCGGCGTATCGGCAACCGCATTGCCGCCGAGGTCCATATCCGCCTGGACGGCCGGCAGTCCCTTGAAGAGGCCCATGAGAAGGCCTCTGAGGTGGAACGCCGCTTCAAGGACCGCTTTGGTCAGCAGTCCCATATCATAGTCCATATGGAGCCGGTGAAAGAAAGTTAAATTTTTTCCAACCATTTGTCCCGGTCTTCCGTCTAACAGATGAAACATAAAAATTGATACAAGTTATGGAAGACATTTTAGTACCTATTTTCGTCTGCGTGGTTCTGCCCGTAACGGTTGTCTGGCTGGTAGCCCGTACACGTCAGAACGAGGCCAACAAGAAGGCCGATATCATGCTCAAGGCCATTGAGGCCGGCGTCCCGGTGGACATGGAACAGTTCAACACGGATAAGAAGAAGACTCCACAGACTATCAAGCAGGGGCTTCTTGACAAACTCTCCGGCGCGTGCATCACATCCCTGATGGGAATCGCCTTCATCGTGCTGTTTCTGGTGAATCAGTATGGGCCTGGAGTGGACTTCTTCTTTGACAATATGTTCCCAATCGCAGGTTTCATCTTGCTGGCGGTGGGTATCGGCCTTTTCATCTCATACTTTGTGGGTAAGAAGCTACTGGCAAAGGAGATAGAGGCCGAAGAAAAAGCTCTTCAGAAGTAGAGAATGACCCAGGAGCGGTTCATAGCCGAGGTCCGGCAGCAGCAGGAGCCATTGAGGCGGTTCCTGCTTGCGCTGTGTGCGGGAAACGGGGCTCTGGCCGATGACATCGCCCAGGACGCCCTTGTCCGCGCCTACGTTGCTTCCGGCTCCTTCCTGGGCCTCTCCAAATTCAGTACCTGGCTCTTCCGTATCGCATATAATTGTTACATAGATAATTGCCGGAAATCCCGCCCGGAGGATGCCCCGCTGCAGGAGGCGGTGGGGGTACAATCGGCCGATTCCTCAGACCGCAGTTTCCGGTACCAGCAGCTCTATCAGGCGCTGGAAAAACTTCCGGAGAAGGAGAAGGCCGCAATTGCGCTCTTCTACTTCGAGGACAGGAGCATCAAGGAGATATCGGCCATCCTTGATATGCCTCAGGGTACCGTCAAATACCAGCTTTCTATGGGCCGGCAACACCTTAAACAGCACATTCAGTTATGAAAGAGATAGAAGATTTCCTGCGGGAAAACAGGCCGATAACAAAGGATGATCCCACCTTTATCCTTGAGACTCAGCGCCGTATGCAGCAGGTGGAGGGAATCAAGGGAGAGGTAGACCGTCAGCGCCGTCACGGCCGCGTTGCGCTCATCCTGGCGCTTGCCGCCGGCCTTGCACTGGGTGTGTTTGCAACTGTGATTGCGTTCCTGTATCCTTTGGATGTAGAATCGGCCTCTGAGGGCATTGTACAAAGCGTGAGGCTGTTCCTCCAGAGCTACAGGCAGTATCTTCTGATGCCGGTGGCGCTTCTTGCCATTATCCTTGGCATAGTGCTTTCCAGAAAACCCGTGCGGCTATAGGCTGCTGAAATACTTCCACAGCGGAGCGGCCATAAGGGCCTGCAGGATCTGGTTCTCTTCCAGAAGTTGCCGCACGAATTCCGGACTTTTCAGATAGACGTCAATGTCTTCCGTGGCGTCAAGGTGCTGACCGGAAACCTTTTTCACTCCAACTGCAAGGAAACTGTGGGCCAGGTTGTTGGATGTGGCTGGGTTGGGGGAGAGTGTCATCCATTCCTTCCATGTGCCGCCGGCGTATCCGGTTTCTTCCAAAAGTTCCCTCTGGGCGGCCTGCAGGGGCGTTTCGCCTTTCTCAATGACCCCGCAGGGGAGTTCATAACAGGTGTTCCCAAGGCCGTGCCTGTACTGCCTCTCCATCACAAAATCTCCGTCCTCCGTGATGGCAATAATGTTCACCCAGTCCGGGTATTCCAGCACGTAGTACTCGTTGTTGATGCGGCCGTCCGGGAGCTGCGCCACGTCACGCCGGGCCGTGAGCCATGGCCGCCTTATAAGGTATTCAGAGGACAGGATGGTCCACTTTTTCTCCTCTGTGATGGTGGATTTCATAGGCTCATTTTATAGACATTGGTCTCATGCTGCCGGAATCCAAGGGCCTGGTACAGCAGGTTGGCCTTTTCCCTTGAAGGGCGGGACGTAAGGTGCAGCTCGATGGGCGCCAGGCCGCGGGCGTATTCTATGATATGCTCCATAAGTTTCCGGCCGATATGCCTTCCCCGCGCCTCAGGGCTCACCACCACATCCTCGATGCCGCCCTTAAGCCCCAGCGGATGATGTGTGATGCATAGGCTTGCAGTGCCGATTATCCTTCCGTCTTCCACCGCCGCAAAGAGGAGGGTTTCAGGCGCTTCCGCCGCCGCTTTCAGAATCTGAGGCGTAACTTTGACGCTGCCGTCCAGCACTTCCAGAAGGCCCAGAAGGTCATGGATATCCTGCTCCTTGAGCGTATTGAGTTCAATGATTTCCATAGTGCAAAGATAGCGTTTATTTTCTTATCTTTGTAACCGCCGGAGATGTGCCGGATAAAGACAGAGAATATGACAAAACACTCGCTGAAAACCCGCTGGAGGGCATTCCGGATATGGCAGGAACTGGGTTACCTGCCATGGAAAAAGTCTGTGGAGGCTACCGGTAAACGTAAGGGAGACTTCTACAAGGGCGCTTTTGACAGCATCCCGTTCCTTAACGATGACGCCAAGCGCACTTTCACGCACCTTCTTTTCCGGCCCGGGTATATGATCCGGGATTATATCCACGGTGACCACGAGCGGTATCTGGCTCCGCTCACTGCGCTCATCATATTCTACGCTTTCTTTGCACTTGTATCGGCCGTACTGGCCCCGGTGCAGCATAAGGAAGACTCTTTCCTGGACAAGATGAATGATGCCCAGGAGTTCAAGGAGGAGTATGATAGTTTGGCCGATACCCGTGGTCAGCATCTGCTCTACAATATTGCCACCCTAATGAACAAGGGCTACACCTATCTTAATCTGGACAAGCATCCGGAGGCTGTGACAAACAGGGGGGAATCGGCCCTGGCGGCGCTGGAGGGCACTTTGAGAAGCCAGGGAATCCCGCTTTTCATATGGCAGTTCATCCTGCTCTGGCTGGCTATGTCCGTTGGGCTCAGGCGCTTCAGGTTGGGGATGTCCGCCACGGCGGCGGCATCGGCCTATGTCCTCTGTCAGTTCAGTTTCTTTATGCTTTTTGCCCTGCTTTTCACTTTTGGGGAGAGCGGGTCCGTGAACGTGCTCCTGATGTTGGCGCTTCTGACGGTGGATTACTGCCAGTGGCTTGGGGTGGGGTGGAAAAAAGGCCTGGGGCTGGGGTTCAAGACGGGGATTATGTACGGCATTTTCCTGAGCCTGGTCTTTTTGATTGTGAGCGGCGTGGTGGTCCTTATGGCCTGGCAGAAAGGTGTTTAGATAAGAGTTAACTTCTTGCCTTCCAGATATTTATCAAGGAGGTCCTGCGTGCGTATTTTCACAAAGCAGGTGGGGGTGCCGTCCGTGCAGGCAAAATAATCGGCCTTGGAGATTCCGGCGTCCATCACAAGATGAACGTTTGCGGCTTCCGGCAGCACTGCGCTGAGGATGGTTGTTGCGCCAACCTCCACCCCGGTGAGTTCCCATAGTTTCCGGGCCGATGCAAAAGAAACCCTCGGAATCCCACCCATGGCGGCGCAGAAGTCCCTGGTCACGAAGGGTTTATCATCACTTGTCACATAGAGGTAGAACTCCGTCTCCTGCCTGTTGCAGAGAAAGATGGTTTTCACAATATGGATGCCGATTTTGGCGTCAATGTGCTGACAGTCCTCCATTGTGATTCCGGGGTCTGTGTCTACACGCGTGAAGGCGATGCCCTTTGCTGCAAACGTCTCATAGACAGTCTTTTGGAGCCTGGTGGCAAATGCCTCCGGGGGCGTTGATATTGGGTCACTTACGTAAAACATAGTAATCTTCGCAGTTCTTCGATGGAATGTGCTATCTGGTGTCCGGACAGTTCCTCTTCTGTCCTGTAGCCCCAACTCACCGCCACGGCATCAATCCCGCCGTTTGCCGCCGTGCGCATATCGGTAGGGGAGTCCCCAACCATTATGGCGTCTTCAGGGCCGATGTCCGCCGCTCCGGCGTCCTTGTGGCCTTGGTCCTCTGCTCTCGTGCCGGCAGAGTTGCAGCCTTCGTCTCGGCCCTCAGTTCCCGTGCCGGCGGCTTTATGGCCTTGGCCCTCAGTTCCCGTGCCGGCGGCCTGGGCCAGCACTTCCCGCACTATTTCCGGATCCGGCTTCAGCGGGTACCCCGGCCTGTTCCCTAGGATTGCAACAAACTGAATATCAGGGAAAAACTCCCTGATAAGGTGCTCCGTGCCCTCCTGGAACTTGTTGGAAGCCACCGCCATCTTCACGCCCCTTGCCTGAAGCTCAGTGAGCAGTTCCTGCATCCCCTTGTACGGCCTGGTATGCACATCGATGTGCGCTGAATAATACTCCTTGAAATCCGCCAGCGCCGCATCAATGTCCGCATCTGCGAGCGTAGGGCTTGTGATGGCTGAAGGAAATTGGTTTTTCGGGCACCGTCCCGAAAAATAATTACCTTCAGCCGCCTGGCCGGCAGATGCGTCTTTGGCAAGCGACGCCTCCAGGGCCTGCTTCACAAGGTTCCGGACGCCGTGGCCCACCATTTTGCGGTATTCTGCCACGCTGTGGAGGGGGAGGCCGCGAAGTTCCAGGGCGTGATTCACCGCGGCGGAAAGGTCCTCCAGGGTGTCTATGAGCGTCCCGTCCAGGTCCCACAGTATCAGTTTCTTATGCGGCGGGAACAACTTCCGGTATGCCTCCGCCTTTTTCTCCAGCGGCATCGGATACGCCCGTGAGGTGGACGGCATCCGCCAGAACTTCACCTCTACGGCATCTGCGTGCGAGGGGCTTGAGGGGGGTGAAGGAAATTGGTTTTTCGGGTACCGTCCCGAAAAATAATTTCCTTCACCCGCCGGGCCGGCAGATGACCGGTCGGGGCCGGGCATGACGTTCCCGTCACCCCCCGCCGCACCACCGTCACCCCCCGCCGCACCACCGTCACCCCCGACTTGATCGGGGGTCTCAAGCCGCAGGAGGACCCACTCGCCAACGGGAGGAATGGGGCATCCAAAGGCCTGGGCCACAACTTCAGTTGCTTTCTGGCCAGTGGTGACAAGTGTACGGCAGTGGGGTATTTGTCTCAGGAGGGCGGGGATGTCTGTGGGGGTGACCACATCCAGAAAGGCATCAGAGGCATTGTCCTTCAGACGCCGTACCTCAGTGGCCGTGTCATAGAATGCAAGGCGGTGTTCTTTGCAGAATGCGCGGATATCGGCCTCATTGAACCGCTTTTCACCGGGAATAGTGAAGTGGTCCTTATCCCCAAAGTGGATAAGGCCCATGATGCGCCAGAAATCATTGATCCAGTTGGGGTAGTAGAATGGCATGCACCACCTGTGCGGCTGGGGTGGAAAACTCCCCAGGAACAGTATGCGCGCCCCCTCCGGCAAAAACGGCTCAAATGGATGTTTCTCTGTATTCACGGTTCACTTCTCAGTTCATCTGGTCCTCACATCCCACTTCTCACATCCCACTTCTCACATCCCACTTCTCACGTCCCACTTCTCACATCCCACTTCTCACATCCCACTTCTCACATCCCACTTCTCACATCCCACTTCTCACATCCCACTTCTCCCGTCCCACTTCCCACTTCCCACTTCCCACGTCCTACTTCCCACGTTCCATTTCTCACGTCCCACTTCTCAGTTCTCAGTTCTCAGTTCATTGGACCCATACCTGATTCACAGTCCAAATTTACAACATTTTCTCTGCACTTCATAACTTCCTCCTGGTGCTGGTGGTGTGACTTTTTCTGGCACATCACCAGCACTTTCGGGCCCTTTCTGCTGGTGGTGTGACATTTTCTGGCAAATCACCCGCACTTTTGGCCCCTTTCTGCAGGTGGTGTGACATTTTCCGTCACATCTCCCGCACTTTTGGGCCTTTTCCGCTGGTGGTGTGACATTTTCCGTCACATCTCCAGCACTCAGTCTATATGCTATCCAGCAGCTGTGCGGCCTTAGCGTATGTGATGCCACACACGCGGGCTATTTGGGTGGCGTCTGCACTGAAACGGAAACGGATTTGGCGGGCGCATTCCACCTGCTCTTCAGGAAGGAGTTGCGTAAATGTATCTTTGTGGAACAGGCTCCTCAAGAGGTCTGGCAGCGTTGCGAGGATTGTCTGGTCCCGGAAAGCGGGGAGGTTAGAGTCTGCGTACTCCAGCCGTTTGCGGGCTTTTGAAGAACTGTTCAGGAAGTAGTTCAGCCTCTGGGGCGTTCTGAAAAGGGTTTCCACGCCCTTGCAGTCCACATAATTCTGTGGAAGGATGTAACCATCCTGGCCGATAATCCATTCTCCCGGAAGAGTTTCTTCGTCCGTATGGAGAAGTTTTTTTATTTCACGGGCCGATAAACTCTTTAAAAAACGTCCCCCCTTTTCCGGCTGGCCGAAGAACGTGGCGCCCGTTCCCCACTGATACTGACTGGCATGGACGCAGATTCCCGCCCCCACACAGTTCATCAGTACATACGCGATGGCTTTTTCCACCGCTTCATCCTCATAGGGAATGAGTTTGATGTCCAGCCCGTTGTGCCTCAGGAACTTCCGGATGCCATACTTTTTCTGATAGTAGATTGAGTAGCGTCTTTTGAAGTTATCTACAAAATCTTTGACATCCTTCATTGTGCCTTTCAGCACAAAATGCACGTGATTGGACATCAGAATAAAGGTAAGCACCACTACTTCAGGGTGCCGCGCGGCCTCTATAGCAATGTAGTTCATGGCCACTTTGAAATCTTCTTCATCCCGGAACCACAGGCCATCTTCCAAGTGTTCCGTGCTCAGTAAATATATCCTTTTCATAACTATCTCCCGCACTTTTGCACGGCTCTACAAATATATTAAATAGTTGACATCTCTGCAACTTTTTTTTGTTTTTTGTAGAAAAGTTGTAATTTTGTTCCTGCAAATATGTTAATCCATCACAGAACCATCATTCACGTGGAGGTCAAGGACACCCGTGAACACTTTTACTTTGGGTCTGCCGCAGCAATGTTCGCAGATCCAAGGATGAGCGCCCTGCTCAAAATCAAGTACCAGACTTTCCGCACCAAAAAGGTGTCGGAAAACAGGCCATATGAAAATGAGAACGTGATTGTCCGCAAGGGCAATCTGTACACCATTGACCACACCTAGCTTGTGACGGTGATGTGCCAAGAAAAGTCACATCACCCGCAGAAAAGGGCCGAAAGTGCCGGTGGTGTGCCGGGAAAAGTCACATCACCTGCAAAAAGGGGCTAAAAGTGCGGGTGATGTGCCGGAAAAAGTCACATCACCTGCAAAAAGGGGCTAAAAGTGCTGGTGATGTGCCGGAAAAAGTCACATCACCCGCAGAAAAGGGCCAAAAGTGCCGGTGATGTGCCAGAAAAAGTCACATCACCCGCAGAAAAGGGCCAAAAGTGCCGGTGATGTGCCGGAAAAAGTCACATCACCCGCAGAAAAGGGCCAAA
>JAEESO010000011.1 GCA_016286385.1 Bacteroidales bacterium | reverse complement strand
CTGGTCATTACTGCAGCCACATCACCCTGTTCAACAGCCTTGCGGAAGGCTGGGAAGTATATCTCATTCAGGGTCCTTTCATCGGCCACGGAGCCAACGCGGTGGCGCTGGTACTCCTGGTTATTCAGGGCGAAGTGCTTGATGGTAGCCATCACCCTGTGCTGCTGGATGCCCTGGATGTAATTAAGGGCAATCTCCGACGTAAGGAAAGGGTCTTCTCCGTAGTACTCGAAGTTACGCCCGCACAGGGGTGAACGGTAAATGTTCACCCCCGGGCAGAGCATAATGCGTACGCCGCGGGCCGTGGCATCGAAGCCAATGCCGTCGCCCACGCCTTTGGCCACGTCACGGTTGAAGCTGGCCGCGAGGCCTATCCCGCAGGGGTAGTACGTACTGTAGGTGTTGTTACGTACGCCCTGCGGGCCATCGGCCATTCTCACAGAAGGGATGCCGAGTCTGGGAATTGATTGAGTATGGAACCCGTCATCCTTTCCGGAGATGAAAGCGATTTTCTCGTCCAGCGTCATTTTGCTCACTATCTCCGCTGCGCGGTCCTTATCACTTTGGGTTATGATATAGGGCTGGGCGAAAGCGATGTTTGTAAGCAGAATCGCTGCTGCTATGAGGATAATCTTTCTCATAAGATGCTAATTCTGATATGCTCCGGGCCACCAGTTATCGACTCCACGGTCCTCTCCACGCTGATCCTTATTAATATCGGTACTAAGGAAGGTAACTATACGGCTATTGATTCCGGAAAGACGCGTTGAAAAATCTGATGCTGAAATCTTGGTATACGTGGATGAACCAGATATTTTACCATCCCATGTCCAGTATCCGGAAGGGTTCCAAGCAAGACTACCTAACGAACTTGACGTAAGACTATCTTGGTTATTACTGCTTTCAACGTTTGTGGCTGACACATCATAATAATGAGTATAGGCCAAATCTGCGGTTGCACCACTATCATTGCATTTTATCGAACCCACGCCCGAATCAACAGGGACTATGATGCTATTGGTAAAATAATACGTTTTGGTACCCCAAATCCAAATAAGGGAAGATCCTGTAACCGTACTCAAAGAGCCTCCTGCAGTTTTACTATATTGAGTATCACCAATGATGGAGCAGTTGCTGATGCTGGAATAACCACTTTCCTGGATGCCATCTATGGCTATCCAGGAAAGTGTGGCGTCACCAGATGGTTTACTAGATTTAACAAGGTATGAATCTCTTATTGAACTGTTGTTCATACAGAAACTGTTAATACCATTGATATTAATTGTACACCCGTAGCCGGAAGTAATGTAATTTCCGTCGAATGAACACTCATCAATCTCAAACATAGGGAAAGTTTTAGGAGATTTATGAGGGGCGCCTTCAGTATAAATCGCACCGCCAGTATGGCCGTGGTTACCAATGAACTTTGAGTTGTTAATAATAGCATGAGCATCACCAAACCCAAAAACGGCCCCGCCCAATTTCTTTGCCGAATTATTAATAAAATCCGATCCGTCTATGACAACGTATACATCTTCTTCCAAAAAGAACGCACCACCTCCAACGCCATCACCATCTCCAGTAGATTGATTCGGTTCTCCGTCTCCTGTTCCACCGAAAGTACAGTTATTAAAATTAGCCTTCGTTGTTTTACCTGAACCGCCATATACTTCAACGGCTCCGCCATACGCAGACTGGTTGCCTTTGAAAACAGCATTTTTAATTACGTTGGTCTCGCCTTTCTTTATATTTGTCTCTATATCCAGCGCTCCGCCATAACTAACAGCCGTATTATTAAGGAAATTCGTCGTTAAAACACCATCATCATTTATTTCCAAATAAGCGCCGTTCTCAACTTGTATGGCACCGCCATTACCAGCTGCAGCATTATTCTGGAATGTTCCGCCTTTAACCACTGCTATTTTCCCGTTTCCACTTACTGCAACGCAAGCACCGTAAGATGCTCCGTTGTTGGACATCGTGCATTCTTCTATTTCAATGCTTTGCGCTGAATAGATTGCTCCGCCATGAGTGTTTTCGCTATCCTTAGTCGCTTCATTGTCTGAGAATGTGCAACCCTTGAATAGCCATGTGCCGCTACTTGCAATGTTCAAAGCACCGCCATTATCATCAGTGACTTTACCTTTCACGAAGCTAATCCCATCAAAAGTGACATTCATATTGCCTCCCAAAGACAGGATACGATGGTCACCAGTTCCATCGTTATCATCATCTCCAGTGAAAATGGTTCCACTCTCACCCTTTATGGTAAAGGAAATGGTCTCGCTTTCATTAATGTTGATTGCTGCATCGGCACCCCACTTGTAAGTGCCGGCCGCAAGATGGAAAGTAGCTCCGTTTATGTTGGCCAGTTTGGCGTTATCCATAGCTGCATCTGTTCCACCGGGATGTAGTTTGCTCCAGAATTGAGAAGCGCTCCAGGCATTCGCCGCATTCATACCATTTTTCTTTCCGGCACCATCTACCGATACATAATAATAGCCATCGGCCGATACCGTCTCCATATCATACACATTGTTTGCGGCAGTGGTGATGGCCTTGTTGAGCCAGTAAGTTCCGGTAACTGTAGTTCCATTGTACCAGGTAAGCAGCAGACCCTTGGAGTGGGTAATTCCGGGAGCGATGGCCACATAGTAGGTGCCGCCTGTGCTCGCGGGGAACGTGACGGTAATACTGGAGCCTCCATCCGAAAGAGCTCCGGCAACGGGGGTTTCTCCCGAGCAGTCAACTGCCAGCGTTCCGGACAGGTTCTCCGCGCCTACGCTGGAAACAACCACCTTGGTGATATCGGCCCCAACAGTGAATCCCACAAATGCATTCACGTTCTTGAAGGCCATGTTATGCTCTCCATCGACCTTGGCAACGGCGATGTTACCCTTGCCGAAGGTGCCTTCCTGAGCGGCAGGTATGGTCACATTGACTGTTGAACTGCTGACAGAGGAATACAGGTCCTTGGGATACACGGCATAAAGTGCCGTTTTCCCGCTGGGGACAAGTCCGGTGAAATCACCTGTTGCGCTGCCGCCTTCACCGACTAATTCGAAATCAGAAGCAGAAGCGTCACTGCAATAGACTTTGATCTGGTCTCCGGCAGCCCATTTTACGGCTGTACCGTCAAGGGTAGTCTTGGTTTCATCGCTTACAGCACTGAGCGTCAACTGGGTATAACCATCCGGAATCACTTCTTCTTCCGCGGGGACTACAGGAGCCTCCTCTTCAGGGGCGTTGTCTTCTTTCTGGCAAGAGAAAAGTGTAAGGGCGCATATTGCGCAAACAAATGCAAAATAATTCTTTTTCATAACCATATCCTCCTGACTCTAACCAAGATCTTCTCCCGCATACGGGTCAGTGATGACAATTGTTTCCAATACGCCTTTACTTGTTTCGCAGATTGCGGACTCCATTACTAATGGAACCGCCTGCGCGGCAGGGCTTTCATACTCTTTTTTCATAATACACTAGTTTTATTGTTATTTGTTTTCAACATATTTCTTGACGTCCTCCCACTTGTAATATGGGCCGGAGAAAGGCTCTATTTCAGGTACAAGGGTTTCCTGTTCATTTGCAAGGAACTTGACTAAGACATCACCCTTCCTGTTCTTGTAAAATATCATTTGAAGGTTGGAGGCAAATGTGCAGAGTTTGGCGCCGGGCCAGCTGCTGTACGCTTCTTCTGCCGTAAGTCTGGGATAGCCGAAGCCTTCCAGGCCGAAGAAAGAACAAAGGCACATAAAAGGAAGGTCGTGCCCGAAGATAAGGTCGGCGGCAACGGGAGCACCGGCAATGGCCTGATCGGCCTTTTTCACCATCATATCGGCCAAAACGGCGACTTCCTTCAGAGCCTCGTCACCATAAGCTACCGAGTTGCAATACGAAAGATAGCTCTGGAGGGCGTGGCGGGCATATGTGGTGACAACGGCTTCCCACGGGAGGAAACTGTAGCGATTCTCCTCTATATCATAGGCTTCAGAGAATCTGGCCAGATTGAAAATGGCCGATATAAAACTCCTTGGCTTTCCGGTAAGCTGTCTTCCCCTTGCAGTATCCGTAAAGAATCTCTCATAAACGGCTGTTGTATCAATAGGTATACTTGTCAAAGCACTGTGTGCGTCAGCATAAGCCTTGTCCTTTATGGAATGAGGGCTGTTTTTTGTAATGATACGCTGGTACACGGCTCCGCAATCGAAGGTGAAAGGGATGTCTTTCTTGCAGGCCTTGAGCGAGGATGTAAACGCCGCCATGCTCACAAGGCAGCGGGGCACATCCGAGGAAATAACGTGTACCTCCCCTTTCTTGAACACGCGGGGATAACGCTGATACATCCTTTTTGCAAGCTGCTCATGCTCCCTGGCGCCCCTGGGGGTAAGGCGACCGTCCATGCCGTTGTGCAATTCTATCATTTGCTTTGCACAGGCAAGAAGAGAATCACCCGAAGGAGTAATGATTCCTTCCTTTGCAGCAGTCTGCAGACAATCCCTCAGCAGAACATAAGGCTTGTCCGAGGAGTGGGAACGGGAACCGTGCCTGCCGTAATGGCTGATATAGAAAGGCTTGAAGCCGCCAGGAGCAGGAGTGTCTTTAATGGGCAGGAACTCATAAGAATGAATGACACCTGCTGCCCGCCGGGGGTTTTCGCGTATATATGCTTCCATCTGGGGAGACAGCTGAGCGAAAGACTCCAGAGTCACCCAAAGAAGGAATAAGGTTGAAAGAAAACGTTTCATCATTTGCCGGTATTTGTAATCCAATTGCTGTTCTGACTTTCAATAACCTCCAGGTTGATAGCACGGATGGCCGAGGCATCCACTTTTTCCAACCTGTCATAGGTCATAAGGCCGTTCAGTTCCAGTTCTACATCCGTGGTCTGCGTGTAAACGGCTGCAGCGCAGCCAATGTCTATAAGGGTCTTAAGACGCTCTGCGTAAAGCCTGTAACGGCTCAATAGTTCATCCGTGGTCTTGCACAAGCCGGAGTATCCCCAGTTCTGTCCTTCCGGCTTCCATATGTGACCTTTCACCAGGTAGCCGATGCCACCGTATTCTCCAAGAACGTTGATCTTGGTCCTGTCAAATATGTTCAACCTGGGCTCCGGATAATGGTGGACATCAAGGATATCTCCCGAAAGGTGGAAATTGCCGCCCGATGCCTCATTGACAAGGCGTGTAGGGTCTTTCTCTTTGGTAAACTTGACGATGTCTTCAGTATCAAACTGTCCCCAGCCCTCATTGAAGGGCACCCATACCACAATGCAGGGGAAGCCTTTAAGGCAGTCTATGATTTCTCCCCACTCCTTGTAAAAGTTCTTTTTCCAAAAGTCCGGCACATCACAGTCCGTACCGCCGCGGAAGGAATTCAATGCCCAGATATTTTTCTGGGCGGCACACACTTCCTCTGGACGGGATGCGTTGTTTGTCTTGCTATGGTCTGCAATGCAGGGCATATCCTGCCACACCATTATTCCCAGGACATCACACCAGTAGTACCAGCGGGCCGGTTCCACCTTGATGTGTTTGCGAATCATGTTGAAGCCCCACTCCTTTGTCTTTTCTATATCGAAACGGAGAGCCTCGTCAGATGGCGCCGTATAAAGACCATCGGGCCACCAGCCCTGGTCCAGCGGACCGAACTGGAACAGAATCTCATTGTTCAGTGCCATTCGGAGAGAGCCCTGGGGAACGCCATTGCTGGTTTCAAAAGTATCCGTATCCTTCTTGGCCGATATCTTCCGGAAAGCCGTGTAGCCGGTGACCTTGTCTACGACCTTGCCTTTCCGGAGAATGGAAATATCAAGGTTGTAAAGATAAGGGCTGGAGGGAGACCAGAGTTTGGGGTTTTCAACTGACAGGACAACGTCGGGCCCCTCCGCACTGCAGATGAGTTCACCGTCCAGCAATTCCACTTTTACGATATCGCCGGTCTCCAGTTTTTCTGCATCCACGTGGATACTTAGGGATGACTTGTCAATATCGGCCACAGCCAAATATGATTGGATTCTGGTTTCGGGTACAGCCTCCAGCCAAACCGTCTGCCAGATTCCCGTGACCGGCGTATACCAGATGGTGCGTGGATTCGCAACCTGCTTTCCGCGGGGCTGCCAGCTTTGGTCCGATGCATCCAGCACTTTCACAGTCAGTCGCTGTTTGCCCTTCTTATTCAGAAGATCTGTGATATCGAAGGAAAACGGCGCATAACCGCCGGTATGGACGCCGGCCTCCAAGCCATTGATCCATACCTCCGCCTGCCAGTCAACGGCACCAAAGTGCAGCAGCACGCGCTTTCCTTTCCACTGCTTGGGAACAGTAAAACTGCGTTCATACCACAGGGCTTTTTCAGGCCCTACTTGTTTCTGAACGCCGGACAGTTTTGACTCCACGGCAAATGGTACCATGATCTGACCATCAGGAGAACTATACGTCTCATCCTTCTCAAGGATAGCGTAGTTCCACTGTCCGTTCAGGTTGTGCCACTGTGGCCGCACCATCTGGGGACGCGGATACTCCGGAAGCGGAATAACTGCCTGGGCACGGGCACTGACACAAAAGACAGTAAGTGCAAATAATAATAGTCGTTTCATGCTAATACAATAGCTTTTTCTCTTCCTCGATATAAGAGCGGCGGGCGTCCAATTCCTCCTGGGACAGTTCTTTCTCCTTGAACAATCCGCCCTCTATAACAACATTGGCATTGACACGTTCATACTCCGCCGGAACATCCACTTTCTTCAGAACGATGTTCTGGAACGGGGCCGCCGCTTTTGCCCATATATGTGAAATGTTGGGGGCCGTTCCGCTCACACAGTCAAGAGTGATATCACGGATTGAACATGACTTGGAGCGCATATGATGGATGCGCAGCAGTTCCTGGGCCTCCACCTTGATATCCCGTAGCAGAATGTTGTCTATATCCGGGCCGCGTTCGCCCTTTGAATAGGCGCCCACGATATTGAACGCGACGTTGGTGTCGGAAATGGAGATTCCGGACAGGGCAGCATCGTGGATATGCCCTTCTCCCACTCCTATGCGTATGGCATTGCAGCTGGAGGAAAGAACACAGTTTTCCACCCTCACCTGCGCGCAGTCCTGAGGCTTTTCAAGGAGATGAGCCCCCGATGCCCGCAAGGTGATGCTGTCGTCTGAAGTGTCAATGCGACAGTTGGAAACCGTTACGTCCTGGCAGCGGTCAATGTCAATCCCGTCACCGTTGAATGTGTGATAGTCCTTCCTGCGGGTATGGACATAGCACCCGGAAATAATAACCTTATTGCAATTCAGGAGGAAACAACTCCAATAGGGAGAATCGGCCAGTTCAATATCCTTAATTGTAATTTCACTACTGTCCACGAACCAGACCATCTGGGACGGACGCGCGGGAATAAGCGATTTATTGGAATATGGTGCACCATTGGAATCCAGCAGAAACGCATCCGAATTGCCGTCAATCCGACCCTTTCCACTGAGGGTCACATTGCTTACTCCAACTCCAAGGATGAGATGGCCTCCGCTGATGTAATCTCCCCAGCCTATCTCGGCCTCGTTCTGGGGGCAGCAGTCGGCCGCGCAATAATCCTTTATGTCCGGGCTGCCTTTGATTACAGCGCCCTCATCAAGATGGAACTCAACATTGCTCCTGAGCCAGATAGAGCCGCAGAGGTACGTCCCCTTGGGCACAGTCACTAAGCCGCCGCCTTTTGCGGCAACATGTTCAATCGCTTCCTGTACGGCCTTGGTATCAAGCGTGGCGCCATTTCCCGTGGCGCCGAAATCCTTCACGGATACCGTACAGGGTTCCGCAGACTGTGCGGGTGTCTGGGCGTTTGTTTTAACCTTCCCATTTCCGGAACAGGTCATCATTACAACAATCAGTAACAGGTACATTATTGTCTTCATTCTACTGAACTCTTATAATCCTTATTGCATTCAGGACAGGAATGCCTTTTGACTTGATAAAACCTATGTCAAGGCCGCTTCCGTTCTCAACTTCCACGGGGAAACGCTGCACGACGGCCGTATTATATCCATATTCCCGGGCGATATTGACTTCACTCAGAACGGTGGTGCCGTTTATGGAAACGGAGAAAACACGCTCCGCTTCACCGGAAGACAGCGTCTCGTTACCAATATCATACAGCATAGGCTTTCCCCGGAAGGGCCCTGTAAGGTCTGCAAAATACAGGTAGACGAAGTATCTCCCGTCCGGGATATCAGCCCTGAAGGCATCCAGGCCGGCCCTTTGAGTTTGGAAGAGAGGATCCAGGTCTGTGCCGATGATATCGGCCTCAAAGGCAGGACGTGGGCCTCCGCTGTTCTGCTGATACATACGCTCTCCCCCAATATAGCCCCAAGATTCGGGACGATATTCCTGTTCGGGAATCCATATCTGACCACCAGACCTGTCTTCAAAATATCGGCGCGTACCCATCAGAACGCTTATCTCCCTGAATTGGGACATGTCCTGGGGGATCATACGGAAATCTATTCTCAGGAGGTCTGCCGATCCATCTGACCCTTGTGCTTCCAGGACGTTTTCTCCGTCAATGAACGGCACGTCGAATAAGGCCGATCCTTCTTTGACAGTCTTTGTGCCAAGAGATTGTCCATTAAGGGATAATTCCACTTCTTGGGCCGATGCAAAGACCTCTACTGGCTTTATGCATTTCCCGTCCTCCTCCTGCCCGCCACGAATCTTCCAATCCGAACCACCAATCCGAATGAACGGGCTACGGCCAAACAGTGCTTTGTACAGCCAATAACTGTCTTTAGGCGTCCTGTCAGAGGTGGTTATTCCTTTGCAATTGAAATGAGGAACGGCAAAGCCCCTGGCCTCCGAATGGAAATCGTTCAAATTCCAGACAGCCCCGCCTGAGAGATACTCCTTCTCAAGGATAACCGGGATATAGCTCTTGTGGTACAGGAGGGCATAATCACAGGTATAATCCTGACACTCGGGCTCAAAACTATGGAGGCGGGAGTCTGCATCGGCACCATATTCAGAAACAATGAGCGCTTTCCCGGGGAATGTATCGTGTATCTTATCCAAGGCCGAGCCCAGTTTGTCGAAAGAACTGTAATACCAGCCGTGGTAGAGGTTGAATCCCAGTATGTCCGGAATGTCCCCCAGCCCGCTTTCCTTGTATTTCTTTCTGTCGCCGTCACATGGAATCATCGTGGGCCTGGAAGGATCAGACTCACGCAGTGCGCTGTCAATAGCCCCGGCGCAATCAGTCACTTTTTGGTAGTACTCCTCTTTGGACATGTCACCGCTTTGCCAGGGGGAATTGTCAAGAAGCACTTCGTTCATATATGCCCAGGCAACCATGGAGGGGTGGTTATAATTCTGATAAACCATCTCCCTTGCCATATTCACGCAGTTGCTGGCGAAATCATCGGCCAGGCCGATGCGGTTAACAACCGGAATCTCTGTGCAGGTGAGGATACCCAGACGGTCACATTCGTCCGATATCAGTTCATCCTGCGGATAATGGGAAATCCTGAGGAAGTTGCCGCCCATATCCTTGAGAAGACGGATGTCACGGACGTGCATCTCATCCGGGAGCGCATTGCCCTTCCCAAGATAATCCTGATGGCGGTTGGTTCCGATGAGTTTAATATGCCTTCCGTTCAGGAAGAAGCCCTTGTTAGGGTCAAATCTGAACGTACGGATGCCGAAAGTGTTTCTCCTTGAATCAATCACTCCGCCCTTCTTGTCCAGAAGACGGGTTACTACTGAATAGAGCCCGGGAGAATCAACATCCCAAAGCGTAGGATCAGGCACCGCCAAGGCCATCTTGACTACTTCACTTGCAGATGGCTTTTTTATACTCTTCCGGATAACGGCAACCTGTTTCCCTTCCGGATCAAACACCTGATGTTCCAGAACAAGTTTCTTCTCCGGGCGACAGATACTCAAGTGCGTCTCTATCTGAACAGAGGCCTGTTCTGAGGATACTTCAGGCGTGGTGATATAGACTCCGCTACTGGCGTAATGCTCAAGGCTGATATGATTCTCCGGGACAAAGACCAGCGAGACGTTGCGGTAAATGCCACCAAAGAAGGTGAAATCGGCCCCTAATGGCGGAATTCCCTCATTGTGGGAATTGTCCACCTTTATCCTGAAGCTGTTATCCCCGGCGTGGATGCAATCGCTGATATCAAAGACAAAAGCCGTATAGCCCCCCTTGTGGTTCCCAGCGTGGGAGCCGTTTACGTAAAGGTCCACAACCTGGTTGGCTCCTTCAAAGCGAACGAAGACTTTCTTACCGGAAAGGTTGCCATTAATCTGTATTGTTTTCTCATACCATCCCGTCCCCCTGTAGTAGCCGGGGACATCGTCAACGGCATCCTCCGCATTCCAAGTATGCGGAAAGGACACGGTCTCTTTGACCGCGTCACCCTCTTTCCAGAAAGTCCAGCCATCATTTATGCTCCTCTCATATCTTGGTGCAGCCGTTACAGGCTGGCACACAAGACATGAAAGAAGAATAAAGACAATATGAGAAAACTTGAACAAATCCTTTTACTCGGCAAAATAGCAGTCCGTAGGATCATCACCTATGCCCACGATGTAGCCGCCATAGTTTGATGAGGTAATGGTAACTAGAGAGCCTCCGCTGGTTCTGCTCTTGACGGCACCTCCAACATAGCACTTAGTTATGGTTCCGTCGCATGCCAGATATGGAGCGCTGTCCTCGTTCTTATACCAGCCCGCAATGGATCCGGCCCTGCCGGCATTGTAAGTGGAGTTTTCATCCTTGTAGGCGCTGGATTTCTCTCCAGCTTCAATTGTGCCATAGTTTGAGCAAGCCTGGAGAGTGCCATGATGAAGGGCTCCGACCACGCCTCCAGCCGCTGCCGCCCTTGTTTTCACTGCCAGCGCCAGTACATTACCCCTATTCACATTATTGTTATCATTGGAGCCGGATTCCTTGTAACCAATGATACCTCCTGCCATAGCCGCACCATTTTCATTATCGCTACAGGTGTTACAAGTCACAGCTCCGGTATTTTCACAGTCACTCACAACACAAGATGTATCATCCTCAATCCAGCCAGCTATGCCACCGGCATAATTGGACAGGACTGAGGAGCCGGTAAGGCTCTTTGATGTTACTGCGCCACTGTTGGTGCAGCCTGTGATTTCCTGGGCCTGATCCCATACATCACCTGCTATTCCGCCCACAACGGCGAATGCGTTGGTGGTTTTATTATAGCGATAGCGTACTTGGTTTGTGTTTTCGCAGTCGATAATCCTGCCTCCAATCATCTGACCGGCGATGCCGCCCATCACAGCCCTGTTGCTTATGACATACAGGTATCCGTTATTGGTGCAGGCATTAATCTCTGAACCATCTTGTCCATCGTCAGGCGCCTCCATACGACCAGCGATGCCACCGACTGAATAAAGCATTAACGGAGTTGCGTCCACTTGGTAATACGCTTCTATATCGGCATTATTCACACAATCCGCGCAATCATTGTCTTTCCCGGTATTATCTCCAAAGATACCACCTGCGCGAATTCCTGCCCTGTTGGTTGTACCTGTCATATCCAACCGGATAAGTCCATTGTTGGTACAGGATGAATAAAGTACCTGGGCATCACCGCGACCGGCAATTCCACCGACGGTAATGTGATCCTGGGCGGATTTGGTACTTTCATTCGCAATGGTTATACCCCCTCCGTTTTCACAATCATCAAACTCAGACGCGCCAGTTCCGACAACCTTTCCAGCCAGGCCGCCAACGCGGATAGCGCCTGATTCGGAAGTAATTGATATTGCTCCAGTATTATGACAGGAATCCAATGTGATGGCATCAATAATACCGGCGACTCCTCCAAGGCAGAGTTCCGTTGTTGCCACTCCGCTGTTGGAAACCGCCCCTGAATTTGTACAGGAAGTCAGATTATTCCCAACTTCACCAACTATTCCTCCCAAATACACGTATCCTTTTGAATTGGCGGAATTGGTAACGGTTCCGGTATTCTCACAATTACTGATACTGCACGCTGACAGGCCATAGCCCACAATGCCGCCGATCTCTATGTATTGGCCACTCTTGGTTATCGGACAGTCATTTGAAACCAGACCACTATTGGTGCAGGATGTGACGTTAGCCTTGCCACGTCCAACTACACCACCAACGAACATATCATAAGAACTGGTAGAACCCGAAGTCAGAACTACATCGCCTGCATTGCTTGCTGTCACCACGGCATCATCATTCTCTCCTGTAACACCGCCTATGCACGCAACATTGGTAATAGTTAAGCCATCGATGGAGATATCGCCGGCAGCCAGGTTGGCTGATCCCGAAATGATATCACCTTTATTCAGGCCTGTCAAACCTCCCAGATACAATTGATTACAGGACAACTCCGTCACGGTAACAGTACCGCTGTTGGTAGCTTTAAAGTCACCGGACTGATGGTGTCCGGCTATGCCACCCACATAAAAGACCTTTCCGGACTGCGTGGAAGTGTTGACGACAACGGCGCCGCTGTTGGTAACACCGGTAACAATATCACCGCTAAAGCCGCTGGTTATTCGTCCCACGACACCTCCCACAGGAACATTCTGGTTTGTGGAAGAACCCGTGAAAGAAACGGTTCCGGAGTTGCCGCCGCCTTGAATAGGGCCATTAGTGTATCCACAGATTCCGCCCAGAGCCATATAGCCACCGATGGTGCCGGAGATTGTTATAGCAGCCGTATTTGTATTGTCAACAAGTTCCCAGTCACCCTTGTTGTAACCGACAATGCCACCAACAGAGTAGTACTTGCTACTCGCATTAACCGAATAAGAGCCGCCTGCATTGATGGCTGTTGCGTTTGTACAGGAAGTAACGCTATGAAGCGTATTCCCCACGATACCGCCGATACTGACTTCGCCAGTGGCAGCATCTCCAGTATATGCGATGGTTCCGCCGGTATTGGTGCAGGCCTCGATGAAAGCGCCCTCGTCGAACCGGCCCACGGTTCCGCCAATGAGCGCGCCTGAAGGAGCGCCGACAGCAGCGACATTGATATTGCCTGCATTGGAAAGACCGGAATACGTTGCCGATGTATTATTGATTCGGCCGATTACACCTCCCTGGCAGAGATACGTTCCGACATCCCCAGCCTCGGTAGTGACCGTGCCGTCACTTGCGTTGGTGCATTCCTCGACCGAGCCCCTGGCAATACCGGCAACGCCGCCGATATGGAGCGGACCGGTGGTGGAGAAGTCCGACGTCACTTTTACCAGGCCGTGGTTGACACAGCCTCTCATAGATTCGGCCGACTCTACCTGATAACCAAGAACGCCTCCGATGTAAACGCCCTGACCAAAATCGGCAGATGACATCACTGTACCGTAGTTTGCACAGTTGGAGATATCCCCTTGAGTCTTGAGGTCACCGCCTTTTTGGGTGCGACCTGTGACTCCGCCGATAGAAGGCTGGCAGTCGTTGACTCCGCCATTGTCGGCAAACGTTACCGCGGCATAATTGGCGCAGTTGCTGATGGAGCCGCCCTTGTTGTTGCCGACAAGACCGCCAAGCTGGCAGTTTATGTTTTCTCCTTCAATGGCTGCAGAAGGAGTCCAGGTGATGGAACCTTGAGCCGTACAGTTCTGGAGGCCTGCAATATCGTCAATGGCCGTTGAAGGGAGGACTCGTTTTGCAAAGATACCCCAGTTCAGGTCATCGTCAGCTGTTGTGGATATGGTGGAATTCAGCGTTAGGTTCTTCACCACACCCATCAAATCGGCGAACATGGGTTTGGTAAGGCCGCTGATGGTCTTGCCGTTGCCGTCGAAGATGCCCTTATAGTCCTCCATCGGCTCAAAAGAGGCGGCGATGGATGAGAGGTCAAGGGTTCCTGAACTCTGGACAAGGCGTGCATTGAGCGTCTTGTTGCCGCCCGCAACGGCAGCAACAAACTCCTGGAAGGTAGCCACACTGTTAATCTGTTTGAGGTTGGTCACCTTGTCCGGGGAATAAACCACATTGTCAAACTCGCGCACCTTGCCGGCGGCTATGGTCTTTGTGGCATTGCTGTCCATTACCTTTACCGTCATGTGGCCGGACGAATTGTCCACCACATCGAGGGAGATACCACCTTCATACGTACCGGCAGGTATTGCAATATAAAACACGAACGGGTCGTCGGAAAGCTGCTTGTTGCCCCCGAAGCTGTAAATGAGCGGGGCTCCGCCGGAGGCGGGTGTAAGACTGCCGTTCAGGATTCCTGCAGTGGCGCCGATAGTGAAATTACCGGAAAGCGACTTGGATCCATCCGCAGCCGTAAGGGTGATTGAACTAAGCTTCTTGTCACCCGTGAAGGAGAATTTCAGCAATGCGGCAACGTGACTGAAGGTGACATTGTCGCTCCTGGATGCCAGGGAAGCATACATCGGCATGGCAGCAGGGTCGAATCCGCCGGCCTCATAGTGCTGCGTAGAAGGGAAAGACACCTGGTTGCCTTGGTCTGGGACTCCACAGTAAAGGAAATTGTACGGAGCTGAGATGCTCGCCAGTTTGAACGTAGCCGCGGCGGTAGTGTTTCCGTCACCGGGGGTGAATGACGTTGCTGCAGTCCCGTTGAGTGTAATCACGTCAGAATCGCCCCAAAGCACTGGATACGAGCTGCCGTCCTTGCTGCCAAGGGTGGTTTTGGTATCAGGACTCTCAGGGACAGAGAGTGTTACAGTCATTATGCCGTCATTTCTTTCCCCTGGGATATCCTCCCTTACAGGATTATCTATTTCCTTTGAGCATCCTGCTGCCACAAGAATCAGTGCAAATACAGGAATGAGTGTATATATCTTTTTCATAAGGCAGCGTGGATTAGTCGAAGGTTATATATGAGACAACCGGGAAATGGTCTGAGGGGCACCAGGTATCTTCGTCTACATCAAAAGTGGTACGGACCGTCTTATAAGTCTGGGCATTGATAACCTGGGAAGATCCGTCGTGAAGGAAGATATGGTCTATTCGGAACTGAGGGTACTTTAAATTCACAAGATAGTGCGCGCCCCAGTTGCTGCCAGTTTCTGTGCCCGGGTAATTGACATAGAAACCAGACAGGTTACCGGCATCATTCACCTGGTCATAAGCATTTGCGAATCCGCCGGAATACATGGCTGTATACAGGGGCTGAACCTGCGTTTTTTTCGTGTCTATATAAGGGCCGAAATTGAAGTCTCCCACAACGATATAGGGCAAAGAACCGGCTTTGGCGGCAGCAAAATACTTGAGATTATTGACCACCCTCAGGCGTCTGGCTGCAGCGGCTGCCTGGTCCGCAGCGCTGTATTCGCCGTCCACCTTTTCAGCACCTATTTCACTATATGTATGGTCCAGGGTGGACAAGTGCGTCACGAACAGATAGAACTGCTTTCCTGATACCTTGTGGGTAAACTTGGCATAAGCGCAAGTAGTTTCAGGGTTGCCGCAATTATCATATGCGTCCTTCCTGCTATCATAGTAAGTGTTATCGGCCGTATGGGAGAGCCAGACATAGTTCTGGTCCGATACGTTAAACATCGCCGTCTTGTAGGCGTACCCGTCGGCATATTTGTTATAGGTCTCATAACTGGGACTCAGCCATGTGCCTTCTTTCTTTATATCATCCGGATTATCCAACTCCCATGTATACCCAGTAAAGCCTTTGGCCTCCGCAAGTGTTTTCAGCGAATAACTTCCCCCGTTCTGGAAATTGGCGTCCAGTTCGTTGAATCCTATGATATCGGCACCGGTACCCGCTATGGCAGTTCCCAAGGCTTCTCGCACGTTCGCATTGGTGAGATACATATACGTTCTACCGCTGGTCTCGCGGGATTCCTCCTGATATACATTGTATATTGCCACGGAGATTCCAGGAGGCGTTGCCGTGGGCTCGCCGCCGTTTTCAGCGGTAAGGTCGTTGATGGAGACAAGGTTCTCAGTACGTCCTGCCGCATAGGTAAAGCTGGGGAACTGGACCAGCTTGTTGGACGCAAGAGTGTAACCGCTTCCCCAGAACTTCAGACGCATAAAGGCGCCATCGGCCTGATATACAAGAGCCTCAATTCCCGCCGCGTAAGCCTGGGCAGGAATGGCAATATAGAAATACGTGTCCGTATTACTAAGCGCGACGTCACAGTCGTAGACAAGCGTTCCTGCGGTTCCCCCAGAGAATGCACCGGTAAAGCCACCAGCATCTGTTGCAAGGGTGAAATTACCGTGAAGCTTCTCACTTCCAAGACTTTTGACCTCTATGCGGTCAAGCGTTACGCTTCCCTTAACGGCAAAACCTATGAGGCCGCAGAAATTGTTTAGCTGGACAGAGTAATTGTCTCCTGATTTCTGGGCATTGCCGTAAGATGCTGCAGCAGCGGCATCAAAACTACCGGTCACATAGTTTTGGGTAGATGGAAGGCTTATCATATTCTCTGACGCCGTGCCGGGATATAGCACTTTATAAGGCGCAGAGACGGGTGAACTTATGGTAAAGTCAACATCCTTGGTGCCATTCTCTCCCGCCGTCACGGCATTATTGGACACAACCCCGTTTACCGACACTCTGTCGCCGGTCTTCCAAAGAACTGGGCACACCCCAGCGCTGGGGACGCCAAGCATTGTTTTGGTCTCTTGATGGGCGAGTCTGGCGCTGAGAATCATTGTCTCCACTCCGGGGTCTGACTCGGAAAGGCTATTCTTGGCGCAACTAAAAGGCAACACAAACACTATGGCGGTCAAAAGACCGTTTTTTATTAGATTGCTCATCATATCAAAAGATCAAAGGATATCAGAATCAAGATCAAAAGCTCCTGCCTCTATTGAATAATCTTCTCCGGTAATACACATTGGAGCAAGATTTGAGATACATATCGGAGTCATATTGTCATCCATATGTATCACATTTGTCTGCGGAGAATTGTATCTCTCTTTCATATCGGTCATTTTTTAGTCAATCCACCCTTCGTTCTGAGTCAATGCCGTGTTGAGCTGGCGCTCCGTTGCCGGTATTGGCCACTTAGTGTAATAATCTCCATTTTTGGTCCATGACACACTCGCTTCACCCCAGCACTGTTTCAGGCCGGCTCCTTCAAAAAGCTTAGAGTCGTACCATGTACCCCAGCGGAGTTCATCGAAATAGAGAGTCCCTTCGCAGGCAAGTTCCCATCTCTTCTCACGACGGATGCGATCTCTCATATCGTCCTGGCCTGCAACCGTAGTGTAAGTATTGCTGTTAAGTAATGCAACACCGGCGCGTTTTCTTACCATATTAACATATGGGATGGCTTCATTTGTCCGTCCCTGTTCATTGAGAGCCTCGGCAAGTGACAGAAGGACATCGGCATAACGAATAATGGGGACGTCAATGGGAGAATATTCACGGTATAGAAGCTCGTTCCCTTCGGAAACAAACTTGCGGACCAGATAATAGAAATATTTTGCGCTATCCGAACGAAGATCGAACGGATTGCTGATATCATTCTGGATAAATGGCCAGCGCAAGGTGTATGTATATTCAATTCCATTGGGGGCGCCCAGATACTCCGAATAAGGCGTGATGTATGTTTGCAAAAGCCTGGGGTCCCGGTTATCGTACACAGCCTTTATGCGGGCTTCGTTGCCCTGGTCCAGATACTTTGAAAAGTCGGCGCCATAGTCAGACATCTTTTTCTTAAGGCTTTTGTAGTCCGCTTCCCCAAAGTTCCCGTTGCCGGAGTTCAGGCCGTCTCGCAGGAAATAAACCGAGCGGGCGGCGGGTGTCATACTGGAATATCCGGGAATATAGTCGTTCCAATTGAACTGCTTTCCATCCTTTGTCTCATATGTATCGATGAAATCGGCGTCACCGTAGAAATCATTCCAGCCGCTGCCGCTGGTGATTCTGGAACCGTACTTGAAACTCATCTGGTTGCCATAAGTATCCTTCTCAAAACACTGTATGGAAAAGACCATTTCGGAGCACTGCTCGTTCTTCTCCTTGAATAACTGCTTATACTCTCCCTGGAACAGGCTGAAGCCCAGTTCTCCAACTTTTTTAAAGTCGGATTCGGCTTTTTCGTATTCCTTCATCCAAAGATATGTCTTCCCACGAAGTGCATAGGCGGCACCTTTGGTGGCACGGCCGTAGTTAGGGTCACCGGCCATGTATTTACCGGGAAGGTTAGGCTCATTAATCACCTCTGTAAGATCGTTAATGATTGCCTCCCATACCTCGGCCTCGGTGTTACGTGGTTTTGTAAATTCGTTTACCGGAGTGCTTTTCAGATAAAGAGGAACACCACGGAAGTAGCCGTTCAGCCTATAATAGAAGTATGCCCTGAGGAATTTTGCCTCGGCCTTGTACTGTGCACAAAGCTCCGGCTTCAAATCGGGAACGCTTTCTATATTGTCGATAACCTCGTTCGCTCTTGAGATTCCCTCATAGAGTTGCTTCCAGGCTACGCTGAAAATATTGTCGGCCGATGACGCATTCCCCAGCAGTAATTTGTGGGTGCTGGACCAGTTGCTTCTTGGACTAACTGTGGGGTCAAGGGCCGAGAGGGTATGGGCATCAAGGCCAAAATAGTTGCCCTGGGAAATAGAGTTCGTGTAGTCTTCTCCAGAATTTTCCAGCATTGTATTGTAAATGCCATTGACTGCTAAAGTGGCCAGATTGGCTGACGTCCAGATACTGTTTGAACTGATTGCATTGTAAGGTGTAGTCTCCAGCAAGTCTTTACGGCAGGCTGTAACTTCCATTATAATCAGTGAGACGAATGCAAGATATTTAATTGCTTTCATAATATAATCCGTTTACTGAAGATTATCAGAATGTCAGGTTTGCTCCGATAGAGATCTGACGCATGGTCACATATCCCAGACCGGCACCCATCTCAGGATCCTGTCCCGGATATGAGGTAATATTGAACAGGTTTTCTCCTGAGATGTACACTCTAAGACCTTTCATAAAGATTTTCTTGGTAATCTTCTCAGGGAGTGAATAACCTATCGTCAAGTTCTTCAGTTTCAGGTAATCTCCCCTGTACAGGTGCAAAGTGCTGGTTGCGCCCTGTTGGTTGTTACCTTCATTACCGGTAAGACGGGCGTTTTGGCTGGTGGTATTGGTCCTTGGATCTTCAGGATTGTCAGGATCGTAGAAGTAGTGGTCGTTTGCAATGTAGGAAAGGATGTTATAGCCGATACGGGTTCCGGTATTATTGGCTCCGGTGGTATTCCAATAGAGCCAGAAGCCCGCAGCACCGGCAAAACTCATCTGAATGTCAATTCCTTTCCAAGATGCATTGGCCTGGAATCCGAAGGTATACTTGGGCGTAGTTGATTTGCCCGTGAAGATGTTGTCATACGTATTTCCGTATACTCCGTCTCCATCAATATCGGCATAAATGTAGTCGCCGTACCATATCTTATCCTTGGCAATTCCCTGTTGTGGCCTGAAACTGTATCCGGCATTAGTCATAGCCTTAAGCCATAGCATATCCATATCCGTACGTATCATGCCGTCCCGGGGACCGCCATTGATAATCACGTTACCTTCATCGTCAAAGTATGATCCGTCGCCAGAATAAGGAGTGAGCATATAATACTCGTTAATTGTGTGACCCTCAAGGATACGGGTTGACGAACCGGTTGATACGTCTCCAAGATTGGACACATAGGTACGTACACCGCTCTCATCCTCCTGCCAGCCTTCTTCCAGAGCACCCTTGTACTTGGATACCCTGTTATGATTGAAGGTGAAGTTACCTCTCACACCGTAACTGAAATCCTTGACATGACTGCGCCAGCCAAGTGTCAGTTCAATACCCTTGTTTGTAACTTCCGCAATGTTCTCCATAGGAGCAGTAGCCAAACCGGCCGTCTGATAGATTGTCGGCCTATAAAGAATACCGTCCGTCACCCTGTTGTAAAAGTCTATCTCAGCAGTGAGCCTGTTATCCAGCACTCCAATGTCAAGGCCGACGTCGGTCGAAGTGGTGGTTTCCCAACGTAGGGCATCATTTGCGTGGACGCTGACGGCAAGGCCGTTGACAAGCAAATTGTTAAAACTGTAGTTGTGAGCTTTATATGTTGACTGGTATTCGTAGTTTCCGATACTGTTGTTGCCAAGTTTTCCCCAGGAAGCCCTGAGCTTGAGGAGGTCAAACCCGGAGTTTTTCATGAATCCCTCCTGCTCTATACGCCATCCTGCGGAGAATGACGGGAAGTAACCCCAGCGCACTTTTGAAGCGAATCTTGACGATCCGTCACACCTTAGGTTGGCCTCGAAGAGATACCGGTTGGCAAAAACATAATTCAACCGCCCGAAGAAAGAACGGGAAGAATAGTCCGAGGCTGAACCGCCCACATTTATCGGTTCTACAGCCGTATCGGCGGTCCATAGGCTGGGATCGACAAGCCCCTTCTTTGTACCGTTGTGATAATATTCAAAGCTATAGAACTCTTCATATCCCAAGAGGGCACTTAACTCATGGCGGCCAAATGTGTGACCCCAATTGAGGGTCGATTGGATTGTATAGTCCCAGTCTCCATTGGCCCTGAACCAGGTTTCCATATTCTCCGGGAGCTCCGGCGTGGTCATCTGTACGCCAGTCGCGAAGTTCATTTTGACCGGCTGGGGAACTACTGGTGTATATTGGTAGTCATACCAGTGACGTCCGTAATTGACAAGTGTCTTGAAGGAAAAATCCTTGAGGAAGTCTATCTTTGCATAGCCGGAGACCTTAATTCTTGAATAAGTCCTGATAGCATCTTCCTCGTTTACTGTATACAAAGGATTACTGGCCGTTGCACTTTCCTCATTTGCTGCGGGAAAACCATAATATCCATCATAATATGGATAAACGCCAGGGGTGGATTGATTGATGTATTTTACCGCAGTGGAATAATCTCCGGCTTGCTTATCCATCACCGAGCCATAGGTCTTCATACCAACGGTGAGCCATTGGACAGGCTTTACGTCAATATTGGCCCTGATCTGGTACTTCTTTGCTGCCGTGTTGGATATAAGGCCGGGGTTGTCCACATAGTTTGCGGAAATCAGGTAACTTGTTTTCTTGCTCCTTCCGGTAATGGAAATATTATGATCCTGAGAAGCCACATTGCGGTACATAAAATCCTGCCAGTCGATATTGGGATATGCCACATAGTTGGGATACCCAGATTCAGCGATTGCGTTTGGATCCTTTTTGGCATTGCGCCAGGTCTCAATGGTAGACGGCAGGAAGTTTTCGGCCTGGCCGATATTGTACAGGGATTCATTGATCATCTCCATATAATCGGCATAATCAGTAAGATATGACAACCTGTGCATGGGGCTGTTGAAGGATACACTTCCCGAATAAGTTACGTTGACCGCACCTTCCTTACCCTGTTTGGTAGTGATAAGGACCACTCCATTGGCGCCCCTGTTACCGTAGATTGCGCAGGAGGCTGCGTCCTTGAGAATAGTGATTGTTGCTATGTCGTGAGGATTGACATAGCTCATATTGTTCTCTACACCATCTACTATATAAAGCGGAGATGATGAATTGAGCGTTCCTGTACCCCTGATCCTGACTGTATTGGACTCGTTACCGGGATCGGAGGAGGTGGTGCGCACTGAAAGACCCGCACTGGTACCCGCAAGGGCAGACGCCACCGACGTTACCGGGCGGGATTCGGCCATTTCCTCAAAATTAACGGTAGAGACAGCGCCGGTCAGGTTGACTTTTTTCTGAGTGCCATAACCTACAACCACCACCTCTTCAAGGAACTGAGAGGAAGGTTTTAAATGTATGTCAAGTGAGGTCATGCCCGCTCCAGCCACAAAAGAGTAATCCTCATATCCCATGGCGCCAACCACGATTTCAGCCCCGGATGGCGCACTGAGGGAGAAGATGCCGTCAAGGTCGGTAATTGCTCCGGTGGTGGTTCCTTTGACCATCACCGAAGCACCGATTACGCTCTCACCTGTTTCGGCGTCTTTAACGACTCCGCCAAGCGGCACATTCTGCGCCAAGGCGATAACTGGAGCCGCCAAACAGATGATTATCAAAAAAGCTTTATGAAGAATTCTTCTCATAAATTGCCGATATTGAAATAACTATGTTAGTTCTGATATGAGCCCGGCCACCAGGACCCGCCACGTGCCACATTCCGCTGATCCATGTTAATGTCTTCGCCGCACCAATTAACAAACTCGGGGCAGATTGCATTAAGCCGTTCAAGGATGGCAGTCTGTGTAATCAGGGAAGGCGCAGAACCGTCAATCTGACCATTCCACAGCCAGCAGTTTGTATCAGTACCCCAAGTGAGATTCCCGATTGAAGAGGCCAAAACACCGCTTGCATTGCCGCCATTGTCGGTATTGGTGCCGATTTTGACAAGATTATTGTAATGCGTATAACTCAGATCTATGATTTCACTGCTGGCCTCACCGCCGATGGAGGCAACTCCATCAGAGACAGGAGCAATAATGTTATTGGTGAAATAATGCTTAGCATTACCCATTACGCCGACCAGGGCGGTATTGTCGGTCAAAGTACCGCCTTCCGCACTATTCTGAGCGTCGCCGATTATTGAACAGTTGCTGATGCTGGAGCAGGTCTGAATTACGTCGATGGCTATCCAGGACGCATTCAGTCCTTTTTTATAGGATGATTTGCTGGTTGTAGTGTATGAGCCCCTTACGGAACTGTTGTTCATACAGAACTTATCAAGTCCATTTACATTGATAGTACAGCCATACCTGTTATTGATGTAGTTGCCATCGAAAGAGCACTCATCGATGTAAAGATAAGCATACTGCTCACTGGAACCTTCTGTATAGATAGCGCCGCCGGTACCGGCATAATTGCCGTTGAAGATACTGCGGAATGCCTGAACACCCTTCCATCCGTGGATACATACTGCACCGCCCATATTATCGGCGTGGTTCTCCACAATGGATATCCTTGTCAAGTCGATAAGTGATTCGTCCTCCACATAGAAGGCGCCGCCGTCTTTGGTGGCATAGTTACCTTCTACCGTGCAGTCTTTGAAATACATAGCAGTGAGTTTGCCGCTTTTGCCATACACAGCCACGGCGCCGCCCCATTGGGCTTGATTCTCCTTGAATAAGGCATTGTGAATGTTATTGCCAAGGGACTCCCTGAAAGTCTCCACTTCCAAAGCTCCTCCGTATAAGGCTGCAGAGTTGCCCTGGAAGGTGACGGGCTCTTCATTACCTATCTCAAGTCTTCCTTTCTCGCCCACAGAGATGGCGCCGGCGTTTCCGAAAGCGACATTGTCAACGAAGCTGCCGCCTTCGATGGAAATGTGATGATTTATAAGTTTAATAGCTCCGCCATATTTTGCCTTGTTACCAGTCAGAGTGCAGCCACGCATGGAAGTACTGGCACCAATATAGAGGGCTCCGCCGTCGCGGGTGTTGTCATTGCCGTTATTGGTAAAAGTTGAGCCTGTTACTGTCGCTTCTGTGCTTCCGGTTTTGTATAGATCTACGGCTCCGCCTCTCCAGGCAACGTTGCCTGTGAAGGAGCACCCTGAAATAATGATGGTACCTGACTCACTGTCAAAATCGACAGCTCCGCCAAAACCCGTACCATCCTTCCTTTCCGGATCGTCATTCCATGCCTCATTATCTTTGAACGTACAATCTGTGATTGTTACCGTTCCTCCGGTGATTTCAATTGCACCGCCATTTGTGGCCTTGTTGTCGGAGAATGAGCAATCTTTGATCGCCCAGGTGCCAGAGGATATAAATAGCGCGCCGCCATCTTCTCCACCTTCCGCAGCAACAGTAACCTGACCGCCCATGAAACTGATTCCCTCTATTTCAACATCTACCTCGCCATCCACTTTAAGAATACGGTGCTCACTGTTACCGGTGAAAATGGTCTCACCCTTTATGCCCACAAAGCTGAAACGGGCTCCCTCTTCGAAGGTCAATGTGGACTCTGCGCCCCAGTCATAAGTGCCTGCCCCAAGATTGAAGACAGATCCGTTAAGATCTGACAAAGTCTTATCTTCCAATTTGAGGAAGCTCCACATCTGGGCTGCGCTCATGGCGTTTTCCCAGCTCTTGCCATCCTTTGTGCCAGCGCCATCAACAGTTACGTACTGTATCTTTGCCTCAATTACCTCCTTGATTTCATATACGTAGACGTTGTTGGCCGCCAATGCGTCAATGTCCCAATCATATTCGCCGGCCTCGGCATAAGATTCGCTGCCGGAATAGGTCTTTATCTTTAAACCATTAGCGTGTGCTCCAGGAAAAACGGACACGTAATAAATACCTGCCCCGAAGGTTGTCGTTGAAACGGAGGTAGCAGGGGTTTTGGCGGTACCTACTACCGGAACAGAGCCGGAACAGTCTATACCCATTACTCCCGCGAGCGGGCTTCCGTCATCGCCCACAACTTCTATTTTGCTCACTTCGGTGCCCCCCTTGAGTTGAAAACCAAGGACGGCATTAATATTCTTGAAAGCTATTTTGTTCCCTGATTCAATCTTACCGACAGATATCGTTTCCTGTGCGGGATTGCCGGGCTGTGAATCAGAGATGCCGATATTAACTGAATTGCCTTCTGCAGAATCAAATGCAGACGTAGGGTGTACGGCAAATAAGGCCGTCTTGCCGCTGGGAATAGCACCCACGAAGCTGCCGGTAGCGGTTCCCGCGCCGTCGACTATGGTTGCATTAACTGAACTGCCGTCGTCCAGAACAAGCTTTATCTGATCTCCCGGCAGCCAGAAGGCTTCGGCATCTCCGGCCTGTTCAAGATTCTCGGTAGTGGCGGTAAAGACTACTTTACCACCATTCCCATTATTACCATTATTCCCGCTATTACCGTTATTATCCGGTTGCTCTTTGTTATTGCAGGAGGATAACACCACAGCAAACAAGGAAAGTGTTAATAAAAGAAAAGACTTTTTCATAATGCGGTTGTTTTATAGATTATTATAATTAATTCAAAACTTGACTTTTGCAGTAACGGTCAAATGGTCTGAAGGGCACCACACCGTGTCGTCTATAGTGTAAGTTACGACAACCCGGCGATAATCGGACGCCGTGCAGTTTTTTGTCATGATATGGTCTATCCGACGCTCCGGATGACCATCCGAAAAGCTTTCCATTGGATAGTAATATTTACCTGAACTTCCACTCATAGTCCCCCATTTGGCGTTGATATTGCCATCTTTCCAGTACTCCAGAAGAGCACTGTATACCTCAGGTTCCGAACCCGAGGAACTGTTCATGTCGCCAATTAAGATTGCGGGTGAGTCCCCGGCCTTTAGCTTTGCAAAACGGTTCACTACTTTTGCCATGTTCAAAGCCCCGCCATGATCGGGGTGAGGGAGATGGGTTGGGAACACCCAAAATTCCTTTCCGGTAGCGATGTGCGTGAATTTAATCCAGATGAGTATACGCTCCGGATTTCCGCATTTTTGGTATGCGTCTATGGGGTTTGTGTACCATGTGTCTTCTTCTTTAGAAAGCCACACAAATCCACTTTCCTCCAATTTCAATTTTGTCCTGTTGTAAGCAAAGCCATCAGCGAAGTAATATGAAAGGGTCCCCACAGAATTCATCCTGTTTGGATATTTGAGTTCCCATTGCCAGTCTTTGATGGATGCGCACATTGCCTGCAGGGAATACTTCCCTCCGCTTATATGTGTCTCATCCAATTCGTTGAAACCTATGATGTCTGCTTTGGTCGCGCCTATGGTCCCGGCCAATGCACTGCGCACTTTTGGGTTATCCATTGACATCTCAGTGCGCCTGGTTGACGGCTTGAGAAGGTTGCAAGTAGCTACGGTAATGGTAACTTCATCCGGATTCTGCGAATTGCCAGGATCATTACCATTGACTTTCCCACATGCGCACACGAGCACTTGTGAGATGACTATTAACATAATGAGCTTCTTCATTTCTTTCATATGGCACTTACTTCATTTTTGAAATCTTGAAATCCGCAATGATTGGATAATGGTCGGATGGGATATAAAACTTGTCCACCCCTGAATGCTCCCGCTTAGTATAGCCATCAGGTTTCTGGTAGATATCTATGCAGGCATTAAGCATTGGCTCGGAAACGTACATGTAGTCAATTCTCACATCACCGCAAGTGGGCTGGAAGCTGTCCGGGTAGCGGGTATAGAACAGGTCAATAAACGGTGAATGGCTTATCATATAATCCTGAGTCTGGAATGCCAGCGATTCCGGGTTCCACTTATATGCGTAATTATCCCTCCTGCTGTATGAGTTATAGTCCCCTGCCATTATCCAGAGTTCTTTATCCGGGTCTTTTGACTTGCGGACAGTGTGATCCATGATACAGATCAGTTCCTTGATTCGGTGCTGTTCACCTTCGTATTTTTCGGCACTCTCATTCCGCCTTTCTATTGGTACGGCATAACCATATTTGCCGTGTTTGAGATGAAGTGTCACAATGTTAAGAGGCGCCTTTACCCCCTTCACGTGAACCTGATACCAGCCGCTGTAGTTTACGATGACGGTGTCAGGTTTATGACCTCTGACAATAGTGACGCTGTCAATGGGAAAGCGCGAGGTTACAACCTGAGGGTAGTTAGTGAGCCCAAAAGGAGTGGAAGTAGATGGACGGCGTGGCGTGACAACGTGATATCGATGCCCCCATCTGGAACAAAGTTCATCCCAGTGCGCCGGTAGATAACGTTCCTCATTGGGCATATGGTCCTTTGCCCTGTCATAATAAATCTGGGCGCCTTCATCAAAAATGCAGATGTCAGGATTCCAAGAGTTTACCCAATCAACAAATGCCTGATAGTGATCCGGCTGGCCAGCCCACATTCCATTCTGGATATTCCAATAGAGGACACGGAGCGTTCCATGCCTGTGTTTGGGCTTTTGAGGACCGGACGATGCAGATGGGCCAGAAGCAACAGCACAGCCTAACGCCAGCAGGGTTAGGAAAGCGATTATAACAAGGTGCTTCAGTATGTTCGTTGCCTGTCGCATTTTTATCTCTTTTAGAGCAAAGCTATAAAAAAAAGCCGGAGCGTCTATAGCTCCGGGAAAAACGGGAATCTTGAAATGAATCGGGATACTATTTAGCGCTGATTATCAGCAAACTAAATACTTTTAAAAATAAAAATCGGGAAACGATTATTTTTCTTATAGCACTGAAATAATGCGATTAAACTCTTCTTCGGGGATTGCAAGACGGGCCTTGAGTATGGACCTGAGGTTTTGAACTGTCTTAACTGAACAATGCAGCATTCCGGCAATTTCAGTGTTGTCTTTAATATCCAGTTTTATAAGAGCCAGTATACGGAGCTCGTTGCTGAGAATCTCTGTGCGCTTGGGAACGATCCTCTGTTCCGGCTTTAGGCAGGAGTTTACAACCTCAATGAAATCAGGGAAAATATCCACAAAGGCTCGGTCGAAATTATTGAACAATTCCCGCCTTTCTTCCGAAGCAATTTCGCCTGATGGACTTGTCAGTTCCAGTGCCTGGGCGGTATGTCCTTTCCTGAGGCTGGAGTTAATCTTTGTCCGGAATATGTCCAAGCGTTTAATGTACGATGAGTAAAGTTGGAAGGCTACGCCTATATAGCTTTTCGATATTTTGTCTGAACGTTCCAGATTATTCTTCAGTGAAATAATCTTCAGGCGGGAACGATTGATTTGCAATAGCGTATGAACTATTGCAACCAAAAGAATAGAAATAAGCGTTATTGTAAGCCATAGCTCCTTATTTCTCTTCTCGATTAGCCTGGTGTTGCTGTCGTTGATCTTAATTGTCTGCTCTACACCATCTACGACGCGTTTTTTTGAGCCCAGCCTCTGAAGTGAAGCGAAATAGTAATCGGAAATCTTTTTGGCCGCTTTCACTTCATTGATACTGTTCAGCAGCGATTCCACCCTCAGCAATGATGCTATATCCTGGTTGTTATTCTCTACCTCTATAATCGCCGATTGCAACAGGTCATCAAACGCTTCTCCAGTAAGGTTCCGCTCGTATAAATAAGCTATTGCAAAACGGTCATAAAGGCACGTGGCATAGGCGGCCGAATGATGATCTTCAATAATGGACATGCGTATAGCGTTATATCTTCTTGCCTCGGCGATATTCCCGGCCCTTGCTTCTTTCCTTTCAATACTGTGAAGATATTCTATACTCATTGTATCTGCCACCATAAGAAGAGAATCCCTGTAAATGTTATACAGATTGCGATACTTCCTCCTTAAGTTTTTTGGCTCATTGTAATCTGTGTACTTATTACTATAGAACAGCGCCACAGCGCGGTAATACCTTATCAAAAGATTATTTGTAAGTTTTTCTCTAGACAAGGATCTAAAGGTCTCATGAGCTTCCAGATAATAACCATACTCGGACAACTGTGCGGCCAGTCCAATTTGGGCCTCAAGCCAGAGAGAGTCTACACCGGATGACAAAGCAAACTGAGCGGCTTTTTCCAGATACACCAAAGAAGAGTCTCCCACGCAGTTGGAGAAAGCCATAGCTATATCATAATACAGGGAGAAAGTCTCATTGGTAGTTTCCCCGGGGAGCCTTTTCTTCAAAGCCTCTATCTCCTTCTCCTTCTTTTCCGAATAAACTTCCGTGCTGTCCAGAGCGGATAGAAGTTCAGCCACCAGCCCCTTGGTCCTGTCCGTATGCGGAAGCTCTCCTTTATGGCAAGAAAATAGAAGTAGCGCCGATACTATTAAAATAGAAGCCTTTTTCATCACAATTCAAAACTTTTCGCTAAGATAGTGATTCTTCTGTAATTCTCCCTATTAATCATCGCACACCAAACTGAAGACCGGAAGACGGTTTCCGTAAATAATACTGACATCGGGGGCTAGTTCCAATAATTATATTTTTCTACCAGGCCTTAATTACCCGTCTGCTTTGGTTTAATCGTTGTCTTTACCTTCAAACCATAGAGCTCCGCTATCTTGAATATGTAGCTTATAGCCATGTCATCTATGAAGAACCAACGGTTAACACCGGTATAATTCAGTCCAAGCCGGTCTGCAATGTCCTTTCGGGTAATCCCATACTTTTTCATAGCAACACGCAAGAAAGCCAAACGGCCCACGTTATCTTGGTCTTGAGACAATTCAATTTCAACAACACACAACGGTGATGATGGGTTCTCTCTATCTAAAGAGAAACTCAGCTCATACCCCAACCTGTCCACTATCTGCATGGCACAGGACAAACGCATATCATCCCTTTTAAAATAGGCAAAAATATTCTGCGGCGTCATACGCATCAAGTGGGCGAGTTCCGGTTTGGACACGCCAATTGCAGCCATAAGGCTTTCCAAGAATTGTAATCTCTTATCGTCCAACACTAATTATATTTGGATAAATGAATATTATTTGTTTATTTTGTATCACTATTATTTGATGATAGTGTTATTTTTCTTTTACAAAGATAAACAAAAATGGTTGAATTTTCAAGCAAATGTAAATGAAGCCAAACGGAGTATATGCCTTAAAAGTACTTCGAACGCCATTCAACGAGGTTGAATTTTTGTTGAATTTTGGTTGAATTAATTAACTAACACAAAAACGATATGAACACAAAACAATCACAAGAAGCTCCTCAGGAGATTTCATCCCTGATGCAAAAACCGGTCTGCATGATGTCCGGAGAAGAACTTTGCAAACTGGCACAGTATGCCCAGCAATCGAATCCAATTCATGGATCTTCTGCAACTGCTCCCCAGACGACGAACGTCATCGGCGTAAAAGCCCTTGCCGTTTACCTCGGATGCTCGGAGAGCACTATCTATTCTATCAAGAAACAGGGGATCCTGGACAAGGCGATAGTTGCACAGATCGGGCGGAAGATCATCTTCAATGCCCCTCTTGCAAGAGAACTAGCCAATGCCTACCAGCAGGAACAGCGTGACCTTAGAAGAGAGTCCGGTGAATAAGCCAATGGAAACCACGTTAGACAATCCATTCCCCCTTAACGCATTCCCTCCCCAGATGCGGTCATTCGTCACCACGGCCAAGGAAACCCTGAACTTTCCCATCCCCTATACCGCCAGCTCGATGCTGCTGGTCTTCTCTCTGGCCATAGGCAACACGCGGGTGCTCAAAGTCAAGGATGGATGGACTGTGAAACCTATTCTGTTTCTCGCCCTCGTGGGAGAGGCAGGTGCCAACAAAAGCCACCCCATATCCTTTGTACTGAAACCGGTGCTGCGCATCAACCACGAGAATCTGGACAAATACAGAAAGGAACTTGCCGATTACCGTCGGCAACTAAGTTCAGGCAATGCTTCAGCAACCGAGAAGCCTAAAGCGCGGCAGATAATCGTTTCCGACATTACTGCGGAAAGTTTGATAGACGTGCACCGGAACAATCCAAGGCGGCTATGCCTGTATTGCGATGAACTGGTAGGCTGGGTGGATAGTTTCAACCGCTACCGCAAAGGGGCGGATGAACAGATGTGGCTCAGCATCTACAGCGGCGAACCCTTGTGCGTAAACCGTAAAAGTTCAGATGATATCCTATCCATCGCAAGCCCCTTCATCGATGTCATCGGCGCCATTCAGCCGGACGTCCTCACCGAAACATTCGCTGGGAATCGGCAAAGTAACGGTTTCCTGTACAGGATTCTGCAGGCACGCTCCGATGGAAATACAAAATTGCTCTGGAACGAGAAGGGCTTCCCTCCAGACCTTGAGGCTTATTGGGAAAAGGTCGTCCGGTGGACCATTTCTGTCTGCGACAAAGAGTTCGATGTCTTTGAGACTCCCTCAGAGTATACCTTTAATGCCGATGCTGCCTTCCGTATCAGGGACTGGCAGAACGCACAGGAAGAATTCCTGGAGAGCGCAGGGACATCGGCGCAGATTGAAGCATTCAGGAAGATACAGGATTACGCCCTCAAGTTTGCGCTGATCCTACATACAATGGAAGAGGCCGACAAGGGAAAGACACAGACAACCGAGATAAGCCTTGAGACGACAGAAAAGGCCATACTCCTTGCGGAATACTTTTACCGGACAGCAAGCATTTCTCTGGAAGACATCGAGGAAAGGAAGCCTCAAAAGTACCCCAAAAAACACGGGGACTTCATACTTGCCCTTCCTCAAAGATTTGACACCGCGGAAGCCATCCGTACCGGAGCAAAACTTGGCCTTTCGGCAAGTACAGTCAACCGGATTCTGAAGAAAGGCAAGGGCGTTTTTTTCATCTGGGAGGCCCATGGCCGATACGAGAAAATATAGTGATATTTTCGACATTATTGACAATATTGACATTTTCGCAAAATGTCACAAATGCCGAAAATATCAAAAATGTCACTACTATTCCTCGGCAGAACCGAACAGTTACCTCACGGGTTATTAGGGGGGAGCAAGTTAGTGTTTCGGGATGCCCAAAACGTCTTGTCCAATGGCCGCCAAGAAAAAACATAATAATGGGGGCAGGCCCCGAAAGCCGACGGAAGAACGCCGGTCTTTGGCTGTTACCGTCAAGTTCAACGAGAGCGAGATGCGACACCTCAGAAGTTCTACGGAAAGAAGCGGAATCCCCCTTGCAGTCCTTGTCAGACGACTAGCGTTGAATGGAACGATAAAGACAAGGATAACACCTGAGGAAATGGCCCTATACAAAGACTTCTCCCGCCAGGTTCGTGGAATCGGCCAGAATCTGAACAGGATAGCAGTCTTTCTGAATATCGGCCAGACCGTTGACTCAGAGAAGGTATCGTCCACAATAAAAGAACTACAGGCGGCATTATCCGCGCTCACATCAAAATTAAAGTAATATGTATGCATTCATCCATCAGGGGGCAAACTTCGCCGGAGCCCTGGACTACATTCTGGACAGTCGCGGCGTTTACGACAAGAGCGTGCAACTTATTGGAGCAGAGGGTGTGGATATTCCTCTCTCTCCTGACGGGGAGCCGGAATTCGACGCCGACAGTATCGCCGTATCTTTCCAGATTCAAGCATCAATGAGGCCGCAGATCAGCAAGCCGGTACAACATCTTATCCTATCCTGCCCTCCGGCTGATAAGGAAAAGATGACGCCTGGATTATGGCGATCAATAGCGCAAGAGTATATGCAGAAAATGCATATCAAGGATACACAGTTCATCATAGCGTCTCATGGAGAAAAGGACAATCCGCACATACATATCATCTACAACAAAGTCGACAATGACGGACACACGGTAAATGACGGAAACTTTTATTACAGAAGCTTCAAAGTTTGTCGGGAGCTGACGCTCAAATACGGACTTGCCTGGGGAAAGGGCAAGGAAATAAGCAACGCGCAGAATATTCATAGGCCGATTGACAGCGTGAAGAAAAACGCGGCAAAACTGATTACAGAGACATTAAAAGAATCTGCCAATATGGAAGATTTCAAGCTCCGTCTTCTTGGAAAAGGGGTCATGACCCTGGAAGTAATGCGCTCAGATCGGCCAGGACTGCTGTTCAACATAATCGGCGACAACGGGCGGAAATATGCTTTTTCTGGAAGCCAGCTCAACAAGAATCTGTCATATTCAAAAGTGCAGTCTTTCTTTCGGAAAGATTGCCAGACAAAATCCCAGCAAAAGGTGGAAACGCCACGTGCCGCTGAATATGTCCATAAGATTTCAAAAGTTATAAATATCCTTTCTTCTCCAAGTCAGAAACAAGAATCCTCCGGGCAGCAGCATCCTAGTAAAGAGACAAAGGAGCAACGGGAGGCACGTTACTGGGAAGAGCAATCTGGTGCTTTAAATGTGACCTTTGAAGATCGCAGATTCGTAGAAATAATCCATTAATTGTTATATAAATATGGAAACATTTGAGACAGACGGCATCATCGATGCCTTGGCTACATTGGCCCAAAAGATTCAAACGCTGACCGAAAGTATAGAATCGGCCAAGTTTATCCCTGCCGTCCGAAAAGAGCAGCGTCAATTTGACATGAAGGCCATTGAGTCCACGATGTATCAAGCCATTCATGGGCTGGAGGTTCGCGCCACTGCTGAACTCCCTAAAGAGGCGAAGGAAGCTCTGAACGACTTTAACCAGAACCTGAAAACATTTAAACGGCGCCCTCTTTTTGACGGACGGAAAAGCCGCCGGCTCTTCATTGGAGCCTTGCTTTTTTCATTAATAGGATTATCGGGGTTACTGTATGCAGTTTACGAAACTACTTGGTCAAAGGACGCATATGCAAAGCGCGCGTACTACGTATCCGTTGAATTGGGTATTGATGAGCCAGAAAAAGCATATGACTTTGTCCAGAAGAAGTGGAGTAAACAGAAGAAACTTGTAAAGGCCAAGGTCAAATCATTCGAGTACGAAAGCCGAGAAAAACCAGATGACTCCAAATGAAAATAATGGAGTTTTTAAAACGATTTTTGGGATACGATTTGGGATATAAAATAAGAAAACCGCCTCTGAACATATTCAGAAGCGGTTTTCTGTGGAGGTGAGCGGACTCGAACCGCTGTCCAAACGTCCTGCCAGGTGGCTTTCTACATGCTTATCCGTCCTTTGGTTTTTGTGATGAGCTTGCCGGAAGGCGGGCTGGACTCACCCTTAGCCTTTAGGTCTTGACCGGATTTAAAGGCGTGGTCCGGAGCAGCCTCAAATGGATGATACCCCTTGAGGGGCCCTTAAGAGGCGGAAGGGCCGAGGGATACTCGTCGGCGGCGCAACCTTGGCGCGGCGGATTAAGCTAATTGCCTTAGGCTAATTAAGCAGCGAGTGCGTAGTTGTTGTTGGCAACTGATTTTTTGAGGTCTGAGATTTACGGGCAAGGCCTCCACGCCCGGCATGCTTACCATCCAACACTGGCGCTGTCAAAACCAAAACACCCCCATTGAATGGAATAGGACTGCAAATATAGCAATTATTCCTGGTCCGGCAATAGCCTGCGCGCGCCCATATAGCGCATCATGAAGTAAGGATGGGAGGAAGTCTGTTCCATGACACCGCCCGAAACGGAGGCGTGGATGAAGGTGAAACTTCCCCTCTCCCTGTCTACGGACACCACAATGCCCACATGGCCGATAGTTCGCACTCCCCTCTTCTTGCCGAAGAACACAAGGTCTCCCTTCTGAAGGTCGGAATAAGACTCCACGGGCCGTCCCTCACGGAACTGGACCTGGGAATATGCCGTTATGTCGTACCCGAAGTGCTTGTACACGTAACGCGTGAAACTTGAGCAGTCGAAGGCCCTGGGGCCGGCGGCGCCTAGCTTATATGGCACGCCCTTGAAGGTCCTGGCATATTCCACAACATCATCTCCCGTAACAATCTGGACGGAAGGGACGGCTTCATCATACACCTCCTGAGCCTTTACGCAAAGCGGTAAGGCAAAAAGGAAGAGTGCCACTATAAGAAGGTATGTCCGGAATCCTTTCATACGGTGCAAATGTAATCAGAATTCCGGAACCTTCAAATACTGTGCTAATAATCCCTTTGCGGCTGCATCTGGTCATCTTCCCTCTGCAGCACCTTGATTCTGCGGGCAACTACGTCCATCACCGTCCTCTCCTCGTTCTCCTGGGTCATATAGCGCCTGATCCGTACCCTGCCCGTCACCTCTATCCACATTCCCTTCTGAATCTGGAACACATCCCCTATCTGCTCTCTCCCTTCCCAGGCCGACACGTTGAACCATAATATATCCACAACCGGATTACCTTCCTTGTCCCTGGTGCTGTACTCTGTAACCACGGAGAAATTACATACGTGGGACCCGTTCACTACGTTTACATCGGCCCTGCCGACAACGCCCCTCAGTTCAATTTTGTTTAAAAATTCCATTTCCTTTTGTTTTAATTGTTAGACATTCCCCGGAGCGGGCGCGCTCCGCTTCCGGACGCCTGCAAATAAAAAGGATGATTTCTTCAAATAACACCACTGAGGCCCATAGAAGGCAATATTTTTACGTTTTTTGTGCTTTTTTACGTTTCACATGTTGTATCACGTAAAAAAGCGGGAAACGTCAAAATGTTTCACGTGATTTACGTTTTTTGATATACCACGGAAACGTAAAAAATCTTCAGAATGTTTTTTGTGATTCTTGGATATAAGGAAAAAGCTTTTGACCTTTGCCGGAAACAGAGATAGACCGGAAATGGATTACAAGGTAGATGAAAATGAAGATGTTTCCAGGTGCCTCCAGTGCGGAAGCGTCATAGACTACGGCGGCAGGCCTGACCGTAAATTCTGCTGCGCCGGCTGCAAGAACCGCTACCATAATTACAGGCGCTTCAGGAGGCGTGACACCGCACAGCGCTCCGTATTCGGGCGGCTGGAGAAAAACTATGAGATCCTGGATAATATCATCCACCTTGGACTTGGGGGCATGGACAGGGTAACCCTTGGCTACATGGGTTTTGACCCTGCATACGCAACCTCCTACTACCGCCTGGGCAGGAAACATATTTATACCTGCTTTGACATACGCTATGAACTCACCCCTTCAAAGGTGAGGAACGTGAGCCTAATTGAAAGCGGTGAGGAATCTATTTCAGAATGAGCTCCTCAATATAACCCACGGTACGGTTATCCTGGGTGAACAGACTGTCCTCAGTAAGGAAACGGTTCATTTTTTCCACAAGGTCCTCCTTCTGGAAATGGAGCTGGTTACGGACCACCGATGAACTGAGGGTAATATAGAGTTTCCCTTCACGGAAAAAGCGTTTCAGCGTGAACTCCCCCGCCCCCGAGCAGGCATCCCAGGCCTCGAAGATGCGCTGGGTATTGAGCCCCGCAGCAAGCTTCATGGATTTGATGTACTGCTTCACCACCTCATCCATTGAAACGGCTTCCTTCCTGTGTATCCTTATGGGCTCCATACTCTATTCCACCCTTGTGAAAGTACCCGATACAGTATCAAAGTAAGCGCGGTCCTCAGTGATGCGGTCTACTACTGATGACAGGCGGTTCTTGTCAGTATCTGTAATGAATATCTGGCCGAAGTCGCTTCCGGCAACCATCCCTATGAGATTTGATACGCGTCCCATGTCAAGTTTGTCAAATACGTCGTCCAGAAGCAGCATGGGGGCAAAGCCGTAAGAGCGCTTCATAATCTCATACTGGGCAAACTTGAGCGCCACCAGGAAGGATTTCTGCTGTCCCTGGGAACCTCCGCGGCGGATGGGATGGCCATCCATCGTAAAAATGAAATCGTCCCTCTGGACTCCGGCCGATGTATACCTTAACGCAAGGTCACGGTCCCTGTGAGAGGCAAAAATCTCCGTGAGCGAGCCTGCGGAAAGGTCACTCTTAAGTTCCAGGGATACGGATTCTCCGCCCCCGGAGATGAGGCGGTAATATTCTGACACAACGGGCCTGAGGTCCTCTGCCAGACGTTTTCTTGAATCAAAAATATACGCTGCCGGGCCGGCCATCCTCCCGTCTATCACTTCCAGAAGGTCGAAATCCGGCTGAATATCCTTCAGGAGCCTGTTTCTCTGGGCAAGGAGTTTAGTGTATGACTGTACGGCCGATAAATACTCCGGATCCATCTGTGAGAGGATTGCGTTGGAAAGGCGCCGCCTTTCCTCTCCGGATTCACTCACAAGGGCGCCGTCTCCGGGAGACACCATGACAACGGGAAGGGTGCCTATATGCTCTGCCATACGGGAGATGGGCTTATCGTCCCTGACAAGCTTCTTCCCTTCATCGGCCACTTTCAGGGAAAACCTTGACTCCAGGCCGTTTTCCATGGCATACACCCCGCCAAGGGTGAAACCGGCGGTGCCATAGCGGAAATTGTACCTGTCCGGTGCCGGAAATGCACTCTTTGTCATTGACAGATAATAGATTGCATCCAGGAGGTTTGTCTTCCCCTCCCCGTTGTTACCGCTGATGCAGTTTACGTTGGGAGAGAAGGACAGATCCTGAAACTCTATATTCCTGAAATCCTGTACTACTATTTTCTTTAAAGAGGGCATCTCACACGCGCGTTTGGATTGCAAATATATAAATTATTTCGTAAATTTGCAGGCTTAATCGGCCCTACGCCGGTACTATTTGATAATAAACAAGACAAAATAAATTATGGCAAAAATCACTAAAGAAGAGGAAATCCGCCAGCAGAACGTAGCGGAAGCGGTTTCCAAAGCAGAAGTTTTCTTCAAGGAGAATGGTAAACTGATTTACGGATGCGTAGCAGCGGTGCTTGTAATTGCCCTCTGCGTCCTCGCATACAACCGTTTCATCCTTCAGCCCCAGAAAAAAGAGGCCACTGAGCAGATGGCCCAGGCAGAGCGCTGGTTCCAGGCCGGTGAGTATCAGCTTGCCCTTGAGGGAGATGACAACTATCCCGGTTTTGAGGAAATCATTGACAAGTACGGTGCAAAGGCTGGCCAGGCCGTCTACATGTACGGCGGCGTAGCAAAGCTCCAGACCGCCCAGTATGAGGACGCTATCGCCCTCCTCAAGAAATACAAGGGTGAAGATCCCATACTCGCAGGCCGTGCCCAGGCATGCATCGGAGACGCACTGGTAGAGCTTGAGAACTATTCAGAGGCCATTTCCTGGTATGAGAAAGCCGCAAAGACCACAGACAATGCCTTTGCTGCTTCATACCTCCTGAAGGCCGGTATCGCCGCAGAGGCTGCCGGAGACTCCGCAAAGGCACTCTCCTTCTACAAGACCATCAAGGAAAAGTGGATGTCTGCCCCTGAGGCCATGGAGATTGACAAGTACATCAGCCGTATCCAAACTGCAGAATAATATGGGAAGAGCTTTTGAATTCCGCAAGGAACGCAAGATGAAGCGTTGGGGCCACATGGCCAAAACCTTCACAAAACTTGGAAAGGAAATCACCATCGCCGTCAAGCAGGGTGGCGCAGAGGTAACAGGTAACCCCCGTCTCCGTGCCCTCATCGCAGAGGCAAAGGCAGAGCAGATGCCAAAGGAGAACATCGAGCGCGCCATCAAGAAGGCAACTGAAGCCAAGACCGGAGACTTCAAGGAACTGGTCTACGAAGGATTCGGCCCCTTCGGCATCGCTTACCTCGTAGAGGCCGCAACGGACAACAACACCCGCACCGTGGCCAATGTCCGCAGTTACTTCACAAAGTGCGGCGGCTCCCTCCAGACCAGCGGCAGCGTGGCCTTCATGTTTGACCACAAGTGCGTATTCCGCATCAAGGAAGACCCTGCAAAGCCCATCGATACAGATGAACTTGAGCTTGAGCTCATTGACTTCGGCGCAGAGGAAGTCTTCAAGCAGGAAGTGGAGGACGAGGACGAAAACGTGCACGTGGAAATCTCCATCTACGGAGACTACACCGCTTACGGCCAAATCCAAAAGTACATTGAGGAAAAGGGTTATGAACTGGTTTCCGGCGGCTTTGAGCAAATTCCCAACGTGGATCTCAAGGAAGTTACCGCGGAGCAGCGCGCAACTCTTGACAAACTCACCGGCCTCCTTGAGGACGATGAAGACGTCACCAACGTTTACACCACCCTTGCACCTGAGGCCGAGTAATATTTTACGGATAATTCCCGTAGTGGGAATGCTGGCGTTATCATCTTGCGCCAGCATTCCTGTTATTAATAAATCCAGTGAGCTGTATCTTGCCGGTCCGGCCATAAGGAATTATCAGCCAGAAGGATTAGTGGAAGAGGTGCAGTATGAGTGCAGCGTAACCGGTCCCACCCACAGGAGGATGATAGTGTATCTTCCAAAGGATTATTACACCTCCGGAGAAAGGTATCCTGTCCTGTATCTTCTTCACGGTGCCCGCGGCTATGAAACTTCCTGGATAAGGTTCGGGGAGGTTTACAAGAGCACAGACAGCCTCTGGCGTGAAGGGAAGGCGGAGCACTGCATAATTGTGATGCCCAACATCAACCAGTACAACGACGATGAAGATTATGCCGGCGGCCGTGCAAAAAACGCCTTTGAATCCATCTGGGAGGTTGACGGCAAGGCCGAATGGTCCTTTGTGCATGACGTTGTGATGCTCACCGACAGCCTCTACCGCACAATCCCCGACAAAGACCACAGGGCAATTGCCGGTCTGTCCATTGGAGGCTACCAGAGCATATACTTCGGCGCTAATTATCCGGATATCTTCGGCTATATCTGCGCCATGTCCCCATATTTCTGGGCTACGGGAAAGAATCACGCCTACAACCAGGCCTTCTACGGTAATTTCAAGGAAAAACTGGACACCCAGTTCCGGGAACTCCCTCCTTCCGGGTACTACCTTTATGCCGGCAAGTGGGACATTACCCGCCCCTCAACCCTGAAGTTCCATCGCAGGCTCACCCGCAAAGGCTACGCCCACAGTTACACAAAATATCCCGGTTCCCATGACTGGCCGGATGGCTGGACCCAGGAATACAAGGATATGTTCCAGAAGCTTTTCAAATGAGAATCCGCCATATCATTCTGTCACTGGCAATCACCATTGCCGGCATCTCCGCGGAAGCCCAGCAGCTCCCCAATATGGGTTTTGACCAGTGGTCAAAGAAAAACGGATGCTGGAACCCCTACCCCAAGGACAGCCAAACCACAACCTGGGACACTGCAAACCATGGTCTCAGCATGTTCGGCATTAACGGAGCAACACCGGAATATGAGCACGTAGCCGTTTCCGGGCCAGGAAAAGCCGCTGTGAAGGTGGAAACTAAACAGACTCTTGGAATCCTTGTTGCCGGAACCATCTATACGGGTAAATTTCTCAAGATAGTGAAAATGTCCGGGGCAAAGATCCAGATGGGCGTTCCCTTTACGGGCCGTCCCAAAAGCCTCTCCGGATACATTCATTATATACCCGGCAGGATTGATGTAGCTTCAAAGGGTATGCAGCGCTACATCGGCACAATGGACAACGCCAAAATAGAGGTATCCCTCAGGGAAGGCAAGGATCTGGAGATCGTAGACTCAACTGATGAGAAGTTCAAGACAGAGCAGGGTGCTAATTACCCCGGCACTGTAGGTCATGGAGTAATGTTTTTCAAGGAGGACACCGGCGGGTACATCCGCTTTGAGATTCCCATTCAGTACCTTAATGACCACACACCATCCAACATCGTCATCTCTGCATCCTCCAGCCGTTACGCACAGCAGTATACTGGCAGCACCGGCAGCGTGATGTACCTTGACGAGCTTAAGCTGAACTATTAAACTATGAAAATCCTATTTGTCGTAAATAATTACTACGCCACCGGAAACGGGCTTTCAGCTTCGGCAAGGCGCACAGTAGAATACCTTAAGAAAGCCGGGCAGGATGTAAGAGTCCTTTCCGGCCCCAATCACAACCCGGACGGTCCCCAGCCTGATTATCTCCTTGAGGACTACAAATTCCCATTTTTGGATTTCCTTATAACCGGCAACGGCTATCATTTTGCCCAGAGCAACCTCCCGCTTATGGAAGAGGCCGCAAAATGGGCCGATGTAATCCATCTTGAGGAGCCTTTCGTGATCCAGGACAGGATGATCAAGATCTGCGAGAAACTGGGTAAGCCCATCACAGGCACATACCACCTGCACCCGGAGAACATCACCATGGCATATGGCCCCGCCCTTCGCTGGAAGGGCCTCAACCGCCGTATCCTGAGAAGCTGGAGAGACCTCACTTTCAACCACTGCAGCTATGTGCAGTGTCCCACCCAGAACGTCCAGGACCGCCTGAGGCGCTATCATTTCACAAGTCAGCTCCTCCATATCTCCAACGGTATCATCCCGGACAAATGCATCCGTCCGCTCACTCCCCCGGAAGATTACCTTGACCCTTCAAGGCCCTTCAAGGTTGTGTGTATCGGCCGCCTTTCCATAGAAAAGGACCAGTACACGCTGCTGGAAGCCATGAAATACTCCAAGTATGCAAAGCGCATCCAGCTCCAGTTTGCAGGAACCGGCCTTAAGGAAGAAGACATAAAGAAAAAAGCCCACAAGCTGTATGAAGACGGCGTTGTAGGATATGATCCCCAGTTCTTCTTCCTGGACCGTGACGGTCTCAGGAATCTTGCCGCCACTTCCGACATGTGCATCCACTGCGCATTCATAGAGGTGGAAGGCCTCTCCATCATGGAGGCCATCCAGCAGGCCGCAATGCCCATCATAGCGGAAGGTCCGGTAACCGGAACCTCCCAGTTTGTGGTTTCAAGGAAGAACCTCTTCCCAGCCAAGAATCCGGAAGCCCTTGCCCACCGCATAGATTATTGGCTGGACAGGCCCCAGGAGCGCTGGGAATCCGGTTTTGCCCACGCAGCACGCCTTGACAAATTCAGCATGGAGAAGACCATCAAAAGGCTCACCGCAATGTTTGAGAAGGCCATAGAGGAAAACAAAGGTAAATAATGCTTGCATTCCGCTACATATTAACTTCGCTTGGGAGCAAACTGAAGGAATCCCTTCTGTCTGTCCTCCCTGTAAGCGTTCTTGTAGTGGCGCTCTCACTCACCCCCTGGGTGGACATCCCCTTGAAGGAGCTCAACGTCTTCGTAGCGGGAGCCCTGATGCTCATCCTTGGTATCGGCCTTTTCAATCTTGGGGCCGATATGGCCATGACCCCCATGGGCCAGTACATCGGGGAAGGCCTCACCAAGTCAAAGAGGATGGGCATCCTCATAGGCGTTGCATTTGTGATGGGGGCCCTCATCACAATAGCGGAACCTGACCTTGCGGTGCTTGCAGAGCAGGTTAGCTCCATTATGAACGGCACAGTCCTTATAGCCACCGTGGGCGTAGGAGTTGGCCTTATGCTCATGCTGGGAGTAATCAAGATAATCTTCCACGGTGACCTTACAAGTCTCCTCCTTTATGGCTACATGGCCCTTTTCTGCCTGGCGGCAGTGCTCATAGACCAGGGCCGTGGTTCCATGCTGTCCCTGTCCTTCGACTCCGGCGGCGTTACCACCGGCCCCATCACGGTCCCCTTCCTTATGGCCATAGGTGTGGGTATAGCAATGACTATAGGCGGCCGCGGCGCATCTGAAAACAGCTTCGGCCTTATAGCACTTTGTTCCGTCGGCCCTATCATAGCGGTTCTGGCCCTGTCCATGTTCTCTGAAGGGAGCCTGTCTTTCGCCATCCCGGATTACTCCATGGAAGGAATCCTTGATAACGGAGTACTGGGCCTTTTCAAGGAGAAGATGTGGAGCGTGGCGGTGTCGCTGTTCCTGGTGGTGTTCGTGTTCATAATAATCCAGGCCGCTATCCTGAAACTCCCCTGGAGCAAGCTCTTCCAGATCCTTATGGGCATAACATACACGTTTATCGGCCTTGTGCTCTTCCTATCGGCCGTAGAACTTGCCTTCATGCCCATAGGATTCAAACTTGGCACCCAGCTCGCCGCACATAATCACTGGATAATGATCGGCTTCGCCTTTGTCCTTGGTAATGTGGTGGTGCTGGCAGAGCCTGCCGTGCAGGTTCTGAACAAGCAGGTGGAGGAAATCACCGGCGGGGAGGTCTCGAAGAGGCAGATGATGATGGCCCTTTCAATTGGCGTGGGCGTTTCTATCGGCCTTTCCCTTCTCAGGGTCCATTACGGATTTTCCCTTCTGTACTACCTTGTACCTGGGTATCTCCTGTCCCTGGGTCTCTCATTCATGGTGCCCAAGCTCTACACCGCCATTGCATTTGACTCCGGCGGCGTAGCCAGCGGTCCCCTCACCTCCAGCTTCATCCTACCCATGGTCATCGGCGCCTGCGTATCCATGCAGGGAGCCCCGGCGGTGCTGGATTTTGCGTTTGGCGTGGTGGCAATGGTGGCCATGACCCCGCTCATCACCATCCAGTCCCTGGGATTCAAGTCCGTTCTCAGCGTACAGTACCGTAAGACCATAAGGATGCGCCGTATCCTTAAGGCCGATGAAGACCAGATCATCTACTTTGAATAACCCCGCCTATGGAAGAGAACAAACACAATATAGCCCCGGTCAAGCTTGAGATGCTCATGGCCATCGTGCACAACGAGAAAGCCAAGTACTACTCAAGCCTCATCCAGGCCCATCAGGCAAACCTTCAGTTCACAATGCCCGCAAAGGGCACATCGCACCTCATTCTGCAGTACCTTGGCCTGGAAGAGAAGCCCAAATCCCTTATCATAGCCATAGTACGCTCCGACGAAGCATCCGGCATAATCTCAGAACTGGAGGAAAACTTCAAGAAAGGCAAAACCTACAAGGGAATTGCATTCACAGTACGCCTTACCAGCGTAATTGGCACAATGGTATACGGCTTTTTGGCAAATGAAAAATCTACAGTAAAGGAGGAAGCATAATATGGAAGGAAATGGAAAGTTTGAACTGATTGTATGCATAGTCAATGCAGGATTCTCCCAGAACGTAATGGCTGCAGCCAGAAAGGCCGGCGCCAGGGGCGGATCCATCCTCCGCGGCCGCGGCTCCGCAAACCCTGAATCCGAAGAATTCTTCAACATCACCATCCAGCCGGATAAGGAAGTGATCCTCATCCTTGCAAGCGAAGACTCCAAGGATGCTATCCTGAAGGCCATCTATAAAGACAGCGGTCTCACCACTGACGCCAACGGAATTGCGTTCACGCTTCCGGTAGAACGTACAACGTTCACAATGCCAAAAGAGTTGGATGAAGCATAAAAGTGACGGTGATGTGACAAATAAAGTCACATCACCGTCAAAAAAGCCATAAAAATGCGGGTGGTGTGCCAGAAAAAGTCACACCACCTGCATTTTATATGAATATGTATTTGCAGATGAACAGCGCTGCAAGGATCCACATGGTGATGGAGATTTCCTTGAACTTGCCTGCTACAACGTGGCAGAGGACATAAGAGATGACGCCGATGAGGATACCGTCACTGATGCTGTATGCAAGGGGCATCATGATGATGGTAAGGAAGGCGGGGATAGCCCTGCAGTAGTCTTCCCAGTGGATGCTCTTCAGAGGAGACATCATCATGACACCAACCACTATGAGAGCCGGAGCCGTTGCTGCACCGGGGATGGCCAGGAACAGAGGGCTGAAGAACAGTGCCAGGACAAAGCAGATTGCTGTTGAGAAGGCGGTAAGGCCGGTACGGCCGCCCTCACCTACTCCGGATGCGCTCTCAACATAAGTGGTGGTGGTGGAAGTACCAAGGCAGGCGCCGCATACGGTGGCGATTGAATCGGCCAGGAACATCTTCTCCATACCGGGAATGTCGTCCTTGCGGTTGCCTTCCGGGATGAGGTCTGTTCCCTGATGAACGCCGATGATGGTTCCCATTGTGTCGAACATGTCGATGAACAGGAATGTGAAAACTACCACCAGCATATCCAGGGTGAGGATGTTGTGCCACTCGAACTTGAAGGCGATGGGCTCCACGCTTGCGGGCAGGGAAACCACTCCGCTGAGTTTGGTGATTGCTTCACCCGTTGCAGGATCCTTGATGATAAGGCCAAGTGCGGTGGTTGCAAGGATACCCCAGAGGATGCCTCCGCGGATCTTTGCCATCACAAGGCCGGCGGTGATGAACAGGCCGATCATGCCAAGGAGAGCCTTACCCTCCGTGATGTGGCCGAGGCCAACCAGAGTGGCATCGTTGTTCACGATGATACCGGCGTTCTGCATGCCGATAAAGGCAATGAAAAGGCCGATACCGGCACCGATTGCCTTTTTCAGGGTGCCGGGGATGGCGTTAAGCAGCCAGCTGCGCACCTTGGTGAGGGTGAGGACGATGAAAAGGAGACCTTCAATAAGGACTGCCGTTAGTGCAAACTGCCAGCTGTAACCCATTCCAAGGCACACTGTGTACACGAAGAAGGCATTCAGGCCCATACCAGGGGCAAGGGCGAAAGGCTTCTTGGCGTAGAGTGCCATGACCAGGGTACCGATGATGGCTGCAACAGCGGTAGCGGTGAATACGCTGCCTGCGGGCATTCCGGGAAGAGCGCTGAAGATTCCAGGGTTCACGGCCAGGATATAGGCCATGGTGAGGAAGGTGGTGATACCGGCAAGGATTTCTGTCCTTACGTTGTTCTTTTTGCTGTCAAAGCCGAAGAGCTTCTCGAATGCAGGTTTCATGGGGCTTTCCTCCTATATTAGAATACCCACTTGATACCGGCGCAGGGACGTGCGCGGAAACCGGCGAGCGTGCCGAAGTCGTAGCTGAGCTCTACCTCGCCGCCGACATTGAGGTTAGGAACGCCGAAGTGCTGGCCAACATTGTACCAGATCTGGGGCTCGGAGATGAACACAAACTGAGAGGTCTTGGCAGAGAGAGGATCGCGATAACCTAAACCAGGAGCAAGATTGTCAGACCAGTTGAACACGGTGTGGTTCTCGAACCAGAAATCGGCAAAACCGCTGAAACGGAGACCGGTCACGCCAAAGAGGTCCTGCATTCCCCATACGAAGGTGAACTGGAGAGGAACAATGCTTCTGCGGGCGTTACCCTCAAGGTCATTGTCAATGTAATGGATATACTTGCCCAGGAGCTTGAAGTTAAACGTGTTCTTGAAGTCGCTGCTGTGCAGGAAATAATCAATACCGCCAAGGACTGCGTTGTTGATGGTGTAACCGTTGTAGACACCGCCGTTGTACTCTACCTGGAGGCTGAAATCACCAAGGACCGGAACGTTCTGCCAGAAATTCAGGCAGCGTGCAATCTCAAGATATGTTCCGCTGGGAGCATAGAGCTTGTTGTTGTTGTCACGACTGTTGAAATCGTGATCCACAAAGAAGAAGGTGTTACCCCAGTTGTCACCGTAGAAACCTTCCACGGTAGTAGTTACGTGCTGACGATCCTTTGCGAAATCGTAAAACACCTGAACGTTGGTCTGCGCCTTGGCAACCTGGCCAAGTGCAAGAGTTGCTACAGCAACTGCAAGAATAGTTTTTTTAGACATAAATAAAGCGTAGTTTATGAATGTTATGTATGTTAAAAATTTACACCCGGCCTAGCTGGCCGGGTGTTATGCTACTTGCGCAGTGAGGGGTTGATCTCAAAATCCACCGCCTTGTCACCGTTTGGGTTTGCCCCGAACTCGTAGTCCTTACCAGGCAGGATGGCATTGAGGATTACGCCCACCAGGGCAGCCACGGCAAGGCCGCTGAGCTTGGTGAAGCCAAGGTCTATGGCATCACCGGCGCCGTACTTGATGCCGATTGCAAGCACCAGGATGAGGGCAGCCACAAGGACGTTACGGCTCTTGGTGAAGTCTACCTGGTTTTCAACGATATTGCGTACACCCACAGCGGAAATCATACCGTAGAGCACCAGGGACACGCCGCCGATTGTGGAAGCGGGCATGCATGCGATGAGGGCGCTGAACTTGGGGCAGAAGCTGAGGATGATGGCAAATACTGCGGCGATGCGGATAACCTTGGGGTCATAGACCTTGGTAAGGTTGAGGACACCGGTATTCTCACCGTAAGTGGTGTTTGCGGGAGCGCCAAAAAGGGAAGCCAGCATAGTTGCAAGGCCGTCTCCCATGAGGGTACGGTGCAGGCCCGGATCCTCAAGGTAGTTGATACCAGTTGTTGAGGAGATGGCGCACATGTCTCCGATATGCTCCATCATAGTTGCAAGGGAAATAGGGACAATAGCAATGATTGCGCTCACGATAAGGCCCCAGTTTGGATTGCTGAACACACTCATGGCAGTATTCTCCCACCTGAAAGGAGCACCGAACCAGGCGGCATCCTTCACGGCGGAGAAATCGCACTGGCCAAAGCATGCGGCAACAAGGTATGAACCCAGCACGCCCAGGAGGATAGGGATGATCCTTATCATGCCCTTACCCCAGATGTTGCACACAACGATGATGGCAATTGCAAGGAGGGCGATCCACCAGTTGGAGTTGCAGTTCTGGATTGCGCTGCCGCTAAGGGTAAGTCCGATAGCGATGATGATGGGACCTGTCACGATGGGCGGGAAGAAACGCATCACCTTCTTTGCGCCGAAAGCGGAGATAAGGCCGGCCAGGACAAAATAAATAATGCCTGCAGAGAATACTCCGATGCAGGCATAAGGTAAAGATTCAGCGGCCGAGAGGCCCTCCTGTGCTCCCATTGAGACTACTGCAGCGTAGCCACCAAGGAAAGCGAAGGACGATCCCAGAAACGCCGGCACCCGCATTTTGGTAAGAAGGTGGAAGATGAGGGTACCAAGTCCTGCGAACAGCAGGGTGGCACTCATGGAAAGACCCGTGATGACGGGAACCAGAACCGTGGCTCCGAACATGGCGAACATGTGCTGGAGACCGAGGGTTAGCATCTTGCCCCTACCGAGAGTACGGGCGTCGTAGATGGCTTGCTGAGAATTTGTCATAAATATAATAAGGTTTGTGTAATGATTTCCTTACCCCTCAGGCCTATTATGACCAGACAAAGATAGATATTAAAAATTTTTAAAACAACGGGGCGCTCAAAAATTCCCGCAAAAAGTTATCAACACCACTTATCAACAGGCCAAAAAAAAGGGAATCTTAAGCGATTCCCTTTCCATGACAGTTCTTGTATTTTAGGCCGCTGCCGCAGGGGCAGGGGTCATTTCTTCCAACATGCTTATCCACGCGTACAGGCATGTGGGCGCGCTGTTCACCGTTTGTGGAGAGCTGCGAAGGATCAGTGCCGTGCATCTGCTGGAGGTTGCGGTTGGGCTGATTTGCCGGGCGCGCCTCACGGGCATCTGAGGCATCCCTGAGCGGGATGAATGCACGGAGAAGGAACGTAAGTACTTCCTCGTTGAGCTTTTCGAGCATCTCCGTAAAGAGGTTGTAGCTCTCAAGCTTGTACACCACCAGAGGGTCTTTCTGCTCATAGGCGGCGTTCTGGACGCTCTGACGGAGATCGTCCATATCCCTCAGGTGCTGCTTCCAGTAGTCATCTATATAATATAGGATGATGCTGCGGCTGAGGGCCTTCGCGATTTCACGGCTTTCAGTCTCATATGCCTTCTTGAGGTTCACTGAGAGGTTGAGCTGCTTCTTACCGTTGGTGATGGGAATGGCGATATTCTCGTACATGCTTCCCTGCTTCTCAAAGACGGTCTTGATGACGGGATTCACCTTCTGGATCATGGTGTCCATACGGCGGGCATACACCTCCTGCATGTGCTGGGCAAGCTTTGCGGCAATCTCCTGAGGCTTTGCATCGGCATAGAAAGCCTCGTCAAAGCCAAGGTCTATGGAGAGTTTTCCAATTACATACTCCTCAAACTCAGAGAAACTCATGCCCTCACTCTGCTGCACAAGGATGTTGGCTGTGTCCTCCATCATGTTCTGGACGTCAATCTCAATGCGCTCTCCGGAAAGGGCGTTGCGGCGGCGAGAGTACACGGCCTCACGCTGATAGTTCATAACGTCGTCGTATTCCAGGGTACGTTTACGCCAGCCGAAATGGTTCTCCTCAACCCTTCTCTGGGCCGATTCTATGCTCTTGGAGAGCATTCCACTCACAAGGGCCTCGTCATCGGCCATACCAAGCTTGTCAACAACGCCTGCAATACGCTCACTGCCGAACTTACGCATAAGGTCATCCTCCAGGGAGATGTAGAAGCATGAGCTACCGGGGTCTCCCTGACGGCCGGCGCGGCCACGGAGCTGACGGTCTACGCGACGGGAGTCGTGGCGTGTGGTGCCGATGATCGCAAGACCGCCGGCGTCCTTCACCTCCTGGGTGAGCTTGATATCCGTACCACGGCCAGCCATATTGGTTGCGATGGTAACCTTGCCTTTCTGACCGGCCTGGGCCACGATTTCAGCCTCACGGGCGTGCTCCTTGGCGTTGAGGACGTTGGCCTTGATGCCGCGCATACTCATCATGCGGGCAAGCAGTTCAGACGTTTCAACGTCCGTGGTACCAACCAGCACCGGGCGTCCGGCATCTGAGAGTTCCACAACCTTGTCTATGACAGCGTTGAACTTGGCCTTCTTGGTCTTGTAGATAATATCGTTTTGGTCGTCCCTGATAACGGGCCTGTTGGTGGGGATAACCACAACATCCAGCTTGTAGATGTCCCAGAACTCACCTGCCTCCGTTTCTGCGGTACCGGTCATACCGGCCAGCTTGTGGTACATACGGAAGTAGTTCTGGAGGGTGATGGTTGCGAAGGTCTGGGTTGCGGCCTCAACCTTCACGTTCTCCTTGGCCTCCACTGCCTGGTGCAGACCATCGCTCCAGCGGCGGCCTTCCATTATACGGCCGGTGGACTCATCCACAATCTTCACCTTGTTGTCTACAATCACGTAGTCGATGTCCTTGGTGAACATTGCGTATGCCTTCAGGAGCTGTATCACGGTGTGCACGCGCTCGCTCTTCAGGGAGAAGTCCTCCATGAGGGCGTCCTTCTTCTCTGCCTTCTCTGCGGCGCTGAGGGTGGTGTCATGGGTAATATCGGCAATGGCGCTTCCCATATCCGGGAGCACGAAGAAGTTGGGGTCACTGACGCTACCGGCAAGGGCGTCGTGGCCCTTATCCGTCATATCAACGGAGTTCAGGATCTCATTGATGACAAAATACAGGGGATCCGTAACTGTTGGCATCTCACGCTCGTTGTCCTGCATGTAGTAGGCTTCCGTCTTCTGCATGAGGGCCTTCATACCGGGCTCCGAGAGGAACTTGATGAGGGGCTGATACTTGGGAAGTCCCTTGTGGCAGCGGTAGAGAAGCAGGCCGCCGTCCTTCTCATTGCCCGCAGCGATGAGTTTCTTGGCCTCGTTGAGGGTGGTGTTCACAAGAGCTCTCTGCTTGTTGTAGAGGCTCTCCACATAGGGCCGATACTCCATGAACTGTTCATCGCCGGAAGCCTTTTCCATAGGACCGGAAATGATAAGGGGCGTACGCGCATCGTCAATGAGCACGGAGTCTACCTCATCCACAATGGCATAGTGGTGCTTGCGCTGGACAAGGTCCGTCATGCGGGAGCACATGTTGTCACGGAGGTAGTCAAAGCCGAACTCGTTGTTGGTACCAAAGGTAATGTCGCACTCATAGGCCTTACGGCGGGCATCTGAATTGGGCCGATGCTTGTCTATGCAGTCTACGGAAAGGCCATGGAACATATAGAGCGGGCCCATCCACTCCGAGTCACGTTTGGAGAGGTAGTCGTTCACGGTAACAACGTGTACGCCCTTTCCTGCAAGTGCGTTGAGGAACACGGGAAGGGTGGCAACAAGGGTCTTACCCTCACCGGTTGCCATTTCGGCAATCATACCCCTCTGGTCCTTGTTGGTCTTGACACCGCCGTTGAGGACTATACCGCCGATGAGCTGGACATCGTAGTGGACCATGTCCCAGGTAATCTCATTACCGCCGGCCTGCCAGTGGTTGTGCCAGATGGCCTTGTCTCCCTGAATCTCCACAAAGTCACGGCTTTCCGCCGCAAGCTTCTTGTCAAATTCAGAAGCCGTAACCTCCACTGTCTCATTCTGGGCGAAACGGCGTGCGGTGGACTTCATGATTGCAAAGGCCTCGGGGAGAAGCTCATTGAGGATAACCTCAATTGCCTCGTCCTCATCCTTCACAAGTTTATCTGACTCCGTTGCCAGGGCTTCCTTTTCCTCTATGGGGATATCTTCCTCAATACGGGCCTTTATTTCCGCAATGCGGTCCTCGAAGGGCTTTTCAACCTCGAAGATCTTTGCGCGGAGGGCGGCGCTGCGCTCCCTAAGGCCATCGGCCGATAATGCGTCAATTTCAGGATATGCTGCAAGGACCTTCTGAAGATAAGGCTTGATAGCCTTCATGTCACGGTCACTCTTGGATCCAAATATTTTCTTAAGTATGTCTGCTACTGCCATATTATGACATTATTTACTAAATCTTACAAATATACGAACATCGGCGCAATTTATCAAATCGCGTGCCTCCGGCATTTCCTGACAGTTGGCAGTGCCTTACATATGGAAATGAAGTGTTTAAGTGGCAGGAAACTGACATATTTGGCAGTTTTTACTGCCGTGAACAGGCACACGAAGAAGAATCTCTCCCATAAAGGCCTGTTTATGTCACAAAGCCGGACAAGTGACCCTATCCGGTAATTTCTGTCAATTATCTTCTCTTTTGCCTCTTTTCTCTGAGCCCTGTCGTGCACGGCACGCGCCTCAGGCACCACTCCCATCGTGAATCCGTGATACCGGGCCCTGTTGCACCAGTCGTCGTCCTGGCCGTACAACGGGAACAATTCCTCATTGAAAAGGCCGATTTTCCGAATGGCCGCTGTGGGCACAAGCCAGTGCGCAGCAGGAGGAGTTTTGTCTTTTTTGAATAATCTGTCCAGTTCCTTGTAACCATCCTGGTACTGGAGGGGGCTCAGGACAGCGTATTCAGGGTGGGAATCGGCGGCGGCAACAAGGGTTTCAAGGGCGCCGGCCTCAAGCCATGCATCCTGGTTCAGGAGGTAGACGTAGTCATAGCCTTTTTTCAAGGCGTATTCAAAGCCAAGGTTGTTGGCCTTGGAAAAACCAAGGTTCTCTGCGCAGCGGATAAGTTTCACCTGCGGAAAATGCCCCTGGATATAATCTGCACTGCCGTCAGTGGAGTCATTGTCCACAACAAATACATCTACCGTCATGGCCGACTCAGATAGGCCATCTCCTGCCACAGATCCAAGACAGCGGTCAAGCCACTTCATCCCGTTGTAGGTTACAACTATTACAAGAACTTTTTTCATGGCCTGAACCGTTTGAAGATTTCTTTTGGAGTATCGCTGGAAAATACGGCTTTCATAACATTCAGGGCCGATTTCCTCATAATCACATTGCGGCCTTTACGCGGGAGGAAGAAGTATTTCACGGCGCGGAGGGCCTCAAAGCACCAGATAAAGCACTTCAGCCACAGTGGCTCACCGTAAAAGATCATGGAGCCCCTCACCCTTGCAGGCTTAATAGCCTGCTCCAGGGCCGATACAGAGCCACCTGCCAGATGCGTCACAGACACCTCAGGGTTTGCCCACACCGTGTATCCCATGTCATTTAGCTTATGCCCCAGGGCAATATCCTCCGGGGTAAAGAAAAACCTCTCGTCAAACCATCCCGCTTCCCTGAACACCTTAGTCTTTATAAGGAAACACGCACCGTTAAGCGTATATGTCTGGAATATGGAGGAAGACGGAATTGGAGATTCATCTACAAGATGGAGATAGTGCTTTGCGTAGCGCCAGGGAGTCCAGGGATCACGGCCGCAGGTCTGTACACGGCCATCCGGGAAGCGGATGCAGGGAGAGACGGCAGCGGCAGATTCCGGAAGGCTCTCAAGGTCCTTCACAAGGGTGTCAATGAGCGGCATCCGGAGAAGGGTGTCGTCATTGAGGATAAGGCAATATCGGCCCGACACCGCCTTCAGGGCAAGGTTATTGTTCTCCGAGAACCCCCTCAGTTCCATGCTGGGAATGATTGTGACCCAGGGGTATCGGCCCCTAAGTGTCTCAAGGTTTTCCGGGGAAAACATATATGCCACCACCAGGGTCTCATAGGACACAGTTGTATGCTCCCTGATGCTGTCCAGACACGGAAAAAGGATGTCCGGACGGTTCATGCACACTATGACTATACTTACCTTAGGCATAACAGCACGGCTTTTCTCCACAGGAGGCGGATGTTATACTGAAGGTTTGCCCAGTTCAGTTTTCCGGGCTGGTTCTGCGGGCCTTTCACAGGATGGTTGACGTACTTCACAAACGGGACGTTACGGGCATTGAGGCCGGGGCCAAAGAGAAGAGATGGATTAAGGCCGATTGTATGAAGCGCCGGAGTAAATGCAAGCTGGTCACGGCTGCCGCCGGTTTTCTCAAGAAACTGCCACCAGAGATTGTCCAGGGCAATGATCTTAAGATTATTATGCTCCCTGGCAATGATATTGGTCTCCGCCAGACCAACATGGCGGGGCATACACATTTTACGGAGATACCGGTGCCACTTCACGGCCGTTCCGGTACTAACCTTGTCTTTCAGGAAGCAGTACCTTAGTTCTTCCCATACGCAGTCCCTTTCTGGATGTTCCAGCACACGGAGAAGACCAATATCGGCCGATTTTGCTCCTGGCTGCGTGCTGGAGCACGTGGTGAAGAGCAAAAAAGGCTGTTTTTGCTCTTGGAGAAGTGCTGAATAAAACTCCGGGGCACAGATGAGCAGATTTGCATCCATGAAAACGGAGTAATCGTACTCCGGAAGCAGGATGTGCGGATGCATCTTGGCCCAGCGGGCGCGCATCACGGGAGTGCCTTCAAAAGGAATTGTCCTCAGTTTCCACACTCCGTCCTGCCCCTCACTGTCGCCAAAGCAGATGTAATCCCAGTCCGGAGACACTGCTACGGGCTGTTCCAGGCGGTCATAGCCACCGGTAAGGACGGTATAGATTACTTTTTGAGCCACGGCAGTTTACTTCTCACATAAGCCTTCTCCCCTTCCGTAAGGCCCACCTGCCAGATGGCAGTGGCCATGGAGACGGCGCCAAGGGCGGCGGTCACAAGGAAACGCCACCATGCGGCCGGAAGGACCTCCGGGATGAAAGATATGACGATGAGTGTCATAAGCCCGGGTGCCAAGGCCGGCCACAGGCCTTTCTTCCAGTAATCATCAAGCGGAAGTCCCGTTTCCTTATGGGCAACACGCATCATCACAATGGACTTGATGATATATATCACCGCAAATGCCGCATATCCCACCCACGCGGGAGCACCAAGGCGGTATGCCACATAGGTTATGGGGAACGCCAGGGATGCCACAAGACTGGTCCAGATGTAGTAGCGGCGTATCCTGCCGCCGGCCTGCACCAGTACATTGAGGGTACCCGGGGTGAAGTCTATCACAAAGCATAGAAGCGTTAGCTTTGTGAAGAAGGCTGCCTCCGGGGGCACTGAGCCTAGCCACAGGGAAAGGATAGTATCGGCATCCGTGAAAAACGGCAGGGCAAGCACCCAGAGAATCCAGAAATAGTATTTGGAGCCCTTGCACACAAGTTCAAAGGCGTATTCCCTGTTTCCGCTCACGTAGGCTTTGGTGAGGGCGGGATTCAGGGCCAGGGCAATGTTTGTTGCAAACTGGCGCACAACCTGCTCCACTTTATCGGCAACTCCCCTTGCGGCGTTCATCCCTACCCCAAAGAAAAGGTTCATAAGCTGGTTGATACCCTGGGTATTAAGCATATTCGCACCGCTTCCAAGGAAGTTCCAGCCTGCGAATGCTCCCATTTCCTTTACCAGCAAGCCATCCGTCCTCCATGGAGCGCGGGACTCGGGGAAACGGCTCAGGGCGTAAGCCGCATAAGCGCCCCTGGAAAGGAGCGCCGCCCCCACAAGGAGCCAGGCGTAGACTACCAGTTTATCGGCGGGAGAAAACCATACGGCAGCGGCTATTCCAAGCTTTAAAACGGCCTCCAGGATGGCTATGACGGCGTATGCGCCCATATGCTCATGGGCGTTTATATCGGCCGTGAAAGGGATGCTCATAAGGTTCACGACAAGAACCATGAGCGATGTATGGAGCACAACGGTTGCAGCACCCATCCTCTCCGGAGGAATCACCATCTTGTGTGAGAGATACCACAGACCGGCGGTTTCCGTAAGGAGGATGATAATGAGGCAGAATGCCCCCATCACCGCCAAGGAGGTGCCGAAGATGGTCTTTAGCCGCTCCGGATCACCTTTTCCAAGGCCCACTGTGATGTACCTGCTTATGGCCGATGCAACGGTGTTCATCACCAGAAGCGCCATTGTAACAACGCCGCCCACAGCACTGTACACACCGTAATCCGTGATGCCAAGCGCCCGTAGGATTATGCGGTATGTGAACAGGCCGATGATCATCATCAGCCCCATACGGAAATACAGAAGGACCGTATTTCGTGCGATCCTTCTGCTTGATTCCGATATGTTTACGCCGTTACTCAGGTTTGTAGGAGTCTTTGAGAGCGGTGGTCTTGTTAAAGACGGGGTGCTCAGGGGTGGAGTCCTTGTCAAGGACGTAATAACCGGTACGCTCAAACTGGACGGCGATGCCGGACTTGTCTTCAAGAAGGGCGGGCTCTGCGTATCCCTTGCCTATGATGAGTGAATCTGGATTGAGGAAGTCCTTGTAATCACGGTCCTCAGGCACCTGGGACATATCGGCCAGAGTGAACAGGCGGTCATAGTTACGCAGTTCCAGTTCCTTGGCGTGGGCTTCGCTTACCCAGTGGATGGTGCCCTTGACCGGCCTGTATTCCGGTGAAGGATCATAGGTGCACTTAAGTTCTACAATTTCCCCGTTCTCATCTTTAATAACCTCATTGCACTTCACTATGTAAGTGTATTTGAGGCGGACCTCTCCGTCAGGTTTTAGGCGGAAGAACTTCTTGGGGGCATCCTCCATGAAATCTGCGCGGTCTATGAGGAGGTTTCCGGTGAAGGGAACCCTGCGCTTTGCTCCTTCGGGGTCTGCTGGGTTGAGTGGGCAGTCGAACCACTCCACCTTGCCTTCAGGCCAGTTGGTGATGGTGAGTTTTACGGGGTCCTGAACTACCATGTAGCGGTTGCTGCGCTCATTGAGGTCCTGCCTTACGCACCACTCAAGGAGCTGGATATCCATGAGCTGATCACGCTTGGAAACGCCAATCTTGTCACAGAACATGCGGAGGGCGTTTGCGGTATAGCCACGGCGGCGCACACCGCAGAGGGTGGGCATACGGGGGTCGTCCCAACCGCTCACAAGGCCCTTCTGGACAAGTTCAAGGAGCTTGCGCTTACTCATAAGGGTATAGGTGAGGTTGAGGCGGGCAAACTCATACTGATGGCTGGGATAGATGCCAAGGGTTTCTATGAACCAGTCATAGAGGGGCCGATGGACGTCGAATTCCAGGGTGCAGATACTGTGGGTGATATGCTCTATGGAATCACACTGACCGTGGGTGAAATCATACATGGGGTAGATGCACCACTTGTCCCCGGTACGGTGATGATGCGCAAACTTGATGCGGTAAAGGAGAGGGTCACGGAACATCATGTTGGGATGTGCCATGTCTATCTTTGCGCGGAGGACCTTTTCTCCCTCTGCGTACTTTCCGGCTTTCATCTCACGGAAGAGCCTGAGGTTTTCCTCCACGCTGCGGTCTCTCCAGGGACTGGGGGTACCGGGCTTGTCAACGGTGCCGCGGTTTTCCCTTATCTGGTCCTGGGTCTGGTCATCCACATATGCGAGGCCCCTCTTGATCAGTTCCTCCGCCCATTCATAGAGCTGGTCGAAATAATCTGATGCATATAGCTCCTTGTCCCACTGGAAACCAAGCCACTTGATATCTTCCTTGATGGAATCTACATACTCAGTGTCTTCCTTGGTGGGGTTTGTATCGTCATAACGGAGATTGGTTTTGCCGCCGTATTTCTGAGCAAGGCCGAAGTTGAGGCAGATGCTCTTGGCGTGGCCAAGGTGGAGATATCCGTTGGGCTCCGGAGGGAAGCGGGTTATGATGGAGTCTACCTTACCCTCTGCGAGGTCCTTCTCAATGATTTCTTCAATGAAGTTAAGTTTACGCTCTTCCATAATATTATATTAACCCCCAAAGTTACTAAAAAATCGGCACATATTTCCCGTTAAAAATTTTTTTAGTAATTTTGTCCGATTAAAACAAAACCAAAACCTACAGTAAAATGGGACTTTTACACGCCAGACTGGCAAAATATGACCTTCCCCAGAAGATGATGGAGAAGGGCATCTATCCCTACTTCCGCCAGATAACATCCAAACAGGGAACCGAGGTAACCATGGACGGTCACAAGATCATGATGTTCGGTTCCAACGCATATACAGGTCTTACAGGAGATGAGCGCGTCATAAACGCAGGCATCGAGGCCCTCAAGAAATACGGCTCAGGCTGCGCCGGCTCCCGTTTCCTCAACGGCACCCTTGACATCCACGTACAGCTTGAGAAAGAGCTCGCAGAGTTTGTGGGGAAGGACGAGGCCCTGGTATTCTCTACCGGCTTCACCGTAAACAGCGGCGTCATCCCCCAGCTCCTCACAAAGGACGATTTCATCATCTGCGATGACCGTGACCATGCCTCAATCGTGGACGGCCGTCGTCTCAGCTTTGCTAAGAGCCTCCACTACAAGCACAACGATATGAAGGACCTCGAGAGGTGCCTCAGGCGCTGCCCCAAGCAGTCTGTAAAGCTCATCGTGGTGGACGGCGTTTTCTCAATGGAAGGAGACCTTGCCAAACTCCCTGAGATTGTGGAACTCAAGCACAAGTACGACAACGTGGTGATCATGGTGGACGAAGCCCACGGACTTGGCGTTTTCGGCAAACAGGGCCGCGGCGTGTGTAACCACTTCAACCTTACCAATGAGATTGACCTTATAATGGGCACCTTCTCCAAGAGCCTTGCCGCCATCGGAGGCTTCATTGCCGCCGACAGCGTCATCATCAACTGGCTCCGTCACAGTGCCCGTACTTATATCTTCCAGGCCAGCGACACCCCCGCCGCTACAGCATCGGCCCTGGAAGCCCTTCACATAATCCAGAAGGAGCCGGAGCGCATCACAAAGCTCTGGGACGTAACAAATTATGCCCTCCGCCGCTTCAAGGAGGAAGGCTTCGAGATTGGAGAGACTGAGAGCCCCATCATCCCGCTTTATGTGCGTGACCTTGAGAAAACCTTCATCGTTACTAAGCGTGCATTTGACGAGGGAGTTTTCATCAACTCCGTGATCCCGCCGGCATGCGCCCCTCAGGACACCCTCATCCGCTTCTCCCTCATGGCCACACACACCCGTGAACAGGTTGACAGGGCCGTTGAAGCTCTCACCAAGGTGTTCAAGGAAGAAGGTATCATAAAATAAAAAAAGAGGCAAACGCCTCTTTTTTTATTGCAGCAGCGACGCGGCCTTCTCTACATCGGCAGCTTTCACAACCAGGGAGATTGAGAGCTCCTCGCCGCCCTGGGCCGATGCAATGATGTTGATGCCGGCCTGTCCCACCTTATTATAGATTGAGGCCGATGTTCCGGGAAGGTTTCTCATGCGGCTTCCAAAGACTGTCACAATTCCAACCTCCTGATTGGCCACCACTACATCCTCCAGGGGAAGCAGGGGGTTATCTTTGAAAAGGCTTTGGATGGCATACACGCAGCGGTCTTTCTCTGCGCTTTTCACAGCAAAGGAGATGCTGTATTCGGATGAAGTCTGGGCTATGAAACGCACGTTCACGTGAGCCTGGGCAAGGCAGGAGAAAATAGCCCCTGACATACCTACGCGGCCAAGAAGACCGGTTCCGTAAACGGTGATAAGGTCAAGGTCTTTGTCGGCAATGACGGCCGTAGAGTGGGAAGAATTACTGGAGATCAGAGTTCCTTCAAATGAAGGATCCGTAATATCCTTCACCACAATGGGGATGCCGGCATTCTTTGCGGGCCACACGGCCGATGACGCAAAGGCGGCGTGCTCCTGGGAGCAGTAGTGGGCAGCCTCGTCATAAGTCATGGCAGCCTCTGACTGGAAAGCCCTGCCGTCTACATAGAACTCTATGGACTCTGCCTCAAGTGTGGCGCCTATAAGTGATGCCATAAGATGGGCACCGTCCTTCCCTACCCTCACTATATAACCAGTTGTGAGCCTTCCATAGCCGCCGGGGATGATCTGGCCGGGCACGCAGCGCTCACGGATCTGGGCCTGGGACTGCTGCCAGTCAAAATGCTGGACAGAGTGGCAGATCATGAGTTCTGTTCCGTCAAGGAGCCTCCCGTGGGCCTTTGTGCCGATAGCCTCCGCACACAGGCGCGCGCATTTTGCCATGACATAATCCTGGATGGCACCCCGCTCCGTCTGCACATACATAGCCTCCCTGAGGTAACCGGATACGGTTTCAAGGATTGTATCCACCTTTTCACGGTATGCTGGGGCCTCTTCCAGGGAGTAGAAATACTCCTTGATGGACTCCATCTGGGCCGATGCGTTCTTTTTCCTGTCTATGGTAACGCTGATGGCCTCTGAGAACAGGGACTCGATGGCCCTTTCCGGACGGATGACTGCAATTACGTCTTCCGTACAAAGGGCTGCAATACGGCTTGCAAACTGCTTCTTGAGATAGAAGGACCTTACTATCATAGTCTATAATTTGGTATATCTGTTTTCAACTACTTCAGACTTACAAATATAAGGAAAAAAAGCTATATTTGCACTCAAAACAGCAAAATCATGATTCAGTCCATGACCGGCTACGGTAAGGCCGAAGTCCTCCTTACGGGAGGAAAACTCACCGTAGAGATACGCGCGCTGAACTCAAAGAGCGCCGACATCAACATCAAGAGTTCCCTCCTTCCAAAGGATAAGGACCTTGTAGTAAGGAAGATGCTGGGAGATGCCCTTGTCCGCGGCACCATAGACCTGTTCCTGAACTGGGAAGCCGGCGGGGAAGAATCGGCCCATCAGATCAATCCAGAGGTCTTCCACAGTTACTGGCGCAGCGTAGTGAAAGCCATGGACGCAGAGACCGTCTTCACCAAAACCTTCCTCAAGGATCCCGGCGTCGGGAGCATCCTGGCAAGCGGCATCCTCCGTCTCCCGGACGTAGTGGACGCAAAGAAGGCCGATGTTATAACCCCGGAGAACTGGCCCCTCGTGGAAGCCGGAATCAAGGAAGCCCTTGAGCACATATGCGCCTACAGGGCAACGGAAGGCAAGGCCCTCTATGCCGATGTTACCTCCCGCGTGGACCTCATTCTCTCCTATTATAAAGAAGTGGAAGCCCTTGAGGGAGAACGCATTGCCGCCGTCAGGGAAAAACTTTCAAAGGCAATGCAGGACCTTGAGGTAAAGGCCGATCCATCCCGCTTTGAGCAGGAGATGATCTTCTACCTTGAGAAATACGACATAAATGAGGAGAAAGTCCGCCTCAGGCAGCACTGCAAATATTTCATGGAAGTGATAGACTCCGAGCCCTACCCCGGCAAAAAGCTTGGGTTCATCATCCAGGAGATGGGACGTGAGATAAACACAACCGGATCCAAGGCAAATCACGCCGGAATCCAGCAACTGGTGGTAAAAATGAAGGACGAACTTGAAAAAATTCGTGAGCAATCCATGAATATTCTGTAAGTTTTTGAAGGCCTAAACGCCTGATACTCAAAGACTTCCCCGTTTTCCTGTGGGAAACGTTTCATTTCACCCCTGTAACTAACTGATTTCCAGAAGGTTACAGGGGCTTTAAAATGAAACGTTTCATCTTTTCCATGCAGTTTTTTATTCATTCCTTTGCCAGCAAAACGAAAAAGGAATGAAAAGGATACGCATATTCCTTATTGCAGCCGCCGTTCTTTATGGCGGCACGGAATCATGGGCCCAGCGCTTTGCCGTGGGGACCAACGCCGTGGACTGGCTCTCACTTGGGACCATCAACGCCGAGGCGTCCATCGCCGTCTCCCAGCATGTCTCCGTCCACGTAGGGGCTGAGCTCAACCCCTGGACCTTCAGGGCCGGGGACAGGGACACGCAGTTTGAGGCCCGCCAGAACTCATACTGGGCCGGGGCCCGCTGGTGGCCCTGGCACGTCTACTCCGGCTGGTGGGCGGGAGGTGACGCCCGTTACAGCGTCTACAACATAGGCGGCATCTGGAGCCGGGAGGCCGAGGAGGGCGACGCATGGGGCGCGGGAGCCTACGGCGGCTACTCCATAATGCTCAATGAGTTCTGGAACCTGGACCTCGGGGTGGGGTTCTGGGGAGGCTACAAGCGCTACACCCGTTATGCCTGTCCCCTCTGCGGGGTAAGGACGGAGCAGGGTGGAAAGGCATTTATCCTTCCGGATGCCAGGATTGCAATACAACTGATCTTCTAGAATCCGGTGCCATGAAGAAACCTTTCATCATCATACTTTTGTTTCTCATTCTGGCAGGGAGTTGCGGAGAGACTAAAAAAATTCAATCACTTCATAGTCAACATCTCTCCGCAAGCCTTGCCTTGTCCAGAAATGAAGTTGCCGAGGAGCGGAAGGTCATCGCCTCAGCCCCCCGGGACACCATCACCGTGACCGGTGAGAACGGGGAGACCCTCCTTCTGATGAAAGCCGTCAGGGACGAGGAGTCCGGGGAGATGGTGGCGCACGACGTGATCAACGCGGCGGTCATCACTGCGAGGTTCCGAAACGTTGCCGAGAGGCACGGACGGGTGGACCTGAGATTTGAGGTCATAGTACCTCAGGAGATGATGGACACCCGCTGGCAGCTCCAGTTCTACCCGGACATGTTCATCCTGGAGGACAGCGTGAGGCTGGAACCCGTCATCATCACGGGGAGCGAGTTCCGATCCCGGCAGTTACGGGGCTACGAGCTCTATGACAGGTATATACGATCCATCATAACGGACACCACGGCCTTCGTGGACTGGAGGAACCTCAATATATGGATTGCCCGTAACCTGCCTGAACTCTATAAGTACAAGAATGACACCTCGTTCGTCTCCGAGACCGCCTTCCATTCCCTCTTCGGGCCTACGGAGGCCGATGCCATAAGGCATTACACCTTCTGGCACCGGAGGTACTACCACGAGAGGAAGTGGCACCAGCGCGGAGCCAAGTTCCAGGAGTACGTCAAGGCACCCATCGTGACCGAAGGGATACGCCTTGATACCGTCCTCAGGGACATAGACGGGAATTTCGTCTACCAGTATACCCAGAGTATAAGGACACGTCCGAAGCTCCGTAAGGTGGACATAGTCCTTTCCGGGGATATATTCGAGCAAGAGCGGCACCTCTACACCATGCCACGCTCCGAGCCCCTTACCTTCTACATCAGTTCCCTGTCGGCATTTGTGGATACCCGTGAGAGGTATCTCACCCGTGTCCTTGAGAGGAAGGCAGCAGCAAACACCGCCTGCTATGTGGACTTCGCCAGCGGGAGCAGCGACATTGACCTCTCCCTCGGCCATAACGCCACGGAGATGGGACGTATCAGGGGGAATATCCTGGAACTCCTCCAGAACACCTCCTTCGACCTTGACAGCATAGTGATAAGTGCATCGGCCTCCCCTGAAGGCACCGTGAAGTCCAACGGGGCCCTTGCTGAAAGAAGGGCTGCCTCGGTGGCAACATATTTTGACAATTATATCCGCAACTGGAGGGACTCCGTCAAGAGGAACTCCTTCTCCGTGAGCGTGGACGATTCCGGCAGGGAATCCATCGGCCATAACGCTTCCATTCCTATCTCCATCCCTTTCCTCTCCCGCTCCAGCGGCGAGAACTGGCCCTACCTTGGCGTCCTCGTGGATGAGGACACGGTGATGACTTCCCAGGACAAGCTCTCTTTCATACGTCACCTGGAGACCGCCGATGTGGATGAGCGCGAGAGGGGGATGCAGGCGGAGCCCTGGTACCGCTATATGAGGGAGAACCTCTATCCCCGCCTGAGGACCGTGAAGTTCGATTTCTTCCTCCACCGGAAAGGGATGGTGAAGGACACGGTCCACACCACGGAGCTTGACACAGCCTATATGAGGGGCGTGAGGCTCCTCCAGGAGAGGGAATACGAGAAGGCGCTCACCTGCCTTCGGGATTACCGCGACTACAACACGGCCATTGCCTACGTGTCCCTTGACTACAACGCCTCCGCGATGGCTATCCTCCAGGAGCTCCCGAGGACTCCCCAGGTGAGTTACATGCTGGCACTCCTATATGCCCGTGCCGGGGACGACGGGAAGGCCGTGGAGAACTATCTCCGCGCCTGCCGGGATGACCGCTCCTATGTCTTCCGCGGGAACCTCGACCCTGAGATCTACGTCCTTATACAGCGTTACGGGCTCAACAAAGACGACGAAACCTTTTGATACCCATACATTAACTTTTAAACCGTTTTCATTATGAAAAGATGCTTTTCAATCTTTCTGACACTGGCCGCGGCTATCGGCCTTATGTCATGCAACAAAAACGCTCCTGCCACAGCAGGAGACACCCCTGAGGCCGTTCCTGACGCCACACTCACCGTTAATATCGGCATGGAGAACGAGGCCGTAAAAGCAACTACCGCCCAGGTCAAGGACTACCAGATTAACAAGGTGCAGGTATTTGTCTTTGATGCCGCCGAAAAACTGGAGACATCCTATTTTGAGCAGGGCCTTGACAAGAACACCACCCACAGCGTGAAAATTGCCACTTTCACTGGTAACAAGACCGTGTACGTGATTGTAAACCACAACAGAATCACGCATTTCAAGCCCCACACCACAACAATTGCAAACCTTGAGGCAGAGATTACGGACCTCTCCCTAAACACGCCCTCATCCCTTGTGATGTCCGGAAAGAACACCGTAACGGTTGGTAAATACGGCAACAACGGCGCTGCAGGCACGGATTCACAGATTCAGGCGGTCAACGTGTACGTGAAGAGACTCGCCGCAATGATTCAGCTGGACAACATTCAGGTAGACTTCCGCGGCACCGACCTGGAGGGCAGTACCTTTACCGTCCAGCAGATATACCTCAAGAATGTGGTAGGTAAATCAAGGCTTGGCGTCACCGGCCTTACCGGAACGGCAAATTCGGCCGTCCTACCGCTGGCGATAGATGATGCAACCCTCTCCAACATAGACAACTGGTACAATAAGTTCACTCTCCAGCCCACCGGCGCCCCGGCCGTAACTTTTGAGAGCGAGATCAATGCGTCATGCTCCGTTAACGGATCGGCCACGGAAATGGGCCGCCACCTCTTTGCATACCCCAACAGAACGGATTCAGACTCCCATACGCCCGCAACGGGGACATTCAGCCCCAGGCATACGCGTTTTGTCATAAAGGCCCACGTGAAAGCGGCGGCAGGCTACAGCGACCTTGATGCCGATACTTTCTATGTGTTTGACCTCCCCGTCCTGGCGGCCAATAACATCTACAAAATCACCTCCATCAAGCTCACCATGCTGGGTAAGGACAACGACGACAGGGACGATGACATCCAGGCAGGCAAGATCCAGCCCGCCATCACAGTTGATCCATGGAACGGAACCACCAACCTCTCCTATGAATTCTAGAACTCTCCGGGGCGGGATACTTGCAGCCTCCCTTCTTCTTGCCTCCTGCCGCGCCGTGGTGCTGGAGGACAGGACAATGTGTCCAAGTTTCCTCTTCTTTGATGTGGCCGATGCCTCACGCTTCCAGCGGTATTCAGGCGTATTCACAACGGTGTACGCCCATCCTGAGGGAAGGCTTATGGACGAGGCCGGAACAAGCCTGGGATACATTGATGACAGGCTTTTCTTCTTCACGGTAAGGGGAACAGCCGCAGTGAAAGGATACGGTCTCATGGGGCAGGAAGGGCTAGTCAGGGACGGATCCGTGTGGACCGTCCCCATAGGCAGGGACTATGTTCCCATTTTCCGTTTTGGTTACATGGCGGAAGTCCAGGAGGAGACCTTCACCGTCCCGGTAGAGTTTACCAAAGAGTATTCGCATGTGAGTGTTCAGTACATTGGTGCCGACACCTTTGATCACGCCGGAGGACGTTTCCCCTTCTACATAACGGTAAGGGGAAACACCTGCGGCATAGACGCCCTCACCGGCAATCCGGTAACGGGGCCGTTCCAGATAACGCCAAAGGAAAGCGGAATCGGCCATTTTGAGTTCACTCTCCCCCGCCAGGCCGACCACACCCTTGTCCTGGAGATGTACGCCCTGGAAGGACTATATGAGTACAGGGACTTCCAGACATCCTACAACCTGTATGAACTGCTCCGGGACAAAGGCGGCATCACCTGGACAGAGAAGAACCTCCCGGACCTCTACATTGAGATTGACTTTGAGGAGACCACCGTCAATGTTGGGGTATACCCGTGGGGAGAGCAGGAACTGGAATACGGACTTTAGCAAACGGATAACAATATGAAACACTTTCTTTCCATAATCCTTTCCTTTGCAGGAGTTGTGTCCTGCGCCGTCCCATATCTGCCGGAAAACAAGGCCGCAGAGTATCCTGAGGCCGATTCCCTGCTTGTAAGCGTGGTGTTCTTGGCCCAGAACGGAGGGGATTCCAAAGTGACGGGGGTGACAGATTCCGACGAGCGGGCCACAGGCCGATGGGCGGTTTTTGCCTTCAACGACCACACCGGGCATTTCCGCTGGGAAAGCTCCGACAACGGGACTCCACTTACCCTGCAGCTTACGGCAGGTCAGCGCTATACCTGCTTTGCGATAGTCAATTATCCAATCAGCGGGGTCGGGGCATTCGACCCTTCCACTGTCCGTACTCCGGAAGACCTGACCGGCAAAGTCGCCTACCTTGGAGACAACAGGATATCGGCCCTTCTTATGTTTGGATACACATCCATAATTCCCGTTCCGGGTGCCGCCGCGCCCGTTTCCATAAATGTCAGCCGACTTGTCTCAAGGATAGACCTGAGAAGGCTGGAGGTGGATTTCAGCGCAAAGCCTCATCTTGCCGGCAAGACTTTCACCCTCCGCGGAATCTATGTCACAAATGCGTACAGGACTTCCCTTTACGGGAATGATTATACCTATCAGGAGTTGTCGGGGACACGGTCGGCCTGGTATAACACCGGCGGCTGGCACCGCGGGGAAAGCGCCGAAAGCGGTATTGACGCCATCCTTGGAGACAGGGGGATAAACGCCGTGGTATCGGCCGGAAATCCGTACACGGTAAACCACTCGTTCTACGCCTTCCCAAATCCCACCAGGGAGGCCGATGACATACGCACAATGGAGGCCTGGATGCGCAGATGTACCCGCCTTGTCATTGAGGCGTCAATAGATTCAGACATAGTATATTACGCCATCACAGTACCAGGGATGGTGAGGAATTGCATCTATGCCGCCTCTAACGTTGTAATTCACGGCAGAGGCTCCAACGACCCCGAAATCATTGACATAGACCCGGACATCATAGAGGCCGATATAGTTCCCGTAATTGACGACTCCTGGGACGGTGCCGGAAACATAATACTGGATTAGACCAAGATGAAAAACACCCTGATATCACTTATAATCCCTGCAGCCGTCCTTGCCGCCGGATGCACTGAGGCAGAGACAGACTCCCCTGCCGGCCTTCCGCTGCGCCGGGAGGCCATGGAGCTTGCAACGGTCCACGTTGGATTCTCCTCCACGGAAATGGGCGCCGGCACAAAATCCGTGGTCTCGCAGGACGTAGAGAACTTCACGGAAGCCTATCTCTTTGCATTCTGGGCGTCCGGGGCCGATGCCGGTAAGCCATGCACGGTGGGCGGGGCTCCCGCAGCAGTGTACACGGACAGCAAGAGCTTCAACTGGACTCTTCCCGCGAATGAGCCCATAGAAGTGATGGCCGTTGTAAACGCCGTGGATGATATCAGGCGTGAAATAGACCTGTGGGCAGCAGGCATAGCTCCTTACACAAGGGATGAGCTCCTTTCCTTCACATTCTCCTGCGCCTCCCCAAGCGATCTAATGGATCTCCATGACAGGGAATACAACATGCCCATGACAGGGTCTGTAACGGTGACCATTGACCCGGAGGCACCCTCCCTCACCATTCCGGTAAAGCGCCTCTTTGCAAAATTTGACATAACCCTTGATGTAAGCAGCTGGGCCAGTGACGGCTGGACAGTCAACGCCGCACATATTTCCGGAGCACGTTCAAATACGGAAGTACCGTATTTCTACACCGGAACGGGCGTCGGTTTCAAGCAGACTGATCCCGGGAAATTCGCAGCCGTGGACTCTTCCACGGATGATGACCTTGACAATCTGGATTTCAGGGATGCCGACAACCGGTCCAAAGCCGTCTCATACTACTTTCTGGAAAACTGCCAGGGCGTTTCAGGGAGTGCTTCCAAGTGGAGCACTGTAGCACTTGACCTTGGCTCTGCCGTAGATAACTGCTCCTATCTTAAGATTAACGTGGGAGCAACTAAACCGGGTTACGGTGAGCGCCGCTTCGGTTACCGGATTTATCTGGATTCAACTCCTGGATCGGCCATGAAATCCGACTTCAACATTATCAGAAACACATACCGGTCCATCATCCTGAAGCTTGGTTCTCCGCAGGACGGTTTCCTGTGGACAAATACATCGGCCCTTACGGCGGCTCCGGGAGAGACTTTGAGCATCCCCTTTGAAACTACTCTGGATAGCAGCGAACTTTCCTTCCTTCCGCTTGGCAGCGGGATTGAATACGTGAGTCATTCCTTCCACAGCAATACTGAGCAGCTTACCGGCTTCCCAAGCGGCGGGACGGCCGTTTTCCAGGTATCAGGCAGCGTCGCGGACGGAGACTATTCCATAAGGGGCGGAAACAGCTCCGGTGATATATCGGATGAGGTGAATGTCCAGGTGGTTTCTCCGGTCACTCTCACATATAGTGTATCGGCCAGCCACTATGCCTTCCAGAGATTCACTATTACGCTTCACTCGGAGGACATGACCGGCTGGAGCGGCGCAAAAAAGGCCAGGCTGGAGGAAGTATTTGCAAATCTGTCCCTACGGTCTACTTCCATTGATACCCATCTTATCTCAGAGGGAGCGGCCTATTACAGCGGCAATGTGCTTAACAAAGTTTTCACTGTGATGTCCACAAGGGCAGCAGCGGCCACTTTTGAGGCCTACAATACTGCCAGCAACGTTACATATAATGACATTTCCGTGTCCATAGACAGGCCGGTAATTCACTTCATCCAGGCACTCACGGGGCCGTATGTGGACAATAGCTTCATCGGCCTTGACGACGAAGGCGATGAGGGGCCCATTTATGACACCCCCATCACGGGACAGACCGCCAAGGGGTATTTCCAGATATGCAGTGAATCCGGAACGGCCTTTATCATCCAGGCAGAAGACCTTGCCCTGGGCTCACTTGGGCTCACAGGCGTGTTGGGATTTCCATCCTCCGTTTCACGGGCAACCTTCTCACCCAGTACATTCTATTTCAGCACCTACCTTGACGACTGGATTTGCCTGGAGGGAGACGGATTCTACTCCAATGTGGACGATGTCTGTGAATTCATATCCGTGGTTTACAGCCCTGACCTGCAGCTGCGTTCCGAATCCGGGCAGCTGGTATGCTCTGAGCCAGTTCACCTTAAAGTGACTAACCCGTTTGCAGAATGGTTCAGGACCGACGATCTTACTCCGTTCACCTACTCTGTGATTGTGGATGGAAGCTCGAATTATGTCACAACTGACGACTTTTCTTCAAGATGGCCTTATTGGGCCGATTTCCAGCCAAGCGTCATCTCACACGGAAACGTAAACACATCCAAGGGCTCTTATTCCCCATATTCCCTTATCTGGGACAGCCACGCCAACGAAGTTGAGCGCCTGAGTGTTGCCAACGACCTCCATAACCACGGGCTCATAGAGATTGGCGGCACCATCACCCACACAAGGACCGGAGACACCATGACTATGCTTTGGGGCCGGGTCAATGTAATACGTGAATATGTCATATATGCCGGTTACCAGTTCAGTCAGGTCAATTACCTAAGCTCACCAACTGCGCCGGCAAATTCCGGAAGCATGTCAAGATTCATCCCGTACATCTTTGTCAGGGACAATACAGGTATGCCGGTGAGCCTTAGAAACTGCGTCAGGACCACGGCCACTTCCCAGAGCGGAATCAATTCCGTGAGCCCGTCGGAGAATTTCTATGCCGAGACATGCCGCACGGAGCACTGGTGGCCGGATCATGCCAACATGTCCAGCTACGACCATAGTAACTCCACCCTCTGGGACTGCGAATACTCAGATACGGAGCGCTCCTACCTACTCCAGAACAAGGTGGTTGTATATCCATCGGCCAAAACCGTCACATCAAGGGGAGAGCTCTCCTACTATGAACTTCAGTATGTGGGGCCCGTTGCCGATTCACACCTCAATTTCTTCCTCGGGCATCATGGGCATCATGCCGATAATATCTATTCCTTTAGGAGCGTGGCCTACTGGAACGCACCAGCTTTTGAGTTCCAGACTACTGCCATTACCCCTTCCGAAGTCCGTACCTTCCCCAGCGGGGAGAAATACCTTGCCCTCGGGGACTACACCAGGGTGAGATTCTTCTGGAGGATGAAAAAGAGTTCACTTACCAAACTGAACAGCTATGACACCAGGTATGCGATTGACCTCACCCAGACCTTCAGGACCAGTTATACCAATACCGGAGACGGCTCCACATACTATATGTACTACTTTGGGGAGGATATGTTCAAGCAGGCCTACACAGCAACGGCATACTATGATCCAAGGCGAAACACCAGGGAGAAGCTTAAGCTTTATACACCTTCCATCCCCTTCTACAGGCTTACGGGAAATACCGCGCACGCAGCTTTTGACGGCTCGGTCTCAGGTAGTTACAAAGAGGAAGACATTGTGAACAGCCATAAGATGGGCCAGGCCTACGGCACGGCCGACTCCTTCTGGCTGCCGGGAAACCAAATTGAATAACCATATGAAAAAACACATTCTGGCACTTGCCCTGTGCCTTCTAAGCATGAGCACTGCCCTCTGTCAGCAAAAAGGGCATTTCCTCCTTGGAGGCGGGACGTCCGTCATCTTCGGATCCGGGAGTCCGTCAATTCTGATGTATTCACTTGAAGCTGGCATCTCCTACAACATCTTGGAGAGCCTCAGGCTTACGGGAACACTGGGCGGCTTCCGCAGCGTGATGTCCTTCGGGGATGATGGCTGGCAGCCCCAGACCGCCAACGGTCCCCTTGCCCGCATCGGGGCCGATTACCTCTTCCTGCCGGAAGGTTCCGCCTTCCGGCCATCGGCCTCCCTCAGCGTAGGATACAGGCTCAGAGTACCTCCCGGGGCCGATTCCCCAGGGCTCACCGGTCCACCCGTACGGGCCGATGGCGCCTTCCTCACAGTCGGCATAGGCGCTGATATCTGCGTGGGCGGCCTCTGCCTGAGCATTGCCCTCACTAGCGAGCTCACCTCCACCCTCCACCCCGCCGCCGGAATAAAACTGATGGTGCTGTTGCCGTAATGCCTTTTATCCCCCTCCTCCGGCAGCGTCGAACGTAACGCACTCTGAATCAACCACTTATGCAAAAACCTCTATGCAAATTCACATAGAGGTTTTTGCATAATCCACTAACCCTCAAGCACTTACATTCAACGCCCTTCCCTATCCCTTAGCTGCACACTAAGGGATAGGGTTTGGTGCGCATTTTCCGTCATTCCCGACCTGATCGGGAATCTCGTTTCCGTCATGCCCGACTCCGATCGGGCATCTTCTGCCGATTATCAATCAATTAAATCGATAAATCTATGAACAAACAAAAACAAACCTATCTGTCTCCCGAGACAGAAACCCTCGTGGTAAGATTCGAGGTAAGCATCCGAGCAACTACATATTGTAGCGGGGAGTGATCCTCGCTACTTTTGCAAAAAAGTTATCGCTATGCTTACAAGAGAACAAGTACTGGAAGTCCAATCTTATTGCGCTGAGCACAGGA
>JAEESO010000033.1 GCA_016286385.1 Bacteroidales bacterium | reverse complement strand
TAAAGAGGGTGACTAATAAGAGATTATTGGTCACCTTCTTTGTATTTATGTAAAAGGCTCTTGTGGCCCAATCGTTTTCCCGAAAAGGATATTTATAAGTACGATTGGCTGCTTTATCAGCCCCTTGAAGCCGATAAAGCGGCCATTTTCTTTATGTTATGGGCAATGGCAAGCGTCGCGAACTCGGCTCTGACTAGCCGATTACCCCGATAGTGGAAGCGCTTGAAGCCACCATCGTATTTGAGCTGCCCGAAGACAGCCTCGGGTTCTATAGGTCTCATACTTCTATGATATAGTCCGCGCTCGCTCATCAGCATTTCCTTTGCCTTGTCTCGATATAGCCGGCTCTTGACGTTTACTTCTATGACCCTATTCCCTTTGCCCTTAAAGCAAAGCCCTCTCAGAGGACAGCCTTCGCAGTTTTGAGCCTGATATAACTTTGTATGACTAACATACCCTAAGTCAGAGACTCGTCGATTATTGCCAATATATGTCATATGTTGACCCATAGGACAAACGAAGTAGTCATCTTGTTCGTTGTAATAGAGATGTTCCGGGAGGAAAGGATTCTTGATAGTTTTCTTTTTCAGCTCAGTATGGAACAGATTATACTTGACATATCCGTCTATATCATTGATATCCATATACTCGTAGTTCTCTTCACTCCCATATCCAGAGTCGGCTACCACTTCTTTGCTATGCCTTCCGTATCGCTCCTTAAAGGTGTCCATATGGTTGATGAAGGTGCCCCAGTCAGTTGGCCTCCAGGAGGTGGAGTAATGGGTGATGAACTGATTCTCGGTTGATATCTGGATGTTGTAGCCAGGTTTAGTCTGGCCATTGTTCATGGCATCCTCCTTCATACGCATAAACGAGGCGTCAGGATCCGTCTTGCTATAACTGTTCCGGTCTCCGAGCGTGTCGAGCTTATCCTCGTACTCCTTCATTTTAGGTGCATATTCTTCCCGGGCCGCATTCACGGCTTTGCGTAAGCGCTTGTCACTGATGCCCCTGTCGTCCATCTCGGAGATTATTCTGTCGGTGCGTTCCTTGATCTCCTCAGAAGTCATCACCTCCTCTGACGACTCGCAAAGTTCCATATTCAACTCCTTCTCAGCTTCTGCAAGGATGGCTTTTACCTTCTTGTCAAGTTTGCCCTGGTTTGTTTTGGTAGCCTTTTTCCATACAAACGTGTACTTATTGGCTGATGCCTCTATCTTGGTGCCGTCAACGTACTGCACATCAAGAGATACGAACTTTCCATCCACCAGCATCTGTACCACTTGCGTAAAGATATCATCCACGGCATCGGCAAGACGGTTCTTGCGGAACAGGTTGATGGTGTTGAAGTCAGGACACTGCATACCGCTCAGCCACATGAAGTTCACGTCACGCCTGAGCAGCTGCTCCATCTTGCGCCCTGAGTACACGTTCTGTAGGTATGCGTAGAAAACGACCTTCACCAGCATCCTGGGATTGTAGCTGCTGGCACCGCCACCGGCGTAGCTGTCCTCTATGCGACTGATGTCAAGGTTATCTACTATTGCATTCAACACACGTACCGGGTCGGTATCTGCAATAAAGTCACCAAGACATGGAGGAAAAAGCAGATTATCGTTCTGATTGTAAGATTTAAAGACTATCTTTGCCATTGCTTGATTACTGATAAGTTGTTTTTTCTTTTTTCGCAACCACAAGATAGTAATAATTTATCAGAAAAGCAATAGCTATTCATTTGATTATCAAAAGAATAGCTATTATTTTTGATGCCCTCAAGGGCGTATCTTCTCTCTTTATACAAAAAAGAAGGTGACCAATCAGTCATCTGACTTTTTAGTCACCTTCTTTGCGTCGGAGAGACCTGGGCGCTCCACGTTACCCCCTCCCTAAATCCCTCCCCTCGGGGGAGGGACTTTTTCGTGGAGAGACTTGCGGCCCACGTTATACACGGTCTTAGTCACAAAATCCCTGCAAAACGTGACTTTGATAGGCATAAGACCTATTCCAACCTTCCAAAATCATCCCAGCCGGGGAACATTTTGGCATCGTGACAACTCTGAACGAACTTTTGAAGGGCCTTCTGGGCCTCCTCTTCCCGGTTTGTCTGCCTGTAGTGCTGAATGAAATCCACACGGATGCGACGGTATGTCTCAGGAAATGAGTTGTAGCCAGCCCAGGCCTTTTCATCGGCCTTAATTGCGTCAAGTACCCAATCTTCAAATACAAATTTAGAGGGGTCCAGGTCTGGGGCGACCGCCAGGCCTGCGGGTGTCATGTCCCCTATCTTTACCAGACGACGGCAGCGGATAAGGTTTCTCTCACACCAATTGCTCCGCTTGCGGCGTGGCGTGAAATGTTGGACGGGCTTTCCGTCGCCCATGCTTTTCATCGTACTGTCTATCCACCCAAAGCAGAGAGCAACCTCAACGGCATCAATATATCGCACCACTCCCGGACAGTCTTCCGCGGCCCGGTTCACCCGCAGCCAGAAATCACTGACTTTGTGGTGATTCTCCTGATACCACCGGTACAACTCTTCGCGTGTATGTATGTCAAGCAGGTTGGTTACGTCCACTACTGGATGTACTTTGTGATGAGACGAACGATGAGGCCCTGGAGGGACTCTACCTGGTACTCTCCCACGGAAGCCTCAATGTGTTCTCCGCCCACGCCGCTGTCGTTGGTAAGGAAGACATAGGTGCCATTTGTGAGGATGGCGAACTGCCTGCACATGAACTCACAGTCCTTCTCATAGGAGCTGCAGAAAACAGGGATGATCTTGATGCCCTTGGCGGCATACTGCCTTACGGAATTCTGGAGGCTCTCTATCACGCCCTGGTGATCTTTGTGGGCCGGAGCGTCAAGGACGATGAATGCCAGTTTTGAGTAGGCCGAATTATGCCACTGAAGCTGCGTGAGGCCCACTTCCAGGGCCGTGTGGACGGCCTCCGGAGTATCTCCGCCGCCATCGGCATACTGCTGCCCGATAAATTGAACTGTGGAGGCAATATCAGTTGTGAAGGGAGAGAACCTTGTGAGGTATTCATCGCCATCGGCATCCCTGTAAAAGACCGTTCCGGTTAAGATGGTGCGCTCCGTCTCCATAAGCGCCACCTTGTCAAGTATGAGCCTGAGGTCACTCTTAAGGAAATCTATTTCATCGGCCATCGAGCCGGTTGCATCCACTATGAAAGCAATGTCCACCGTATTGCTGAGAGACTCATTAGCCGCTACGGTGTATTCATTCACAACCGGAGACGTGACGTCCCAGGCCCAGAGTTCGGGTGCATTCTGCTGCTCTACGCCATTAATCACCACGCGGGTATCGGCCAAGGAAACCGTGCTCTGAACATCTGTGGCGCCAATCCAGAGATTGGCTTCTCCCTTGTTGTCAGTTACTGCTTCCCAGCAGCACTCACTCCCCTTCATCAGCTTCACGGGAAGGCATTTCACGGGGTTGCCATTGGCGTCTACCGTTTTGATTGCAACACGTTTTGCAGTGTTGAATCCCCAGTAGCCGTTATAACCGGAATAGTCTCCGGTCATAATTTTACCCCAGAAATCCCAGTGAAGGAGGTCGTTCCATTCAGCTGCGGTGATAACGCCGGGCTCTGCTTCAAAGCCGCCCTGGCCTCCGCCGTTGCCTTCTCCATCGCCATAAGCTCCATCAGGAGCGGAAACACCACCCATATCGTAATGGGCCTCTTTGGAAGCGTCGATATCTCCCTTAGGTTTTGAGCAGGCCACGGCCACCAGCCCCAGCACTGCCACTATTGCAATGATACGTGTCTTCATACTACTAAATAGATGCAAATTAGGGCTGTTGCGTGGCAGGAAAAAGGCCGATTTTAATAGATATCGTCAAGGGAAATGTTACCCCAGGTGGGAAGGGAAGGGTCGTCGATAGTAGCGTCTATGAAGCGCGGAGTACCCTTCTCAACGTCGTTCTGCAGGAAGGAGAGCACCTGGGGCCAGGCCACAAGCATATATGCGGCTATGTCGTGAGTGCGGTCCTCATACCTGTAGATGGTGTGAGGATATTCCTTGAGGGCAAGTTTACGGGCAATGTAATCGCTCCCCCATATACCGCGCCCGAAGGCACCGAAGGACTTGTAATTCACCGCTTGGTCCGCCGTACCGTGAAGCATGAGGATGGGACACGGCTGCTTCTTGAACTTGGGAGCGCCGCTAGTGCTGATGATTGCACCTGCAAAACTCATCACGCCCTTGAAATTGAAGTCCGGGATATCACATTTACCGCTTATGACAGCATATTCCGACGCCAGTGAAATGATGGCTCCGGCGGAATTTCCCGCCACAACAAGGTTATCCGTGTCTATCCCAAGTTCCGGGTGCTCCCTCAGGTAAGCAACCGCCGAGAACACATCCTCAACGCCCACTTCCTGAGCGTTATAAAACGCCTTCGCAGCCTTGAAAGCACCTGAGAGGCCTTTTCCAACCTTCACGCCCTTCATCCCAAGCCTGTAATCCACGGCCACCACGGGATAGCCGTGATCCGTGAGTTTGTTGTAGAATTCCACCAGGTATTTGTCGTTGCGGGCGCCGGTGATAAAGCCGCCGCCAAAGACAAACATCACAGCCGGCTTAGCCTGGTCCGCCTCTGCGGGCCGATAAATATCCAGCTTCAGCTCACAGGTATCCCTCTGGGCAAAAGTGTAGGTTTCCTGGGCATGGGCCGTAAGGCCTGCAAGAAGTGCGACAACTATTAATAAACGCTTCATAATGAAGATTCTAAGGGTTTTCTGTATTCAGTATTTGCCCTGTAATGAGGGGCGTAAAGGGATTCAATGACGGTAACGGGGGCCTGGAAAGTACCGGCGCGGGTCACAAAGAACTCCTCTGAGAGTTCGGTCTTTTCCTCCGGGTAGGAGTCAAAGTAGTATTCCGTGGCCGATGCCTTCACGTTGCGGTACCCCTGAGGCGTGAAGCCCCAAACAAAGCCGCTTCTGAGCGGACGGATAAAGCCGTATCCGATGTGTCCGGAAAGCTGCTGAACAGGGTTCAGGGACGCTTCGCGGCCGGCCGTCACTTTCACGAACGAGCGGTTCTCCCCGTTCCAGATCTTGTACACAATACGGATCTTGTCTCCAACCTTCACGGGGTCTCCGGGCAGGATCTCTTTGTCGTCCAGGAAGAAGCGACGCTCTATGGTGAAGCCGTTTCCTGCGGCCTTTATGTCATTGAACGGAGCATTGTATGTGGCCGATAAAGCCAGCACCTTTGTATCCAGAACGGCCTTGGAGCCATCCAGGATGGCAGTAATGGCATCAATGTAGGCAGGCTCCGTATCCCACTTCTGGGTCTCCTTCTGAAGCATCAGCCACAGACGGATGCCGTCTGCGATGCCGGCATCGTAAGGATTCAAGAGATCACACAGGAGGGCATGGGCGTAGGCCTCGCTTTCAAGAAGGCCCCTCCAGGGCATAACGGCATTGGGATAGTACCAGCCGCCGTCACGGTGCTCTACGGCATATTCAAGGAGGGACGCAACATCGGCCTTGATGGACTTCTGGATTTTGGCCGATGCAAAGGTAATACCCCAGGCCTTGGCAAGGGCAATGCCGCCGTCCCTCTCAAGGAGGTTCTTGAGGGTGAGGAGCCTCCTTGCCTTGGAAAGGATCTGGCCCTTAAGGCCCCGGCCTTCCTTGGCCGATGGCGTGAGGTAACTCTTGGCGTCCTTCTTGAAGGCATCCCAGCGCTTTTTCTCACTCTGGGAAACGGCCTTTTCAGTGAAAGGAACGGATGCGTACATGGCGCGGACATGCATATACTGGGCATCCGAGAGCAAGCCGCACCAGTAGGGACGGACATCTCCAAACTGATTGGCATCCAGGTATTTTACGGAAGAAGTAACATCCGGAACGGAGAATCCCCTGTCACGGAGTTTTGCAAAGCGCTCCAGCATCACGGCGGTGATCACCGGCGACGATGTCATCCCCTCAAACCATCCGAATCCGCCGTCTGAGTTACGGCAGGCAAGGATCTTTGGAAGTAAATCGTCATTCCCGACCTGATCGGGAATCTGAAGCCTTCCAGCCATGAGCTGCACGTACCAGGCCTCGGAGAGGGAGAGGACGTCGTTGCCCTGAGGCTCAACATGTGACGGGATGGCGTCCTTCACCATATCAAGGACGGTGATTTCCTTAAGGATTGCTGCGGAACCGGGAACGTTCACAAAGCGGGAACGGAGTTCCTTCAGGAGCGCCTCACGGTCCTCCCCGGCGTGAAGCACGGCGGAGTGGGCCTCGGTGAGCTCCTGCGCAGCAGGGTATACCGGCACGGTTACGCGGACTGCGTCCGAGAATTCTGAGGCGATGAAGGCGGCGGTGAAGGTGAGATCCCCGGTCTGATCGGGAATCCTCACATTTATCACCTTTGTCATGGTTTCCCCAGCGGGAACGGTGACGGGCACCTGGGCGCTGCCGCCGTCCCACTGGAGGGCTATTACGCCGGAGACGGGGACATCGGCCACGGAAGAAACCGTGATAGCGGCATCCCAGACGTCCCCTTCATAGAGGAAACGAGGCTCCTGCATGGCAACCTTAACGGGGAGGCTCACCACCATCTCTCCTTCCGCAATGGCATTTCTCATTGAAGGGTCGTGCGCGTACACGCGTACATAATAGGTGGAGAGTTTGTCAGAGGTGCGGAAGCTGAATGTGAGGGTTCCGTCAGTGGCCGATACAAGATGAGGCTGGAAGGTAAGCGCCTGGAGGAATTCGCTGCGGATGGGGATATCATCCGGGATTCCGGCACCTTCCGTGGCGTCATCGGCAGCCATTTCCATCTCTACGGACTCTTCCATAGAGGCCATGGCGGGCGCGGCGTCAAGCATCACGGCGCCATTGGTGCGGGCCATCTTGAGACTCTTGGTGCCGTAGGCCACGAATCGGGGGTCGTCGTCATAGTAATCGGAGCCGTTTCCAACGCTTCCGCAGGCGGACTGGACGTACACCATCGGCACAGAATAATCACTCTGGTTCACCTGAGACCAGTAATTGCGGGCAATGGCATCCATACTCTTATCCCAGGCGGCGGCGAGGGCCTCCACACCAGGTTCGGTCTTGAGGGTGAAGGTGTATTCCCTGCCGGGATATGCCTTGTCACGGAAACTGGTGAAAGTGAGCGGCAGGGCAAGTTTGGTGCAGCTCCTGCGATACTGGCGCTCATAGCTGACTGCCTTCCCGTGGAGGAAGTAGAACACCTGCAGGCGCACGGCATCGGGCCAGGACTCCTTATAATCCAGGCCGATATCCATAAGCCTTCCGTCCTTGGCGATAAGGCGGCTTGACTGCAGGACCTCACTGTCCTTGCCGTAGACGGTGGCAATGGCCCAGGCGTCGCCATCGGCCGATCCAATCACGGCCTCAATGCGGCTATCCACGGTTGAAGGGCCGCCGATAAAGATGCGGGAGCCGTCCACCATAAGTTCTTTCTCTCCGGGAAGGAGCACAAGGACCTTTACTTCTTCACTCTCCTTAATCTCCTTGCCGTCCTGGAGTGTTGTATTTACTGTAGCTTTGAGGGTATAGAGGCCGCTCTTCTTGACGGGAATCCTGACCTCCTCTCCGGAAGGGGCCACTCCGCCCTGACCGGCAAGGTCGTACGTAACTTCAAGCGGCACGGGGTTACCCTGGGCGTCCAGGGCCTGGAATTTTGCGCGGATTTCGCTTCCACGGACAACGTGGCGGGGTTCCCTTCTCCAGCGCCAGCCGCCGCTTCCGTCGGACGGAAGGACAAATTCCGCGTCCTCGGTACCAAGGACGCTGATACTTACGCCAAGGCTGTCACCTACATAGAATCCGTCCATGAAGGAGAGAGTCTCTCCGGTAGCGTCTATGACCGTGACCTCTGCGTGGTAGAAGCCTTCCTCGGTTGCGGGGACCTCAAAGCGGAAGATTCCATCGGCCCCAAGGGGATGCTCCTCCTCAAGGACGGTTTTCTCTCCCCAGTAATTTACCTTGATGCGCACGCGGGCGCCGGAAAGACCGTGGCCTGAGTAGCTTGTGACCTTGCCGCTTACGGGCACTTTGGAGCCCACCATGTATAGCTCAGTGCGGCTGTCAAAGCTTAGGTCGAAGGTGGGGAGCACGAATTCGTCCACCCTGAAGCTGTCCCAGGCAAGGACGTCCTTTGTGGAAACGTCCACTATCTCAATGCGGAAATATCCATTCCTGAGGCCCCTGGGGAGGGTAAAGCCGCCGCTTGCAGAGCCAAAGTCCCCTGTTATGAGCCTTTTTGTCTCAAGGCGGTTGCTCTCAGAGTCATAGAGGGTGACATCCAGTTTCCGGCCCTTGCATACGTTCATCTTTAGCATGGGGTCTCCCTGGAACACCACGGCCTTGAACTGGAGGGAATCTCCGGGGTTGTAGGCGCCGCGGTCCCTGTAGACGTTGCATCTCATGCCTGTGCGAGGGATATACGTAGCGGCATCCCTTACGATGCCCACGGGGCGGGAGCGGCGGTCTCCGCTCACGGCAACGTAGGAATAATACGTTCTGGGGTGGGCGTTGACAGCCTTTTGAAGGGCTTGGGGGATGAGCGTGAAGCCGTCAAGTTTGAGGGTTGCGCGGGCAGCCTCCGTGTCTCCCTTCATAAGGAGGAGGGTCACCTTGGAGAGGGGCTTTCCGGAGTCAAAATCGGCCACATAAACCTTGCGGCCCTCTGCGTCCGTGCGGGTGGCAATGGAGAGGGTGTACTGGTCAAATGTATCTGAGGCCGATATTTTTCCGTTCACGGCCTCTGCCCGGTAACTGCCGTCCGGGAGGCCCGGAAGGGCCAGGCGCACGGTGTCACGGACGTAGAAACTGCCGGTGGGGTTCTTGGCATTCCACGACGAAACAACGGTTTTACCCTTGTAGAGCTTTACCGTTGCCGATGTAAGGTTACGGAAAAGGACAGTTATGGCATCCTTGTCTATGCTAAGCCCCAGATCCTGGGAAGTGAGGCGGTAGCCGATACTGGTGACAGCGGAGTATCTTGACGCTATCTTCCATTCCTTATTGCGGAAAGAGGTGCGGCGGCTTTCAAATTCCTTGCACCTGTCGTAAAGAGCCTTATACTGGGCCGATGTAGAGGCCTTGTCCTCATCCAGTTCCGCTACGTCCATGCACAGAAGGTCTCCCTCCGGGAACAGGGCCAGGGCTGTGCCCTTGTAGGCATCCTGGAGTTCCTTCAGGGCGGCCCGCTTCTGAGACCTTTCCTGAACGGTGTTGTATTTCCTACCAAGAAGATAATACTTAAGGGCTCCTTCCTGGGGGTATTTCCCTTCAACCATCTTCTCCAGGGCCTTCACAACAGGCTCAGAGTACCTGCCATTGAGAAGGCGCCAGTGCGCCCACTCCTCATCCGACTCCACAAACGGGGTGAGGGCAGCGTTCAGAAATCCTGTCATCCCGCGGTGAAGGGCAGGATTATTGCCCTCCAGAGGGTTCTCCTGGATGTATTTCCACAGCTCATCCTGGCTAACGCCCTTCCACTCGTCCATCCAGAGGAAGGTGATAATGGGTTCATTGAACTCCTCCACTTCCTTTGCAAGGCCTTCACGGAGAGCGTCCCTCTGCTTCCAGTCACGGCGCTGTACTACGCTCACGTACTGCGTTGCAGCATCCCAGAAGTCTACCGGGAGGCGTTTTTCCATGGCCTCCTTCTTGATCTGCTCAAGGATGGATGCCTCCTTTTTGGGTAAATCGGCCTTGGAGGCCTCATCATACTGCTTCCAGAGGGCAGTTAAGGTGTGACCGTCTTCAGACATAGGTGCCGCAATTATTGCTCCGGCCCCCGTGAGGGCGGCAAGCAGTGATAATAGTATTCGTTTCATATCTTGAGTTCATTTCAAGAATTGTGCTACTTAAAGAGCGGAAGCGCCTCGCTTACGACAAAAGTGCTGCCTCCTATATATATTATGGTGTCGGGGGTTGCAAGTTCCAGGGCTTTTTTCACTGCATCCTGAACATTGTCTATTACCATAGATGGCCTGCCAAAACGATCTGCTATACTCTTGGCCGGAAGGGCGCGGGGCGTTGCCGGTGATGTGAAAATGTACGTTGCCTTGCGGGGCATAAGGGGGATGATTGCGTCAAGGTCTTTATCGGCCATAACGCCGTAGACTACGATGAGAGGCCGATTCATTGCCTCCAACTGGGCAAAATTGTGTCTGAGTGCATGGGCATTATGGCCGATATCCGCTATAACCAGCGGCTCATTTTGCAAACGCTCCCACCTGCCGTGGAATTCCATATTATGGGCTGTGTGGATAATGCCGTCAATGACACGTTCATCCTTGATACTTAGTATTTCAAGGGCGGAAAGGACAGTCCTAAGGTTCTTTCTCTGGACTTCTGCCCCTAAATCCATTGCAAGGAGTATCTCATCACGATTGTCCCAGAACGGCGGATTCATCTCTTCTGCAAAGTACAGGGGGCAAAAACCATTTGCCCTGGCTTGAAACACAGGTCTGGTCTCAGGAAGGGCCTCACCAATGAGAGCGGGCACTCCTTCCTTAAAGATTCCGGCTTTTTCAGCAGCAATTTTCTCCAAAGTATCTCCCAGAAGGGCCATATGGTCAAAGCCTATGGAAGTGACAATGGTAAGCTCCGGTTTTTCAAGGATATTTGTAGAGTCAAGCCGGCCACCGAGGCCGGTTTCAATGACCGAGTAATCCACACCAGAGTCTGCAAAGTATTTAAAGGCTAATCCGGTGGTAATTTCAAAGAATGAAAGGTTGTTCTCCTCTATCCATGGCATCCATGACGCAAGTTGTTTGAAGACATACTCCACCGGAATAAGGCCGTTTACCCTTATTCTTTCCCTGAAGTCCAAAATGTGAGGAGAAGTGAACAGACCTGTCTTTAACCCGCAACTTTGCAGTGCGCTGGCCACTAAATTGGCCACGCTGCCCTTGCCGTTTGTACCGGCTATGTGAATGGATTTGAATTGACGGGAAGGATAGCCAAGATAGCGGTCAAAGGCCTGCATCCTCTCCAGCCCAGGCTTGTATGCGCCGGCAGTGAACCCGTCTTTCTGCACTGACGGGAACCGCCTGAAGATATCCTCCATAAGAGAATTGTACGCATCCAAAGTGAATTCCATAGTACAAAGATAAGATTTTTTTACTACCTTTGAATGCTATGACAGAACTCCTGAACGCTTCCTACATCCTGGACGGGGTGCCTATGCCGCTCTCTCCTGCCAAAATGCTCCGTGAGTGCACCGTGGAGCCTCCACTGGAGCCGGACGGTGATCCCGCAACCCTGGCAGACGAGCACCTGGACCAGGTCCCCGGGAATTTTGCATTTGAGGAATCGGAGATAGATTCCTACGCTCTTGCAGTGGAGCACGCCAGAAGCACTGTCCCGCTGGAGTTTGCCGGTTCATACACCGCCGGAAAAGTGGCCCAGGGGCTCCTGGACGCCATATGGCTCAGCGGCCATTTCAGGATGGAAGACCTTATGCTCAAGGCAGACTGGAAGTGGAAAGACTCCCCTATCGGCCTTCCTGCGGCATTTTATGATTCCGTAGAAGCCGCCTGTTCCTTCATAGACGCCCTTGGCGTAAAGATTTCCAAGTACAGCCTCACTTCCGGCACGCCTTCCGTCTCTTTCAAGGCTTCCGTTACGGCCGATGACGAACTAGAGGCCCAGGAAGAGGAAGAGTCTCTTCTTCTGGAGCTCCGCCCCTCCAACCCCAAGATGTCCCGGCGGCGTAAATGCCCCTCAAAGTTCCTTCCTGAGGGATCGGACTGGATTATCTACATACCATTTGACACCTGCGATTTCCGTATGGGAGGCTCCCGCCTGGCGCAGGCCGTGGGCGCCACTCCTTCATCGGCCCCGGAAATTGGGGACGCCGATTACTTTATGGATTGCTACGAGGTTGTGCGTGAACTGGTGGAGGACGGCATTGTAAAGGCTGGTGCAACAGTGAGCGGCGGCGGGCTCATGACCGCCCTCAGGGCCATGTGCGGGGCCGCTTCCGGTGCCAATATCTGCATAGACGACATCTGCCGCGCCTATTCCAATGAACTTCCCATCCGCGTCCTCTTTGCAGAGGTGCCCGGAGTGATTATCCAGATTGCCGATATAGACTACGACTATGTAGACGCAGAACTCCTGCTTCAGGACGTGGTATTCTTCCCGCTGGGGCATCCGGACATAACCACTCCCAGCGTTGTTCTCACAGACAGAACAGACCTCCCCCACATCCTGGAGTCCCTTATGAGCTCTATGGAAGGGGAAGACTAAAGCAGTTTTGCTGCAGTATCTGAGAGTTCTGAGCGTTCTCCCTTACGCAGGAATACGTGCTCAAACAGAGCCTGGCCCCTCATCTTCTCTCCAAGGTGCGTGAGGCCGTTTGACCACTGGTCCAGGAAGGGCTGGTCTATCTGGTAGATATCACCCGTAAATACCATCTTGGTACCTTCTCCGGCACGTGTGATGATTGTTTTTACTTCCTGGGGAGTTAGGTTCTGGGCCTCGTCCACAATGAAGTACACCTTTCCAAGTGAACGGCCACGGATGTAGGCAAGGGGTGAGATGATAAGCCTTTCTTCGCGGATGAGTCCCTCTATCTTCTGGAACTGTTTGCTTCCGGGCTTGAAGCAGCGCTTGATCACGTCAAGGTTATCCATAAGCGGCTGGATGTAGGGGCTCATCTTGGACTTCTGGTCTCCGGGAAGGAAGCCGATATCCTGCCCTCCAAGCACCACGGTGGGCCTTGTGAGGATTATCTGGTCATAGCTGTTGCACTGCTCAAGTGCCGCGGCAAGGGCTATGAGGGTTTTACCGGTACCGGCACCGCCCGTGAGGGAAACCAGCGGAAGATTGGGGTTGAGGCAGGCGTCAAGGGCAAATTTCTGCTCATCGTTGCGTGGCCTTATACCGCAGGCCTCCTTGGTCTTCACAAGGACAACCTCCTTGCGGTGGGCATCGTAGCGGGCGCATACAGTATCACCGCCAAAGTTGAACTTATACAGCTGGTTGGGGCGGGGTTCTTTATCGGCCACATCCTGCCACGGGAGGGCGTTGTCCTGGCCGTAGGCAAGGCGCTGGAGGGCGTCTGTGTTGGCATCGGCCACTATAACCTCTTTCTCTATGCCCATCATTGCCTCATCATCCACGCGGTCACGGAGGTAATCCTGGGCGGCCATTCCTACGGCCTTTGCCTTGAGGCGGAGGTTGATGTCCTTGGTTACAAGCGCCACAAACTTGGAAGGGTGCGTGTCCCTTACCCACATTGCCGTGGAAAGGATGCGGTGATCCTGGATGTCGTCACGGAAAAGATCCTGATACTCAGGGGCAAACGGATGGTTGGGCTCTATTTTTATATAACCCAGCTTCTTTCCAAGCGGAACGCCGCGGGGACCAAAATCGTGTTTGTCCGTGAGCTTATTGATCTCACGCATGAACGCGCGCGCGTTAAAACTAAGGTTGTCCTCACCCTTCTTGAACTTGTCCAGTTCCTCGATGACAGCAATAGGAATCACAATGTCATTGTCCTGGAACTGTTTCACGGCATTGAAGTCGTGGAGGATGATGTTTGTGTCTAAGACAAATATTTTGGCCATGGCGTTAGTGTTATTCTCCTTCAAATATAATAATTATTTGTGAGATTTCCGGGCTTCGCTCGAAATGACAAAAAAGGAGTGACCGGTTGGCCACTCCTTTTTTGTAATCAGGCAATGGATTACTTTGACTGACGGATCTGAGCCTGAGCGGCGGCCAGACGTGCGATAGGCACGCGGAACGGGCTGCAGGACACGTAGTCAATGCCGATGGTGTTGAAGAACTCGATGGATGCGGGATCACCACCGTGCTCACCGCAAATACCGCACTGAAGCTCTGGACGCTTGCTGCGGCCGCGCTCTACACCAATCTTCACAAGCTGACCGACTGCCTTGGTGTCGATGGTCTGGAAAGGATCGGAATCCAGGATCTTGTTGCCAAGATAGTCACCCATGAATGTGCCGATATCGTCACGGCTGAAGCCGAAGGTCATCTGGGTGAGGTCGTTGGTACCGAAGCTGAAGAACTCTGCGGTACGGGCCATGCGGTCTGCGGTAAGGGCAGCGCGAGGGATCTCGATCATGGTACCGAACTGGTAGTCTATCTGCTGGGCGGTCTTGGTCTCTACCTCTGCCTTGATTCGGTCGCAGATAACCTTCTGGAAGCTGAGCTCACGGGCAGAAATGGTGACGGGGATCATGATTTCCGGATGAGGATGCAGGCCTTCCTTCTGGAGTTCTGCGGTAGCGGTGAAGATAGCACGATACTGGGTTTCTGCAATCAGAGGGAAGGAAACGTGCAGACGTACACCACGGTGACCCATCATGGGGTTGACCTCGTGGAGGCTCTCGCCACGTTTCTCCACTTCCTTCACGGAAATTCCAAGATCCTTTGCAAGTTCTTTCTTCTTGTCTTCTCCCTGAGGAACGAACTCATGGAGCGGCGGGTCAAGGAGACGGAACACAACGGGCTTGCCATCCATGACGCGGAGGGTCTCCTTAACGGCGGCCTTCATGTAAGGCTCAAGTTCTGCGAGAGCGGCCTTACGTTCATCGTCAGTGTTGCAGAGGATCATCTTGCGGAGCTTGGAGAGCGGCTGCTCACTGTTACGGCCGTAGAACATGTGCTCGATACGGAACAGGCCGATACCCTGGGCACCGAACTTGAGTGCGCGTGCTGCATCTTCCGGAGTATCTGCGTTGGTGCGGATACCGAGCTTGCGGAATTTGTCGCACATTGCCATGAACTTGGCAAACAGAGGATTCTCAGAGGCGTCCATGGTCTCGATTGCACCTGCATACACAAGACCCTTTGCACCGTTGAGGGAGAGCCACTCACCTTCCTTGAAGGACTTGCCAACACCTGCGAAGGTAACGGTCTTGTCCTTGAAGTTGATCTTGAGGGCGTCGCAGCCAACGATGCAGCACTTGCCCCAGCCGCGGGCCACGAGGGCTGCGTGGGAAGTCATGCCACCGCGCTCTGTGAGGATACCCACGGAAGCGTGCATACCGTCAATGTCTTCAGGGGAAGTCTCTTCACGGACAAGGATGCACTTCTTGCCGGCCTTTGCGTAGGCGATAGCGTCCTCGGAGGTGAAGACGATCTGGCCCACGGCGCCGCCCGGAGATGCGGGAAGACCCTGTGCAAGGCATTCTGCCTTCTTCTCTGAAGCGGGGTCAAGGATGGGGTGAAGGACCTCGTCAAGCTGTGCGGGAGCAACCCTCATGACAGCGGTCTTTTCATCGATGAGGCCTTCCTCAACCATATCAACTGCCATCTGGAGGGCAGCAAGACCGGTGCGCTTGCCAATACGGCACTGCAGCATCCAGAGCTTGCCTTCCTGGATGGTGAATTCAATGTCCTGCATATCCTGGAAGTGGTCTTCCAGACGCTTGCGGATTTCGTCAAGCTCCTTGTAAACCTCAGGCATAGCCTTTTCAAGGGAAGCCAGATTCTTGTTCTTCTCGCTCTTGGTGGCCTCGTTCAGGGGATTGGGGGTGCGGATACCTGCAACCACGTCTTCACCCTGGGCGTTGATGAGCCACTCACCATAGAACTTGTTGTCACCGTTGGCGGGGTTACGGGAGAATGCAACACCGGTAGCGGAGGTGTCACCCATGTTACCGAACACCATGGACTGAACGTTCACGGCTGTTCCCCAGTCGTCCGGAATGTGCTCGATCTGACGGTAGCGGATAGCCCTCTTACCGTTCCAGCTCTTGAACACGCCGCCGATTGAGCCCCAGAGCTGTGCCTGGGCGTCGTCAGGGAATTCAACACCAAGGACTTCCTTGATGCGTACCTTGAATGCCTCTGCGAGGTCCTTCAGCTGGTCTGCGGTAAGTTCGGTGTCGGACTTGTAACCGTTGGCCTTCTTGACCTCTTCCATCATGCGGTCAAGCTGCTGGCGGATACCCATGCCGTCTGCGGGCTCGATGCCTTCGGCCTTCTCCATCACAACGTCTGAGTACATCATGATGAGACGACGGTATGCATCGTACACAAAGCGGGGATTGCCGGTCTTCTTGATCATTCCGGGAATGGTCTTGGAGCAAAGGCCGATATTGAGGATGGTGTCCATCATGCCGGGCATGGAGCTGCGGGCGCCGGAGCGGCAGCTGACAAGGAGGGGATCTTCTGCGTCACCGAATTTCTTGCCCATGATCTTTTCAGTTGCCTCAAGGGCAGCTGCGACATCTGCTTTGAGCTCAGGGGTGTAACCGCCACCGAGACGATAGTACTCAGTGCAGCATTCAGTGGTGATGGTGAAACCGGCGGGAACCGGCATACCAAGGAGGTTCATCTCGGCAAGGTTTGCACCCTTACCGCCCAGAAGTTCTCTCATCTTGCCATCGCCTTCAGCGTGCTTTCCGCCGAAACGATAGACTCTTTTCTTAATTTCTGCCATAAAAAAGTGGGTTTATAATATATTTTACGAATTTGTCTTCCAAATCATGCAAATATACAACAAATCCGGCAAAAAATGAAAAGAATATTAAGCTATATAAGGCCGGCGATGTCTTCTTTTGAGAATTCGTAGGAAAGAGGGCGCCCGTAGCACTGCTCGTAGCAGCGAACCTTGGCGTCATAATCGGCCTGGCACATGAGGAAACTGTTTTCACGGGCCGATCTTCCGGGGTCCGGAAAAATGGGCGGCAGCACGTGGAGGACAAGCTTAACGTCGTGAAAACCGGGGGCCACGACTTCCGGTAGATCCACCATTTCCACAAACGTGGGAACCACCGGGACGCCGTACTCCGCAGCAAAGAGGAAGGCTCCCCTCTTTCCTGGGCGTGGTTTCCGGTAGTTGAACCACATCTCCTGCTCCGGGTAAATGAGGATGAAGCGGTTACGGTCAAGGTTTCTTTGCATCAGTTTACGGAAAGCCCCGTTCATATATGACGGTTCCTGGATGAGCGGAATGACATCTATATTCCTAAGGATAAAGCCGTTGAGCCCAGGCATCACAAAGTTGGTTCCCTGGCTTATGGCTACCAGACGGTCCCGTCCTGTGAGGCGGGAAAGGGTGCGGTGGACACCGTTGTCAAAGGGGTTGAAGTGATTGCTGGTAATGAAGGCTGGGCCCTGGACCGTGAAAAGGTTCCTCATGCCGGTTATTTCGTTCACCGGCTCACTCCACTTTCTAACCCAGGTGTCAACCACCGCCCTTGCAACGGCGGTTTTGAGTTTCTGAACCGGGGAGTCCAGGCGGGAAACATAGCCAAGGATATCGGCCTTAAGCGCATCCGGAGAGATCACCGGATCAAAGGGCTCTGTCTTGTCGTTGAACCTGCCCTCCTGGGCCGCTCTCCTTATGTTTTCAATGGCTTGTTCCCTTCCAGGCGTTACTAACAGCATAGGCGGAATTCTTTCCTTGAAGATATAATGGAACGGAACGATGTGGCCGATCCTGTAAGCTCCGCAGCCATCCTGACAAGGCCGTCTACCCCGCTCCGATACTTCCTGACAGCTTCCGGATTATGTAGGAAACTGTACCGGCGTGAGCGGATCTCATCGTGAAAACCGCTGGTCTCGGAGTACTTCCAGAAAACTTCTTCATACGGCACGCTGTCATTAAGCCAGGGCTTGGCCGCAAGGTTGAAATGTATTATCTGAGGGCCTTCAAACGAAGTAACAGTTCCACCCGGCATAGCGTCCCAGCAGGGGTCAAGATACAGGATGCTGTTCCAACAAAGTGCGTTAAGATAGTCCTGGTCAGGAGCAACGGTCCCAAGGGAGTACTTTACCATCCAACTCATGAACTTACCTGCAATATCAACTTCGCGAAGGCGCCGGAGGTTCATAAGGAGAACTCCGGAATTTACATACTTGCGGTGATCCACACCAACATAGTCATCAATATAACGCATGAACGGAGCTATATGCTGGATACTGTAATCGGCAACGGCTCCAATAAGATTATTGCCTAGAGGCTCCTGCCAGAGTTCGGATATATCTCCCGGAACAACAATATCGGCATCCAGATATATTCCTTTGTCGTATTGAGGGAAAAGCATAGGGATAAAAAGGCGGAAGTAGATACTGAGAGAAGAGAAAGCCTTGAAACGGTGCTTCCTCAATCCGTCAAGGCAACGGAGCTTTTCCGTGAGAGAATTGAATTCCAGAGTGAAATTCGGACTCTCAAGGGCCCTAAGACGCGTTTTACTCTCACTGGAAATATTGTCGTTAAGTATATGAATATGATAGAGATAGCGCTCAGACGCATTGTCTTTAATAGAGTTAAGGGCCACAGCAAGATAGGGCACATAATGCTCGTCAACGGAGAAGAAAATAGGAATAGTCTGCATAGTTTTTACTGTTTTTTCTCGGTTTTTCAGGGCAAAATTAGCCCCAATTGGCGGGGTGGGAAAATATGTGAGACGAAAAACAGGATTTCAGGGACGAAAACGCGTATTTAGGGACGAAAGTAACAAAATTGGGACGAATGAAATATTTTTTGTATATTCGTCCCAGCAAATTTGTGACGAATGACAGCAATTTCACGTAATTTTTACCGGATGAGCGCCAATATCCTCTATTTTACGGTGATTCCGCTCTTCTATTTCCTCTTCACACTGGCCTATCAACCCTTTGACATCAATGACTTCCTTGGGGCAGGAAAAGGCTATTTCGCTGAAAATCTGATATTTACAACGCTCATTCTACTGGGCGTAATGGTACTGAGCCGCATGCTGCTCTTTATCCTGAGGCACGTGATAGACCTCAGCTGGCCGCTCTATATCACATGGTGCGTGGGAGAGATTGTAGCCACCGGACTTTTCTGGTCCATCCTACTTGGAATAGAATGGAGGCCGGCCATACCATATTTCACTGTAATGTCCACAGGCATCCTGTACCTTGCAGGAATTGTCGCGTTCCCTTATATAATCCTTTCGCAGGCCATTCAGCTGCACATCCTTGGAGGCTCAAAACAGCCAGTTCCAGCAGATGACAAATCCCTTGTGCGTTTCCACGACGATCAAAAGCGCCTCAAATTCATCATCTCCTCCCCTGCCATACTATATATAGAAGCGGAGGACAATTACGTGCATATCGTGCACCTTGACAATGGCAGGGTTAAGGATTTCACGCTGCGCTCCTCCATGCGGGCATTGGAGGAAACCCTCACCAAACATGGCCTTGTACGCTGCCACAGGTCCTATTTTGTGAATGCAGACCACGTAGAGCTTGTAAGGAAAGACCTCAACGGCTACGCCCTTGCCAAGCTTGACAGGGACGGTCTGGATCCCGTACCAGTTTCCAGAAAGTACTACGATTCCCTGTCTGCCTTATTGTAAATCAAACGGAAAATTCTTAAATTTGAAAGCTAAACGAAATATTTATTTAACTCTAATACTATAACAATGACTAAAACCAAAGAAAACAGCAACATCATCGCTGTTATCACAATGATCTTCCTCTTTGGAATGATTTCCTTTGTGACCAACCTTGCAGCCCCTATCGGCAACATCTGGAAAATGCAGCCTGGCATCGAGGGTTCCAACACCCTTGGCATGATGGGTAATATGATGAACTTCCTTGCCTATGCCATCATGGGCATCCCCGCCGGTAACCTCCTCAAGAAGAAGGGTTACAAGTTCACCATCCTCGCAGCCCTGCTGGTTGGCCTTCTGGGCGTTTTTGTCCAGTTCCTTTCAGGTATTGTAGGTGTAGGCAGCACTATCGGCAGCATCCCCACCAACTTCTTCGTATACCTGTTTGGCGCATTCATCTGCGGCTTCTCCGTATGTATGCTCAACACCGTGGTGAACCCCATGCTGAAGATCCTGGGCGGAAAGCGTTCCAACCAGTACATCCAGATCGGCGGCAGCTTCAACTCACTGATGGGCACCCTCACCCCTATGCTGGTGGGCTCAATGATCGGCACCCTCACTCACGACACCCTTATCTCTGACGTGAACACCCTCCTGTTCCTGGCAATGGGCGTATTCGCAGTGGCATTCGTAATACTTCTCTTCGTCCCCATCCAGAACCCTGAGGTCAAGGCTGTTGAAGGCCAGGTGGAGAATCCCCTCAAGTTCAAGCATTTTGTCCTTGGTGCCATCGCCATCTTCGTTTATGTGGGCGTTGAGGTAGGTATTCCCGGAACCCTTAACTTCTACCTCTCAGATCCTGTGAAGGGTGCAGGTATGGATCCCGCTTCTGCAGTAGCCATCGCCGGCTTCGTGGCTGGCACCTACTGGTTCCTTATGCTCGTGGGACGTCTTATCTCTTCCGCAATTTCCGGTAAGGTTAGTTCCCGCACCCAGCTCACCTGCGTATCGGCAGTAGCCCTCCTCCTCCTGGTCCTTGCCATCTTCCTTGGCAATGCCTCATGGGTAAAGATGCCCGTATTCACCGGCAGCGGCTTCGGCATGGTACAGGTCCCCATCGCAGCACTACTGCTTGTTCTGTGCGGCCTTTGCACCTCTGTCATGTGGGGTACAATCTTCGACCTATCAGTAGAAGGCCTTGGCTCGGCAACTGAGCGTGCTTCGGGTATCTTCATGGCAATGGTAGTGGGCGGCGGTATCGTTCCGCTTCTCCAGAACTTCATCGCAGACAAGGTAAATTATATGGCCAGCTACTGGGTACTCGCAATCTGCGTTGCATTCATCCTCTATTTTGCAGC
>JAEESO010000032.1 GCA_016286385.1 Bacteroidales bacterium | reverse complement strand
GAGAAAGACGGCTCAATCCAGCTCTCTATGTTCCAACTGGACGATCCCCTTCTGGAGTCCCTGAGGGACCGTCTCAAAGCCGTAGACCTCAACAACCTTACCCCGCTTCAGGCCTTTGACCTTCTGAGGGCAATGAAGGAGGAACTGGGAATATAGTTCCCTGCACTATGGGCATTTTGCCACCGAGGCACCTTGAACGAGGACAGGCGAAAGTGCCAGCCTTGTGACCTCCAGTTTGTTCATTCCGGAAATCTTTTCAAACAGTATTCTTGATGCCAATTTAGCCATATCCTCAATAGGCTGGCTTACCCGGTGGATAGGAGGAACCATGTAGTCAAGATACTTGTTGTTGTCGAACGAGATGATGGATATGTCTTCTGGTATAATCATTCCCGCCTCGCGAATAGCCTTTATCGCGCCTAGCAAGATAGTGTTACTTAAAGCAAAAATCGCCGTTGGGCATGGTGTTGAGCCAAGTAGAAGTTTTGTTTCCAGGTAACCGTTTTGTACGGAAAATTCGTTTCCGCAAACAATTTCATATTCCTCAAGGCCGGCATTCTCCATGGCCTTCCTATAGCCCCTGACCCGCATTGTATTAGGCATGGAATCCGGCATTCCCTGTATACAGGCAATCCTTTTGTGGCCGTTGGCAATAAGCAGTTCGGTAGCTTGCAGGCCGCCTTTATAGTTATTGGTGGTCACGTATGAAAGAGGGGCCTCAGCGTAATACCTGTCGACAAGCACAACGGGTATCACGTTGCTGTTTATCTCTTCAAGAAGGGTGGAATTTGCTGCGCAGGGAATTACTATAATTCCGTCTACTTGACGCGAAAGGACCGTTGTAACAGCCTCGTCCTGGTTCGAGCCATCTTCCATCATATCTACAACGATGGTGGTAAAATGCCTGGAGTGAGCTTCCGCAATTATTACGCTGGCCATATCGGCAAAGAAAGGATTGGCGACAGAGGGGATCAACAGTCCAATAGTGTTAGTCTTATTTTTGCGCAAACTTTGCGCAAGGAGACTTGGGGTATAGTTACACTGTTGGGCTTCGGCTAAAACTCTTTTAACCGTCTCATCACTAATGCGATACTTGCTTCCTTGTCCGCTTAAGACTCTTGATATGGTAGTCTGAGAACACCCGAGTCTGGCCGCCATTGTGGCTAATGTTTCCTTCATTATTGGTTTCGTTTGCGCAACAAATATACAATTTTGCGCAATTTTTTCATAAAAATAATAGTTATAATTTCATTTAAAAGAAACATAAACCCTTAAAAACCATCTATATTTACGAAAAGCAAACTAATAACCAGTCATGGCAGAAAAGAAAATCGTTGTTGTCGGAAGCAGTAACACCGACATGACAATAAAGGGCGGAAAGCTGCCTGCCCCTGGAGAAACAGTTACCGGAGGATTGTTCTACATGGGCCCGGGAGGAAAAGGAGCCAACCAGGCTGTAGCCGCAAAACGCCTTGGGGCCGATGTAATTTTTATCTGCAAGGTGGGCTCGGATCTTTTTGGAGATAACGCTATCGCCGGGTACAAAAGAGAAGGCATAGACACGTCCAAGATCCTTCGCAGTAGCAAAGCCTCCGGAACTGCATTGATTCTTGTAGATGCTGGTGGAGAAAACTGCATCTCTGTGGCGCCAGGTGCCAATTGTGACCTCTCAGTAGAAGACATTGATTCCATAGCACCTGTCATAAGGAAGGCCGATATCCTCCTTCTTCAGCTTGAAATACCCATGCCTTCAGTGGTTAAGGCTGCCAGGATTGCCAACGAAGCCGGAGCCTATGTAATATTGAATCCCGCGCCCGCGTGCGAGCTTCCACCGGAACTCCTCAAAAACGTCTCCCTTATCATTCCAAACCAAACGGAAACGGCCCTTCTTTCAGGTGTTAGTTGTCTTGACGAGGAAGGCCTCATAGACGCCGTGGCAAAAATCCGCGCAATGGGTGTGGCCGATGTAGTTGTAACCCTGGGATCCAAAGGCTCTATGGTTTTCTCAGGTGATAAGATAGATAGAATCCCCGCTGAGATAGTGCAGGCTGTGGATACAACGGCAGCGGGGGACACTTTCTGCGGAGCAATCGCAGTTGGCTTGTCAGAGGACATGAGCCTTCCGGAAGCAGCAGCATTCGCCACAAAAGCATCGGCCATCACTGTGCAGAGGATAGGTGCGCAGAATTCAATCCCATATCGTAAAGACTTAATTTAGAAGCATATGTTTATTGTTAACAGCTACTCGCTTTCAGTTATTTTCTGCTTTATCACCATGCTCTGCTGGGGCTCATGGGGAAATACCCAGAAACTTGCAGCAAAGAACTGGAGATACGAACTTTTCTACTGGGACTACGTGATAGGGATGGTTCTGTTCTCGCTGCTTCTGGCATTTACTGCTGGAAGTATCGGCACTGAAGGACGTCCTTTCCTTGAGGACCTTGGACAGGCCAGCCTGGAAAGCATCGGTTGGGTTCTTCTTGGCGGGCTTGTCTTCAATGTGTCCAACATCCTTTTATCGGCCTCCACATCCATAGCGGGACTAGCCGTAGCATTCCCCCTGGGTGTTGGTATTGCCCTTGTGATGGGTGTCCTCAACAACCTTCTCCTTCACCCCACGGCCGGCCAGAATACCGGTTTGCTGTGGCTGGGAGTTGCCCTGGTTGTGGTGGCCATCATCTGCAACGGAGTAGCCTCCGGAAAGGTCTCCAATGAACAGAGGGATCCCGGGCAGAATCGCAAAGGTATTATCCTGGCCGTTATTGCAGGCCTGGTGATGTCCTTTTTCTCCGCGCTTGTTTATAACGGAGTAGACCTTGACAGCTTTGCATCCCCTGCAACGGGCAAGATGACCCCCTATACCGCAATGGTGATATTCTCGCTAGGTGTATTCTTAAGCAACTTCATCGTGAATACCATCGTGATGAAAAAGCCTTTTGTTGGAGAGCCCGTCAGCTATAGGCAATACTTCTCAGGCTCCTTCAAAACCCATCTTGTGGGTATCCTTGGAGGCGCCATCTGGGCAATCGGCACATCCCTCAACTATATATCGGCCGGTACTGCCGGTGCGGCTGTATCGTATGCACTTGGTCAAGGCGCGCCCATGATTGCCGCTATCTGGGGCGTATTCGTTTGGAAGGAATTCAAAGGCGCGCCCAAGAAGGTATACTGGCTGCTTGGGGTGATGTTCCTCCTTTTTGTGGCAGGTCTTGCCTCCATAGTGGTGGCCGGAATGTAATGTAAATAAATCATAACCATTTAATTAATACTGTTTATTATGAAAAAGATCGCAAAACTTTTGTTTGTGGCTGCAATAGCGGCAGTCTCATTCTCTGCGTGTCAAAAACCCAACAACGATGCAAAGCCGGAGGATAAGCCTTCCGACGCCGTAGCGCCTATCATTGTAAACGTGGTGATGCCCACAGAGGCCAACACAATCCCCGGCAAAGACGCCACAATTCAGGGCGTGGGATTTATGGAGGGAGATGTTATTGAGTGCCTCGGCAAGGATGGCCAGCCCAATTTCAAACCCACGGTAAAGAGTGTTTCCAATACCGGCATCACAATTGCCATCCCGGAAACAGCAACTGGCAAGTACACCGTTACCGTTACCCGTAATGGAAAAACAGCCACTCTTGATGGAGTACTCTCTGTAGCAAAGGTTGAAAAGATAGAGAACATCGTTCTTCCTTCCGGCGTAGTTCACTGGGGAGAAAAGGTGACCATTACCGCAGACGGCATCAAGGCCACGGATAAGATTATCCTTGAGTCTGAGAATTATGCCGATGTAGAACTCCAGGGCGCAGCATCAGAGAATAAGGTAGAGTTCGATGCTCCTGTTACAATCTTTGGCGAGAACCTCGTGAAGCTTGTAAGGGGAGAAAGCGTAACCCCTCTTGGAACAATCAAGATAGGTGCTGTTACCATGACAAAGGCTCTTGGCGGCGTTGTGTTCTATGTGACCGATGACGGTCTCCATGGACTTGTTGTTCATGAAGAACCCGTAGTCCCCGCAGAAACTGCATGGGGCCCCTCTATCCCTATGGATCCTTACTATGCAGAGACCGAAGACGGCATTTATAAGGGAGCATCTAATACAGAAAAGCTTGTGGCACAGTGGAAAAAGGTTGTAGAAGACGGCACGTTTGATGGTACAAAGTCTCCGGCTGTAGTTTGTGATGAACTGGAAGCTGGTGGCTACGATGACTGGTTCCTTCCTTCAAAGGCAGAACTCTTTGAGCTCTTTGACGTTAAGGCAAAACTTGCCGAAAAGTCCCTGTTTGTAATCCCGGCAAACAACTACTGGTCTTCTGTTGAATTTACCGAAGAGGCTCCTTCATGGGACTGGGCAATGTGGTATGTCAACTTCTATGAAGCAACAGAACACGTTACTTGGTGTGCAGACAAGGTTGCCTGGAAGATTGGCGCACTTGCAATGAGAATGTTCTAAATTATTTCTTATGAAGAAAATCGTCAACGTATTATTGGCGCTATTTGTCTTCGCGATATCTGCTTTTGGTCAGAACACGGTCTCCGGGACCGTGTTCGACCAGAACGCAGAACCCCTTCCCGGGGTTACCGTGCAGATAAAAGGCACAATGACGGGAGCGCTTACCGATTCCCAGGGACGGTATACCATTTCCGCAGCCAAGGGTACAACATTATTGTTCAGTTTCCTGGGAATGCTTGATACGGAAATAACTGTAACCGGTCCTACTCATAACGTAAAAATGCTCACGGACAGCTATGCGCTTGACGATGCAGTGGTGATTGGTTACGGCACGGTTCGTAAAAGTGACTTAACCGGGTCCGTGGCATCCGTAAAGGCGTCAGATCTTAAGAATACAAAAGTCGGCATGGCATCTAGTGCCCTCCAGGGTACAGCGGCCGGTGTGCAAGTAACTCAGGGCAACCTTAAGCCCGGGGCCGATGCCGGCATTGTTATCCGTGGTATTGGTTCTGTCAATGCAGGAACTTCTCCGCTTTATGTTGTTGACGGGGTGCCGATGGATGGGATGCAGGATCTTTCCGTGGGAGACATTCAATCTATAGAAGTTCTCAAAGATGCTTCGTCCGCGGCAATCTACGGTTCGCGCGGTTCAAATGGTGTAGTCCTTATCACCACCAGACGTGGAGAGAGCGGAAAGGGAAGGGTGTCCATCCAGGCGCAGTATGGCGTTCAGAAGATGCTCAACAAGCAGGATATGATGAATGCCGCCCAGTATTATGAACTGGTCCAGACTTCAGGTCAGCCATACACGTGGACAGCAGAAGAGCTTCAGCTTCTCAGTCAGGGAGGCTCAACCGACTGGCAGGATGCCGTAACCCAGACCGGCGTATTCAAAAACCTTAACGTATCGGTCTCTGGCGGCTCCAAGTCAGTTACCCATTACATGGGCGTTGACTATTATGACCAGCAGGGCATTATCAAGAATTCCTCATTCGACAAGCTCACTTTCCGCTACAACATGGACGCCAAAATAAAGGATAACATCCGTGCCGGAGCAAGGGCTAACATTGTGAATTCCCTACTGAGAAATATCAATGAGGAAGCCGATTCCGGTTACGGTACCATGTTCAGTGCCATCTCTTCCCAGCCGACGGCTCCTATTTATGCCTCAAATGGAGAATACTTTGACGGATTCCTCAACACCAAAGCCAACCCGGTCGCCATAGTTAATCTGCTTGACAAGAGCACACGTAAGATTATGGCTGTAGGGTCTGCATACCTTGAATGGGAACCTGTTAAAAACCTCATTCTTAAAACAGACAACACCGTCCGCTACAGCATTTATCGCACAAACGAGTATGAGGACGGCCGCATGGGTCAGCACTATCCCGTTGACGGAAGGGCGTTTATCACTAATTCCATGACTCAGTTCTGGCAGTCGGAAAATACCGTAACATATAAACTGGAGGCCGGTCAACATAAGGCCACGGTGATGGGCGGTTTCTCTGCATCGGGAACAGACTACCAGACAAATTTCGTTCAGGGCAAGGGCATAGACCCCACGATGAAATTTAATAATATCGGCACATCAACCACATTCGGTCCTGATTCTTCAGGAGCATCGGCATCAACGCTGGCTTCATTCTTTGCCAGGGGAACATACAGTTTTGCCGACCGCTACCTGCTTACCGTTACGATGCGAGCCGATGGTTCTTCAAAATTTGCCCCTGGACACAAATGGGGCTTCTTCCCCAGCGCTGCTCTTGCCTGGAGAATATCCGAGGAAGAGTTCATGAAAGACACGCCCGTGAACAACCTGAAGCTCCGTTTCAGCGTAGGACGCCTTGGAAACCAGAATATCGGCGATTACACATTTATGGCTCAGGTTGCGCAGGGTACTTCTTTTGATAATTACGTATTTGGAGGAAACCGGGCCGTGGGTGCTCAGTATTCATCTATAGCCAACACCAATCTTACCTGGGAGAAGGCAAACCAGTTCGATCTGGGATTGGACTTCGGCCTTTTCAAGAATCGTATAAGTGGTACCATCGAGGGATATTATAAGCGTACTAACGACCTCCTTTGGACGGTTAATCTTCCTAAAGAGTCAGGTTATATCACCACCCTTACCAATATCGGCGTTCTGGACAACAAGGGCGTGGAGTTGACTTTAAATACGGTTAATGTCAATACTCAGCTTTTCCAGTGGACCACAAATTTCAACTTCACTTATAACAGGAATGAGGTTATGGAACTCTATGAGGGGAAGAAAGATATTGACAAGAGTGTTTTCGTAGGTCATTCCCTTGGAGAATTCTACCTGCTTCATTCGGATGGAATCTGGCAGCTTAACGAAGCCGCAGAGGCTGCAACTTATGGCGCCGTTCCGGGAGACCGCAAGGTAGTTGACCGCCCTGTTGATGGAGTGAAAGACGGTGTTATCAACGGTGACGACCGTGACTTTGCCGGTCAGAGCACACCGACAATGTATGGTGGCATGACAAATACCTTCACTATCGGTAACGAGAAAATCGGCCTGTTTGACCTTACCGTATTCATAAACTATGCTGCGGGATACATGATCAACAACTCACTCCTCCGGTATGAGAATGCTTACAATACATGGGGTAATATGAGTGTCGATTATTATAAGAATTACTGGACGATGGACCGCCCCAGCAACAAGTATCCCGCGCCAAGGATTGGAGCAACGTACAGCAACGGCGACGGCACAGATGCTAATCTACAAAAGGGAGACTATCTCAGGATCAAGAATTTAGAGATTGGCTATACCCTGCCGTATAATCTTCTGGAAAAGATCAGATTCTCAAGTCTCCGCGTGAGTTTCTCTGTCCAGAATCTTCTTACACTTACCGCATTCACCGGTTATGACGTTGAGGCCTGGGATAAGACCAATACATATCCAGGCGCACGAGCATTCATCGGCTCACTTACATTAACGTTCTAAAAAAGACTGATTATGAAAAAGATACTTGCTATTATTTGTACTGCGACTCTTCTTCTCAGTCTTTCCGGCTGTGAGAAATTCCTTACGGAACTTCCCAAGAGTACGCTTGTGGCCGAGAACTCGTTTACTACCTCTGACGACTGGCAGAAGGCCCTGACCGGCGCCTACGCTATGCTTCAGGAAGTGTTCATGGAAAAATATACCATTGTACTTAACGAGTTTGGAACAGATGAGGTAGAACCTTTTGATCTCAGCTGGGCTCTATACGTACAGCTGAAATATTATACCTTTAACGCTGAACATGAATTCTTCCGTTGCCATTATATTTGGGCATATGACGGAATCAAGAGGTGTAATACTGTGCTGGACATGCCTGCTGCCGCACCAATAACCCCTGAAGAGAGGGCATTGATGGAGGCTCAGGCAAAATTCCTCCGCTCTATTTTCTACTTTGAACTTGTAAGTTTTTACGGCGGAGTTCCTATTTGGACAAGTTCTGCAATTGACCCGGACCAGATTAACAAGCCTCGTTCATCGGCAGAAGAAGTCTATAAGCTGCTTCTTCAAGATATGGAAGATGCCGCCGTGGCACTTCCGGAAAAGTGGGATAAGCCGGTCGACGCCGGAAGGGCGACATCCCTTGCAGCCTATGCCTTCCTCGGCCGTTTCTACCTTCAGCATGGAGAACCGGATAAGGCTCTGACGGCGCTTAACCACCTTGATGGAAAGTTCAGTCTGTATTCTAATCTGAATGACATTTTTGCCCCGGCACACAAGAATGAACTCAAGGAGAACATCTTTGAAATTCAATTCTCCCACAGCGGTAACTGGGGGCTGGAAGGTAGCTTACAGTCAAGTTACTGGGGACCACGAGGCGGTGGCGGCCCTACCAACAATGCTTTCGGTTGGGGCGGTTTCGGCCCTACTCAGTACCTCTATGATCAATATGAGGCAACTGACAAACGCCGCGCAGCTTGGTTCGCGACAGAGTATATGGGCGTTCCCCAGAATCCTCCCTGCACCATGAAATTCCGTGATCCGGACTATGGAAACCAGATTGAAGATGATGACCTCAATTATGTGATGATGAGATGGGCCGACGTCCTCCTCATGAAGGCAGAAGCGCTCAACGAGACCGATGACGCAACATCGGCAAAGTATGACTGCATAAACGAGGTTCGTCGCAGGGCTGGACTTTCCGATTTAAGCGGACTCTCCAAAGAGCAGTTTAAGGCAGCAGTCCTAAAAGAGAGGCTCTTGGAACTTAACTGCGAACATCACCGCAGGACAGACCTTATCCGGTTTGGAAAACTTCAGGAGCAGGTTCACGCCGCTTTCCCGGACATAACACTTGACGAACATACAAATCTTTATCCAATCCCCCAGCAGGCTATCGACAGCAATTCGATGATGTCTGATAGTGATCAGAATCCTGGTTATTAATAAAATTATGCTTAAACACCTTGTCAAACACCTGGCTTTTGTATTAGTTGCCATTGCCGCTTTTTCCGCATGCGGACAGAAAGAGGACAATAATCCAGTTGCCAACCTTGATACCGCTACAGTTGAAAACGGCGTTGTGACGATAAAGCCGTTTGAATATTACAACGCATTTCGTAATCCCATGAAGGGGTGGCGTGAATTTTTCGGCCCCGGCGTGGACCCTAAGCGCCCGGAATATCCTTATCCATACGGGACGATCATCAAGGAGTATATGCAGTGGAATATGATGGAGAACGTTGAGAGCGATGGTGTTGACAAGGTGATAGCATATTCCGATCACAGGTGGAGAGGGATGCCGGAAAAGAACATCAAGGTGATACCCCGGCCATTCATCATCTGGATGGAGCCGTATGAAGGGGGCTATGCGAAGAACACATATACTTCACATCCGGATGACCTTAACGGTTGGCACTGGCCATCAGACTTTCCTCCGGAGGTCCGTTCCAATGATAACAATACGCCGTCTACGGGAGGTTATTTTGATCCCACCTTTCTTGACAGGATGGAAAAGCTTGTGAAGAAACTCGGAGAGGCCTGGGATAATGACCCTAGGGTGGCGTATGTTGAGATGGGGCTGATTGGAGAATGGGGAGAGCACCACGACCCCAGTATCCGTGGAGACATGTGGGCGCCGCATACGCAGCCTAACCACGTTGCCGGTAGAACCTGGATTCCAGGTGTTGAAAAAGTTCTTGGAGACGCTTTTACAAAGTATTTCAAGAACAAGAAGGTGATGGTTCGCTATGCCTATGATTTCCAGGACTATAACTTTGGTTATTACTGGGACTCTTTCGCCTATGAGGAAGAACAGGAGCGCGGATACAACTGGTATATGCGGCGTGGAGATTTCTGGAAGAATCAGGTTATGGGAGGAGAAATTACCTGGAATTACGGTAGTTTCTACAATGAGGGGTGCCGTAGCCTGGAAGATGTTCTTGCCAACGACAAGCGTCGCCAAACGGTAATAGACCAGGTCCGTGCGCTCCATGTGAATCACCTTGGAGGTGTTACCTGGGCAAAATGGGACAACCAGAACTTTTATGCCAACGCAAGCAATATCCAGAAGATCATGGGGTATCGTTTTGTCATCAAGCAGTTCAGTTATCCGGAAAAAGTAGAAATAGGAAAACCGTTCGATGTTTCCTTCAGTGTGGTTAATACCGGCTCATCGCCATTCTATTATGACTGGCCCGTTGAGATATCGCTGATTACCGCAGATTCGCACGTCGTGGTTTGGAGCACAACACTCTCTTCGCCCAGAATATCCCAGTGGATGCCTGGAGATAATTGGGATACTGCAACCCAGAGTTACAAGATTCCAGCGGAAGTCAATACGATTAAAGAAAGTATTACCATAGATAAGCAGATTCCTGCTGGTCAGTATGCAATTGCTATTTCCGTACTTGATCCTGCAGGAATGGTTCCTTCCCTGCGTTTTGCGGCATTTAATTACTGGAACGGGGGTCGTCACCCCATGGGCCTGATAGGTGTCGGGGCCGATTGTTCCTCACACGGATTGAAAATGAGCTCTTTTGATGATATTCAAAAGGATCAAAGCCTTTACTACGTTTATGAGAGTAAGAACTAGCATTCTGGTAATAATGGTTATGTGCGGCTGCACCTCCCGGAACCGGGAAGTGCAGCTTCATGAATTTGAGCCGGCGTTCCGTAACCCAATGAAGGGTCTTCGTGAGTTTTTTGATCCCGGTCAGGATAAGATTCGTGAAGAGTATCCTGAGCCTTTCGGTTCCATGATAAAGGAGTACATGCAGTGGAACAAGATGGAGAATGTGGAGAGTGACGGTGTGGACAAGGTCATAGCGTATTCAAATCATCGCTGGAAGGGTGTTGAGGATATGAACGTAAAGGTAATTCCGCGTCCGTATATCGTCTGGCTTGAGCCATGGCACGGAGGAAAGCCCTCTGATCCACGTTACCCGGACGATATGGACGGCGTATTCTGGCCGTCGGATATTCCCGGAGAGACCGGCCCGTATAAACAGATTCCGGGAAGTGTTGGAGCATACGTGGATCCGGCCGATTCCCTGACTCCAATAGTGGGCGGATACTTTGACCCACGCTTTCCGGACCGTGTAGACAAATTTGTAAGGAAACTTGGCGAGGCCTGGGACAACGACCCCCGCGTGGCATACGTGGAAATGGGGATAATAGGAGAATGGGGAGAACACCACGACCCCGATATCACCACCTTCTGGCCCCCTCACGATGAGCCGAAGCACGTTGCCAACCGCACCTGGATTCCCGGCATAGACAAGGTTCTGGGCGACGCCTTCACAAAGTATTTCAAGAACAAAAAGGTGATGGTGCGCTATGCCTACGATTTCCCAGACTATGAATTCGGCATCTATTGGGACTCCTGGTCTATTGATGAAGAAATAGAACGTGGCTATAACCAGATGCGTTCCCTTGGCGACAGATGGAAAACCCAGGTTATAGGCGGAGAGATTACATGGGGCTGGGGGAGCCTGGCGCTAAAGAAACTTCGCGGTTTCCCCGCCTGCATTGCCGATTCCACCACGCATGCGCTGATGATAGAACAGATCCGGAACCTCCACTGTAATCATCTTGGCGGCGTTACCTGGACCAATTTCAAGGACCCGAAGGTGATGGAAGACGTTCAGGATATCCAGAAAGCGCTTGGCTATCGTTTTGTCATAGGGAAGGCGCGTTACGGCACCCGTATTAACTCCGGAAAGCCTTGGAAACTGAGTTTCGACGTAACCAATACCGGTTCATCACCCTTCTATTATCCCTGGCCGGTTCAGGTTGCCTTACTTGACAAGAAATCACATAAACCCGTGTGGACCGAAGTCCTGAAGGATGTGGATATCAGGACCTGGCTCCCGGGAGATAATTACGACCCGGTGCAAGGAAAGTATCTTAATCCGGCTCCGGTCAATAGAATCAGGACAGAATTAAATGTGCAAAATGTTCCCGAAGGGGAATATGTTGTGGCCTTATCCATTCTTGACCCTGCCGGTATGCTTCCTTCTGTCCGTTTTGCCAACAAGGAGGCTTATGAGGGCGGGTATACTATTCTGGGAGGAGTCGGCGCAGGATGCGACGCGGGAACATTTACCGATACGGACTGGTTTGATCTCAGAGACGAACGGTCTCTGTATTATACTTTGAATTATGAGAATCATTAACTTAATGCTTTCGGCTGTGTTTGCCGTCTTGTTATTTCCAGGCTGTCAGGAGAAATCACAAGACATAATAGCCGAACAGGAGAAACAACAAAACATAATAGAAAATGTAAACGAGGAACCGATAGATGCCGCTCAAATGCCGATATTGGCTTGGTATAGTGTCCCTATAGCAGATGCTAAGCCGGATGCTTTCCAAGAGCTGAAAGAGTGCGGTTTCACTATTAGCTTGACGGTTGTTTACTTGGCCGTTCAATTGGAAGGCGCAATAAGGATTCTTGATGCCGCAGAGAAATCCGGGGTAAAGGTGATGTTTATGTGTCAAGAAGCAATGTTAGAAGACCCGGAGGGGGTTGTAGACAGGATAAAAAACCATCCAGCATTATATGGATATTGTGTTCGCGACGAACCGACAATCTCTGATATACCTGATTTAGCCAAGGTGGTGGAACGTATCCGTGCGGTTGATCCAAACCATCCGGTTTATATTAATTTGTTACCAGGCTCCGGTGAGAATTATGATAATTATGTAAATACTTTTGTAGATACCATCCATCCAACATTTTTATCGTTTGATAATCACGCGGTACATCGAGACTACATTTCCTCTGATTGGTGGTATAATATTGAAACAATTCGTTCTGCCGCTAACAAGGCTGGCATTCCTTTCTGGGCATTTGCCTGTTCTCTGGAAAGCGATTCTCGTCCTACCACAACCATCGGTATATTGCGATTATACAACTATACCAATCTGGCATACGGCGCTCAGTGCATGCAATATTTCACATATTGGCGCCCAAATGGACCCACCTTTACAAGCGCAACGGCTCCTATTGTCCGGGGTGAACGTACTCCGATATATGATCTTGTAAAGGAAATGAACGAGGAAATACAGGCTCGTGCAGGCGTATTCGTTGGCTGCAGCGTCCTGCAGGTTGCTCACACCGGGGAGAGTATCCCTGAAGAAACTACCCGGCTGACTTCGCTTCCTGCTCCGCTGACCGCCTTGGATACTAAGGGCAACGGAGCAATGGTTTCGTTGATTGAAAACGGCAAGTGGCGGTATTTGGTTGTAGTAAATCGCAACTATGATGGAGGATTCGACTACGACATCGCGTTTGACCGGGAGGTGGCCATTGTTGAGCGTGACGGAAGCATAACCCTATTTGGCGGTGACCAAAGAACAATGCACTTAGGTGAGGGAGACTGCGCAATCTACCGCTGGGCAAAATAAAAGCGGAGAAAACTATAGTGAAGTGTTATATCGATTCTGTCATCATTTCTCTTTCCCTTTAGGGAGCCAGATAAGTTATGAACGCAATTATTAAACAAATTGCTTGCTTTTCCCTGGCTACTGTGCCGGTGCTTGTGGCCGCGTCATGTGGTAATAACCGTAGGGCGGACGAACAAGTGCCGGTGATTCTGGTTTCAGATCTGTACTACCCGGCACAGGATATTGGGGACAATGTGGACCTGGTGGCGCCATTTGCCTTAAAAGAAATTGACCTTGTAGCGATTATTTTTGATATTACCCGTTCCCACCTGAAAGAAGACGGAATCTCACGCGACCCTGGCTTTATTCCAGTGAGACAACTAAATACAATTTTCGAGAAAGAGGTTCCCTGTGCTGCTGCTCCATATGATGAACTGTCCTCACCGGAAGACCGTAAAGAAGAGGCGCCTTATTCACAACAGAGGGGAATAGAACTCTTCCTGCAAACTCTTGAAAAGGCTAGTCGGCCTGTACATATAGTATCCACCGGATCGCTCCGGCCGATTGCCATCGCGTTGAACCGTCGGCCGGACTTGTTCCATTCTGGCAAGGTCGCGGCGATCCATATTTGTGCCGGCAGCTCTTCTGAAGATTATTTGGAGTGGAACATTGCCCTTGATACACTGGCGGCGGCCAGGGTGCTTCGCAGTGACATGAGAGTGATATTGTATCCTTGCGCCAGTGCCGAGGGGCCTTTTGATAAAGACGTTAATAATACGTTCTGGGCGCTTCAGGATCTCAGCTGGATTCTGTCCCTACAGGATAGGCGTATCAAGAACTATCTTGCTTATAACATCTTGAGGAAAACGGACAGGCCGGATTTCCTGAGCTATTTGGATGAAGAATTGCCGGAGCAGGATGCGGCGGCGCTTCGCGATTTCCGTTCTGACAGATTTTATGGTTCCGGCGGAGCTCATTATGTTTGGGAAACTGCTCTATGGATGCAACTGGCATCACTTATGTTGGTTGAGCGTGATGGGAAAGGACAGATTGTACGTAAAGACGAAGTCCTTACCAGTGATGACGTTTGCCTCGAAGAGTTGTGGCCGGTAACGCTGACAGTAAAAGATAACGGGCTTTTTAGTTTTGAGAGATGCACAGGAGGTTCGGCAGTCTGGCTATATTATCGAGCCGACCCAAAAAAGCAGGAGACGCTTCTCAATCAGGCTTTTCCACTATGGTATGACTCATTTACAAAAGACCTCGTCAAACAAAATCCCGAGCACTGCCTTTGCTATGTAATTAATTGATTATGAAAAGATTCTATCCCGCCATCGCCACTCTCCTTTTGCTGGTTTGTTGCTCTAGGGCAAATAGCCCGGTTCCAGTTATATTTGATACCGATATGGGTAATGACATTGATGACGCCCTGGCCCTTCAGATGTTGTTCAATTATGACAGGGATGGAGTCATAGACCTTAAAGGCATCACCATTTCTAAATGCAATCCTCACAGCGTTGAATTCGTTGACGGGATATGCCGATTCAACGGCTTTGAAGATATGCCGCTTGGCTTCGCTTATAATGGGCCGAATCCCGAAGACCACACCTATCTGTTACCGACATTGGAAGCAAAGACGGCCGAGGGTTCATCCCTGATTCTGCCGCAGCGTAATCTTGAGAGTGGCATCGATGAGGGGTATGTTGCTTTACGCAGGTTGCTTGCTAAGGAGAAAGACGGCAGTGTGGTACTTATCGCCACCGGTCCGCTCACCAACATTGCCAGACTCCTGGAATCGCAGGCCGATGAAATTTCGGCCATGGACGGGGTTTCGCTGGTTTCACGCAAGGTGAAGTCCCTTCACATAATGAACGGGAATTATTCTGTGCAAGCGCCGGAGTGGAATGTATTGCAGGATAAGGAGGCGACCAAGGTGATTTACGATTTGTGCCCCGTCCCTCTTGTAACCAGCGGATTTGAAGTAGGATGCGCTGTCAAGTATCCCCATGAGAGCATCCTCAAGGATTTCGGGGACCCTTCAGAGAATCCCCTTTGCGTTGCGTACATGCATTACCAACCAATGCCTTACGACCGCGAAACCTGGGATTTGACAACGGTTCTTGATGCCATAGAACCGGACAATGGCGCACTTGTCCGTTCCCAGCCTGGCCGCATAACGGTGCGTGAAGACGGTGTTACGGTGTTTGAGGCCGATGCCGAAGGGCTGCATAGGTATCTTAAAGTCATTGAGCCGGATAAGGCTGTCGCAGCCCTGGTCAAACGGGTATCTGGAAAGAATTATTTGGGCCAGAGTCTTTCCCTTCTTTCGCCCGGAGGTATTAACAGAATGGACGTAGAAACGGGCCCCCAAGGCTCTTTCTTGACACTGTTCCGTCATGGTAGGAAGATCCTGTCATCGGCCCCCTTTTCCATGGAATGTGGCGGGTTAAGCTGGAATTGCAAAGATGAGCCGATATCTGTGACAAGAACGGTTTCCGATAACATTGTAGATTTCCCCGTCCCTAGAAAATATCACTCTGCCAGAGATTTCTATAATGAGATGGTTCTGGACTATGGCGGATACGAGGTTCAATTCAGGGCTTATGATTCAGGTGTGGCTTACCGTTTTGTTGGAAAGACAGACTTTATTGCGCAGGTCAATGAAAAAGGCGGCTGGAGATTCCCTTCAGAATCTCAGTCCTACACGCTTCTGGTAAGTGAATCCCAAAACTGGTTTGAGGAGAACTATACTGAAGCCAGAATTGGAGAGTTGCCCAAGGATAAAATCAGCATGATTCCGGTGCTTGTAAAAAGTGAGGGGGTCAATATCCTCCTTACAGAGGCCGATATCCATCACTATGCCCAGGGTTACCTCAGACCCACGGGAGATGGTTTTGACGCGGAGTATCCACTTTATCCGATAAAGGAGGAATACCGTGAGTGGAACAACAAGAGATATGTTGTGGAAAGGGCTCCGTATATTGTTGAAACAACCCTGAAACGCTCTTTCCCGTGGAAAGTTGCCGGAACATTTGATTCCGATATAGATATACTTGGTGATGAGCTCATATATCTGCTGAGCGAAAAGACAACAGAAGACTATTCCTGGATAAAGCCAGGGAAGGTTCTGTGGGATTGGTGGAATGGCAGAAAAATAGATGGTGTTGACTTTAAGTCAGGAATAAACACTGACACATATCTGTATCTTGTTGACTATGCTGCCAAGCATGGTTTTGAGTATGTCCTTTTAGATGAGGGATGGTGTGAACATGACGACATCTTCACCCTCAATCCTGAAACGGATATCCCCGGGGTTTGCAAGTATGCCTCAGATAAAGGTGTAGGAATAATTCTCTGGGCCAAATGGACCAACATTGACGAGCGTCTTGAAGACGCCTTTCAAATGATGGCGTCCTGGGGAGCAAAGGGCGTGAAAGTGGACTTCATGGACCGCAACGATGCCTGGATGGTGGACTATTACGACAGAGTTGCAAAAACCGCCGCCAAACATCAAATGCTGGTGGATCTTCACGGTGCATATCCCAATGAAGGCATGAGGGCGCTATGGCCCAATCTTATGACAAGGGAAGGGGTGGTAGGACTTGAATACAACAAGATGAAGGCCGGCATGGATACCCCTCATCACGAACTCCTTATCCCTTTCATCAGGCAATGGGCCGGGCCGATGGATTTTACGCCGGGATCAATGCTCAACGCTCAGCCGGAGAACCACCGTATCGTACATGAGGAGCCTATGAGTATCGGCACAAGATGTCATCAGATGGCTATGTACATTATCTACGAAAGCCCGCTCCAGATGGTCTCCGACAGCCCCTCAAAATACGACACTGCTCCTGAGTGGTTCCCGTTCCTTGACTCTGTTCCTGCGGTTTGGGACCAGACTGTCCCTCTTCAGGGAAAGATGGGCGAATACGTGGCTGTTGCCCGCAAAAGTGGACAGCGCTGGTATCTTGGCGTGATGAGTTCGGGAGGACCTCGAGACCTTGACATTCCGCTGGATTTCCTTGGAAAGGGCAAAGCTGCTGCAACTTTGTATAAGGATGGTTCCAATGCAGACGTTGAGGCTGTCGCTACAGAGATCACTACTTGTAAATTTAGTCCCAAGGATACCCTCAAAGTCCATCTTGCAAGAAATGGCGGATTTATAGCCGTGTTTGACTGATGAGAAGAGCGCTCCTTCTTTTTGCTGTGCTGGCGACGTTTTCCTGCGGTAAGGAGCGCGAGGATCTGGTGCCCAGGCGGGAGGGGCGGCCGGCGGAAGCGCCCATAACAGGGGCGCGGGATAAAGCGCTGGAGTATATCTTTGACGAAAGCATTTTGCCGGAGGTCCATATAGGCGTTGCATCAAGTGAGTGGAACCGCCTTTTAGCCTCTTTTGATGCCGATATCAACACCGACGAATACGTTTATTGCACGGCCACTTATATAAAGGACCGCGATACCACAGTGGTCCCTTTTTCCGGTCTTCGGCTCCGTGGAAACTCTTCGAGGCGGCGTCCGGAAGGTTCCTTTGGGGAAAGTCACAACAGTTCCAATCCGTCCTGGCACCATGCTCACTTTACCGTAAACTTTCATAAATACATGAAAGACAGTAAGCATAAAGTTCACGGAATGGAGAAGTTAATGCTCAAGTGGTTCAAGGATGACCCCCTGTATGTCCGTGAGATTTATTGTTTCGACCTTTTTCGGCGTTATGGTGTATGGACGGCCCTGAACGACGTCCACTGCCGCGTTTTCCTTAAGATAGATAACGAGAAAGAGGCATACTTTGGCGTTTATCAGATGATGGAGCCGGTGGATGACCATTACCTTGAGCGACGGAAACAGATTTTCAGGATGTTTGGAGGCCATGAAAACGGCTACCTTTGGAAATGCCGATGGGCATCTTCATTACAAAGTACGGATGACAAGAATTTCGATAATAATACGGACACTAAGAATCATCCTTATACCCTCAAAACCAGAAACGACGAATTTCCTGCTGCCCGGGAAATGTTGAAGGATTTCATTGAGAAGGTGAACATGCGTTCAGACGAAGAGTTCTGGGACTGGATAGAGAGAGCCTGCGATGTGAAGTTGCTGCTGCGGACAATAGCTGTAACCGTGGCCGTAGGTTCATGGGACGACTATTGGAACAATCACAACAACTGGTATCTGTACTTTGACAGGCTGGATAACGACTATAAGTTCTACTATATACCCTTCGATTTCGATTATACCCTGGGGACATCCGGCGATACTTATTTCCAAAAAGACGCCGCCATAAAAGACCCGCTTCACTGGGGGACATCGGCCTATCCGCTTATCTATAGAATAATACAGAAGGCCGAATGGCGGGACTACTATGTTGCATGTCTCAAGGAGCTTTGTGACCCGGAAAAAGACTATCTGGACTATCATCACAGCATAGCCAGAATCGAGTCCTGGCACAGGAAGATTTCTCCATACATAATGAATGACACCGGGGAAGATTGCGAGATACGTGACGAGCCCGCATCTTTTGGCACAACCCCATGGTATCGTCTTTTGGATACAGATCCCTTAGTTAACTTTTTCCGTGTAAAAGCGCGGGTAATCAACAATTTATGAATAAAAAACTATTTGCTTCCGTGGCATTGACCGTGCTACTGGTTTTTGTTTCCGGCCAAAATCGGCTTTATGCGCAAAGAAGCCTTGCGTCTATTTTCCGTTCCTGGGGATTCGTCGGGGACAGCCTTTGCAGCGGCGAAATGGAATGTTATGCACATGGTGACCCATCGGTTAAGTATGTAGATTTGTATGAGTATTCATGGGGCCAGCAGTTCTGCCGCCTAACGGGAAGCGAAGGATGGAACTTCTCGCATGGCGGGCAGACGGTCCGTGGCTGGCTGGCGGAATTGGACGGGGAGCGTGGATGGGGTTATGCTAAGGCTCACCCAAAACAAGCTTACATAATAGCCCTCGGCTATAATGATTACTACGCTTCTCTCCAAAATCGGCCGGGTTTTTCACTAAACGAATTCCGTTTAGACTTACACACTCTCATAAACAATCTGAAGACAGTGCAACCTGATGCCCGTTTCTTTGTGCTTACCCGCCCTCGTGAAACCGACAGGGAAAATGGCTATGATGCCTGGAATGATGTGATCCGGGAACTTCCATCGCAGTTTCAGAATGTCTATGTGATTGATATGTACCATGATGCCCCGGCATATGATGATAATTTTAAAAGTCAATTTTATCTAAATGGACACATGTCTCCTTCCGGATATCTGTGGACGGCTTGGTATCTTATGGACAAGATAGATTCTATCATCAAAGCAAATCCTGAAGCCTTCCGTGACGTTGCTCTGATAGGGACACCCTGGAAAGGGGATAAATGGTAAAGTATTTGTGTTGTTTCACGTGAATCCGTAAAAACATTTCCAAAAAGTTTTACGTTTCGCGTGATCGTTCCGGAAAAATAAGCATATTATTGTGGTCATAAATAATTGAATTTATGATCAAGTATGCTAACATCCTGAACGATGACGCCTTCAAGGTGGTCATCTTTACACCGGGCAACGAGGAGCTCCTTGCCCGTATGCTGGAAGTAATTATTCCCGGCAAACGAATCAAAAGGTTGGAATTTCGCCCCACAGAGCAGCATGGTTTGGCGCTTTCCGACAAAATTTCTAACTTTGATGCGGTATGTACTTCGGAGACAGGCGAAATGTTTATCGTAGAGATGCAAGGCCTGCCGCAGGATAGTTACGCAGACCGCATGCTTTGTTATGCATCCTTCCCAATCAGGATGCAGTTGGCGGAGAAGATGAATGCAGTGCGGTCTGGCAACCGTAAGCCGATGGATTACTCACTACTGCCCATTTATGTGGTAAGTTTTGTTAATTTCCGTATAGGGCACGGAAGCGGTGACGAGATTCTGCAGGACGGTCTTATAAGTGAGTACAGCGTATGTTCCCCAAAGACTGGAGAACTTATGACGGACTCCCTTCATTTCTTCTTTCTTGAGCTTGGCCGGTTAGATGTAAAATTCGGCGAGCACAAAAAGTGCAGGAGTATTGTGGAACAACTTGCTTACTCTATGAAGTATATGGACCGGCTCACGGACCGCCCGGCAGAGTTCAGCGACAGGCTTTTGACAATGCTATTTGACGCAAGTGAATTTGCCGCATTGGGAATTGACAAGCAATTAAAAGTGACGTCCATTATGAGAACAGAACTTGACCGCATAGCGGAAAACAACTACGCGCGCAAAGAGGGCCATAAACAGGGCTTTGCTGAGGGAATGGAAAAAGGTATGGAAAAGCAGGCTAGGCTAGACGCCCAAAAATTAAAGAGCCTGGGTGTTGATGTTTCCATCATTGCGGAGGCTACGGGGCTTAGTCAAGAAGAGATAAGCGCCCTTTAAAACAATATGCGCCGCGTACTTGTAATATCGTATTATTGGCCGCCGTCCGGCGGTTCCGGCGTGCAGCGCTGGGTGAAATTTGTGAAGTACCTGCCCTCTGAAGGCTGGGA
>JAEESO010000060.1 GCA_016286385.1 Bacteroidales bacterium | reverse complement strand
TCTGCTGAAGATATGTCTTGAGCATACGCTTCATCAGATTAAGGTCGTGAATTGTAATATCGGCATCCTCCAGCTGACCGGCCTTTTCCTTGCCCGCTACGATTCCTTCCACAAAGCGGTCGCAGGACTCTGTAGAGAAGTCCTTGAGCGTACGGGAAGCAGCCTCTATTGAGTCACACACCATAAGGATCACCTCCTCCTTGGTTGTGGGCTTCTGGCCGTGATAGTAGAATTCCGCCACATCTGAAGGGTCACCGCCCTCATTGAGGTACTTGTTGAGGAAGTACCCTGCCGGAGAAGTGCCGTGATGGGTGCGGATAAACGCCTGGATCTCACCGGGGATACGGTTTTCCTCAGCTATTGCAAGGCCGTCGTCCACGTGGCGGATTATATCTATTGCACTTTCCTTATAGGACTTGCCCTGATGGTAGGATGCGGCCTCCGGGATGGCGCTCTGATTCTCCACAAAGCACATAGGATTCTGCATCTTTCCAAGATCATGGTACAGGGCGGCAGCGCGAAGAAGCTGAACATTTGCATCCGTTGCGCGGCCCACGGCGTCTACCATATTCATCACCTGAAGGCTGTGCTGGAAGGTTCCGGGTGCCTTTGCGGAGAGTTCCTGAAGAAGAGGATTTGAGGTATCGGCCAGCTCTATAAGCCTTGTGACGGACACCAGGTTGAATATCTTCTCAAAGAGGTAGATCAGAGGATACAGGGCCACGGTTGCAACTGAGCCGATGAATATGAGAATCACGTCCATCCACCAGGCGGAATTACTTCCTACGTCTATGAGGCGGAAAGCCAGGAAGATGAGAGCCTCAACGCCAAAGATGATGGCGGCATTGAGGAACTGCCTCCAACCCTTGCTGAAGTATCCGAAGGTCTCAAGGGTTACCGTTCCGGCCACCAGATACATAACAAACAGCTCCATACCGTTTCCGCAGAAAATGAGGAGCGGCAGGAGAATGACCATATAGAACGGCATCACCAGCCTCTTGCGGAAGAATGCAAGGAGATAAAGGGCAAAAACGGGATATGGGATGACGTACTTGAGATGCGGAACCGTTTTCTCACAGATAAAGGTAATGGCCGATGCCAGAAGGAATATTGTGAGTAGATAATAGTACCTCTTGCGGTCCTGGAATACCAGGCTGTTGGTGAAGTACACCACAAGATACAGGATAACCACCAGGGCCAGGGCCAGAAGGAGATTACCAAAATACAGAAGCACCCTGGGGCCGCTGTAGCCGTAAACCTTGTTGTATTCCTCCTTGTAACTGTCAAGGATCTGGGCTATCTCCGAGGTGATGATTTCTCCGCGGGAGACAATCTTTTCATCGGCCTTGACATACCCGAGTGTAGGAGAAATATAGTCTGACGAACCCGCGTGAGTGAGTTCCGTCATGGTCTTGTCAAAGATAAGATTGGGGACGATGGCGGAATAGACGCCGGTGCGGCGGAAAAGGGAATCCAGGTTTACGGAAGGATAGGTCTTTGCCACCATTGCAACAAGCTGATCCCGGGCCTCTGACACCTTATAAACCTCGCTGCGGGGATACTGATGCGCCCTCTTGTCTTTCTGGACAGATATAAGTTCCGTTGAGATTTCTGCCGATCCCCTGTCAAGTTTCACGCGGGCATCTGAGATTACGCCCTTTGCGTAAATGTCTCCAAGGCGTGTTACCACCGTGGGCCTGAGGTTGTTATGGCTTCCAAGATCAAGGCTCTGGACGGTCTTCACCACATTTGAGACCACCTCTTCAGAATACTTGTAGTAAGGGACGATTATGGTTCCGGCCTGCTCCCTCTCTTCCTGGATCTGCTCCTCTGTTTTGAGGATTGGGAAATCAAACTGGGAGATGAGGGTTTCGTAGGGCCATGGAGTGCCTTTCTTGTAGTCATAATTGAATTTCGCGGTCCTTGGCATAAGTAGCACAAGGACTGCGAAAACAATGACAAGCGGCAGGTATCTCTGCCAGAGTCTAGGCGTCGATATTTGCATAATGTGCGTTTTCTTCGATGAAGGCGCGGCGCGGCGGGACATCGTCTCCCATGAGCATTGAGAAGGTACGCTCTGCGTCTGCGGCATTCTCTATGGTGATCTGGCGAAGGACACGCCTTGCAGGATCCATGGTGGTTTCCCAAAGCTGGGTGTCACTCATCTCACCAAGACCTTTGTAACGCTGCACGGTTACACCCTTGTCCGTACCGCGGCCAAGTTCTGCGGTTGCGGCTTCACGCTGGGCGTCTGTCCAGCAGTAACGCTCCTCCTTGCCCTTCTTCACAAGATAGAGCGGCGGAGTGGCAAGGTAGACGTATCCGTTCTTGATGAGGTCAAACATGTAACGGAAGAAGAAGGTAAGGATGAGGCAGGCGATGTGGGAACCGTCTACATCGGCATCCGTCATGATGATAACCTTGTGATAACGGAGTTTGGAGAGGTCCATGTGCTTTTCTCCGGATTCGTCCTCCTGGGCCACGGTTACGCCAAGGGCGGTGTAGATGTTACGTACCTCCTGGCTCTCGAAGGCGCGGTCCTGGGCGGCTTTCTCCACGTTCAGGATCTTACCACGGAGCGGGAGGATTGCCTGGATGCGGCGGTCACGGCCCTGCTTGGCGGTACCGCCTGCGGAGTCTCCCTCAACAAGGAATAGTTCGCATTTCTCCGGATCATGGTCTGAGCAGTCGGCAAGCTTACCGGGCATTCCGGCGCCTCCCATGGGAGTTTTTCTCTGGACCATTTCACGGGCCTTACGGGCGGCGGCGCGGGCCGTAGCGGCAAGGACAATCTTCTCTACGATGGTCTTGGCCTCCTTGGGGTGCTCCTCAAGGTACTGGTCCATAGCGGCTGCAGTGGCCTGGGATACGGCCGATGTTGCCTCAGGATTACCGAGTTTGGTTTTGGTCTGGCCTTCGAACTGGGGCTCTGCCACCTTCACGGAAATGATGGCGGTAAGGCCTTCGCGGAAGTCTTCCGGACTAAGGTCTCCCTTGAACTTGGAGAGGAGGTTGTTTTTCTCTGCGTAGTTCTTCAGGGAACGGGAAAGGCCCATCTTGAAGCCCTGGAGGTGGGTACCGCCTTCAATTGTGTGGATGTTGTTCACGTATGAATATATACGCTCGCTGAAGCCGGTATTGTACTGGAGGGCTATGTCAATGGGGATGACTTTGTCTGAATTTACCGTGATGGGCTCCGGGATGAGCTTGGGAGCGCCGGCGTCAAGGTAATCGATGAACTCCTTCAGGCCCTGCTCACTGTAGAATACGTCCGAGCGGAAAACCTGCTTTCCGGTGGCCTTGCGTTCACCATCCTCTGCGGTTTCAAATTCATCCACAAGTTCACGGGTGTCCGTGAGCGTGATGCGGATGCCCTTGTTGAGGTATGCAAGTTCACGGAGGCGGTTTGCCAGGGTGTCGTACTTGTAGACTATTGTCTGGGTGAAGATGGTGGCATCAGGGTGGAAGGTGATGGTGGTACCGGTATCTTCCGCAGTGCCAACAACCTGAACCTCAGTAATGGGCTTACCCTTGGAATACTTCTGGACGAAGATCTTTCCTTCACGGTGGATTTCTGCAACAAGGAGATCGCTGAGGGCGTTAACGCAGGAGACACCCACGCCGTGAAGACCGCCGGACACCTTGTAGCTGTTTTTGTCAAACTTACCGCCGGCGTGGAGCACGGTAAGAACCACCTCAAGGGCGCTTCTGTGTTCTTTTTCATGCATACCGGTAGGGATGCCTCGGCCGTTATCCTTTACGCGGATTGAATTATCTTCAAGGATCTGGACGTCTATGTCTGAACAGTAGCCGGCCATGGCCTCATCTATACAGTTGTCCACCACCTCATACACAAGATGGTGAAGGCCGCGCTCTCCAATGTCACCGATGTACATGGAAGGGCGTTTGCGTACGGCCTCAAGGCCTTCTAGAACCTGGATACTGTTTGCCGAATACTGTTGTTCGGCCTCTTTCATTTGCTCAATATCTGCCATTTTTATACGTATTCTCTAAAACGTACAAAGATAGCAAAAAATGAGCGGAAAAACAATAGGAAAAAGCTACAAAATGAGCCTTGCTCCAACTGTGAAATAGATACCCTTTTCCGCGTAGAAAGGAACCCTCTGGACGGTCTGGTCAAGAAGGTTTCCTACCTTGAGCCAGAGGCCCAGTTTGGTGGTCATCTGAATGTCTCCAAGAAGGCCAAGGTCTGCATAACCCGGAAGGCTTCCAAGGACGGCAGTCCTTTCCGTCTGGCCGTCGAAGGTTACACCTGCGTGGATACGCCTGCCCCAATTGTAAACCACCTTGGCATTGCCCTCAAACATGGCGGGGGCGAAGAGGCGGTCTTCCTTGAGCCAGGTTTTGCGGAAGGTGATGTTTGCATGGGCATC
>JAEESO010000059.1 GCA_016286385.1 Bacteroidales bacterium | reverse complement strand
GGGATTCCGGTGGTGTGCGGGGCAAAGGCGGTGAGCTTCTCGCCCAGCATATCAGCGAGACTGGGGCACGGGACCGTGACGGGGTCACCGTCCTGAATGAGCAGTGGACTGGCGATGGGAAAGTTCACGACCTGATTGTAGTGAATATCTTCGTAGAGGACATCCAACAGGATTTTGTCCGTGGGATGGCCGGAGGGATACGAGACGGCATAGTGGTATTCGGCGTGAGATTTGGGAACGCCGTTACGGGAAATGCGTTCAATCTCCTCGGCGTCGGTGAAGCCGTACTCCTGGCCGAACTTGCCCAGGTACTGCTTGATGTCGGTGCCCGGAGGGCAGACGATGTCCACATCGATGGAGAGTCGCCGGGAGGTGTCCAAGTGGAGCATCAGGGCCGTACCGCCTTTGAAGATGAAGGGGCAGCCGGACCGGACGAGGGATTCCAGTAGGGAGAGGGCGCGGATGGCCTTCTCTACAAGGGGCGTGTCAAGTATTCCGGGGATATTCTGCTTTGCCTGCTGAATCCATTCCAGGCTTCTGCTTCTGGGGTCAATCATGGTTGGTGTTGGTTGTACGGTCAATCAGTCGCTGTATTTTGTCCAGGCACCCGCGGCGCTGGGCGTAGCGGAGCAGACGCGGGCGGGAGATGTCGTAAGTGGTGAAGGCTTCCCGGTAAACCCTGCTGAGTTCGCTGCCTTGCAGGAAGTCAAATTCCGGGTTGAGGACGATGTCTACCAGCATTTTCTCCATCTGCGGGACGGGGACGCCTTCGAAGCTGTCCAGCGGGGATTCAGTGGTGAGAGTATGCAGGACGATGCAGCCGGAGGTGCTGCCGAACTTGAAGAACTCTTCCCGGGTAGGATTGGGAAGGACCGGCAGGCTTGGATATTTCTCCCGGAGGGCGTCCGGGAAGGACTCTTGCAGAAAACGTTCTACGTCCACGATGACCATATTGATATTGGGCACGTGGAGCATAAAGGGAATGACGCTGGAGGCGTCCCAGATGCAGAAATCGGCCAGCGGGTAGCGTTGCCGAAGGTATGCGCCCATCTCCCGGGTCTGCGGCTTCAGGGTAAGGAAGTACCGGGGCTTGGGCTCCGTACTGAGCTGATATGAGCCCCATCCGGTCTTGGTGAGCCTGCCGGATGCGACCAGGCGCTCCAGCTGCTTCTGCAGACTGGTATCAGCCGCTCCGGAGGCATTGGACAGCCAGGCGGCCAGGTCCTTCTTCTTGAAGGGCCCCTGCTGCAGGGTCGCGTACTGTATGATCCTTTCCGTTGTGGTCATCGTTCACAGAATCTGGGTACAAAAATAAGACATTTTTGGCAGTAAACAAATATTTCTGCCGAAAAAGTCTCACTTTTCATGGATGTTTCTTATGGACGACGAAGAATAATTATTTATTCGAAAATGGCGTTCATTAACAAAATAAGCCGCTGAAAATCAGCGGCTTATTATGTGGTGCTGGGAAGAATCGAACTGAAAATAACAGACGGTAAACAACCGCAAATAAATTCTCGTAACTTCCGAAAACACAACATTTTGCAGAAATATTTGCGAATTAGAAAGTAATACGCTAACTTTGCGTGTAGTAAAAAAGTGGGACGGAAGTGGGACGGACTGGGACGGAAGCCCAGGAGCGTCCCAGATTAACCCCAAAATCGCCCTCTCACGTAGCTACAAGGCCGATTTCCCAACTGGGACGGACAACCCAAAACCCCTGGTATTACTACGTAATACTGAACACTACACCGGAAGCCAAAAAGGAAGCGTATGAAGATCAGATTCTACCTCAAAAAGAACGACATCAACAAGTCGGGAGAGTGCCCCATCAGGGCCGACATAAACATCCGCGGCACCCGCCTGCAGAAGCTCATCGGCTACACCTGCAGCGCCGACAAATGGGATGACGTCAAAGAGCAGGTCAAGCACGGCGCCATCAATAAAGAAGGCAAGGACTACCGCGTCATCAATTCCCGCATCGCGGATATCCGCACCCACTTCACAATGTACGACCTCACCCTGGATGACAAGCCCACTTCCGAGGCAATGCTCAAGGAGTTCCAGAAGGTCATGAACAAAAACGCAGCAAAGATCGCCGCCATCAGCAGCAAGGACAGCGAGGAGGTCATCGAAAAGAAGGTAGCGGCTGCTGAGGAAAAGGAGCCTAAGGTGAAGGTAAAGCCGGCCGTTGACTACATGGACGAATTCATCAACGAAGAGAGCCGCATCAAAGAGTGGAGCATGGAGACACGCAAGATGGTCAAGTCCCTCAAGAACCACCTGAATAAGTTCAAGAAAAACGTGGGCCTGGACTTCTATGACCAGAACGGCATCGACAAATTCATCAATTACCTCCGCTCCACTGCCGGCCTGGAGGAGAGTTCAGCCGAAAAAGTCTACAAGAACCTCGCCTGGTTCCTCCGCTGGGCCATACGTAAGAAATACACGCAGGTGCGCGATATAGAGTCCTACGAGCCCGTCTTCAAGACCGTCAAAAAGCCCGTCATCTTCCTCACGCAGGACGAATTGGACAAAGTCTTCAATCTCGAGATTCCCAAGACCGGCACCAAGCTCAAACTCCACGATATGAACGGCAAGGAGTACGAGAAGAAAGTCATCGAGCACGAAGGCATGTCCATCGCCCGCGACCTCTTCTGCTTCTGCGCATTCACCAGCCTCCGCTACTCCGATGTCGTTGAGGTCAGGCGAACTGACATCCACGATGGCGTCCTAACCATCACCACCCAGAAGACCCACGACCGCCTGCCCATCGTCCTCCACCAAAACGCTCTGGCTATCCTGGAGAAGTACAAAGACAAAGAATTCCCCGGCAACCGCGCCCTCCCGTACATGACCAACCAGCAGATGAACCGCTGCCTCAAAGACCTCTGCGAGATCTGCGAATTCAATACGCCCGTCAAGATCACCCTCTACCGCAACGGAGTACGGCACGATGACGTCTTCCCCAAATGGTCCCAGGTTGGCACCCACACCGGCCGCAAGACCTTCATCTGCTTCGCCCTCTCCAACGGCATCGCACCTGATGTGGTCATGAAGTTCACCGGCCACTGCGACTACAAGTCCATGCGCCCCTACATCGACATCACCGAATCCGCCAAGAAAGACGCCATCAAGAAGATGGAAGAAGCCTTTAAGAAGAAATAGTTTTGAAATTTCCATTAAAAAGTGGTATCTTTACCACCAATTAGCAAACATTTTGGTCTATGAAGTACCTCAACATAGCAAAAGCCATTGAAGCCTGGCGCGCTATCCAGCCCCTCTCCGAGAGGGACCGCGAGCGCTTGAGCCGCAAGTTCACCGTAGATTTCAACTTCAATAGCAACCACATTGAAGGCAACACTTTGACCTATGGCCAGACGGAACTCCTGCTGCTTTTCGGCAAGGTCGTCGGCGAAGCCGAAATGAAAGATCTGGAGGAGATGAAAGCCAGCAACGTCGGCCTCAAGATGATGCAGGAGCAGGCTCTCATCAAAGAAATGCCTCTCACGCAGAACTTCATCCGCCAGCTCCATAAAGTGCTGCTCCGCGAGGACTACACCGTTTATCGTGAGCTCCCCGGTGGCCAGCAGACCAGCTACGTCATCCACGCCGGACGGTACAAGACCCGTCCGAACAGCGTGATTACCCGCTACGGAGACCGCTTCGAATACGCTTCACCGGAAGAGACTCCCGCCCTGATGGCCGACCTGGTGGACTGGTACAACGAAGAAGAAGCCAAGGGCAAACTCAGCCCCGTTGAGTTGGCGGCTCTCTTCCACTACCGCTACATACGCATCCACCCCTTCGAGGACGGCAACGGCCGTATAGCCCGCCTAATTGTCAACTTCATCCTGGCACGTCACGACTACCCGATGATTGTAGTGCGCAGCCGCGGAAAGAAAGAATACCTGGAGGCTCTCCACCAGGCCGATTTGGAAGTAGGTGCAACGCCCAGCATCGGCGCACACGCGCCCCTTGACCGCATCCGTCCCTTCTCAAAATACTTCACGGCCCTGGTGGCGGAAGAGATATACAACGACGTCCGCTTTGTCACCGAGCCGAATGAAAACGTCTGGTGGTACGATGGCCAGCGAGTCGAATTCCGCACGCCGAATTACGCCAAGATTCTCCGGATCATGCAGAGCCAGCCTTCGGTTACCATTGACGGCTTGAAGGAAGAACTCGGCATCAATAAATCCGCGGTCCAGCGCCTTCTGGGCTCCCTCAAAGAAAAGGGATATATTGAGCCTGCCGGAGAAGGTGGAGGCTGGCGAGTTCTCATCACTCCGTCGATGTAAATCGCTCAAAAATTCGTTTTCCCATAGCACCACGTGATAATGGCCCCCCAGACCCCTGGAGGGCCATTGTTGATAACTTTTCCACCACATTCTATTACAGTCTCTTGCATACACGAGGCAAAAATTTTAATTTTGTA